>VBMV01000024.1 GCA_005878835.1 Gammaproteobacteria bacterium | reverse complement strand
GTGTGGTTGATTGCCTGTTCAACGGCGTGCTCCAGAGACTCGTCCGGGAGCGGCTGCGTGGCGCCTCGCGGCGCCCCAGTTGTCGAGTCGATACTGCTTTATTACTCAGTGACTTGCCTGATCGAAAGGCACTTGACAGACCGTCCGTTAAACGGCTATTCAGGCCCAGACGGAAATGATGGAGTCGGCGGCCTCACGGGTCAAGTGGAGCGCACATGGCGCGAGTTGAGTCGAGGGTCTTGAGGGGGGTCGGGGCGGCCGGCGGGTTCAAGCGCGTGTGGCGGGCGGCGGCGTGCGCGGCGCTGACTGCGCTCGCCACCTCGGAAGCGGTCGCCTCCCCCGACGTCCCGGCAGCGCCGCGGCCGCTCGCGGACCACGCGGCCTGCCGGATCGTGCGGCTGTCGGACATCGGCTGGACCGACGTGACGGCCACGACTGCGCTGTTCGCCGCCTTGATACGCCATCTGGGGTACCGTCCCGAGATCACCGTGCTGTCCCTGCCGGTGACCTACGCGTCCATGAAGAACAAAGACATCGACGTATTCCTCGGCAACTGGATGCCCTCGCAGGGAGGCGACCGCAAGAGCTACGTGGCGGACAAGTCAGTCGAAGTCATACGCGCCAACCTGACCGGGGCCAAGTACACCCTCGCCGTACCCGCCTACACCTATGAGGCCGGCCTGCGCAGCTTCGCGGACATCGAGCGCTACGCCGCGCAGCTCCACAACTCGATCTACGGCATCGAGCCGGGGAACGACGGCAACCGCCTGGTGCTGGGGATGCTGCGGCAGAACCTCTTCGGCCTGGGCAATTTCAAACTGGTCGAGTCGAGCGAGCAGGGCATGCTGGCGGAGGTCGAACGCGCCTTCCGCGCCCACGCGCCCATTGTGTTTCTCGCCTGGGACCCGCACCCGATGAACATGCGCTTCGATCTACGCTACCTGTCCGGCGGAGACGCGGTCTTCGGACCGAACTACGGCGAGGCGCGCGTTGACACCAACACACGCGCCGGCTACTCGGCGCAGTGCCCCAATATCGGCCGGCTGCTCCGCAACCTCTCGTTCACGACACAAGAGGAGAGCCGAGTGATGGCCGACATTCTCGATCGCCATCAGCCACCGGAGGTGGCCGCGGAAAGCTGGCTCAAAGCGAACCCCGCCGTAGTCGCCGGCTGGCTCGAGGGGGTGACCACCTTCGACGGACGTCCGGCGCTCTCGGCCATGAGCGGCGCCGGCAAGCTCCGCGTTGGGTTCAGCCTGGAGCTGTGGGTGAGCGATCACAAGATTCCGGTCGGCGACAGCGTCGCGGTGATGATCGAGTACGTGAAGACCCATGGCCGGGTGCTGTTCGATGGCGTGTCCGCCGTCATCCGCGGCAGCGTCGACGGACTCACCGCGCTGCTGCGCGCGATTCCCTCGCCGCTTCTGATCCTGGGCGCCGCCGCCCTGAGCTGGGTGCTGCGGCGCTCGCTGCCGCTCGCTGCATTCGTCGTCGCCGCGCTTCTCTTCATCATGAATCAGGGGTACTGGGAGCCCACGCTCGAGACCCTGTCGCTGGTGATCGCGGCCGCGCTGGTGTCGACCGCCATCGGCGTGCCCGTCGGCATCGCCGCGGCGCACCGGCCGCGCCTCTACGCCGCACTGCGGCCGGTGCTCGATCTGATGCAGACGCTGCCGACCTTCGTGTACCTCATTCCGACACTGGTACTGTTCGGCTTAGGGGTGGTGCCGGGGCTCATCTCCACCGTGATCTTCGCCCTGCCCGCCCCCATCCGACTGACGCAGCTGGGCGTCAGCTCCGTGCCGACCGCGCTGCTGGAGGCCGGTCAGGCGTTTGGCGCCACACCCATGCAGCTGCTGTGGAAGGTGGAGCTGCCGAGCGCCGCCCCGACCATCCTCGCCGGGATCACTCAGTGCATCATGCTGAGCCTGTCCATGGTGGTGATCGCGGCGCTGGTGGGAGCCGGGGGACTCGGGGTGCCGGTGGTGCGCGCGCTCAGCACGGTGCAGGTCGGCATGGGCTTCGAGGCGGGCTTTGTGATCGTGCTGCTCGCCATTGTGCTCGACCGGATCAGTCGCCCGCCCGACAAGGGCCCCGCGCCATGAGTGCCGCTCTCGAGTTCCGCGCCGTCGACATCCTCTTCTGCGCCAGGGCGGGGCGCCGCGCCCGCAGCGCGGCCATCCAGCAGGCGCTCGCCGCGCTGGACGCCGGCGACACCCGTGCGCAGATCGCCGCCAAGACCGGCGTGCTGGTGGGCGTGGCGAACGCCTCGCTCAGCGTCGAGCGCGGCGAGATCTCCGTCGTCATGGGACTTTCGGGGTCGGGCAAGTCGACGCTGCTGCGCGCGGCCAACGGCCTGAATCGCGTCACGCGCGGCCAGGTCCTGGTGGGCGACGGCGATACCATCGTCGACATCGGCGTCAACTGCGATCCGGCCACGCTGCGGCGCATCCGCCGGCTGCGCATCGCCATGGTGTTTCAGCAGTTTGGCCTCCTGCCGTGGAGGACGGTGCGCGACAACGTCGGCTTGGGCCTCGAGTTGCGCGGTGAGCCCCCCGACAGTCGCCGCCGTATCATCGACCAGCACCTCGAGCTGGTCGGCCTCTCGCAATGGGGTGAGCGCTACTGCAGTGAGCTCTCCGGCGGCATGCAGCAGCGCGTGGGACTGGCACGCGCCTTGGCTACCGATGCGGATATCCTGCTCATGGACGAGCCGTTCTCGGCGCTCGATCCCCTGATCCGCAGGAAGCTCCAGGACGAGCTGCTCGCGCTCCAGGAGCGTGTCAAAAAAACGATTCTATTCGTGAGCCACGATCTGGACGAGGCTCTGAAGCTCGGCGACAAGGTGACGATCCTCGAGGGGGGCCGGATCGTGCAGACCGGCACCGGCCGGGACATCGTCGAACGGCCGGCCGATGATTATGTCGCGGAGTTCGTGCGCCACGTGAATCCGCGCACCGCCATCAAGGGCGCGTTGACTTCGGCGTAGCCGCAGAGAACGCCCCGGCCAAGTCAAGCCGAAAATACAGATGCTCGGCCCGGTAGTCGATTGAGCCGTCGCCCCACTTGCGCACAAGTCTTTTTACCTCGGCCACCAGCTCGTTGTGCGTGAGCTGGCGCTTGAGCCCGTAGTGGTCTTGAATGATTCGCTTGCACTCATCGGTGATCCGAATGGCGTTCATCGCCTTCCTTTGTAGCTATTTTGCTGCTGTGCTGACTCGTGCGCGGCCTCTCGAGCGCCGGCTATGACTTGGTGGCGGGAGATCCTGCATGCTCGGGGTGAAAACCCTACTTTATGATTCATGTTAGCTCGCCCGAGACCGCCAGACAACGGTCCACCCGCCATGACTCGGACTTGCTGCAGCGCACCAGCCGCGCGCCCGCTGGCGTTGCATGGGCGCATCAACGGAGGGCGCTCGCGGCCGTCCTGTCGCGCCCGTTCAAGCCGGTGGGCGTGCGGGTGCTCGTCGCCGCAGGACGCGGGTAGCATGATGCGAGGATCATGCAACCCTTCTCCGGCCTGGCGCTGCTGAGGCGGGGCCTGTCCGGCCAGCGCGGCTGGACGACGCAGTGGCGCAGCCCGGAGCCGAAGGCCGCCTATGACGCCCTGATCGTCGGCGGCGGGGGTCACGGGCTGGGCGCGGCTTACTACCTCGCCCGCGAGCACCACCTCACCAACATCGCGGTGCTCGAAAAAGGCTGGATCGGCGGCGGCAACACCGGCCGCAACACCACCATCATCCGCTCCAACTACCTGTTCGATGAGAGCGCAGCACTCTATGACCATGCGGTCAGGCTGTGGGAGCACCTGTCACAGGTTCTCAACTACAACGTGATGTTCTCGCAGCGCGGCGTGATGATGCTGGCGCACACGGTGCACGATGCGCAGGTTTTCAAGCGCCATGTGCACGCCAACCGCGTCAACGGGGTCGACAACGAGTGGCTGACCCCCGCGGAGGCGAAGGCCTTCTGTCCGCTGCTGAACATAGGCAACATCCGCTATCCGGTACTCGGCGCCGCGCTGCAGCGCCGCGGCGGCACCGCGCGCCACGACGCGGTGGCGTGGGGATACGCGCGCGCCGCGGATGCGCTCGGGGTCGACATCATCGAGAATTGCGAAGTGACCGGCATCCGCCGCGACGCCGGCGGCGCGGTGGAGGGCGTGGAGACCACCCGCGGCACGATCCGCGCCCCGCGCATCGGCGTGGCGGCCTCCGGCCACACCAGCGTCATCATGAAAATGGCCGGTATCGAGCTGCCGCTCGAGAGTTACCCGTTGCAGGCGCTGGTGTCTGAACCCGTAAAGCCGGTGTTTCCGTGCGTGGTCATGTCCAACACCATCCACGCGTACATCAGCCAGTCGGACAAGGGGGAGCTGGTCATCGGCGCGGGCACCGACGCCTACACCTCGTATACGCAGCGCGGCGGCCTGCACATCACCAGCCACGCGCTGGAGGCGATCTGCGAGCTGTTCCCCATGTTTCGCCGCCTGCGGATGCTGCGCAACTGGGGCGGCATCGTCGACGTGACGCCCGATCGCTCGCCCATCATTGCCAGGACACCGGTGCCGGGGTTGTACGTGAACTGCGGCTGGGGCACCGGCGGGTTCAAGGCCACGCCGGGTTCGGCCCATGTGTTTGCCTGGACCATCGCGCACGATGAGCCGCACCCGATCAACGCGCCGTTCACACTGGAGCGCTTCCGCGACGGTCGGCTCATCGACGAGGCGGCCGCGGCGGCAGTAGCGCACTGATGACAGCGCCGCGCCGGTGACGTCGCCATGCTGCTGATCGACTGTCCCTATTGCGGCGAGCGTCCCGAGCTGGAGTTCGTGTACGGCGGGCAGGCGCACGTCGCCCGGCCCGCGCAGCCGGCGCAAGTGTCTGCGCAGCAGTGGGCGGACTATCTCTACCGCCGTGACAACACCCGCGGTGTGCACGCCGAGCGCTGGCGTCACACGCACGGCTGCGGGCGCTTCTTCAACGCGCTGCGCGATACGACTACCGATCACTTCCTCGCCACCTACAAGGTGGGCGAGCCGCCCCCCACCGTCGCGGCCCCGGTGCCGCGGTGAGTGAGGGCCTGCGTACACCTGAGGGCGGGCGGATCGACCGCTCGTGCGGGCTGCATTTCAGCTTCGACGGGCGCCCCTACACGGGTGTTGCCGGGGACACGCTCGCCTCGGCGCTGCTCGCCAACGGCGTGCACCTCATGGCCCGCTCGTTCAAGTACCACCGCCCGCGTGGTGTGCTCGGCTGCGGCGCCGAAGAGCCCAACGCGCTGGTGGCAGTGCGCCGCGACGCCGCGCGCTACACGCCCAACCTGCGCGCCACCCAGGTCGAGCTTTACGAAGGACTCGCAGCGCACAGTCAGAATCGCTGGCCGAGCCTCGCCTTCGACCTCGGCGCCGTCAACGATCTGCTCGCCCCGTTCATCCCGGCCGGCTTTTACTACAAGACCTTCATGTGGCCGCGGCGCGCGTGGCAATGGCTCTACGAGCCGCGCATTCGCGCCGCCGCCGGCCTCGGTCGCTCGCCCACCGAGGCGGACCCCGACCGGTATGCCTCGCGCTATGCGCACTGCGACGTGCTCATCGTGGGCGCGGGCCCCGCCGGACTCGCCGCCGCCGCGGCCGCCGCCGCGAGCGGCGCGCGCGTCATGGTGTGCGATGAGCAGAACGAGTTCGGCGGCTCGCTGCTGGCGGATGATCCGCGCGCGGCCCCCGCCATCGAGGGCCGCCCCGCCCCGCAGTGGCTGCGGGAGACGTTGGCGATTCTGGGCTCGAACACCCGTGTGACGCTGCTGCCGCGCACTACGGCGTTCGGTTACTTCCCGCACAACCTCCTGGGGCTGAACGAGCGCCTGAGCGACCACCTCGCCGACCCGCACCCGGATTTGCCGCGTGAGCGCCAATGGCAGGTGCGCGCCCGCGAAGTGGTGCTCGCCACCGGCGCCATCGAGCGTCCGCTGGTGTTTCCGGGAAACGACCGGCCCGGAATCATGCTGGCCGGCGCGGCGCGCACCTGGCTCAACCGCTATGGCGTTGTGCCGGGCACGCGCGCCGTAGTGGTCACGGCCCATGACGAGGCGTACCCGGCGGCGCTCGAGCTGCAAGCGGCCGGAGTGTTCATCGCCAGCATCGCGGATGTGCGCGCGCGGGAGGACGGTCCGTGGGCTGCACGAGCGCGCGGCGCGGGCATTCCGGTGCTGAGGCGAGCGACCGTGCTCGGCACCGGTGGACGGCGCCGCGTGAGCTCGATCCTGCTCGCGCAGCTGGAGGGCGGTGAGCCGGGCGGCCAGACGCAGCCGTGCGACCTCGTGCTCATGTGCGGCGGCTTCACGCCGAGCGTGCACCTGTTCTCGCAGTCACGCGGCAAGCTCTGGTGGGATGAGGGGCTGCAGGCGTTCCTTCCCGGCACGCCGGCGGAGCGGGTACGCAGCGCCGGGGCCTGCCGCGGTGTGTTCGCGCTCGACGCCGCGCTCGCGGATGGCGCCGCCGCCGGGGCTGGCGCCGCGCGCGAGGCCACGGCTCCCGCGCGCACGGGCGTGTGCCCGAGCGGCGCCGCGGCCGCCGCCGCCGTGCCGCCCGCAGCCGGCGGCGGGTTCGCCGGCGCCCTGCCCCAGCCTGCCGCTGCCCGCGCGCGCGCGTTCGTCGACTGGCAGAACGATGTGACCACCAGGGACCTGGCGCTCGCGACGCGCGAGGGATTCCGCTCGATCGAGCACGTCAAGCGCTACACCACCACCGGTATGGCGACGGACCAGGGCAAGACCTCCAACCTGAATGCGCTCGGCATCGTGTCGCGCGCCCTCGGCAAGGCCATCCCCGAAGTGGGACTGACGACCTTCCGCATGCCCTACACACCCGTGAGCTTCGGCAGCTTCGCGGGAGCTGCGCGCGGGGAGCTGTTCGACCCGGTGCGCACCACGCCCATGCATGAGTGGGCCCGCGCGCGCGGCGCGGTGTTCGAGGATGTGGCGCTACTTTCCGCGCGGCGCCGAACACATGCACGCCGCGGTCGGGCGCGAGTGCCTCGCGGTGCGCAACGCCTGCGGCATTTTCGACGCCTCCACGCTCGGCAAGATCGAAGTGGTCGGCCCGGACGCGGTCACGTTCATGAACCGCCTGTACGTCAATACGTGGACGAGTCTCGCCGTCGGCCGCTGCCGCTACGGCCTGCTGCTGCGCGATGACGGCTTCGTCTACGACGACGGCGTGGTGGCGCGCGTGAGTGAGAACTGCTTCCACGTCACGACGACCACCGGTGGCGCCCCGCGGGTGCTGGCGATGATGGAGGACTACCTGCAGACCGAATGGTCGGACCTGAAGGTATGGCTCACCTCGACCACCGAGCAGTGGGCGGTGATCGCGGTGCAGGGGCCGAACGCGCGCGCGGTGCTCGCGGGGCTGGTGGACATCGATCTCGCGGCGGCTACGCTGCCGCACATGAGTGTCGCGCTGGGGCGAATCTCCGGTGT
>VBMV01000112.1 GCA_005878835.1 Gammaproteobacteria bacterium | reverse complement strand
TTCTCAAAGTCCGGATCGTTCGAGGCCATGTAGCGCTCGATGCGCTGGGGCTTCAGGCCATGCTTGCGCCACACCCGCGCCACCATCATGTGGCTCACCCCCAAGTGCTCGGCCAGCCGGCGCGTGCTCCAGTGCGTCGTGCCATCTCTGGGACCGCGTCGTGTGGCCTCAAGAACGCGCGCCTCAAGCTGTGGTGTCAGCACCGTGGCGAGCTGGCCCAGGTGCCGGCTGTACAGCCCCGCGAGCCGCTGCTCGTCGAAGCGCCGCGTCCAGCTCGCCACAAAGCCGCGGCTACAGGGCACGCGTTCACACGCCTCATCCCACGTATGGCCCTCAGCCAACAGCAAGATCAAACGGGCTCGCCGCGCATCCTCCGCGCGTCCCGTGCGGCTTGCCGCTCGACGCTCGAGTTCTACCCGCTCCACTTTCGTCAGCTCAATGGCATCGCTCATGGACGCCATTATAGTCTACAAATGGTTGTTACAGTCCACTAGCGGCTGTAGCGCTAACAGGACCGGGACAGAAGCGGCTGCCGCCATCGCCGTTTCACGCAGCCCTTCAGGCCGTGCCCCGCGTGCGCCAGCCCTGCTGGTAGGTTTCACGCACCACGCGGCTGTAGGGCACGGGGCTCACGATGGCACGCACTTCGATCTGCCGGTGCGGCTCGACCGTGGTCTTGCGCGTGCCGCCGTTCTCCTCTCCCCACACGACCCGCAGCTCGGTGCCGATCGGAATATCCGGGCGTACCGTGGCAAGGCTCAGAGCCTGCTTCTCGTTGTAGCTGTAGCCGGTGAACATCGACAGGCCCACGGTCTTGCCGTCGGCATCGATCACGCGGTCGTAGTTGGACGAGGCGTAGTTGGCGAGCGGGACATCGAAGAACTTGTACTGCTCACCGTCCGGATTGAAGAGCGAAGCCATGATCTTCGTCATGTCCTGCGGATTCCAGGCGAGCGTCACCTTCTTGCGCTGTGCCTCGGGCTTGAGCCGCTCGAGCGCTTCGCGGCCGTGGAACTGGTGATCGAAGCGGACGAACGAGCCGTAGCCCATCTCCCAGGGGTTCAGGTAGTAGTCTTCGATGTTGTCGGACACGAAGCTGCCGCCGATTGAGCCGGTGGCCTCGTAGCTGTCGGCACCGAGCCACTGGCGATAGGGCTTGAGCTTCTCGCCCGTATAGATCGCCGGAAGGGGCGACGGAATCCAGCCCGATTCCAGAGTGTTCGAGGGGTAAGCGCGGCCCCCGCAGGGGACCATGCCAAACTCCTTGCCGGCCTCGAGAATGGCTGTGCGGATCTCCTCCTGCTCCGCATACGGACCCCAGATCTCGAGCCCCGGGGCTCCCGACATGCCGTGCCGCAGCGTGCGCACGGTCTTGCCGGCGATCCGCATGGTGGACATGTTGAAGAACTTCAGCTGCTCGAGCGGGCCGCCATTGAGCTTCTCGATGATGGGCCAGGCCTTCGGCCCCTGGATCTGAAAGCGCCAGACGGAACGGGTCACGGGCTTGCCCATCGGGCGCATCGGTGAGCGGTCATCGAGCTCGACCTTGACGTCGTAACCACCCGTCGTCGCGTGAAAGCGCAGCCAGTTCGAGGCCGGCGCCCGCCCCACGTACACGAACTCCTCGGGCGCGAGATAAAAGATGATGCCGTCGCCGATCACGTGGCCGTAGGGCGTGGTCGGTACGTACTGCTTCGCCTTGTTGGGGGTGAAGCCCTGCATCGAGTTGACCGCGGTATCGCTGAGAAGCTTGATCGTGTCCTTGCCGCGCAGGTACAGATTCACCATGTGGTGTGTCTGGTCAAAGAGCACGGCGCTGTGCTGCCACGCCCACTGCTCGCTGCGCCAGTTACTGAATTCCGACGCGACCACCGGGTAGACGTAGGCGCCGAGCTGCGAGTTGCGCAGCAATTTCACGGTATTTCCGGCGGCCGCCAGGATTTCTTCCAGATTGCGCGCGCTCATTATTCATCCCCCGTTGCTGGATCTCGCATCATATCGCATTTTGTATGCAACACAAACGAATCGCCGGGTGCCGCTCCGGCGTGGCGGCGCGCGCGCACGTGCCCCGGCGAGGGCTTACGGGCGGGGTGTTGCCGCTTACGGCGGATTCGCGATCACGACTTTCCCGAACAGCTCTCCCGAGGACTGATACGCGTAGGCCGCCTTGGCGTCGGCGAAAGCGAACACGCGGTCCACGACGGGCTTCAGCTGATGCGCGTCCACGAAGGCGTTCAGATCACGCGCCATGGCGGCGGAGCCGACGAATATCCCCCGCAGACTCGCACCCTTGATCATGAGCGGCATCGGGTTGGCATCGCCCTGCATCGACAGCACGCCGATGAGCGCAATTTCGCCGCCGAAGCCGACGGCCTGGATGGATTGCGCGAGGGTACCGAGGCCGCCCACCTCGACCACGTGATGGACGGTGCCACCGGCGAGCTCGGCCGCCTTGGCGCCCCACTCCCGCTCGGACTTGTAGTTGAGCGTGGCGTCGGCGCCGAGCTGCCTCACGCGTGCGAGCTTGGCGTCGCTCGAGGAAGTCGCCACGACCCGCGCGCCGGCGGCCTTGGCGATCCGTAGCGCGAGGAGCGACACGCCACCGGTCCCGATCAACAGCACCCACTGGCCGCGCTCGAGCGGTCGCAGGCCCGCCATGAGCGCATTCCACGCGGTCACCCCGGCGCAGGGGAGCGTCGCCGCCTCCTCGAAACTCAACGAGCCAGCGAGTCTCACGACACCCGTCTCGGGAAGCGCCACGTAATCGGCGAGCATTCCTTTGGCGGGCGGACAGCCGAGCGCCTCGCCCTTGGCCGGCGCCGGCGGCCCCTCGAGCCAGGCCTGGAAGAAGGTGCCGGCCACCCGATCTGCGGGAGCCAGGGCCTTCACCCCTGCACCGACAGCCTCCACGACCCCGGCACCATCGGACAGCGGAGTCCCGGCCACCTTGATGGCGGCGCCGAAATAGCGTCCCTGGGCAATGGCCTGATCGCGGTAGTTGAGGGACGTAGCGTGCACGCGCACCAGCACCTCCCCCGGCGCCGGATCGGGCCTCGGCAGTTCCACGAGCTCGAGCTGCTCAACGGATGTGCACCCCGCAGGCAACTGCCACGCGCGCATTCTCCGCCCCCCGCTCATCGCGCCTCCCCCGTCCAGGTCCTCAGCCCCGGCGCCGTGCGGTCCTCGCCCGCGAGAGCGCGCGCCACTGCCGGGCGCGCCGTCATCCTTTCCCGCCACTCGATGAGGCGCGGGCAGCGTTTGCCTATGGCCAGTTCCGGAAACATGCGTTCCACCGACATGCCGCAATAGGAATAGAAATTGATGTCCGCGAGCGTGTACTCATCGCCTGCAATCCAGGCGGTTTGCGCGAGCTGCTTTTCCACCTTGTCCACCGCAAAGAGGATCTTCTCCGTCGCGTGGGCGAGATCCGCCTCGCTGAAACCGGAGCGTGCCGCGCGCCATTTCTTGCGCTGATCGGGCAGCGGAATGTGCTGCATCAGCCGCTCGAACTCGTCGCTCTCGATACTGCGCGCGATGATGCTGACCATGCGGTGCCAGCCGTGTATCGAGACATGGTTCATCACCTGCTCGTCACAGAACTTGTTCCAGTAGCGCATGCGCGCCGCGCCGACCGGGTCGCGCGGCCGCAGGGGAATGTCGGGAAAGAGGTCTTCCAGGTACTCGTTGATGACGCTCGTGTGAGTGATGATGACGCCGTCGTGATCGAGCACCGGCACCTGCCCCTCCGGATTGATCGCCACGAACCAGTCCGCGTGCTGCTCGAACTTGTGCAGGTCGACGTAGACGCTCTGAAATGGCAGGCCCTTCTCGATGAGCGGAATCATGGATTTCAGCGAGTTCGCCGCCGGCTCCGCGTGGTAGTACTTGAGAGTCATGTCAGCCCTGCCAAATCGCTCACGCCAGCCCCAGGAGCCGCGCCGCGTTGTCCTTCATGATGCCCGGCAGCACCTCGGGCTTGAAGCCGACCTGCTGCGCCGCCTCCAGCCATTTCTCGGGGCGAATCAGCGGAAAGTCCGAGCCGAACAGCATCTTCTTGTTCAGCGGGCCGTTGGCGTACTGGATGATCTGCGGCTGGAAATACTTCGGGCTCCAGCCGGAGAGGTCGAGGTACACGTTCTCCTTGTGCAACGCCATCGACAGGCTCTCGTCCACCCAGGGCCAGCTCGGGTGAGCGAGCACGATCTTCATGTCGGGGAAGTCGACCGCGACGTCGTCGATCAGCATCGGCTGGCCCCACTTCAGGCGCACGCCGCCGCCGCCGGGCAGCCCCGTGCCCATGCCCGAATGGCCGGTGTGGAAGATCGCCGGCAACTTGTGTGCGGCGATCACCTCGTAGATCGGGTAGCCGACGGGATCGGCAGGATGGATGTTCTGCATGATGCCGTGGAATTTGAACCCCCGCACCCCGTGATTCTCAATGAGGTCGCGCGCCTCGCGCGCACCCATCTTGCCTCTGCGCGGATCGATCGAAGCGAAAGGAATGACGATGTCATCGTTCTTGGCGGCGTACTCGGCGATTTCGTAGTTGCTGACGCGCCTGGCGCCGACGCTGCTCTCGCAGTCGACCGTGAACAGGCAGAACGCAATCTGCTGCTCGCGATACAGGCTGATGATCTCGGGAATCCTGGGCCGCTCGCGCGGCGCCTTGAAATAGGCGGACGCCGCATCGAAGAACCGGCCCATGACCGGATCCTCGGGGTCGTGGCACGACACCTCGGCGTGCACGTGGACGTCGATCGCGCGGACCTTGGACAGATCAATCATGCCTTCAGACCAGCATCTTGGGGCCTGTCTGTCTCGCCGCTTCGATCTCCGCTGCCCGGTCCCGTTTGATCGGCACGTCCCGCCCCGCCTGTACCGCCGGCCGCGCGCCGACGAGCGCCAGCCAGCGCTCGAGGCTCGGGAACTCGGCCACACTGACACCGGACCACTCGTAGCCCGATACCCACGGCCACAGTGCCATGTCCGCAATCGAGTACTGCCCCGCGATGTACTCGTGACTCGCAAGCTGCCGGTCGAGCACCCCGAACAGGCGCATCACCTCGCGCTGATAGCGCTCGATCACCGGCTGGATTTTCTCAGGGAAGTAGCGGAAGAACACGTTCGCCTGCCCCATCATCGGACCGATCCCGGACATCTGGAACATCAGCCACTGAAGCACGCGGCTGCGGCCGTGCACGTCCCGGGGCAGGAACTTACCGGTCTTCTCGGCCAGATAAGTCAGGATGGCGCCGGACTCGAACATGATGAAACCGTCGTCATCGAGCGTCGGAATGCGGCCGTTGGGGTTGAGCTTCAGGTACCAGTCGGCCTTCTGCTCCTGGGTCGCAAAATCGATCACCCGCACCTCGTAGGGCAGGCCCATCTCCTCGAGCGCGATGGAGATCTTCCAGCCGTTCGGCGTCGCTGCCGTATAGAGTTTGATGGTCATCGTTTCCTTCGCCTTCAGCCCCAGCGGTTGATTTCCGGTCCCACGCTCCAGCTCGCGGCCGGCTCGCCAGTCCGCGAGAGCGCGAGCGCCTGCGCGACGGCAGGCGACGTCCTGACGCGCTCAAGCCACGCCGTCGTGCGCGGCTTCGCGGCAAAGGCCGCGGGCACCAGCCTCACCATGCCGGCCAGCCAGGCATAGGTCTCGATATCGGCGATCGAGAACCTGCCCATCAGCCATTGCCGTCCATCGAGTCGCGCCTCGATCTTTTCCGTCGCCTGGTGGATCTTGGTGCGGCTGTCGGTGAGGTGATCCGCGGAGAACTTGCCGGCAGCGATCTGCTGCCAGCGCGCGCGCAGATCGACGCTCCCGATCCTCTCGAGCAGCGCTGCGTCGGCCTTCGGCGGGTGCGCCCAGCAGCCCAGATACGCGGCAGCGGGCGCGGTCCGCTCAGTCATCTGCCGGCACCAGTGCATCGTCTCCCAGCGGCCGTACGGGTCGGCGGGACGCAGCGCCGCTCCCGGCCCCACATCATCGAGATAACAGGCGATGAACACCGAGTCGGTCATCGCTTCGCCCGCGACCACGAGCACCGCTCCCTCTCCCTCGACGCTCATCGCCACCAGAGGCTCCTGCGCACACGGCAAGGTGTGCCGCTGGCCGCTCTCGAGATCGATGCGCACCAGCTCGGCCTGCACTTCCTTGGCGAACAGCGTCGCGAGCACGGTCAGGGACGGGCCGTTGGGCTCCCCGTGGTACAAGGTCATCCTCATGTCACCCGCCCCCGCCGCTGTGCGGCTGTTCGAGGACCGTGACGCGCTTGACCAGGTTGGTCCTTCCCAAGGCCCAGCATGCCTTGGTGGCGGGGCGCGCATAGATGGCACGCAGCCACCGCAGTATGTTCGGCGTCAGCTCGTCGTTGGACAGCGCCGGCTGGGACAGCGGCAGCGCATAGGCAAGATTGAACCCGTTGATGTCGGCGAGGCTGTACTGATTGCTGGCGAGCCACGGCCGATTCGCAAGCTCCTGCTCCAGCATGCGGATGCCGAGCGCCACGCGGCGCTGGGACTCCTTGAGCTCCTCTTCGGTAAACTGTCCGTAGATCGCCTTGCGCCAGGCAACCCGGCGTTCCGGGAGTGGAATCCGCTCGATGGCCGCCTGCAGTTCCCCGGGGTCCCTGGAGCTCACCGCCGGGCCAACAAACACCTTCCAGCCGATCATCGAGAAACTGGGACCGAGCCACTGGTCCATGAGCTTCATCCACCAACGCACGCGCCAGCGGTCGCGAGGATCTTCGGGCATGAGGCGCGGACCGGGAAACTCCTCGTTGACGTATTCCATGATTGCGGTCGACTCGGTGAGCACCCGCTCCCCGTGCAGCATCGCAGGGATCGTCCCCTGCGGATTGATGGCGAGGTAATCCGGCTGATGCTGATCGAATTTGAGGAGGTCCAGATAGTGGCTTTCAAACGCCACACCTTTTTCCATCAGCGCCAGCATGGGTTTGCCCGAATTGGCGTTGGGTTCCCAGTGATACAAGGTGACGCTATGCATCGGGCCGACCGTCATTTTGTAAGTGTTGCATAGCATTGCCGCAGCCGCCGGTCAAGCAGCCTCAGCGTTAATCCTGCGCCTGCTCGCGCTGCGGCTGCAGCTTGCCAAGCACGCGCTTCGCGCCCGCCGTGGCGCTGCTGGAAGCAGCCACCGCCCGCGCGTGGCGCCGCAGTCCCTCGACGAGTTGCGCCTGCACCTCCGTTGGCCACCAGTCGCGCCGCACGGTGAGTCCGATCGAGCGCGTCACGTCTCCAAACGGGTGCGGCAAGGCGACCAGCTGCCGGCTTTCAAGCTCGTGGTGGATCTGGTGCTCCGACAACAGCATGACGCGGTCACTGGCCAGGAGCATCGAGCGTGCCGCGATCAGGGAATTGCACTCGATCGGGGCCACCGTCCGTCGCACGTCCAGTCGCCCGACGAGAGCGTCAAAATGCCGGCGCAGGGGAGAATCGCGCCGCGGCGCGATCCAGGGGAATCGGGCGAGCGCCGCCAGCGCCGGCGCACCGCGACCGACCAGTGGATGCTGAGCCCCCACGACGATTGCCAGCGGGTCATCAAACAAGTGCTCCTGCACAATGTCCTCAAACGGGATGGGGTCGCGTAATGCACCGACCAGCACATCCGCTGTGCCGCGGCGTAAAGCCGCCAGCATGCTTTCGTAGGGACCGTCCAGGATACTGATCCCGTGCTCGGGTCGTGCCGCGGCGAATTCGAGGACTGCCCGTGCGAGCAGCACGCTGCGCGCGAGCGGCATGGCCCCGATGGTCGTTGAGCCGCTGCCGGTCCCCTGGGCGGCGGCCACCTCAGCCTGGGCTTGGGCGATCTCTGCGAGCGCGAGGCGCGCGCGCAAGGCGAGCTTCTCCGCCTCCCGGGTCGGGCGCACCCCGAAGCTCGTGACCTCGAACAACTCGGTGCCGAGAGATTTCTCCAGTTGTCGCGCCGCCCGGTGCACGGCGGTCCGGGCGCGCCCGGCGCGCCGTGCCGCGCGGGCGAAAGCGCCCTCCTCCACCACGGCGATGAGCGCCTTGAGTTGCGTGCTCGTTATGCCCCTCAGGGCATCGGCGTCCACCGCGTCGGCCGATCGCGTGCGCACCGCCCCGAGCGCATCCCGGAGCATCTGGAGTGCCCGGTCGACGCGTTGCGCGGCCCCGCGCCCCGCACCCGTGAGCTCGAGCCCCGAATAGCTCCGGTGCAGGAGGCGCGCTCCCAGGGCGGCCTCGACCTGAGCGACCGCCTGGGTGACTGCGGGCTGACTGAGGTGCGCCGCGCGGGCGGCCGCGCTCACGCTGCCGCGCCGGACCACCTGATCGAAGAGCATGAGATGTCGCAGGTTGGGCGTCGCGCCGGGACCTGAGCATGCAGAGGTCATGTTCACAATTTCTTATACCCGGCCGCCAATTGCAATTACCCGCCCGGGCGGGCGCGGTTGGACAATTGGGCTCCCGCCGCTTTCAGGTAGCTGCCATGAACGTCGTGTACACCAAAATTCGCCGCGCCGATCCTGAGGTGGTGAATGGGTTGGCGCGCTACGGCGTTGCCACCGTCCACGAGGCGCAGGGCCGAACCGGGCTCCTCGGTCCGACGCTGCGACCCATCTATCCGGGGGCTCGCATCGCCGGCTCTGCGGTCACGGTGAGTGTCCCGCCGGCGGACAACTGGATGATCCACGTCGCGGTCGAGCAGTGCCAGGCAGGGGATGTTCTCGTCGTCGCACCCACTTCCTGTTCCGACGCGGGCTATTTCGGCGAGCTTCTGGCCGCGTCGCTCGCCGCGCGCGGGGTCCGGGGTCTGGTCATCGATGCCGGTGTCCGGGACGTCCGTGATCTGACCCGCATGGGCTTCCCGGTCTGGTCCAAGGCCGTGCACGCGCAGGGAACCGTAAAGGAAAGCTTGGGCTCGGTGAATGTTCCGGTGGTTTGCGGAAGTAGCCTCGTCAATCCGGGTGATGTGGTGATCGCTGACGACGACGGTGTGTGCATCGTTGCGCGCCTCGAGGCTGCACCCGTGCTCAAGGCCAGTGAGGCCCGCGAAGCCAAGGAAGCCACGGTACGCGAGCGGCTGCAAAAGGGCGAGTTGGGTCTGGATATCTACTCCATGCGGGAGAAGTTGGCCAAGCGCGGATTGGTCTACCGTCCGCAGGCGCAGTGAGCCGACATGCGCGCCATTCCCAGCACCCTCATGCGTGGTGGAACGTCCAAGGGACTCTATTTTCACGCCAAGGATCTGCCGCAGTCCGCCCGGGCGCGCGACCGCGCTCTGCTCGCGGCCATGGGCTCGCCCGATCCGCGCCAGATCGATGGCGTGGGCGGTGCGCACCCGCTGACCAGCAAGGTCGCGATCATCGGCCCCTCCAAGCGCCCGGATGCGGACGTCGACTATTTGTTTCTTCAGGTCGTGGTCGACAAGGCGGAGGTGAGCGATTCCCAGAACTGCGGCAACATCCTCGCGGGCGTCGGTCCCTGGTCGATCGAGCACGGTCTGGTGCGCATCGCGGGTGAATCCACGCCCGTGCGCATCCACATGCTCAACACGGGAAGCATCGCCGTTGCGCATGTCCCGACGCCCCATGGGACGGTGGAATACGAGGGTGACGCTCGTATCGATGGTGTACCGGGAAGTGCGGCAGCGATACCGATCGACTTTCTGGACGTTGCCGGTTCCTCGTGCGGCAGCCTGTTGCCGACCGGCTCCCCCATCGACCGCATCGCAGGACTCGAGCTCACCTGCATCGACAATGGAATGCCCGTCGTGTTGATGCGAGCGGCCGATCTCGGCAAGCGGGGCGATGAATCCCCCGAAGCGCTGGAAGGCGATGAGGCGCTCAAAGCCCGCATCGAGGAAATCCGGCTGGCGATGGGCCCGCGGATGAATCTCGGCGACGTCGGCAAAAAGACCGTGCCGAAGATGTGCCTCGTTTCGCCCGCGCGGCACGCAGGCACCATTCATACGCGAACCTTCATCCCGCACCGCGTGCACGAAGCGATCGGAGTCCTCGGCGCAGTCAGTGTGGCCACGGCCTGCCTCACTCCAGGCTCCGTGGCCGCACAGGTTGCGGGCCTTACACCCCGCTCGGGGTCACAACGCCTGGAGATTGAGCATCCGACGGGATTCTTTACGGTGGAGATGGATGTCACCGTGCAGGGAGCCGACGTCACGGTGAACCGTTCCGCCTTGCTGCGCACGGCGCGCAAGCTCATGCAGGGGGAGGTCTTCGTCCCGGCAAGCGTCTGGAGCGATGCATGACGACGAACCCGCGCCGCATCGGTCTCATCGGCCTCGGAGAAGTCGGCCAGGTGCTTGCAAACGACTTACACCGGGCAGGAGGCGTGGAGCTCTGTGCGTGGGATCGCCTCTTCACGCTCGAGAGCAGTGAGCCCCGGCGAGCCGCACGATCGCTGAGCTTTGTCAGGGCGGCGAGCTCCATGGCCGAGGCGGTGGGCGGTAGCTCGATGGTCATCTGCGCCGTCACCGCGGGCGAATGTCGGGCGGCCGCTGGGGACGCCGCCCCGGCGCTCACCCGCGGCGCGCTCTATCTCGATCTCAACTCCGTGTCGCCTCGAACCAGGACGGAGGCCGCCCGCACGATCGAAGCCGCCGGAGGCTGCTACGTCGAAGCTGCGGTGATGTCGCCGATCGCGCCGAAACGGATCGCCTCGCCCATGTGGCTGGGTGGTCCGCATGCCAGGGCTTTCCTGCCGCTGGCACAGTCGCTCGGTTTCGCCGGCGCCAACGTGTATTCGGACGCGATCGGCGCTGCGTCCGCGGCCAAGATGTGCCGCAGCGTCATCATCAAGGGGATGGAGGCGCTGCTCGCCGAGTCGCTTCTCACGGCCCGACGTCATGGGGTTGAGGACGCCGTGCTCGCATCGCTCCAGGATCTCTTCCCCGTACGCGACTGGCGGGCACTTGCCCGTTACATGATTTCGCGCTCGCTGCAGCACGGTCGTCGGCGAGCCGAGGAGATGAGAGAGGCTGTAAAGACAGTGGCGGAGGCCGGCTTCGAGCCCTGGATGAGCCGTGGCAGTGTTGAGCGGCAACAGTGGGCTGCCGAGCACGTCGAAGCGCTGAGCCACGAAGCACTGACGGACATGCTCGATAACATGCTGGCGCGAACGCCTGCACCGGCGCCGCAGCGGTCGCAGGAGGCAGGGCACAGATGATCATCGATTGTCACGGTCACTATACGACGGCGCCCGCCGCACACCAGAAATTCCGCGACGCCCAGATCGCGGCCCTCAAGGACCCGACGGCCCCGGCCGCAAAACCCGGCGCCATCTCCGCTGACGAGATTCGCGAAACCATCGAAAAGAATCAGCTGCGGCTGCAGAAGCAGCGCGGCTCGGATCTCACCCTGTTCTCGCCGCGCGCCTCGGCCATGGGTCATCACATCGGAAACGAGGCGATCTCGAGCGCCTGGACGCGCGCGAACAACGATCTCATCAAGCGCGTGGTCGACCTGTATCCGGAGAATTTTGCCGGCGTGTGCCAGCTGCCGCAGTCGCCGGGAGTGCCCATTGCCAACTCCGTTGCCGAGCTCGAGCGCTGCGTACGCGAGTTGAATTTTGTCGGCTGCAACTTGAACCCCGATCCTTCGGGCGGGCATTGGACAGCCCCACCGCTCACCGACCGGCACTGGTACCCCTTCTACGAGAAGATGGTCGAGCTGGATGTCCCGGCGATGATCCACGTCTCCGCCTCGTGCAATCCGAATTTCCACGCCACCGGCGCGCATTACATCAACGCCGACACCACGGCGTTCATGCAGTTCATCGAGGGCGATCTGTTCCGGGATTTTCCCACGCTGCGCTTCATCATTCCGCACGGCGGCGGGGCCGTTCCCTACCACTGGGGCCGATACCGCGGACTGGCGGACATGCTCAAGCGCCCCCCGCTCGAGGAGCACGTCATGAAGAACGTGTTCTTCGACACGTGCGTGTATCACCAGCCGGGCATCGATCTTCTGGTGCGTGTCATCGACATCGGCAACATTCTGTTCGGGTCGGAGATGGTAGGCGCCGTGCGCGGCATCGATCCGCGCACCGGCCACTACTTCGATGACACCAGGCGCTATATCGACGCGCTGTCCTTGTCGTCTGCGCAGAAAGAGCGGATCTTCGAAAAGAACGCCCGTCGGGTCTTCCCGCGGCTCGATGCCCTGCTCGAGGCGAGGGGACTGTGAGTGCGCCGCAGACCATTCGTCCCGGCGAAGCGGCCTGGCCTTCGAGCTCGGCCTCCGGCCCCTTCACGATGGACCGGGACTGGTTGCCGTTTCATCCCGCGCCTCGTCGCCCGCGGTTTGTACCGCCTCGGGGATCGGTGGACGCTCACTGTCATGTGTTTGGACCCGGTGCGCAGTTTCCCTATGCCCCGGAGCGCCGCTACACGCCCTGTGACGCGCCGAAGACCAAGCTCTGGGGCTTGAGGGATTACCTGGGATTCGAGCGCAACGTCATCGTTCAGGCCACGTGTCACGGTGCCGACAATCGCGCCCTGGTCGATGCGCTGCGAGCTTCCGCCGGGCAAGCACGGGGGGTGGCGACCGTGGCGGCCGGCGTCACCGAGCACGAGCTTGCGGCGCTCGATGCGGCCGGGGTGCGTGGCGTGCGATTCAACTTCGTGAAGCGGCTGGTCGATACGACACCGCGCGAGGTGCTGCTCGAGATCGGGCGGCGCGTCGCGCCGCTCGGGTGGCACGTCGTCATTTACTTCGAGGCCGCAGACCTGCCGGAGCTCTATACTTTCTTCGCATCCCTCCCCACGACGGTGGTCGTGGACCATATGGGGCGGCCGGACGTGACAAAGTCCGTGGACGGACCTGAGTTCGAATTGTTCGTCAAGCTGATGCGCGAGCATCCCGACATCTGGTCGAAAGTGAGCTGCCCCGACCGGCTCTCGAAGAGTGGTCCGCCGGACTATGAGGACGTCGTACCGTTTGCCCGGCGGATCGTCGAAGCCTTCGCCGACCGGGTCCTGTGGGGGACCGATTGGCCGCATCCCAACATGAAGTCGCATATGCCTGACGATGGCGCGCTGGTCGATTTCATCCCGAAAGTGGCGACCACCGCTGCGCTTCAGCACCGGCTGCTGATCGATAACCCGACGCGCCTTTACTGGAGCCGCTGAGGAACGCCCCATGGAACCGGACAAAGCGCACACCGACGTGCCAGCTTACCGCACAGCCGGAGAGTCATAGTAATGGCCCGCATCACCGCCGGCGTCACCACCTCGCATGTCCCGGCGATCGGCGCCGCGATCGACAACGGCAAGTCGCAGGATGCGTACTGGGGGCCGATGTTCGCCGGTTATGAGTTCTCCAAGCGCTGGATCGCCCAGCAGAAGCCGGACGTCATCCTGCTGGTCTACAACGATCACGCCACCGCCTTCAGTCTCGACATCGTGCCGACCTTCGCGATCGGATGCGCGGAGCAGTTTGCTCCGGCGGACGAGGGCTGGGGCCCGAGGCCGGTGCCGGTGGTTCAGGGACATGCCGAGCTGGCATGCCACATCGCCCAGGCGGTGATCCAGCAGGATTTCGATCTCACGATCGTCAACCGCATGGACGTCGATCACGGCCTGACCGTGCCGCTGTCATTGCTATTCGGGCAGGTGCCCGCCTGGCCGGTCCGCGTCATTCCTTTTCCGGTCAATGTGGTGCTTTATCCGCCTCCCTCCGGCCGCCGCTGCTATGAGCTGGGGAAGGCAATTCGCCAGGCAGTCGATTCCTTCGACGCTGACCTGAACGTACAGGTCTGGGGCACCGGCGGAATGAGTCACCAGCTGCAGGGGCTCCGAGCAGGTCTCATCAACCGGGAGTGGGACACGAATTTTATCGACCGCCTGATCAACGAGCCGGATGCCCTTTCGCGGATGCCTCACATCGAATACGTGCGCGAGGCGGGGTCCGAGGGAATAGAGCTCGTGATGTGGCTCATCATGCGCGGCGCGCTGAACGAGAAGGTCCGTACCGTGCACCGCTTCTACCACGTGCCCGCCTCGAATACAGCGGTGGGTCACCTCATCCTGGAGAACCTGCCGTGAAGATCATCCTCGCCGGCGCGGGCGCCTTCGGCGCTAAACATCTGGACGCGATCCAGGCCATTGGAAACGTTGAGGTGGTCTCGCTGGTGGGCGGAAACCTCCAGCGGACGCGCGAGCTGGCGAAAAAGTACGGCATTGGCCATGTCACGACGGGTTTGTCTGAAGCGCTGAATCGCCCCGGCGTGGAAGCCGCGATCCTCGCGACCCCGACGCCGCTGCACGCGGCTCAGGCGATCGCCTGCCTCAAAGCCGGCAAGCATGTGCAGGTCGAAATACCGCTCGCTGACGGCTGGTCTGAGGCGCAGGCGGTTGCCGATCTTCAGCAGCAGACCGGCCTCACCTGCATGGTCGGGCACACGCGGCGCTTCAATCCTTCACACCAGTGGATCCACAGGCGGATCGCCAAAGGCGAGCTCGCGATCCAGCAAATGGACGTGCAGACCTATTTCTTCAGGCGCACCAACATCAATGCCCTCGGTCAGCCCCGCTCATGGACCGACCACCTGCTATGGCACCATGCGGCCCACACGGTCGACCTGTTCGCCTACCAGACCGGCTCCCCCGTGAAGATCGCCCACGCGGTGCAGGGTCCAATACACCCGACCCTCGGCATCGCCCTGGACATGTCGATCCAGCTCAAGAGCGCCAGCGGGGCGATCTGTACCCTGTCCTTGTCCTTCAACAACGACGGGCCGCTGGGGACATTCTTTCGCTACATCTGCGACCACGGCACGTACATCGCCCGCTACGACGACCTGATCGATGGCAAGGACCAGAAGATCGACGTGTCGCAGGTGGACGTATCCATGAACGGGATCGAGCTGCAGGATCGGGAGTTCTTCAGGGCGATACAAGAGCATCGGGAACCGAACGCCAGCGTCGCCCAGGTGCTGCCCTGTTATCGGACGCTGGCCGAACTCGAGCGGCAGCTCAACGCGCAGGACTGACGGCCGCCGGATTCGCGTGCCATGAGGCGATGTCGCAGATGAGCGGGTCAGATGAAGGAGCGAACGGGGTCCTTGCCGTCCCAGTTGATGCTCGCGCGGTAGAAGCGTCCGAAGACCTCCTCGAACGCCCCCCCGAGCTCGATCAGCTCGGTGAAGCCGGGGAGCACGGCGGTGGTATCCATGTACCCCACCCGCCCGCCGCTCGGGACGGCGAGACGGAAGGCGAGCGCGTGGCCGGCACGCTCGTACTGCGCAACGGCCGCATCGAATTCCCACGTCGCCACGCCCCAGTGATGAAAGCCGTAGCCGCGCCGCTCGATCATCTCGCGGTAGACCGAATCCGCATCGTTATTTGGCTGGATGAGCTCGACGTTCATGTGACCGGCAAAGCTCATCGCGAGCGAAATATCCGCCTGCGAGGGCTGCCCGCGGTAGACGGGGTCGATGCCCGTGAAGTGCTCGAGGACAAACCACGGGCCGACCCGCAGCTTCGTGGCCCACTCGCTGATCGCCGCCCGCAGGTTGGGGACGATGTAGGCCATCTGGATGATGCCGTCGTCCGGCTGACCGAACCCCACCTGGCCCATGACGCCTCCCCCTGTCCCACGCATGCCCGGACCCCCGTGCCCCGGGACGCAGCTTACTCCTGAAACAACATGCGCTACGAACAACGCCTCATCTGGGTGCTCGGCATCACCTTCGGGTTCCTGTTCTTCGATCGCAACGCGGCGAGCTTCCTGATGCCGTTCATCGCCAGGGATCTGAGCTTCACCAACCAGCAGGTGGGTCTCATCGCCTCGGCGCTCTCCTTCACCTGGGCGGTCTCGGCATTCCTCGGCGGTGCGCTGTCGGACCATACCGGCCGGCGCAAGGCCGTGCTGCTGGCGAGCGCGATTGCCTTCTCGCTGTGCTCGGTCCTCTCCGGCCTCGCGGGCTCGTTCCTCGCGCTGTTCGCGGCGCGCTTCCTCATGGGACTCGTCGAGGGACCGTTCATGCCCGTGTGCCAGTCGCGGCTCGCCAGCGAGTCGGACGACTCCCGGCGCGGACACAACATGTGGGTGATGCAGAACTTCGGCAGCAACTTTCTCGGTTCGTTCGTCGCACCGCTCGTGCTGGTGCCCATCGCGGCGCACTGGAACTGGCGCGTGGCGTTCTTTCTGGCGGGCGTTCCGGGGCTGGTGTTGGCGGTGCTGATCGCCCGCTACGTGCACGAGCCGCAGAAGAAGTCGCAGCCGGCGGCCGGGAGCGCCGGCGGCGCGTCCGCCATGAGTGCCGTTGCGATGCTCGGCCATCGCAACATGATCCTGTGTGTGCTCATGAGCATCTTCATGGTCGCCTGGATGGTGCTCGGGTGGGCCTTCCTGCCGCTCTTCTACGTCAAGGTGCGCCAGTTATCGGCGGGCGAGATGAGCGTGCTCATGAGCCTGCTCGGACTCTCGGCGGCGTTCTTCAGCTTCGTCGTTCCGGGGCTCTCCGACCGTCTCGGCCGGCGCCCGGTGGTGGCGGGCTGCAGCCTGCTCGGCCTGCTGGTGCCGCTCGCGGCGCTCTACTGGCACGGCTCGCTGTACGTGCTCGGGGCGCTGATCTTCATCGGCTGGGCGGCGAGCGGGGTGCTTCCGCTGTTCATGGGCACCATCCCGTCCGAGACCATTCCGGCGCGCTACGTCGCCACTTCCATGGGGCTCACGGTGGGGATCGGCGAGGTGCTCGGCGGTGTCAGCGGGCCCGCACTCGCCGGGACCGCCGCCGATCGCTACGGCCTCACGGCACCGCTTTTCATGCAAGGAGGCTGCGCAATCGTGGGAGCGCTGCTCGCACTCGCTCTGAAGGAGACCGCGCCGCGGCGCGTTGCGTCGGTCGCGGCACGGTCACAGCTTGCGACCTGAGGGCGTGCGCGCATCATGCACGGCATGAGCGCAACCGTTCGCGAGGCGGTGTTCGCCCAGCTGCGCGACTTCGGCCTCACGACTATCTTCGGCAATCCGGGCTCGACGGAGCTGCCGATGTTCCGCGACTTTCCCGCCGACTTCCGCTATGTGCTGGGACTACAGGAGTCCGTGGTGGTCGCCATGGCCGACGGGTTCGCGCAGGCGCGCGCTACTGCGGCGTTCGTGAACCTGCACTCGGCCATCGGCGTCGGACACGCCGTCGGGAGCCTGTTCACGGCGTTCCGCAACCAGACGCCGCTCGTGGTCATGGCCGGGCAACAGGCGCGCTCGATCCTGCCGTTCGAGCCCTTCCTCTACTCGGAACAGGCCCCGAATCTGCCGCGGCCGTACGTCAAGTGGAGCTGCGAGCCGGCGCGCGCCGAGGATGTGCCGACGGCTCTGGCCCGCGCCTTCTTCACCGCCATGCAGCCGCCCCGCGGGCCGACCTTCGTGTCGGTGCCGGTCGATGACTGGGATCGCTCGTGCACGCCGCTGTCTCACCGCGAGGTCAGCATCACCGTGGGCGGCGACCCCTCGCTGCTCGCCCGCGCGGCCGCGATGCTGAGTGCCGCCCGCCGCCCGGTGCTCGTCGTCGGCGCGTCCGTCGCCCGCGATGCGGCCTGGACTGAAGTCATTGCGCTCGCCGAGCGGCACCAGGCTCCCGTGTGGGTGAGTCCGCTCTCATCCCGCAACAGCTTTCCCGAGCGACATCCGCTCTTCGCCGGCTTTCTGCCTGCGGACCGCGTGCAGATCGTCGCGCGCCTCGAGGGGTGCGATCTGATCGTGGTGCTCGGAGCACCAGTCTTCACTTATCACGTCGAGGGAGAAGGTCCGCACATCCCGGAGGACGCCGCGCTCGTACAGCTCACAGACGATCCTTCGGCGGCCTCGCGCGCACCGGTGGGACTCTCCATCGTCACCGACCTGAGGCTCGGCATCCGCGCTCTGCTCGAGGCGAAGGCTCCCGCGCGGCCGGCACCCGCCACCCTCGTACGCGCACCTCGCGTGCCGCCCGACCGCTTGACCGACCGGTATCTGCTTCAGCAGGTCGCGGCCCTGAGGCCCCCTGACAGCATCGTCGTGGAGGAGGCACCGAGCAGCCGCGGGGCGATGCACGATTGCCTGCCGATGCTCGAGCCCGACTCCTTTTATACGTGTGCGAGCGGCGGACTCGGTCACGGCCTCCCGGCGGCGGTCGGTGTCGCCCTCGCCCGATCCGACCGCAAGGTGATCGCGCTGCTGGGCGACGGATCGGCCATGTATTCGATCCAGGGCCTATGGAGTGCCGCGGAGCTCGCGCTGCCCGTCGCCTTCGTGATCGTCAACAACCGCGGCTATCGCGCGCTCGATGAATTCGCAGCGCACTTCGGCCTCGCGACGCTGCCGGGCACGCATCTGGCGCATCTCGATTTCTGCGCCCTGGCACGCGCTCAGGGCGTCGAAGCCGTGCGCGTCAGCCGTTGCGCCGAGCTCGATGGGGCGCTGCGCATGGCGTTCGCGGCCACGCACCCGGTTCTCATCGAGGTGTGCGTCGAGGATTAGCCTTCAGTCGGCCACGCCGAGCGTCCAGCCCCCATCGATCGTGATCTGCTGGCCGGTGAGATACGCCGAGGCGGGAGAGGCGAGGAACAGCGCGAGCCCCTTGATGTCGTCGGGAAAACCGACGCGGTGCATCGGCATGAGCTTCGCCATCGCGGCCTGCACGTCCGGGTTCTTCGCATGTCCGCCGCCGATGTTGGTGACAAAGAACCCCGGCGCAATCGCGTTCACCGTGATATTGAAGGCCGCCAGCTCGAGCGCGACGCAGCGCATCAGGTGCGCCGCGCCGGCCTTCGCCGCCATGTAGGCCGAGCCGATCGCCGGCTCGCATTGGTAGGCCGCGACGGACGTCGTCACGATGAGTTTCCCTGAGCGCTGCGGCTTCATGAGGCGCGCCGCCGCCCGGAGCGTCGCGAACACGCCGCCGAGGTTGACGTCGATGACGCGGTTCCAGCGCTCGTCGCTGTAGGTCTCGAGTGCTCCGTCCGGGTTGCGCGCGCGCTGCGAGCCGGCCCAGCCGGTGACGAATCCCGGCCCCGAGTCGATGCCGGCGTTCGCAAACACGATGTCGAGGCGGTCGTGGGCGGCGACGGCGGCATCGAAGGCGCGCCCGAGCGCGACGTGATCGCAGACATCGACCCACTCCCCGCGCACCGCGTAGCCGAGCGTCCTCAGGCGCTCGGTTTCCGCCGCGATGCGGCCGGCGTCCACATCGAGCAGCGTGACGCGTGCTCCGCTCTCGGCCAGCGCCTCGGCGATGGCGAGCCCGAGGCCGCTGCCCGCGCCCGTGACGATCGCGCCTTGCCCTGCGATGTTGAAGAGCTCTGCGCACTTCACGCACGTTCTCCCGGCCGCCGCTCGCCCGCTCCTCCGGCAACATCCACCACGATCTTCATCCCCTCCTGCCGTCGCAGACGCTCGATCCCCTGCTCGATCACATCGTCGAAGGGGATCGTCTCGACCCAGCCCTCGAGCGGGTAGCTGCCGCGGGCCATCTCCGCGATGACCGCCGGGAAGGCGTTCACGGAGAGCGCCACACCGGTGAGGTGCACTTCCGGCATCAGCAGGTCGAAGGGCGGGATGACGACGGGCTCGTGGTGGATCGCCACCACCACCGCGGTCCCATCGACCCGGGTGCCGTGCAGCATCGCGGCAAAGGCCTTCGCTCCCCCCGCCGCATCGATCGAGGCATCGGCGCCGCGGCCACCGGTGAGATCGCGGATCGCCGCCACCACATCGCACGCGCTCGGATCGAGCACCGTGCGCGCGCCGAGACCGGCGAGCGCCGCGCGCCGAGTCGGCGATGGATCGACGACAATCGCCTCGACTCCGCGCCGCTTGAGCGTCAGGAAGGCGCCCGCACCAATTGGACCTGCGCCGTGAATCGCGACGACCTGTCCGGCGCCCACCGCACAGCGATTCACCGTGTGCCATGCGATCGCGAGCGGCTCGATGAGCGCACCCTGAAGCGCCGAGACCGCAGGCGGAAGCGCGTGTGCCATGCGCCGCTTCACTACCGTGTACTCGGCGAGACCGCCGCCGGCACGGTTGTACCCGTGGATCGCGAGCGACGGACAGTGGTTGTACTGCCCGAGGCCGCAGTAAAGGCACCGGCCGCAGGTCTCCACCGGTTCCACCGCCACCAGAGTCCCGACGGCGAGGTCCTCGATCCCCGCGCCGAGCGCGACCACTTCCCCACACACCTCGTGACCCATGATCACGGGGTTCTGTACGCCCGTGAGCGGATGCGGCGTGCTGCGCGTGGTGACCGGGCCATAGAAGTACTCGAGCAGGTCGCTGCCGCAGATCCCGTTGTAAAGAACGCGCAGCTTCACCTCGCCGGGCCCGGGCCCGGGCTCGGGCACCGACGTGAGCCGCAGGTCCTGCCGACCGTGATAGAGCGCCGCGCGCATCGCTCCCCTCACTGGAAACCCGACGCCAACGTGCGCCGCCCTTCAGCCTTCGGGGGCGCGTCCGCCCGCGAGCATCATCTTGGCGTAGTCCGCCTGCGACATGCCGGCCATCTGCGCAGCGACGTACTGGAAGCTCTTGCCGTCGGTCGCGAACAATTTGGCGAGGAAGTAGATGTTGCCGCCGAGTGAGATCATTCGATTGTAGTCCCGGTCGAGCACCGCGCGCTTCTGCTCCTCGCTCATGGGCCAGCCATCGAGATACGCACGCTCGTTCGCCTTGAAGCGCTCGCGGTTCTCGGGCTTCATCAGCGACATGCAGAACATGTTGAGGTGATAGCCGCGGCGCGCCTGGTCGGTGTCGAAGACCGTGGTTCCGGGAATGTTCGCGTAGGGCTTGGGCAATGACATGTCGAGCGCTCCGAGCTTAACTTGAACGGCGGCCGACGC
>VBMV01000163.1 GCA_005878835.1 Gammaproteobacteria bacterium | reverse complement strand
GGGACAAACATTGCTGCTCGCCCCCCGCACAGATCCCAGCGAGCCCGATTTAGGCACTGGGCTCCCACCTTGGGTGTCGGACGTCAAAACGTTCGCGAGGCCAGGGATGGAGAGTACGCGGCCGCGGGAGCCACTGGTTGAAGAGCCGCTCCATTCGATTCCATGTCGTGTTTTCTCGTTGGCTTCGACGTGCGAGCACGTTCCACCATAGAGTGGAGACATGAAATCGAAAGGCCGCCGTCGCCCGCCCATTGCCCGGTACGGCATGGTAGGCGTAGAAGCCCTGAACGATTTGCTTCAGCCATCTGCCCTGTTGCGACGTTGCGTGGTGCTTTCTCTTCCGCAGCTCTTCCTTCACCCGCCTGAGCGTTGCCTGCATTCGGTCGCGACGGGTGCTCCTTTGAACAAAGAAGTGCCCTGCTCGCGCCTTACCGCAGATAAATGTAAAGCCCAGGAATGTGAAGGTCTCCGGCTTGCCAAGCCCGCGTTGTTCTCGATTGGACGCCGCAAAGCGGCCAAACTCGACCAGCCGGGTCTTGTCCGGATGCAACGAAAGCGAGAACCTCTGCAAACGTTCACGCATATCCGTCAGGAACCGCTCGGCGTCGGCTTTGTGTTGAAATCCGAGGACAGTGTCGTCGGCGAAACGCACCACAACCATATCCCCTCGGGCGTGACGCTTACGCCACTGGTGCACCCACAGGTCGAACGAATAATGGAGATAAACGTTGGCCAGCAGGGGCGATGCAGTCGCACCCTGAGGGACGCCAGTCTCACTGTCCGTCCAGACCCCTTCATCCAACACTCCAGCTTGCAGCCATTTGCGTACCAAACGAATCATACGTTTATCCGCAATCCGATGCTTGAGGAAGCGGACCAGCCAATCTCTACTCAGCAGGTCGAAGAAGCTTCGGATATCGACATCGAGGATCCAGTTCACCTTTTTCCGGTCGATTCCAACACACAACGCATCCAGCGCATCGTGCTGACCGCGCTTCGGTCGGAAGCCATACGAGAATCCGAGGAAATCTTCCTCGTAAATCCCACTGAGCACTGCAACTGCCGCCCGCTGGACGATTTTATCTTCCAGTGCGGCGATACCCAGCGCTCTGACCTGTCCATCCGGTTTAGGAATGTTCTTCCTCCGGCTGGGCAGCGCCCGGTACGTTCCCCGTTGGACCCGTGCATGCAGATTTATGAGATTGCTCTCTAAATCTGCCTCGTAATCCTGCCATGTCACACCGTCCACTCCAGGTGCCGCCCAACGCTTGAGAGCGTAGAACGACGTCGTAAGTAGATCGACGTTGATATGGTGGAGAAGCGCTGTGAACCGTTCCTCCTTCCTTGCCTTTGCTGCTTGACGTACACGCTCCAGCGCCTGTGACACGCGCGCCCGGCACTGTGTCCGGTGCGTGCTTTGCTGGCTCGTGTTCCCCTCGGCCCTCACCCTTCGCTCCGCCGACTCCGCGACCGCCTCTAGCGCAGCCTTGTTCGTCGGTTTCACCGCTACTTCGGCGAGGTCAGACTTCTTGGGGCTGTTCATCATCGGCTATGGCTCTTTACCTTCCCGATGCGGACCGGTGATGCTCGCCGGTCAGCCCCAAGATCTCCCGGTTCCCGTTCAAGGAGCGTCCACGCATGCCAGGGTCTCAGACCACGCCGGGTCGTCGAGGCACTCGCGTTTGCGCGCCTCTCCGTGTTGCCTTCCACGCAAGTGACCGTGTCGGCACCCGGGATCAACCTTTCGCGGCTCAATGGCTGGCCTGCGTGCTCCCCTGTCAACGCTTCACTGCCATCCTCACGGAAAGCAGCGCATGACTCGGGGTCAGCGTAGATCGCTAATCTTTCACTGCGGTGGACTTCCACCACCTACTCCTTGCCGGTTTTGCCGGCGCACCACTTCCATTCCTCGACCTTGAGCCCGGGCACCGATGCGAAGTGCCGCACATTGTTCGTTACAACGGTCGCTTCCACCGCCACGGCATGCGAGGCGATCATGAGATCGAGATTACCGATCGGCTTGCCTGCGCGCTCGAGCGCGCCGCGCGGATGCGCGCATAGTGGAAAGTCACCGCATCCGTCCAGTCGAGGATTGCCAAGCGCGCGAGGTAAGCCTCGACGAGCTTCACGAGCTCCGGCCGAGCGGCCCTTTCCGCCCCGAAGCGCAGCTCCGCCGCAGTGACGACCGAGACACATAGCTCCGAAGCGTAGTGCTCGAAGCGCTCGGCTACGGAAGCGGGCCTGCGGCGAATGACGTAGCTCGAGATATCCGTATCGAGCATGAGAAGTGTCATGCCGCGAGCCCCTGCGGAGACATCCGGGTCTTACAACGGCTCGCGCGACTGCGGGGGTGAGTCTCCGCGCGGCGCAAGGAAGTCCTCTGAGACCGCCGTGTCGAGCTCGAAAAAGGAAGCCCAGTCGCGTCTCACCGGCGAGAGCACGATGGCATCGCCCCGGCGGCTCACCTGCACTTCCTTCACGTCTTGCGGAAAGGC
>VBMV01000111.1 GCA_005878835.1 Gammaproteobacteria bacterium | reverse complement strand
TTGCCGAACATGGCGTTGGTCGAGGTATTCGAGCCCGAAAGGGCCACGCCGATGAAGCCGAGCACCGGGGCGACGATGATGAATGCAGTGCCCATGCTCGAGAAGCCCTTGGCGAGCGAGGCCGCCATGCCGGAGTAATTGAAGGTGTACGCCAGCCCGAAGATGAAGACCCCCACCAGGCACGCGCCCCACATCTGGTGGAAGCTGCGCCGGAGCACTTCGCCGAGCTGGCCGCCCTTCAACCGCCCCATCGCGATCAGCATCACCAACACGATGATCCACGTCGTGAGGATCGCGGTACCGGCGATGAGGGGAGTGAAGTTGAAGACTGCGGTTACGCTCGGCTTGGCCGCGGTGCAGGTGCTGGCAAGTGCCGAGCAGCCGACCGCCTGGGCCTTGAACAAGCTGATCTTTGTCGGCGAGTGATCTCCCCACCAAGGCCCGGTCCAAAGACCTACGACGACGAGCAGAACCACAAACGGCAGCCAGGCCTGCAGAACTTCGCCGCTCTTCAGGCCATGCGACTGCGTCTGCCGGGCGGCGGCGGCATCCACCGGCACGCCGCCGTAGCCGAGCACAGTCTTCGGCTGCCATAGCTTGAGGAGCACGAGCAGCGCCGCGAAGCACACGATGGCGCCGACGACATCCGGCAGGTACGGACCCCAGTAGCGGGCCACCGGATACTGGCCCGCGATGTAACCGAGCGAGCCGACCACGGCGAGCGGCCAGCCGCCTTTCATGCCGTCCTTGCCGGAGACCAGGTACAAGAGCACCCACGGTGGCGCCAGCGCCAGCACCGCGACGACGGTGCCGACCGAGCCCGACAGCGCCAGCAGCGGATAACCGGTCACGGCGGCGAGCGCGATGATCGGTGCGCCGAGCGCGCCGTAGGACACCGGCGCGTTATTGGCGATCGCGGCGACGCGGATCGCGTTGAGGTCGGAGATGCCGAGCGAGATCAGGATCGGCGCCACCACCGCCCACGGATAGCCGAAGCCGACCAGGCCCTCGAGGAGCGCTCCGAAGGCCCACGCGAACAGCATGGTCTGTACGCGCACGTCCATGCCGCCGAGGGCGATCAGCCAGCGGCGGAAATTCTCGAACAGGCCGGTAACGGACATGGTGTTGAACAGCACCATGCCCCAGAGCGTGATCCAGTCGACGTTCCACACGCCGGTCGCCGCGCCGTACAGGTATGCGTGGGTGCCGTCGTCGAGCGGCATCCTCCATACCCAGGCTGCGAGCGCGAAGGTGATGAGCGAGCCGAGCAGCGTCGCGAGCCAGGCCGGCACGCGGAACACGGCGAGCATCACCAGCAGCGAGACCACGGGAATCAGCGCCACCAGACAGGTGAGCGTCAGGTTGTCGAGCGGGTCGAGCACTTGGGTGAACATGATGTCTCCCTCTATGGGCGACGCGCGTTCGGGCGTGGTGGGCGTCGGCGTCGCGCAGTTTGATTCTTGTGGGTGCGACTGCTCCTGAAGCTCGGGACCGCGCCCGTTCCGTGAGCGGGTTGGGCCCGAAGCCGGCACGAAAGCTATCACGGGCCGCGACCCGGCTCAAATGCGCCCCGTCAGGCGGAGGCGGCGCGCGGCGCGCCGTCGGATCAGACGGCGGCGTTTAGCTTGCCTTCTTCATCTGCGTCGCGATCTGCTCGTTCTTCTCCAGGAAGCGCTTGTAGGCCGGGCGCTGCTGCGCCCGCTCCGTGTACTCCTGGAACAGCGGCCGCGCTTCGAGTGCCTTCATCATCATGGCAAAGGCGATCTGCGAGCAGACGTAAACGTCGGCTGCGCTGAATTGCCTGCCGAGGATGTAGGGTCCGGGCGTGAGCGCCTTGGCCAGAGTCTCGACCGCGTCCTCGTAACAGCCGTAGCTCAGCGCCCCCGGCCGGGAGGCCGGGGGGCGCGACAGCATGCGATCGATGATCGCGGGCTCGAAAGAGCAGCCGCCGAAGAACAGCCAACGATAGTAGGTCCCGCGGGCCGGGCTGTCGGTCGGCGGCGCGAGCCGCGCCGCGGGGAAAGCGTCCGCGAGGTAAGCGCAGATCGCTGCGCACTCGGTGACCACGGCGCCGCGGTGAACGATGGTGGGAACCTTGCCCATCGGATTCACCGCCAGATACTCCGGTCTCTTCTGCTCCTTGGTTTCCAGGTTCACGACTTCGAACCGGTAAGGCGCCCCCGCTTCCTCCAGCATCCAGTGCACGATACGCCCGCGGGAGAACGGGCTGCTGTAGAAGATAACTTCATCGCCCATGTGCGCCTCCTCCGCCCCTGGCCGGCTGCGGCCGTCCGCGGTCGCGCAGCTCAGGCAATGAATATTACGGCAACGCATATCCCCCCGGCGCCTGCGGTCGCAGGCTCGGTGTTCCGTGCGCGACCACGCCCGAGGTCTGCTCGCCCGGCCAGACGACGCCGAGCGCGAGGAGCGTGAGGAGCGCCAGCCAGTTGGCGAGTCTGTCGCGGCGGACTTGCGGGTCGTGCCGGTGCGGCGGGCGCGAGGTCATTGAGCTCTCCCGTATCGGTGACTACGGGATTATTTCGCCACGGCCCGCCGTCGGCCCCGGGGCGGGAAACGGGCGCGCTCGCGACGAATCGTGGCGCAAAGTGGCAGCGCGCGAGCGCTTTAACCTCCCTCGCGCAGCCTGTAGCCTTGAGCCCCCATGAAACGCCTGGTCGCCATCGTCGAGGACGAGCCGGCAATCCGCGACAACTACGCGGCGGGGTTCATGCGCGAGGGCTATGCGGTACGCACCTACGCCAACCGCGCGCAGGCCATGAGCGCGTTCGCCGCGCGCCTGCCGGATCTCGCGGTCATCGACATCTCCCTCGAGGATGAGCCGGAGGGCGGCTTCGAGCTGTGCCGGCAGCTGCGCGCGCTGTCGGCCGAGCTGCCGATCATATTTCTGACCGCGCGCGACAGCGAGCTCGATGCGGTGTCGGGGCTGCGCCTCGGGGCGGACGACTTCCTCACCAAGGACCTGAGCCTCGCGCACCTGATTGCGCGGGTGAACGCGCTGTTTCGCCGGGTGGATGCGCTGCGCAGGCCCGACACGCCCGGCGAGATCGTGCGCCGCGGCGCGCTCACCCTGGATGCCGAGCGCATGCAGGCGCAGTGGGACGGCCGGGTGGTGCTGCTGTCGCTCACCGAGTTCTGGATCGTGCACGCGCTCGCGCGCCACCCCGGGCACGTGCGCAACCGCCAGCAGCTGATGGACGCCGCCAACGTCGTGCTCGATGACAACACCATCACCTCGCACGTGAAGCGCATCCGGCGCAAGTTCCAGAGCGTCGATCCGAAGTTCGACGCCGTGCAGACGGTCTACGGCATGGGTTATCGCTGGGTCGAGTGACCGGCGCGGCCCATGTCCCTGCGCCTCAAGCTCCTGCTGCTCGGCCTCGCGACACTGGTACTGCCCTGGGGCGGATGCCAGTACGCGCGCGAGATGGAGTCCGCGCTGCGCGAGGGGGAGGAGAACTCGCTCCAGGCGGTCTCCCAGACCGTCGCCGCCTCGCTCCAGGGGCGCACGGATCTTCTGTATCGTGAAGCGCCCCCGCCCGCGGATGCTCCCGACGCGCCCCACGATGAGACCTCCGGCCACGCGTTCCTGCAGAGCGGTCCGTACGACCTCAAGCCCCTGGCGCTGACGGCTGCGCCGCTTCTCGATGGCTACTCCGATGACTGGCCGCACGATCCTTCCGCGTGGGCGTACTTCGCCAGGGACGATCGCCACCGCTTCGGCATCCTCACCGGCGTCTATGAGCGCATGCTGTACGTGCTGCTCGAGGTGCGCGACGAGCACCCGCTGTTCGATGCCCCCGGGACCAACCCGCTCGACCCGGGGACCTTCGGTGACCGTGTGTGGCTCGGATTTGAGGACAGCCAGGGTGAGGAGCGGCAGGTATTTCTCGCCGCGACTGCTCCGGGCGCGGTCACGGCGCGCCGCATCGAGACCGGAGAGTACGGCCAGCAGAGCGCGCCGCTCGAGCCGCGCATCCGCGGCGCCTGGCAGCCCATGAGCCACGGCTACCGCATCGAGCTGCGGGCTCCGCTGTCGATGCTCGGCCACGGCTTCGGGGTGCTGGTGGATGATCGCGACGCGCGCGGCGCCGACCCGGTGAGCTACGGCACCCTGCGCAGCGATGACCTGCACACGCTCGGGCGCCTCATCGTGGCCGCTCCCGAGCTCACCTCCTACCTCGCGCAGTTCATGCAGCCGGGCCTGAAGCTAGCGGTCTCGACTCCCTCGGGGCGGGTGCTGGCGCGTGCCGATGCGCTCGCGCGGCTGACGGGCTTAGGTACGGAGACGCCGATTCTCGCACGGCTGTACCGGCGCTTCGTCGACCGGCCGGGCACGAGGGCTCTGCTGGAGTCGTCAGCCCCGATCTACGACCGCGATCACAAGACGGTCATCGGCGAGCTCGAGGTGACGCAGACGGCGAACCGCTGGATCCGGCTGCGCGATCACGCGCTCATGCGCATGCTCAACTTCAGTCTGAGCACCAGCGCGGTGGCGGTGACGCTGATGTTCGCCTTCGCCGCCTGGCTGTCGCTGCGCCTGTCGCGGCTGCGTCAGGCGAGCGAATCGGCCCTGACGCGCTCAGGTCTGGTCACCAGCTTTCCGGAAACCGACGCGCGCGATGAGCTGGGAGATGTCGCCCGCGGCTTCTCGACGCTCCTGCAGCGGCTGAACGAATACACCAGCTACCTGCGCACGCTCGCCGGCAAGCTGGCCCACGAGATCCGCACGCCGCTCACCATCGTGCGTTCCTCCCTGGACAACCTGGAGTCCGAACAGGTGCCGCCTTCCGCGCGCGCCTACCTCGAGCGTGCCCGCCAGGGGAGCGAGCGGCTCAACGCCATTCTCATTGCCATGGGTGCGGCCACCCGGGTCGAGGAAGCCATCGGCGGCGCCGAGCGGGTGAGCTTCGATCTGGCGCCGCTGCTGGAGTCCGCCGTGGCCGCCTACCGCGGCGCCTTCCCCGAGCGCACTTTCCGCGCCGAGTTGCCGACCGAGCCGGTGGCCGTGCGCGGCGCCCCCGACCTCATCGTGCAGATGCTCGACAAGCTCATCGACAACGCCGTGGACTTCAGCCCCGCGGGAGCGCTGATCAGCGTGCGGCTGCGCCTGGATGCGCAGGCGGCGCTCATCGAGGTCGACAACCCCGGGCCCGCCTTGGCCGCGCATGTCCAGGGGCGCCTCTTCGAGTCACTGTGGCAGTCGCGCGCCGGCCCCGACAGCCGGCCCCACTTCGGTCTCGGCCTGTACATCGTGCGGCTGATCGCCGAGTTCCACGGCGGGGAGGCCACTGCCCTCAACCTCCCCGACGGCAGCGGCGTGAGGTTCGTCGTGCGCCTGGCCCGCTGACACATCGAGTGCCGTGTTTTCCCCCTGGGGCATTCACTGGACTGCCCCCTGGGCAGTAGCACCCAGTGGCTGTCGACAAATTGCGACATGGTAATTTTCTTTGGAATCAGTATAATTAGGCCGTGAAAACACCGTCCGAACAATAGTTTCCAACTTTGGCCGGGTGGGTTATCGAGACCATGATGCGCAGAAGCTGCGCGAAGCTGGAAGGACATACCAACAGAAACCAGGGGATCGACGCGGGCACGGGTAACGACAGCTGCTAACTTGTTGCGGCTGTCAGGAACGACATGACGCGTGGATGAACACGCGGGCCTCGCAATAGAAGCCGGGGCATCGGCTCCAAGCGTTTCAGCCGAAAGTCTAGATGCTCGTGATGACGCGACGTGCCGCAGCGCTGCGCGGATTCACCTGAATCCGAAAGGCGCGCTCCGCACCAGCTGACAGCGAACTACCCGGTCGTCGAAATGATGACGCAGGAACTGAAGCCCCGCCAACTGAGCGGGGCTTTTTTTGGTTCTGCGATAATCCCGAGCTCGGTCATCGCGCAAGGGTAGGTGATGCTTGAGCCAGCTCGCGGCCAGCGGTGTCGGATTGCTGCTCGCGCTCTCGGTGCTCGGGATCTTCGCCGCGCGCCGCGCGCTCGGCACTCGCCTCGTCTACGCGGCGTGCGCGGCTGTGTGTGCGGCTCTGGCGGGCGTGGCGCTGCTCGGGCTGCTCGCGCCGGGCGCGGGGCTCGAATCCGTCGAGATTCCCGTCGGGCTGCCGCTCGGCCGCACCGTCCTCGGCCTCGATCCTCTGAGCGCCGCGTTCGCCGTCATCGTCAATCTGGCCGCCGCCATCGTGAGCGGCTATGCCATCGGCTACGGTGCACACGCCCGCGAGCCGCTGCGGGTCGTGCCCTTCTACCCGGCCTTCATCGCCGGCATGAATCTGGTGCTGCTGGCGCAGGATGCGTTTTCCTTCCTGGTCGGCTGGGAGCTCATGTCGCTCGCCTCCTGGGCGCTGGTGCTGAGCGAGCACCGCGCCGCCGAGAACCGCCACGCCGCGCTGGTGTATCTCATCATGGCCTCGGGCGGTGCCCTGACGCTGCTGCTGGCGTTCGGCCTGCTCGCCGGCCCCCACGGCGGATACTCCTTCGAGGCGATCCGTCGCGTGAGCTCCGCGGGCGTGGGCCCGATCGTCCTGCTGCTGGCGCTGCTCGGAGCCGGCTCCAAGGCAGGCCTCGTGCCGCTGCACGCGTGGCTGCCGCTCGCGCACCCGGCCGCGCCGAGTCACGTCTCCGCACTGATGAGCGCAGTCATGACCAAGGTGGCGGTCTATGGCTTCGTGCGGCTGGTCTTCGACCTGGCAGGTCCCCCCGCATGGTGGTGGAGCGTTCCGGTACTGCTGATCGCCGCCGTCACCGCACTGCTGGGCGTGCTGTATGCGTTGATGGAGCACGATCTGAAGCGGCTGCTCGCGTACCACACCGTCGAGAACATCGGCATCATCTTCATCGGCCTGGGGCTGGCGCTGGCGTTCGAGGCGAGCGGCATGCGCGCCGCGGCGGCGCTGGCGTTCGCGGCGGCGATCTTCCACGTATTCAATCACTCGCTGTTCAAGAGTCTGCTGTTCATGGGCTCGGGAGCGGTGCTCAATGCGACCGGCGAGCGCGACATGGAGCACCTCGGCGGACTGATCAAGGCCATGCCGGTGACGGCGGTGGCGTTCCTCGCCGGATGCATCGCCATCTCGGCGCTTCCGCCCTTCAACGGCTTCGTCTCCGAATGGCTCACCTTCCAGGCGATTCTCCTGAGCCCGCAGCTGCCGCAGTGGGTTGCGCGATTGCTGGTTCCCGCCGTCGGCGCAACCCTCGCCTGCTCGGCCGCGCTCGCGGCGGCGTGCTTCGTCAAGGCGTTCGGCATGAGCTTCCTCGGCCGCCCGCGCACCAAGGCGGCATCCGCCGCGGCAGAGACCGACCGCTTCTCGCAGATCGCCATGCTGCTGCTCGCGCTGCTGTGTCTGCTCGCCGGGATCCTGCCCGGTTTCGTCCTGGACAGCCTGGGCGCCGTGACGCAGCTGGCCGTGGGAGAGCGGCTCGCGCCACAGTCCGCCCAGGCGTGGATGCGCATCGTGCCCGTCGACATCCACCGCAGCGCCTACAGCGGGCTGTTCGTGTTCGTCATGATCCTGCTCGCCGCCGCTGCCACCGCCTTCGTGGTGCGCCGCGTCGCCTCGCACGCCCTGCGACGATCGCCCGCCTGGGACTGCGGCTTCCCGGATGCGAGCCCCGCGACGCAGTACACCGCGGGAAGCTTCGCGCAGCCCATCCGGCGCGTGTTCGGCAGCGTCGTCTTTCGGGCGCGCGAAGCGGTCGCCATGCCGAAGCCCGGCGATACCGCGGTGGCACGGCTGCAGGTGGAGCTTCATGACACGGTGTGGGACGCGCTCTACGCGCCCATCATCCGCCTGGTCGCGGCGACGGCCGAGCGGCTGAACCGCATGCAGTTCCTGACGATCCGCAACTATCTGACGCTGGTGTTTGCGGCGCTGGTCGCGCTGCTGATCATCGTCGGAACCTGGCGATGAGCTACTCCGACTGGCTCATCCAGCTCGCGCAGACCGCTCTGGTACTGGGGACGGCTCCCCTGCTGTCGGGCGTGACGCGCAAGATCCGCGCCCGGCTCCTGCGCCGCCAGGGTGCCTCGGTCCTGCAGCCGTATCGCGACCTGCTGAAACTGATCCGCAAGGAAGCCGTGGTCGCCGGGAACGCCTCCTGGCTGTTCCGCGCCGCCCCCTACCTGATCTTCGCCACCACCTGGGTGGCCGCCGCACTGGTGCCGACGTTCGCGAGCGGTCTGCCGCTGGGCGCCGTCGCCGACATCATCGTCATCGTCGCGCTGCTCGGAACCGCACGCTTCCTGCTGGCGCTCGCCGGCCTCGACGTCGGCACGAGCTTTGGCGGGCTTGGCTCGAGCCGCGAAATGCTGTTCGCATCGCTCGCGGAGCCGGCCATGCTGATGGCGGTGTTCACGCTGTCCCTCTTTGCAGGCTCGACGCAGCTCTCCTCGATCTCGGCCTACATGCTCGGACCCGGTGCCGGTGTCAACATCTCACTCGCCCTCGCCCTGGTGGCGCTGATCATCGTCTCGATCGGGGAGAATGCCCGCATCCCGGTCGACAACCCTGCGACCCACCTCGAGCTGACCATGATCCACGAGGCCATGATTCTCGAATACTCCGGCCGTCACCTGGCGGTGCTCGAAGCCGCCGCGGCGGTGAAGCTGCTGCTGTACCTGTCGCTCATCGCATGCGTGTTCACGCCCTGGGGTACGGCGGTGGCCGGCGCCGGAGCGCTCGCCTACGCCGCGGGGCTCCTCGCCTGGGCGGTGAAGCTTGCGCTGCTGGCATTCCTGCTGGTGCTGTTCGAGACCGCCATCGCCAAGATGCGCGTGTTCCGCGTGCCGGAGTTTCTCGGCATCGCGCTCATGCTGGGACTGCTCGGAACGATCCTGCTGTTCGTCTCGAAGGTCTCGCGATGAGTCCGCTCGACAGCGATATCGCCCATCTGCTGGCGGGCTCCATGGTTCTCCTGAGCTTCCTGCTGCTGTACCAGGACCGCATGTTCGCCCTCCTCAACGTGTTCGCGTTCCACGCCTTTGCGCTCGCGGGCTCGGTCGCCTGGCAGGCCTATCTGCAGCGCGCACCGCATCTGTTCATCACGGCCCTCATCGCCCTGCTGTTCAAGGGCGTGATCATTCCGGTCGCCCTGCGCCGCATCGTGGTGCGTCTGGGGATTCATCGCAGCATCGAGACCGTCGTCAGCATCGGACCGACGATGCTGTTCGGCATTGCGCTGGTGGGACTGTCGATCGTCGTCATGCTGCCGGTGACGCAAGCGGAAGGGCCGTTCGTGCGCGAGGATCTCGCCTTCGCCCTCTCGGTGGTGCTGCTCGGATTCCTGATGATGGTGACGCGCCGCAACGCCGTGAGCCAGGTCATCGGATTCATGTCGCTCGAGAACGGCCTGGTGCTCGCCGCGAGCGGCGCGCGCGGCATGCCGCTGGTGGTGGAAATCAGCGTCGGCTTCTCGGTGCTCATCGCCTTCATGGTCATCAGCATTTTCCTGTTCCGCATCCGCGAGCGCTTCGACACGGTGGATCTGCAGGCCCTCGACATGTCACGTGGCGAAGCGCTGTGAGCGCCTCCATGGGACAGCTGGCGCTCACCGGACTGCTGTGCACCCCCGCCCTGGGCGCCGTGCTGCTCGCGGCGATCCCGCGCTACCGCCTCGCCGCGGCCCTCAACGTGAGCCTGTGCGCGCTCACGCTCGGCTGCGCCGCGGCGCTCTACCGGCACCGGCCCGAGCCCTCGCTGTATCTGCTGGTCGACGATCTCAATACCGTGTTCCTGTTCGTCGGCGCCCTGGTGGGCTTCAGCACCAGCGTGTTCAGCGCCGGCTACATCGCGCACGAGCTGCAGACGCGGCGCCTGAAGGCGCGGGACCTGCGCTTCTATCACGCCATGTACCAGCTGCTGATGTTCGCCATGAATCTCGCGCTGGTGTCGAACAACATAGGCCTCATGTGGGTGGCGATCGAGCTGGCGACCCTCACCACCGTGATGATGGTGGGCATCTACCGCACCAACGCGGCGCTCGAGGCCGCCTGGAAATACTTCATTCTGGGCTCGGTCGGCATCGCGCTCGCCCTGTTCGGCACGATCCTCGTATACCTCGCGGCGCAGGAGCACCTCGGCCAGGGAATGCTCGCGATGGCCTGGGACCGCCTCGCGGCGAGCTCGGCCAGCTTCGATCCCTCGCTCCTGAACCTGGCGTTCGTCTTCCTGCTGCTCGGCTACGGCACCAAAGTGGGCCTGGTCCCGGTGCACGCCTGGCTCCCGGACGCGCACGCCGAGGGACCCACGCCCATCTCGGCGGTGCTCTCAGGCCTCTTGCTCAACGTGGCGCTGTTCGCGCTGTTGCGATTCAAGCTGATCATCGCCGGCAATCCCCACGTGCTCGCGCCCGGCCCGATGATGGTGACCATGGGCCTCACCTCGCTCCTGTTCGCCGGTTTCATGCTCTACCGGCGCCGCGACATCAAGCGCCTGTTCGCGTACTCCTCGATCGAGCACATGGGCATCATCACGCTCGCGTTCGGCCTGGGCGGGCCGTTGGCGAGCTTCGCGGGACTGCTGCACATGGCCATGCACAGCCTGACCAAGTCCGCCATCTTCTTCGGCGTCGGCTACATCTCGCAGCTCGAGGGGACGCAGCGCACCGCCGACATCCGCGGGCTCACGCACAGTCAACCGCTGCTCGGATGGCTGCTGGTGCTGGGCGTCGTCGCCATCGCAGGTCTGCCGCCCTTTGGGGTCTTCACCAGCGAGTTTCTGCTGGTGACGTCGACCTTCGCACGCTCGCCCTGGCTGGCGATCGTGCTGGTGGCGGGGCTCCTGATCGCCTTCAGCGCCCTCGTCCTGCGGCTTCAGGGCCTCGCCTTCGGCGACACCGACAAGCGACACCTGCTGCCGGCCTGGCGTCTGGCGCCGATGACGCTGCATCTGGCGCTGGTGGCCGCGGCGGGCGTCTACCTGCCCGCACCCATCGTCGCCTGGTTCCGCCACGTGGCCAGCCAGCTCGGGTAGGAGGCATCTGGTGCTCAAGGCCCTGTTCGCAGATTCGAGCCCCGATGGCGCGCATCAGGGCTGGCCGCGCGTGCCGGTCGATGCCGACGTGTGGCGTGCGATCGGGGAAGCCTTGCGCGAGGGCAAGCTCGACCTGCTCGGACTGTGGGGGGATCTCGGCGCGGTGCAGTGCGTGCTGTACGAGCCCGCCACGCGCCAGATCGCGAGCGCTTCCCTGGACGCGCGCTCGGGCAAGGTGCCCTCGTTGGCACCGTTCCACGCCCCGGCATCGCGCCTCGAGCGGGCGGCGAGTGATCTGTTCGGTCTCGAGTTTACCGGGCTTCCCGATCGACGGCCGTGGCTGGACCATGGGCGCTGGCCCGTGCAGCATCCCTTGGCCGAATCGTCGCGCCCCGGCGCAATCCTGCCGCCCTATCAGTTTCTTCAGGCCGAGGGCCCGAGTCTGCACCAGATCCCGGTGGGCCCGGTGCACGCGGGAATCATCGAGCCCGGTCATTTCCGCTTCACGGCAAGCGGGGAAACGGTCGTGCGGCTCGAGGAGCGCCTGGGGTACACGCACAAGGGCATCGAGCGGCTGCTGTGCGGCAAGTCGATCGACGCGGCGGCACGGCTGGCGGCGCGGGTGTCCGGGGACAGCACCGTGGCGTACTCACTGGTGTTCGCTCGCGCGGTGGAAGCCGCGCTCGGATCCCGCCCGCCGCCGCGCGCGCTGTGGTTGCGGGCGGTGATGGCCGAGCTCGAGCGGATCGCGAATCACCTCGGTGACGTGGGAGCGATCTGCAACGACGCTGCGTTCTCGATGATGCACGCGGAGTGCGGCATCCTGCGCGAGCAGACCCTGCGCGCCTGCGCCAGCGCCTTCGGCCATCGCCTCATGATGGACCTGATCGTACCCGGCGGAGTGGCCGCGGATCTCGAGCCGGCGGGCGTTGCGGCGATCCTGGCCCTCACCGAGGGCCTGCGCGGGCAATTCCCGGAGCTGGTGGAGCTGTACGAGAACACCGCCTCGCTCCAGGATCGCACCGTCGGCACGGGCATCGTGTCGGGTGCGCTCGCGGCGCAGTTCGCCGCACCCGGGGTTGTCGGCCGGGCGTCGGGACGCGCATTCGATGCACGCCTTTCCGTGCCCTATGCGCCGTACGATGCGGCGCCGCTGCAGCTCGCGGCCCGCTCCGAGGGTGACGTCGATGCGCGCGTGTGGGTGCGCATCCAGGAGATCCAGCACAGCATCGGCTGGCTCGAGCGCGCGCTCGCCTCGCTCCCCGACGGGCCGGTGCGCGAGATCGTCCGTGCCGTGCCCACGAGCAGCGTCGAAGGCGCGGCGCTGGTCGAGGGGTTTCGCGGCGACGTGCTCGGCTACGTGCGCCTCGGTGTTGGACGGCGCATCGAGCGCTGCCACCTGCGCGATCCGTCGTGGTTGCTGTGGCCGCTGCTGGAGGCGGCGATCGAGGGCAACATCGTCGCGGACTTCCCGCTGTGCAACAAGTCGTTCAACTGCTCCTATTCCGGACATGACCTGTAATTCCAGCGGCGCTGGCTAGGCGATCGTGCGCAGACGTCTGTTCAAGAACCTCATCACGCCACCGTGCACGGAAGCGGTGGGCGAGGCCACGGCCGGCTTGGAAGCCGCGGCCGAGGAGCTGCGCGGCGCCATCGCCCGCAGGCTCGGGCGCAGTCTCGCCATCCGCGAAGTCGACGCCGGCTCGTGCAACGGCTGCGAGCTCGAGATCCACGCGCTCTCCAACGCCTTCTACGATGTCGAGCGATTCGGCATCCGCTTCGTGGCCTCGCCCCGCCACGCCGACGTGCTGCTCGTCACCGGGCCTGTGACGCTCAACATGCGCGAAGCGCTCGAGCGCACCTGGGCCGCCATGCCGGCGCCGAAGTGGGTCGTCGCCGTGGGTGACTGCGGCGCCGGGTGCGGTGTGTTCGCAGACAGCTATGCGTGCGTCGGCGCGGTCTCGAAAGTCATTCCGGTGGATCTCGTGATCCGCGGCTGCCCGCCGACACCGGCGCAGCTGCTGCAGGGATTACTCTGGCTCATGACGGGGGCCGACAATGCCGCCGCCCCCGCCGTCATGAGCTGAGCCCGAACCTCCGCTGGGGCGGTGGCGGCGCGGGATACCGGCCCATTTTGGAGTTCCAGTAGGCCCACGAACGCGCGTCGATTATCCCGGGCGGCGCGTGATCAAGAGCGTCCCTGAGGTCGTCATCCGAGACGAACTGCCGAATAACGCGCATGTCCTCGTGCACAGCGTAGGTCATTGCATACGCCATGAACTGCACCGGATCACGAAGTGCCCTCTCGGGCGGCTCGAACCAAATGACCCGCCGTGCAATTTCCAACATGGCGGGCGTTATGGGGATCGCGTTCACAACGAAGATCTCCGTCATGAGTACCGCTCAGACGCGCTACAGGCGTACGTAGCATTCTACGGCATCGGCCGGGGTCGGGCACCGCACGTCGTCATACTCAGTCAGCGCACCCCTGTCACTGCACGCCCAGGTAGTTGAGGATTCCGCGCGCCGCCTCGCGCCCCTCGAACACCGCAGTCACGACCAGGTCCGAGCCGCGCACCATGTCCCCGCCGGCAAACACCTTCGGGTTGGTGGTCTGAAACGGCTGCGCCGGGTGCGCCGACACGCGTACCCGGCCGTTGTCGTGCAGGCGGATCTGGTGCGCGTCGAGCCACTGCGGCGGACTGGGCAGGAAGCCGAAGGCGATGATGACCGCGTCCGCCGGCACGATCTGCTCCGAGCCGGCCACGGCCTGGGGCACGCGCCGCCCGCGCGCGTCCGGCTCGCCGAGGCGCGTGTGCACCAGCTTCACTCCCTCCACCTGCTCGGCGCCCACGATCTCGATCGGCTGGGTGTTGAAGAGGAATTCGACCCCTTCCTCCCGGCTGTTGCGGTAGTCGCGCCGCGAGCCGGTCATGTTGCCCTCATCGCGCCGGTAGGTGCAGGTGACGGACTGCGCCCCCTGGCGGATGGCGGTGCGGTTGCAGTCCATGGCGGTATCCCCGCCCCCCAGCACCATCACGCGCCTGCCGTGCATGCTGACGAGCGAGTGGCCGGCGCCGGGGAACCCGAGCTCGTGCCGGATGTTGGAAATGAGGTACGCCAGCGCCTCGTGCACCCCCGGCAGCTCCTCGCCCGGAAAGCCGCCCCTGACACTGGTGTAGGTCCCCAGGCCGAGGAACACGGCATCGTATTCTCCCAGCAGGCCGCCGAAAGCCTCGGCGCCGACCTCGCAACCGAGGCGAAACTCGACGCCCATGTCAGCCATGATCTCGTGGCGCATCTGCAGCACCTGCTTCTCGAGCTTGAAGGGCGGGATGCCGAAGGTGAGGAGGCCCCCGATGCGCTCGTGGCGATCGAACACCACCGGCTGCACGCCGTTGCGCACCAGGATGTCGGCGCATGCCAGGCCCGCCGGGCCCGCGCCCACGATCGCGACGCGCCTGTCCGCAGGCCGCACGTTCGACATGTCGGGCCGCCAGCCGGCCTTGAGCGCCTCGTCGGTGATGTACTTCTCGATCGCTCCGATGCTGACAGCGCCCAGCCCGTCATTGAGCGTGCAGGCTCCCTCGCACAGGCGATCCTGCGGGCAGATGCGGCCGCACACTTCGGGGAGCGAGTTGGTCTTGTGGGACAGCTCCGCCGCCTCGAACAGATTCCCCTCCTCGATCAGCTTCAGCCAGTTGGGGATGTAGTTGTGAACCGGGCACTTCCACTCGCAGAAGGGATTGCCGCAGCTCAAGCAGCGCCCCGCCTGCTGCGCCGCGCCGCTCGCATCGTAGGAGGCGTAGATCTCGCGGAAATTGCCCACCCGCGCTTCCACCGCCGTCTTGGGTGGATCCGAGCGCGGGATGTCGAGGAATTGCAGGTTCTTGTCGGCCATGTTGCGCGAGCCTTCAGGCCGCGCGCCGCAGGCTCTCGACCAGCGAGTCGATGGAGGCCGCCTTGGGCTTCACCACCCAGAACTTGGGCAGAAAGGTGCGCAGGTCATTCACGATCTCCGCGGCCCAGAGGCTGGCGGTCTCGGCGACGTGCCGCTCGAGCAGCGCCTCGAGGTGCTGCACGTTCGATTGCATCGCCTCGGGGTGAATGCGGCTGATGTCGATGAGCTCGTGGTTGTAGCGATCGACGAAGTTGCGCTCCAGGTCCAGCACGTAGGCGAAGCCGCCGGTGAAGCCGGCGCCGAAGTTCACTCCGGTGCGCCCCAGCACGCACACCGCGCCTCCCGTCATGTACTCGCAGCAGTGATCGCCGGCGCCCTCGATCACCGCCACCGCGCCCGAATTGCGCACCGCGAAGCGCTCGCCGGCGAGGCCGGCGGCGTACAGCTCCCCGCCGGTGGCGCCGTACAGGCAGGTGTTGCCCATGATGATCGTGTCCTTCGCCACGAAGCGCGCGCCGCTCGGGTGGCGCAGCACGATCCGGCCGGCCGCCATGCCCTTGCCGACGTAGTCGTTGGCATCGCCTTCCAGGTACAGGTTGAGGCCGCCGGCGTTCCAGACGCCGAAGCTCTGCCCGGCGTTGCCGCTGCAGCGCACGGTGAGCGGCGCATCCTCCATGCCGTAGTTGCCCCAGCGCCGCGCGATCTCACCCGAGACGCGCGCGCCGATGGAGCGGTTGAAGTTGCTGAGCTCGTAGTGCCATTCGCCGCCGCTCCTGTTCTCGATGGCGCTCAGCATGTCGCGCACCATGCGCTCGGCGAGCTCGCCCTGATCGAAGGGCGCATTCGAGGGCGTGACGCAGAACTGCGGCGCATCGGAGGCGAGGCCGCCGGTGGACAGGATGGGGGTGAGGTCGAGCTTGCGCTGCCGCGGCGTACTGCCCGTTTGCACCTCGAGATACTCGGTGCGGCCGATGAGCTCGGCGAGCGTGCGCACCCCGAGGGAGGCGAGGAGCTCGCGCACCTCCTCGGCCACGAAGCGGAAGTAGTTGATCACCATCTCCGGCAGGCCCGTGAAGTACTTCGAGCGCAGCACGTTGTGCTGGGTCGCGATGCCGGTGGTGCAGTTGTTCAGATGGCAGATGCGCAGGTACTTGCACCCCAGCGCCACCATCGGCGCGGTGCCGAAACCGAAGCTCTCCGCGCCGATGATCGCCGCCTTGACCACGTCGAGCCCGGTCTTCAGCCCACCGTCGGTCTGCAGGCGCACGCGGTGGCGCAGATCGTTGCGGCGCAGGGTCTGATGGGTCTCCGCGAGTCCGAGCTCCCATGGCGTGCCGGCGTACTTGATGGACGACAGCGGGCTCGCGCCCGTGCCGCCGTCGTACCCGGAGATGGTGATCAGGTCGGCGTACGCCTTGGTCACCCCGGCGGCGACCGTCCCCACCCCGGGCTCCGCCACCAGCTTCACCGACACCAGCGCTCGGGGGTTGACCTGCTTCAGGTCGAAGATCAGCTGCGCCAGATCCTCGATCGAGTAGATGTCGTGATGTGGCGGCGGGGAGATGAGCCCGACGCCCGCTCGCGCAAAGCGCAAGCTGGCGATCATGTCGTTGACCTTGTGGCCGGGAAGCTGTCCGCCCTCGCCGGGCTTGGCTCCCTGGGCGATCTTGATCTGCAGCACCTCGGCGTTGATCAGGTACTCGGGGGTCACGCCGAAGCGCCCGGAGGCCACCTGCTTGATCTTGGAGTTGCGCTCAGTGCGATAACGCGCCGCATCCTCGCCCCCCTCGCCGGAGTTGGAGCGCGCACCGAGGCGGTTCATGGCAATCGCGAGCGCCTCGTGCGCCTCGGGCGAGAGCGCGCCTAAGGACATGCCGGCGCTGTCGAAGCGCGCCAGGATGGCCTGCGCGGGCTCGACTTCCGCGAGCGGGATCGGGCGCGCGGCGGGCCTGAGGGCGAGCAGGTCGCGGAACGTGGAGGCGGGGCGCTCGTTCACCAGGCGGGCGAACAGCTTGTAGTGCTCATAGTCCCCGGAGATCACCGCGGCCTGCAGGGCGGCGATCACGTCCGGGTTGTACATGTGGTACTCGCCGCCGTGCATGTACTTGAGGAGTCCGCCCTGCGCGATCGCCTCGCGCGGATTCCACGCCCGCGCGGCGAGCTCTTTGAGGTCGGCCTCGAGGTCCTCGAAGTCCGCGCCGGCCACGCGGCTCGCGGTGCCCGTGAAGCACAGCTCGACCACCTCCTGCGCCAGCCCCACGATCTCGAACAGCTGCGAGCTGCGGTAACTGGCGATGGTGGAGATGCCCATCTTCGACATGATCTTGAACAGGCCCTTTCTCAGGCCCGCACGGTAGCTGCGCCCGAGCTCGAGGCGCGCCGCGAAGTCGAGCTTCACGCGGCCGCGGCGCATCATCTCGAACAGCACCTGGTAGGCCATGTACGGATACACCGCGGTCGCCCCATAGCCGATCAGGCAGGCGAAGTGATGCGGCTCGCGCGCGGTGCCGGTCTCGACGAGCAGGTTGCACTTGCAGCGCAGGCCGGTCTTCAGCAGGTGCTGATGCACCGCTGCGGTCACCAGCAGCGCGTGCGCGGGCATGCGGCCCTTGACCAGGTAACGGTCCGACAGCAACAGCACGAGCTTGCCCTCGCGCACCGCGCTCTCCGCCTGCGCGCACAGGCGCAGGATCGCCTGGCGCAGCCCTTCCGCCGGCTCGTACTGCAGGTCGATGAACTCGTGCGTCACCTCCTCGATCGCCAGGATCTGGCGCAGCTTCCTCTGCGAGAGGATCGGCGAGCCGAGCACGATCTGGCGCGCGTGCCCGGGGGCGGGCTCGAAGATGTTGCACTCCGGTCCGATCTGCGTCTGCAGCGACATCACGATCGATTCGCGCAAGCTGTCGATGGGCGGATTGGTGACCTGGGCGAACTGCTGGCGGAAGTAGTCGTAGAGTGAGCGCACCGTGTGCGACAGCACCGGCATGGGCGTATCGTCGCCCATCGAGCCCACCGCCTCGTTCTCGTCCTGCGCCAGCACGCGGATGATGTCGTCGCGTTCTTCCTGCGTGACGTTGAACATCTTCTGATACAGCGACAGCGTGTCGCGATCCATGGGCTCGGCCGCGAGCCGCGCATCCACCAGGTCGCTCTCCAGGTAACGCACCCCCTGGCGCAGCCAGCTCTTGTAGGGATGGCGCTTCTTGAGGATCTCATCGATATCGTGAGAGGCGAGCAGCGTGCCGCGCTGCAGGTCGAGCGCGAGCATGTCGCCGGGACCGAGCTTGCCCTTCCTCTCCACGTCCTCGGGCTGGTAGTCCCACACCCCGGTCTCGGAGGCGATGGTGAGAACACGGTTGCGGGTGATGCAGAAGCGCGCCGGGCGCAGGCCGTTGCGATCCAGCGTGCACAGCGCGTAGCGGCCGTCGGTCAGCACCACCCCGGCCGGGCCGTCCCACGGCTCCATGTGCACCGAGTAGTACTCGTAGAAGGCGCGCAGATCCGGGTCGAGCGCATCGAGGCCGTGCCAGGCCGGCGGCACCAGCAACCGCATGGCATGCAGCGGATCGAGCCCGCCCATCAGCAGCACCTCGAGCATGTTGTCGAGGCTCTGCGAGTCCGAGCCGCTCATCGAGACCAGCGGCAGCACCTCCTGCAGGTCGGGCAGCAGCGCGGAGCGCAGCAGCGGTCCGCGCGCCGTGGCCCAGTTGCGGTTGCCCTGGATGGTGTTGATCTCGCCGTTGTGGGCGAGATAGCGATACGGGTGCGCAAGGCGCCACTGCGGCAGGGTGTTGGTGGAGAAGCGCTGATGGAACACGGCCACCGAGCTCTCGAGGCGCGGATCGGCGAGGTCCGGATAGAACTGCGCCAGGTACTGCGGCATCACCATGCCCTTGAAGACGATGGTGCTGGCGGAGAGACTGGGCACGTAGAACACCGGATCCCCGACCAAGGCCTTCTCGGCGAGGCGGCGCGCCATAAATAAGCGCCGGTTGAACGCTCCCGCGTCGATATCGGCGGGCCGGCAGTTCACGAACAGCTGCTCGATGAGCGGGCGCGTCTTAAGGGCTTCGGCGCCGCAGGCGGATGGATCAACCGGCACCACTCGCCAGCCGGCGACCTCCAGTCCCTGACGTGTCAGCTCGGTGGCGAGCGCCAGGCGTGCTGCGCCAGCCTGCTGCGCATCGTGCGACAGAAACACCAGCCCCGAAGCGAAGCGCGGACTCAACTCGATGCCGGCCTCCGCGGCCACCGCGCGCAGGAAGCCTTCCGGTCTCTTCAGCAGCAGGCCGCAACCGTCGCCGGTCTTGCCGTCGGCGGCGATCGCGCCGCGATGCGTGAGGCGATTGAGGGAGGTCATGGCGGTGCGCACCAGCCAGTGGCTCGGCGCATCGTCCAGGCTCGCGATCAGGCCGAAACCGCAACTGTCGCGCTCGTACGCGTCTTGATGGAGTCCTGAAGTGAGAGCGTGCATGAGGCGGCCTCGTCTTGGTGCAGCTGCAGGTACGCCTGCCCGCGGACAAGCGGCCGCTGGGCGAGACTTCCGGCAATTCGTGCGCTCAGGAGATCCGCAGGACCCTTTGGGTCCGCGAATGTCAGTCGAGGCCGGACGGGGGTGAGACCCAAGCCCTCCCGTCGATCGACTGTCTTACACCATCACTATGCGTTCGATAATACCGGCCCGCGAGGCTCTTGCAAGCGCTTCGCCCGCCGTGGACCGAATGAAAAGCGCCCGATGGCCCAGTTGACGACAAGGCGCCTGCGGCTGCGGCAGTGGCGTGCGGCCGATCTCGAGTCCTTCGCCTCGCTCAATGCCGATCCCCTCGTCATGGAGCTCATGCCGCGCTGCCTCACCCGGGCGGAGAGCGATGAGCTCGCCCTGCGTGCCGCGGCCGAGATCGAGCAGCGCGGCTGGGGGTTGTGGGCGGTGCAGCTGCGGGAGGGCGGCGATTTTCTCGGCGCTGCCGGCCTGTGCGTGCCGTCCTTCGAGGCGCATTTCACCCCCTGCGTGGAGATCGACTGGCGCCTCAAGCGCCCGAGCTGGGGCCACGGCTACAGCGCAGCCAAGGGCGGCGCCGGCCACAAGCTCCGCCCGCTCAAGCGCCTTGACCTAAAGTCCACCTCGGCCGTCGTGCGAGTCGACGAGCATCGACCCCTAGCGCCGCGGGCTCGCCGCCTTGGGGTCGTACCCTTCTGCGACGCCGCCTGAGCCGTGAAGCGCAAGCAGCGCGCGCTGAATCGAGCGGCGCGATCGGGCCGCAGGGCGCAGAAACTGCGGAATCTGCTTGTCTCTTGCCGACAGCTCGATCAGCGTCCTCGCGCGCTTCAGGCGCGTCTCCTCTTTCTTCGCGCTCAGCACCCACCAGGTCGCCGCGCGGCGGTACGAGGGGATCTGGGCGAGGAAGAACTTCCGGGCGGCTGCATTGCGCGAGAGCATCCCGGCATAGGGCGCCACCAGGCGACGCGGGCGTTGCTCGTAGGAATAGCGCCCCGAGCGGTTCGGTCGGCGCGCCTCGAAGGCTTTGTGCCCCGCCGCGGCCATGCGCCCCTCGGCGGCCAGCGCGAGCGCCCGGCGGATGTTGACTGCGCTCCAGATGCTGCCCGGGCGGCGCGGCGTGAAGCGGATCGTGTAGCGCCTCTCATCCACGCGCCTGCGGAGGCCGTCGATCCAGCCGAAGCACAGGGCTTCGTCCACCGCGTCGGGCCAGGTGATGCTCGGCGTGCCTGCGCCGCGCTTGTAGAAGCCCACCAGCAGCTCCGCGGCGGTGCCGTGATGCCGCTGCAGCCAGGCACGAAACGCGGCGGGCGTGCGGAAGAATTTCGGCTCCATGCGCTGAGAATACTATCGCGTCGCGTGCGCGCGCCCCTTGCATCGCGCACCGGCCTGCTCCAACATTCGCGCGCCGCATTTCCCAGCGGCCATCGAGGTGTTGCACAGAAATGAAGCAGCGCAAAGCAAAGTGTCGACTGACAGCGACCTTCCCCGCCTTCAACGTCTGAACGAGTACCTGGAGAGAAATTTCCCCGATTTCTTCGCCGAGGCCCGCTTCCAGGTCGGGGACGACGATTACTTCCTGTACGCCCGCTTCGGGCAGTACCTCGCCCGCACCATCGAGCAGAACCACGCCTCGGGACGGCTCATCAGCCGCGGCTTCGCGGTGCTGAACCGCATGGCGCGCGCTGCGGCGCGCAACCCCCGCATCCGCCAGATGCTGGTCTCCGGGCCGCTCGAGTACATCCTCGATGCGCCCCGGGCGCGGGCGCTCGCGCGCACGCGGCTGTGCGCGGCGGCGCAGGGTTATCTCGAGAGCCTGTGCGAGTGAGGGCTTAGGAGCGAGCCTCAGGGCGGCTCGCGCACCGTGAGCGCGA
>VBMV01000110.1 GCA_005878835.1 Gammaproteobacteria bacterium | reverse complement strand
CCCGGGGAGCCAGTTTGATAAGGAATTTCAATAAATTATAGCGTATTACTTCCGCAGATTCGAGCACTCGGCAGCTTCCCCGCCTACTACCGAGAATCAGACTCAGCGACCTGGGCAACGATGATCTTTGCGAACTCCCGAATCTGACGTACCCAATTGTCGTATGCATCGCGTACCGAGCCGAGAGAGGGCAGGACGCCCGGCAGCGCTTGCCGAAACGGAAGCTGGTGTACTGGCAGCCGTCATCGGAATGATTGAGTTGCATCAATCCTCCTCCGCGCCTCCCAGCCCACAATCGTCAGCACAGCAAACCAGAATGAAGTTGTCCTGGGTATGCCGATGTTTCGCTCGCAGAGGAACCGGCATTGGTAGTGCTGTCTTGCGACCCATTAAGGCCCGGGCCTCCCGCGGCAACGCAGCCGAGACTCTCGCCGGAAACGCTTGGGCTGACCCAAAACGAATAGAGCTGCGCGCGAACGAGGTAAAACCGGATGCGCACCGGCTTGCCAATTAGTTAGCCGAGACAAGCCGCTTGAGCTCTGCCACCGCACCATCTGTCGCGTCCCTTCGGCGCGTATCGGAATGCAGCGATCGGCAGCGAAGCCGCGCAACGTAACTCCGGAGCCGTCAAAGACCTCAACCGTGAGTTGCCCCCCTCAGCGTTGGCATTGACGAATAGATGCTTGCCACTGAAGAGGATCTTCGTAGTCGTCATTGACGCACCACCGGCTCAGGCCTCCAGCGAAGCAAACCCGTCGCGGCGGAGCGTCGCAAGCCCGGTGCTTCCGCCGGCATACATATCGGCGCCCAGAGCTGGAGAGACGCCGGACCAAGCGCCAAAGTAGAAGTGCAGCTTGTCAGCGACGATCAAGCACACACCACCCGCCGGATGGATGTAGCCAAAATTCCACGTACCGCGCTCGGGCGAGGAAGCAATGAATGGTCGGCGATCGGGGCGCAGCCAATTCATCCCGTCGCGGCTGTAGCCAAGGGTGATGTCGGTGATCTTGGGGCGTCTATCTCTCTCGCAGATCTCGTTGGGCGGCCCGCGATGTATTAGGAAGCTCCCGAGCATGATGCTCTCATAAGAGACCGCGGTCTTGTGATAGAGCTGCGTCGGGTAACCCAGCTGCGGGTCGGGCAAATCGAGCGAGTCCGCTTCCATAGCCGGACCCAGGATGTCCCCATCAGTCCATGAGGCACTTTCGAGAAAATCCGGGTGCTCGCGGCGGACCCTGACTCTGAGCATTCCCGTGTGATCGCGCGGGGAGGTAGCGGTCCTTCTTATCGACCACACCCAGACCTTTCGGAACGAGTCGTAGTAGAAGCACGAATTGTCACCCAGCGAGCCAGTGAGCCGGCGGAGCCTCCAGTGGCGGCCATCGGCGGACGTATACACCTCCCCAATAGACGGGCTCCCCTGCCGGCGGAAGTAGACAAAATGCTTGTAGCGTTCCTCGGGCTCGGAGCTGTTCAGATCGAGCCAGGTCGTTGATCCGTCGCGAGAGTAGCCGTCGCGTTTTGCCAGTACGCGATTGGTGCCGAGCCCGATATCGAGCCGGGGCCGGGTCCAATGAATGCCATCGGTGCTGGTGGCGTAAGCGATCCCATCAAACCAACCCGCGTGATACCACAACTTAAAGAGCCCGTCGGCAGGGTCGTAGAACAGGCCGTCAGAAAACGGCGCCGCGACCGGTCGATTGCCGCCGTTCAGCTCGAGAGCTGTCTCGGCCAGCAGTATCGGGCCGCGCTGAATTTCCGGAAGATGCCATTTGCGCTCGAGAGAACTGTCGGCAATCAAATGATCGTCGACGAAAAGTTGCGGTCCGCCGTCGCTCGAGATAGCGCGAGGCGCGGCAGGTGCGAACTCCGACACAACATTCGTCGCGGCCAGCGCAGCCGGCGCAGCGAGCACCTGCCTGCGGGAGACGGATGTCGGCCTCGCTCCGACTGTTCCCTATGTATACCGCGGCCTCTGCTTGATGCTACCCCAGTTAGCGGCAGCAACGCACAGACTCCGCTGGCTCTCTGCATCACCATACGCAATGGGCTTTGTAGCGGCACCGAGCGGTGACAAGACTATCGTCGCAACATACAATGTCACTTAGCATGAAACAACCGACAGTGATCTGTGTTGGAGAGACTCTGTGGGATCTGTTGCCGAGCGGCGAATTCATAGGTGGCGCTCCATTCAACGCCGCGGCCCATGTAGCACGTCTTGGCGCGCACTCTGTGCTGATCAGCCGAGTTGGCAACGATCAACGCGGCCACGACGTCATGCGCGCTGCAACGCAATTCGACATAGACACCACCTTGATGCAGGCGGATGCGTCCTATCCCACCGGTGTAGCGCACGCTTCGTTGGATCGCAGCGGTTCGGCCCGCTACACATTTCCACAACCAGCAGCTTGGGACGCGATCAAGGCCACCCCCGCGGCAGTGACCCGGGTCGCTCGGGCGGACGCCGTGATCTATGGCACGTTGTCGCAGCGTGCTGAGCCTGCGCGCCAGGCGATCCGACAGCTGGTTGCAGCGGGCCGCTTTAGAGTGCTCGATGTAAATCTGCGGTCCCCTTATATCGACCCTGAGGTAGTCATCTGGAGTCTCGCGCGCGCCACCCTGGCAAAGTTCAACGAGGATGAATGCCGCGCAATCTCCGCCTGGCTGGGTTGTGGCGCGGAGCCGGAGCAATTGCGGCAAGCGCTCATGCAGCGCAATGACGTCAACGCTCTTTGCATCACGCGCGGTCCACAGGGAGCCCTCCTGTACTGGGATGGGCTGTGGTACGACCAGCCGGCGATACCTACGCGAGTCGAGGATACGGTCGGTGCTGGTGATGCATTTCTGGCCATGCTCGTTGTCGAATTGCTGCATCACGAACCGCCGCAGCGTGCCTTGTTGCATGCGGCCCGTCTGGCTGGGTTTGTCGCGTCATGCCGCGGCGCGGTGCCCCCCTATGAGGCGCACGTGTTTCGCGATTGAGCGTGAGCTCATCGCGGAGACGACCAGCCGCGATAACTCTTCACATTCTCGCGCGTAACGAGGATCGATGGGATGAGTACCATATCGCGCGCCGGCTTCCTGCCATTCAGAATCCCCGCGCCGATGTCGACGGCGAGCTGGGCCATTGCCCACGGATCCTGGCTCGCTGAGGCCTGAATCTGTGAATCGCCCTTCAGGGCGGCTTCGATGTCCGGTGCGCCGTCCACCGAAGTGATGATGATCCCCTTGCGGCGCAACTGCTTGGCGGCGAGGTCCGTCCCGATGGCCTGTGGATCGTTGATCGCGAAGATCGCATCGACTTTCGCATAACGCGTCAAATAGCCGAGCGTCACGCTAAAGCCACCGTCCCGTGATCCTTTGCCGCTCTGATCCGACGACATCACCTTAATATCCGGGTATTTCGCGAAGACGCTCTTGCAACCGCTCACTCGATCAATCACGGCGGTCACCTGCGGGCCGTTCTCGATGATTACAGCTCCCTTGCCGCCGAGCCGATCGGCGATGTATTGGCAGGCCAAGCGCCCCGCCTGCACGTTGTCGGTCTGCACCGTGGCGTCGGCGCCAAGCGCCGCCACATCCACCGCGATGACGATGATACCGGCGCGTTGCGCTCTGCGGATGGCGGGAGCTGCGGCCTTGGGATCGGCCGCGTTGATCAAGATCAGGTCGACCCCCGAGGCGATGAAGTTGTCGACATGTGTGAATTGCTTGTTGAGATCATAGTCCGCGGAAACCGTGGTCACTTTGACTCTCGGATTGATCTGCTTGGCCTTCGCCTCGGCACCCTTGGCCAAAGCATTGAAGAACGGATTGCCGAGCGAGCCGACCGTAATACCAATGGAGTTCAACTCTTTGGCCAACGCGCTCGGCGACGCGAGCAATGCCGCGAGGGCAATCACAATCCGTATCACCATGGTCGTTACTCTCACGTTCTGGGGTTGCCGCGCAGTCGGTAGCGGTCCAGCGCGACGGCACCGATGATTACCAGGCCTTTAACAATGAGCTGCCAGATGTCGGATACGCCGAGCAGAATCAGCCCGTTTGACAGCACGGCGATAATGAGCGCGCCGATCAGAGTGCCCCAGATCGTACCGATGCCGCCGACGAAACTTGTGCCCCCAAGTATCACGGCAGCGATAGCATCGAGCTCGTAAGATTGGCCGAGTTGCAGGCCGTTGGCCGAATAGAGCTGCGCAGCCGACATCACCCCGCCGAGGCCGGCCAGCAGGCCGGAAATGCCATACACGAGCAACAGTATCGCGCCGACGTTGATGCCTGCGAGACGCGCCGCTTCCGCATTGCCTCCTACGGCATAGATTCTGACTCCAAAAATTGTACGGCGGAGCACGAACCAGCACGCGAGAATGACGCTGCCTGCGATCAGCGCGAGCCAGGGCACGGACAACAGTCCAGGAACGACAGTAACCGAGCCGTTACCGAGAAAGGCAAAGGGCAGCTCAGGGTTGGAAACCGTAGTATCGCTGCCGAGCAGACGTGCAATTCCGCGTATCGCAGTCATGGACCCGAGCGTCACGATGAAGGACGGCAGACGCATGGAAGATATGAGCGCGCCGTTCAGCAAGCCCAGGCCTAAACCGATCACCAGCGCCGCAACGACCCCCAACGCTCCGTAGACTTGTGACACCAACACCGCGCTCACTGCGGAGGCAGCCAGCACCGAACCGACCGAGAGATCGATCCCGCCGGTGAGTATGACGAGCGTCATGCCGGCGCCAAGCACGGTATTGATCGCCGCCTGCTGCGCAACGATCGAAATGTTCTGCGCGGTGATGAAGCGCCCCTCGCCGTCCACATAGATCGTTGCCGCCTGGATGAGGCCACACAGAATGACAAGTACCGGCAGCATCCCCATCGTCCTGAATCCCGCCCGAAAGTCGACGCGGCGCAACGCTTCGAAACTGCGATGGGGAACGGTCTCGTTGAGCTTACTCATTGTATCGCTCGCCTTGCGGGCGATGCCTGGCTGCCAGTGGCTAGCGCGACGATGTTCTCCTGGTTCATCTCGCTGCCCGTCAGCTCGCCGGCGATTCTCCCCTCACGCATCACCAGCACGCGATCGGAGATGCCTATGATCTCCGCCAGTTCCGACGAGATAAGCAGGATGGCCACGCCGGTCCCCGCCAGCTGGTCGATGATTCTGTAAATTTCGAACTTGGCGCCGATGTCGATACCGCGGGTCGGTTCGTCGAGGATCAGTACCTTGGGATGCGCTTCCAGCAAGCGCGACAGCAGCACTTTCTGCTGGTTGCCGCCCGAGAGCAAGCCGACCCCAACCGTCGGGCTTGCAACCCGAATGCCGAGCGCGCGGATGGCAGCGACGGCACGTTGCCGCCCGCGAGCGCGATCGAGAATGCCGCCGAAGCGAGCGTCGTTTTCGATCGTGCATAGAATGATGTTGTCGGCAACAGCCATGTCCAAGAACAGGCCGTCGATCTTGCGGTCTTCCGTCAAGTACGCGACCCCGGCAGCGATGGCCTCCCTGGGCTGATGGAAATATCTCGTTATTCCCTCGAGAATGATGTCACCTGACTTGTCCCCAGCCGCGCCAAACAGCAACCGCGCGAGCTCGGTGCGGCCCGCGCCCACCATCCCAGCCAGGCCGAGCACTTCACCAGCGCGGATCGCGAACGAGCAGTCGTGAACGCGCCGACCGTCTCCCAAGGCGCGCACTTCGAGCGTCGGCGTATCGGCGAGCCGCGCGCGGTGTTCATGCTTATAGAATGACGATAACTCGCGACCAACCATCATGCGTACTATCGTGTCGGGGTCAATTTGACCGCGCTGTATGCTTCCCACGTAAGTGCCATCGCGCAATACGCTCACACGGTCGGCGAGTTCATATACTTCGGCCATCCGATGTGAGATATAGATGATTGCGAGTCCACCGGCGCGGAGCTCGCGGATTAGAGCGAACAAGTAATCCGTCTCACGCGACGACAGTGCAGTAGTTGGCTCGTCCATCACCAGGATGCGCGATCGTGCATGCACGGCGCGCGCGATTTCGACCAGTTGTCGCTCGGCAACCGACAAAGCCGCGAGTGACGTGCGGGGTCCGAAGTTCGCGCCGAGTCGGCGCAGTGCGGCTTCGGCGGCGCGATCCATGGTGGCACGATCCAGGATGCCGGCACGCCCGATCTCCTGGCCGAGGTGAATATTTTCGGCCACGCTCAGATTCGGGGCCAGCGATAATTCCTGATAAATAATCGCGATGCCATGGCGCCGGGCGGCGAGAGGACTCGAGATCTCGATGCGCTGACCGTCCATCCAAATCTCGCCACCGGGATCTGCGCTGCAGGCACCTGCCAGTATTTTCATCAGAGTCGACTTGCCGGCGCCGTTTTCGCCCATCAGCGCATGCACCTCACCGGGGTAAATGGCGAGATCTACGCCGTGCAGTGCCTTGGTCCCGGCAAACGTCTTGGAGATGCGGCGCATCTCAAGCACGATCACGGGCTCCCCGAGCCGCGCCGTGATGTCGGCTCATAAGAGTCCACTTCAGTGGCCTCGTTGGGACAGTGTGGTCTCATTCCAAATGGATCTCAATCCGTCAATCGCGCCGGACTGCAACTCGACTTCCCTGTCCGCACTCAGGACAACGCTGTCGTACGGTGTCTCCGGAAACACTATCGCAGTGAACACAGTCTCACCGCCGTTGACGAAGACTTCTACGGACGAACGATCGACGAATACCCGCAACGATATGTTGTTGCCAGTCCCGACCAAAGGTGCGGTTTGCAGCCTGGCAAACGGCGGACTGAACTTCACCGCCCCCGACGCGGAGCGATCCAACTCATAGCGTCCTGCCGGTCTATTGATCCGGAACACGGTCGCAGCCCGATTCGCGTTCCTGAGCGAAAGCGCTGCGATTTGGGCACTTCCAAGCTTGAGGCTCAACTGCACTTCGAACAGTCCCGACTTCGTTCCCGCCGAGCCGGTCAAGTCCGTTTCCTGTCTGATCCTCCTCCGTCTGATCGGCCAGTCCTTCGTGCGCAACGTCTGTAACTCGGCCGCCGGCGTCGAATGGAGCTCGAGCCCCCGGGCGGTCCTGACCAGCTTCAACTCACGCGGGATCGTCATGGCGCCGCGCCATCGTTGCGTGGGCACCTTGCTGGCGTACTCCCAGTTATTCATCCAGCCGATGAACAAAACCCTGCCGTCCTCGGCGCGAACGTCTGACCAGGTGGAGCCCGCATAGTCATCAGTACCGTAGTCGAGCCAAAGCGCCGCACCGAGATCCGGCCGTTCGGCCGGCGCCGCTTTCAGCTTCCGCTGCAGGTCGGGATCGAGACTAAACCGCACGCCATCAAAGTCACCTAGGAAATATTGAGTGGCGGAACCACCATTTGGGCCGCCGGGGTTGGTACTGACCAAAAGAACAAACTTCCTGGCGTCTTTTCCATCGATCTGCATTTCAATAAGGTCGGGACATTCCCACACACCACCGTGAGCGCCCCACTCACGGCCGAAGTCGCTCTCATGCGTCCAGGTCTTCAGGTCCTTTGACGAGTAAAAGCTCACGTGGTCCGAAACAGCGAGTGTCATGATCCACTTCGCTTGCCGCGCGTACCAAAACACCTTGGGATCGCGAAAGTCCCGATTCCCGGGATTTTGCAACACGGGGTTGCCGCCATACTTGGCCCAGGAACGGCCACCGTCGAGACTGTAGGCGATTCCCTGCGTCTGAAAATCGACTCTGCCAAGGTTTTGCGCAAGATGATCGTGATAGGTGAAGACGGCGACCAGCGGCGGGGTGGCATCGACACCAAACCCGGAGGTGTTCTTCCAGTCGACGACCGCGCTACCGGAGAAAATCGCTCCATTGATGTCCGGAAACAGAGCTATCGGCAAGTTCTCCCAATACACCATGTCCTTGCTGATGGCGTGTCCCCAGTGCATCGGACCCCAGGTGTTTCCGTAGGGGTGATATTGATAGAAGAGGTGATACGTCCCTTGGAAATAGACCAGACCGTTAGGGTCATTCATCCATTGCTGCGGAGGCGAGAAGTGGTATTGCGGTCGATACTCCTCACCGTACTGCGGCGCAGCGCTCTCTGTTTGCGCCACGGCGAGCCCGGTCGGCACAAGCGCTAGTACGGCCGCCCATGCGTTTTTCATCCCGTTGCCTTTCTCGGTTGGCGGGTCGTGTCGCGCCGCTCAGCCTCAATACCCAGGGTTCTGCTGGTAGACGCCACCGCTCAGATTGATTTGCACCTGTGGTATCGGCAGATACTCATCCCGACCTGCCGTGAACAGTGCCGGACCCAGGTAGGGCCTGCGAAGGACTTCGGCCGCCAAATAGCTATCGATCGTCTGTTTCGCAACGCCCCAGCGCACCAGGTCGAAGAAGCGAAACCCCTCCAGACCCAGCTCCAGACGACGCTCGCGGCGCAGAGCCTTGCGCGCCGTCGCCTGGTCCGGGAACGCAGGATAAGGCCGAACATCGTAGACAAACCTGGTGGACACGGACGGATTGGTGTTCAAAAGTCCGGTGCTCGCCGCCGCCCTCGCTCGCAGGCTGTTGATGATCGATAAGCCGAGGTCGCCTTGATTCAGCTCAATCAACGCTTCGGCCTTGAACAACTCGAGATCGGCGTATCGGATGAGGACGGTATTCATCGACGAGATGAAGAACGGGCCATTCAGCACCAGCGCGGAGCTGTTTCTGGCGACCAGGTCCTTCATACCCACGTTGCTGCCATACGTGGTCGGGTCGCGTGCCCAGTTGATCCCGTCATGAATGCAAGTCGGACCGGCGATCGTGCAGTACTTGAACGGTTTGCCATGTATCGAGACCGAATGGTCGAGCCGCGGGTCGACCGGCTGGGTACCGAAGTTGCCATTCTCAAACGAGTAATCATCGCCCGGACCGACTCCGTTGTAGCCGTCGAAAGGCAGTCCGTTCAGTGTCTTGAAGGAATTGACGAAATCCGCCGACGGAATGTGGAAGCCGCAGCATCCGAAGCCGCTGTTGCCAACCGGATAATTCAGGGCCGAGGCGTAGGTGCCGCGGCCGCCGTTGCCCTGGGCGGAGCCGTCATTCACGGACCGCTGGATGGCGAAGATCGATTCCTTGTTGTTGTCGTACTCCGGCAGAAAGTTCTTAGCGTAGTCATCCATCAGCCCGTACAGTCCCGAATTCTCCACGTCGGTCACCAGACTAACGACCTCGGCGAGCTTCGCTTGGTCTACCGACACCACGGCGTGTGTGGTCGGGTCCTGGACATAGGCCTGATACAGCAGCGTCTTGGCCAGATAGGCCTCGGCGGCGTAAAAGTTCGCTCTGCCGATCTGCGGTTGCGTTTTCGGAAGATTCGCTATCGCCGCGCGGAAGTCCGCGGCTATAGCGTCCCAGAGCTGCTGCGAGGTCAACGCCGTGTTCGGCACCACTGCGCTGATCGGGGTGTTCTCGTCGATATACGGTAGCCGGTCGAAATGGATCTTCAGCCAAAAGTAGAAGACGCCGCGCAGGAAGCGCAACTCTCCGATGCGGGTGGTCTTGTTCGGGTAGTCCGTGCTCAAGACGGGATTGATTACCGACAAGGCGGTATTGACGCGAGAGATGCCTTCGAACCACCGAATCCAGTACCGGTTTGCCGAATCCTCGGCCACAGGGGTAGGTACGACAAGGTAGTACAAGGTCAACAAGTGGTAATAGTTGACATCCCCAGGCCCGTTCCCGCCTTTGTGGGCGTCGCCACCGCGAATGTTGCCGGTGGGCCAGAAGAAGTTCGGGTTGGTGTAGTGGTCGTTGCCGAGCCACGAGTAGGCGGTGGTCACGAGGCCGTCCAGATTTGCCGGCGTCGTGACCTGGTTCTGCGACAGAAACCCGTCGGGTGTCTTGTTCAGTGATGAGTTGCTGCACGCCCCGAGGATGCAGACCGCGGCCAAGCTGGGCAGGCTGGTTGCCAACAATCGGATTTGGGCAAATCGGTTCATCTCGGCTTCCCCTACAACATTTGTCTGTGATCTATGCTTGCATGCCGATTTGAGATCTCTAGGACTAGAAGGTGCCCTCGAAGCCGAGGGTATAGCGCCTCGGCACTGGGAATCCCGCGCCCGGCGTCTCGGGATCTTGCATCACCGTTCCATGAGGCTTGATCGTGATGAGATTCTCGCCCAGCAGGTAAAACCGCAGCGTCTTGACGTAAGCCCACCGCGCCTCCGACAAGGCATAGGAGACTGACAGCGCTCTCAGCTTGATGTACGACGCTGACTCCCAGAAGTAGCTGTCCGGCAACAGGCCGTAGTTCTGGGAGACCGCCGGAATACTCGAACCCGTATTCGTCGGTGACCACGCGTTCAAGGTGCGGCCGCCCCAGTTGGCACCCGGATTCGCGGTAAAGTCCGTGAGCCCCTTGAATCCGTTGTTGACTAGTCCGCCCTTCACACCCTGCCACGCCATGTTGAACGCCCACCCCTTGAAGTTCGCGTCGAAATTGGCGCCGAAGATGTACGACGGGTCGGTCGTACCGAAGAACACCCTGTCGCCGGCGTCAATCTTGCCGTCGTGGTTGACGTCCAGGATCCGCAGACCGCCAACATATGCGCCCGGCTGGCCCGATGCTGCGGCCGCGGCAGCCGTCTGGAAGATTCCATTAGCAACGTAGCCGTAGATGCTATTGATGGAACGCCCGAGGACCGTCAATGTCGACCCGTTTCCCGGGAACGAGTTGACGACGCTCGCCGGCAGACTGAGGACCGTGTTGGTGGCGTGCGAGAGGTTCCCTGACACGCGTAATTTGACCGGAGCGGACAGGTGTTTGAATTTGAATTCCATCCGATGTCCGAGCTCGACCTCCCAGCCCTTGTTTTCGACCGTGCCTCCGTTGACGATCTGTTGTGCGCCCTCGCCCGCCGTCGCCAGCGGCTGCGTGGTCGTCAAAATGTCAGACGTTCGCTTGCGGTAGATGTCGATGGCACCCCCGAGCTTGTTATCGAACATCGCGAAATCGACGCCGAAGTTCAGCTGTTTCGAGGTCTCCCACTTCAGGTTCGGGTTACCGGTCGCTGTCTTCGCATAGCCGGAGGGCAATGTGCCGGTGTTGACGCCGTTGAGGTCATAGGCAGTGCCGATCTCCTGCTGACAATTCGGCCCCGGACAGGTGCCCGAATCCACAGGATTGGCAAACAGCGATGTCGTCGAGTAGCGCGGCGAAAAGACAGTGTAACCCGCCGCGGTACTGATTTCCTGGTTGCCGTTCGTGCCAGCGCTGAGCCGGAGCTTCAGGTCGTTGATGAAATGGACCTTGAAGAATGGCTCCGCGGAGACTCGCCAGCCGACGGCTGCCGACGGGAAGTTGCCCCAGCGATTGTTGGCGCCGAACCTGGACGAACCGTCACGACGCGCCGTCATCGATGCCAGGTATTTTCCAGCGAAGTCGTAGTTGAGCTTGGTGAAGAACGATCTCAGGGTCCAAGCATCGCCGCCCCCGCCGACGTTGATGTTCTGCGTAGCCTGGCTCAGGAACGTATAGGTATCGGCCGCAGAGGCGAAGCCGCTGCCGGTGCCGAAAAAGTTCTCGGTACTGTAATCGATGTTCTCGTAACCGAGGAGGAAGTCGAAGTTGTGCCGCTCGCGGACCGTGCGTCTGTAATCGGCCGTGTCAGTGATAGTTACTGAGCGGCTAAAGCCGTCCGACGTGTTCAGGTTGTCGATCAGAAGCACGTTTCCGGTCGTGCCTCCTGGGGTGTAGTTGCGGTAATACTTTTGGCTGTAGTCCGTGCCGAAGCTAGTGCGCAGCGCCAGGCCGTCGATTGGCCTGAGCTCCGCGTAGAGGTTACCGAGGATCTTGTTGAGGCGGCTCACGTTACCCGCGGTGTCGGTCAGAATCTCCATAGGCTGACGGTGGTCCGTAGTGCCCGACGCCGGACCGCCCCAACCTACGCCGTCAACCGTATGAATTGGGATGATGGACTGCGTTTCGAGCGCCTGGCTCAGAATGAAACTGGCATTAGCGTTAACGGCATTTTCCAGCTGATTGGTGATCAGGAAGTTGTCGCCCAGGGTCAGCTTATCGTTGAACAGGGTGTGGTCGGCGTTTAGGCGGAACGTCGCGCGCCTGAATTCAGACTCCCTGACGATGCCCTTCGCGTCGTAGAAGCCGAGCGACGCGTAGAGGTGCGAGTTACCGGTGGAATTGGAGAGCGAAAGGGCGCTATCGAGGATCCTTGACTGCTCGGTCACGGCGCCGAACCAGTCGGTGTTGGAAACACGCTGGGTGAGGCCTGCATCGATGTAGCGGTTGCCGGCCGCATCGGTGTACTGGCCAATGGTGACGCCGTTGAGCACCGGATGGGCGAAGTCGTGGTTCCAGTCGAAAGAATACAGTGCGTTGTTGGGGTTGTTGTGCGAGTTGATGGCCGCCTGGAACCACACCAGCGCGCGTTGCTGCGTATTCAGCGGGTGAATGTCATAGCTGTAGGACTGTATGGTTTCGGACGCAGTGGCGGACAGATCCATGTGCCCGGTGCCGCGCTTGGTCGTGATGACGACCACGCCGTTAGCGGCCCGCGCGCCGTAGATGCTGGCGCTGGCCGCATCACGCAGCACTTGGATCGAATCGATGTCGTGTGGATCGAGCTCCTGCAGACCGGTCGTGGTGTTGAGAGGGACGCCGTCGACGATGAACAGGGGCGCGTTGAAGCCGAGCAGGCCGAGACCCTGGCCGCGGATCTTCACCGTGGCGGCGGAACCCGGATTTCCGTCGGTGAGGATCTGCACCCCGGCCACCTGGCCCTGCAAATCCTGGAGGACGTTGCCTACCGGACGGTCCTTGGTTTCCGTGAGATCCACTACAGCTACAGCGCCGACGACATCCTTTTTCTTTTCCATCGTGTAGCCTGTCGTGACCACGACCTCCTCGAGTTGCTCGCCGGTCAGCGAGGCAGCCTCCTGCTGGCCGGTCTGCGCAGCGGTGGGCTGCTGTTGTACAGGCTGCTGTTGTACAGGCTGCCGTTGTGTCGGCTGCTCTTGTGCAGTCTGCGCTTGCGCCCGGCCGACGCTGCAGAGCACGGCACAGCCGACTGTCGCCACTATTGCGCTCGTGTTCTTCATCACACGGCCCCCCTGAGTTGTGGACGTGAACTAGCCGCCGTGTGGGGACGGCCTCCGAATCGTGGGATAGCAGGTCATTGCTGAGTTTGGCGAGCCGCGACTACCGCTCGCTGCGGCTGCCAATTCGGTCCGACGGCCAGCGTCCGATTGAGCCACTCCGCGGCGTTCGCTTAGCCCCGGGCGACTCGTGGGTCGGCAGAAAATCCACGCACCGGGAGCACGATGGTCCGCGCGGCACGTGGCATTCGAGGGGACGCGGCTAACGCCGTCACGTAGGAGCGCGAAGCGCACGCCGCCAATGACACTCGCAAACGTGAACCTTGAAGTATTCATCGCTTGTCCGCCTCGCCAGGCGACGGTGACGGATGGCCTGTGCTAGCTGTGGACTAGTTCGTCACAGGCCAGTCCGTGAGCCGCAGAATAAGGCAATGTTTCTGCCATCCGCAATACAAATGTTTTGCGAATGTTATAACAAATAGATCAAGCTGACTTGCTCGACGTAGGGACGAAGGTCCGCCAACATCGGTTATCCGGGCGACTGCTCCGCTTAAGCCGATGTCGTAACTTTGAGCGCCAAGCAGCGACGGCGCTGCGCAAGCGTTAGGACGCCGCGGGCTCAGGCGGCTCGGACACGCCGTCAACTATGGACGAGGAGAAACAGGCACCAGGACAGGACAGGAGGACACCAAGGGGTAGGCAGTTGCGGACTGTTGCGCGTGTGTCGGGTTTCGGGGGTCTAGCAGTCACCTCACGCGGCTCGGCGTGCACCGCATGACTCGCGCACAATTAGCTCACAGTGCAGGCGAACCTCTCGAGGAGGTAGATCGCGCTGCGCTATACGCTCGAGCATTAGAGCAACCGCCGCCCGTCCAATCTGCAGGGTTGGCTGACGCAAAGTCGTGAGTGGAACCGGCAGCAGTTTCGCGTACTCGACATCGTCAATTCCAACCAGTCGGACGTCTTTCGGGACGCGGTACTTCAAGAGACGCAGCGAATGCATCAGTTTTCCAGCCGTGCGGTCGTTTGCGCACACGATCCCGTCAGGACGGTGTGATTTCATGATTTCCCTGACTTTCTCGCCGTTATCGGGATCAAGTCGGATGGCGAATGCCCGATCGAAAGACACATTGCGCGTGTAGAGCGCCTCGCGGTAACCGGCCTCTCGCTCATCAACGGTGGGCGCGGAGTTCGGGATTCCGACAAACAGAATGCGTCGACATCCGGAGCGCAAGAGATGGTCCGTGACGACATAACCAGCGTGGTGATTATCAATTCCCACGAGATCGTGGTCGCCCGTCTCCGGGTAAGGTACTAACGGACGGTCCAGAAGGACTACCGGGATTCGGGCATCATCGAGGGCATCGCCGATTCGCCGGTTCAGCTCGTGCTGCGCCGGTGTCAGTTCCAGGGGTGCGAAGAAGACCCCGGACACTTGCCGTTCGATGTACTGGCAGCACAGATGCCAGGCCCGCTCCTTCTTGGAGGCACCTACGCCGGAGCTGCTGCCCCAAAGGAGCGCGTGCTGGCGTGCCAACGGGGACGCCATCATGCCTTGACAGATCGGTTCAAAGATGTCGGTCTCTCCGAGATCGGGAATCAGAAGACCGAAGGATTGCCTGCTGGCCATGCCCGGGCTGGTGGCGAATGTGCCAGAGCCGGCTCGCCGCTTTACGAGTCCGGCAGCCTGAAGATCGCGCATTGCCCGGGCCACCGTGATCCGCGATACGCCGAAGGTCTCCACGAGCTCCGCCTCGGTCGGCATACGGTCGCCGTGTTTCCAGCGTCCGGACTGAAGATCACGGCGCAGCGCCGTATAGACTTCGAGGTACTTGCGAGGCCGGTTTGTTCGCATAATTTCCTATGCTTAGTGGCGGTTCTGCCTCGCTAACCTGGTGAAAGGTATGGGAACCTGCGCCGCCTTAAGTGAATGACTCATTACAGGCAGTAGATTGTCAGGATATTAGCTACATTGCTGTTATACCAGTATGGATAGCAATATGGACAGTCAACGCCATTCGGTCTTTCGTTCCCTCGCGAGGTCGCACAATGATCTCGGGGGAAGTGCGGCCTGTGTTTGGAACTGGACCGATAACGCGGCATTCACCAGCGACAGGACGGTTCCGACGAGCATTTCTTGAGCCCGCTCGATCCGCCGGCACAAGAGAGGTGTTCGTGAAGGCTGCAGCCCCGTGACACCGCTGAGCCGGGCAGCGAAATGCATGCGCGTAAGGCCGGTTGCCTGCTGCAGTGTCGGCAAGGTTCACGCGCTCATGAGCCGGGCCTCGACATAGTCGATGGCTCGCTTGAGTCTTCTGTACCGCGTACCGCGCGGTATCAACAGGTATCACCGCAGCAAGCCTGTCGTGAGGGTACCTCTGGGGGGTAACTTCAGCAGCAGCTCGAGAAAACATTTGTCGAATCAGCCGCTTGCAAGCCAATTCGATTCCCGACACCCTGTCGCCTCCGCCGCCCCGCATAGATTGCGACCCGATCATCGAAATTGCTGTCATTCACCTAATCAGCAAGGTGTTGGCTTTATGGCGCTTGCCGGCCCGTGCGAACTCGCGATCGGCGGTCACCAGCGTAAGCCCCTCTGCTAACGCCGCCGCAAGGTGCAATGCGTCCAAGGTGCGCAGCGAACTGTCCATCGAAGCGACCAACAGGCGCGCCCTGATGAAGTGTTCTGTGTTCAGGGAAATTCGTCGATAAAAGCCTTCAGCAACGTGATTCGAGAACAAATCGAGAATCTCCTTGGCCTGACGTTCCCGTAGCTCGTCCAGCCGGTACTTCTTCGAGATCAGGGAGCAAAACTCGACTTCGCTCAGAACGCTGATGACCGGGGTCTTCAATTGTCGCAGCGCCTTTTCCGCGGCTGCGCTGAGCGGCTCGGGACAGTAATAGGCGCCTAGGATGCTGGTATCGACATAGGCACTTTCATCGGCCATCTCGTTCCTCACGCAGCAATTGCACGGCGGGTGTTCCAGCGCGGCCTATCCCCTGCCGAAACTCTGTGAGCGACGGCAGCGACTTCACGGGCTTCGGTGCAGGAATGAGCTTCGCCACCGCCTTGCCCTGGCGAGTGATAACAATCTCCTCACCGGCCTCCGCACGATCTATTAGATCTGGCAGCTCCTGGCGCGCCTGCTTGATTCCTACGTGCTTCACAATAGTCTCGGAGAATGTGTACACCACAAGTGTACATACTTATACTGGGCAGTCAACCATTGGTTGATGCAACCGGATGCGGCTTCACCGGGGTAGTCGCGTCCTCCAACGGCGCCTAACGGTCGGCTCACGTCCTTCCGGTCATGCGTGCGCCCCATCAGAACCCGCCATGCAGCGCGGCGGCGCTGGTCGATTCACTCTGCTCTAGCGTAGAGTTAAGCGCATGCACGAAGCCCGGTGTGGTGGCCAAGGATTGCGCCGGGATCGCCTTCGGACCATTGGCCCGCGGCTGGTTGCCCGCCGCTGTTTCTTCGGACGCGCACTGCTCACGGCCTTCGCGCTGGCCTGCGCGACCACCGCGCCGGCCAGCGCCGCAGATGCAGCAGCCCGGCCTGCACCGCGCGCGCCAGGGCTCGCGCCCCTCCCCAGGGTCACCTCACCCAGGCTCTACGTGATCGATTGCGGCACGCTCGTCTACAACCGTCCGGAGGACTACAACCTCACGCGCGAGGAAGTAGCCGACACCAACATGTCGGTGCCGTGCTTCCTCGTCATCCACGCGAAGGGAATCCTCCTCTTCGATACCGGCCTCTCCGATCACCTGGTGGGCCGGCCGCTCTACGAGAACGTCGACGGCGGCTACGGGCAGATCAAGTTCAATAGCCTCCGCGGCCAGCTTGCCGATATTGGTATAACGGCCGCGGACATCACCTACCTCGCGATCTCGCACTCGCACTTCGATCACGTCGGCAACGCCAACGACTATGCGGGCTCGACCTGGTTGGCGCAGAAGGCGGAGCGTGACTTCATGTTCGGCACCAACGCGGATCGCGCGTACGTGCCGCTCTACGCGGCGCTCGCCCATGCCCGCACGGTGGTGTTCGACGGCGATCACGACGTATTCGGTGACGGCACTGTGATTCTCAAGTTTACGCCCGGGCACACCCCGGGGCATCAGGCACTCTACGTGAAGCTCGCGAAAACGGGCGGCGTCGTGGTCTCGGGAGATCTCTATCACTACGCCGAGGAGCGGACGCTGCAGCGTATGCCGAACGAGGAAAAGAGCACAGCCACTCCGAGCTCGCGCGAGTTGATCGAGCGGTTCCTCAAGGAAAAGAACGCGCAGCTCTGGATCGGCCACAGCACCGCATTCTTCAAGAATGCGATCAAGTCGCCCGGCTGGTACGACTGAGGACCTCGCATGGAGTACATCCAGTTCGGGCAAACGGATCTCAAGGTGTCGCAGCTGTGCCTCGGCACCATGTCGATGGGCAGCTCCGCCTGGAAGAGCTGGGTGCTCGACGAGCCTGACTCGGTTCCGATCCTGCGGCGCGCCCTCGACCTCGGCATCAACTTTTTCGACATGGCCGACTGGTATTCCACCGGCCGCAATGAGGAGGTCGTGGGCCGGAACTTGCTGAGGATGACTGGACGCGAGCGGCTGGTGCTCGCAACCAAGGTCTTCTACCCGATGAGCGACGACCCGAGCGATCGAGGTCTGTCACGCGAGCACATCGCGATCTCGATCGACCGGTCGCTTAAGCGGATAGGCACCGACTATGTCGACCTCTACGTGATCCACGCTTTCGATGCTGACACGCCCGTCGAGGAGACCATGGAGGCGCTGCACGATACGGTCCGTGCCGGCAAGGTGTGCTATCTCGGCGCGTCCACCATGTATACGTGGCAGTTCGCGAAGATGAACCACGTGGCGGCGGTGAACGGGTGGACGCCATTCATGAACATGCAGTGCCAGTACAACCTGCTGTATCGCGAGGAAGAGCGGGAGATGCTCCCCTACTGCCGGGATCAGGGTATCGCCGTCACGACCTTCAGTCCGCTCGCGCGCGGCTTCCTTGCGCGCAGCGCTGCCGCCACCGCGCGCACGGCTCACGACTTCTACCAGGAATACTATGGCGACGACATTGATCGCGAGATCGCGCGGCGCGTGCGCGAAGTCGCCACGCGCCGGGGCGTGAGCGCGGCACACGTCGCGATGTCCTGGGTGGCCGGCAGCCCCAACCACAACGTTCCGATCGTGGGTGCCGCGAAGACGGCTCACCTCGACGTCGCCGTGGAGGCGCTCGGCCTGCGGCTCGATGCGGCGGAGCGGGCCTTCCTCGAGGCGCCCTACCGGCCGCGCGACGAGATCAACGACCAGAACCCGGTGCGACGTCCCCGCGCGCTGCATCCGGGCTGAGTCCCGGCGCCCGACGGAAGCTTGACGTGCAGCCAGCGCCGGCTAGAGCGACAGCCAGAGGCTGTCCTGTCGAACCTCGATCAGGGTCGGACGATCCGCGATGAGCGCCTCGCGCACGGATTGCGCCAAGTGCTCGGCGCTCGCGGCGCGGGTGGCGTGACAGCCGAGGCTCTCCGCCAGTCGCAGGAAGTCCGGGCTCCTCGGCTCCACGCCGATTCGCGCAATGTGCCGCTCGTCCATCCCCTCCACGATCGCCTGCAAGGCATCGTTGTTCCAAACGATGACTGGAAGCGCGAGGCGTTCCTCTGCCGCCGTTGCCAGCTCGCTGACCGTGAATAGGATTCCGCCGTCGCCCGCGACGGCGATCACCGGCCGATGCGGCGCGCCGATCTTGGCACCAATGGCCATCGGCAGCGCCGGACCGAGGGCGCAATAGTTGCCGGAGTAGTACCAGCAGCGCTCCATTTCCATCGGCATGGCGAAGGTACCGGTATAGACAATCTGCGTGGCGTCGCCCATCACGATGGCGTCCGCCGGCAGGGCCGGACGCAGGATCTTCCAGACGCGCGCGTGGAGGCTTTCGAGGCTGGTCATTTTCGCGGCATTGCGCGCGAGAATCTCCCGGACCCGGCTCTCGCCCTGCGAGCGCTGTGCGGCCGGCTTGCAGCTGGCGAGCGCCGACGCCAGGGCGAGCATGGCGGCACGGGCGTCGGCCTGGATCGGCACCGCCGCCGAATACATCGATGTCAGTTCCGTGGGGTCGATGTCGATCCGGATGATGTCCCCCGCTATTTCGAGTTTCGCCAGGAAGTGGTCGCCTGCCGCGACTTCCGAGCCCACCAGCAGCACGACATCGGCGTCGGCGAGTGCCTGCTTGGTCGCTTCCTGCAGGACCGAGCAGCCCAGCGACAACGGGTGGGAATCCGGCAATATTCCCTTGCCCGCATTGCTGGCGAGAACCGGCGCTCCGATGCGCTCCGCGATGTCGGTCAGTGGCTTGCGCGTGCCGACGGCGCCGCCCCCGACGAGGATCAGCGGGCGCTTGGCCCGCGCGAGGCGATCTGCGGCCTCATCGATCGCGGCCGGATCGGGCATCGGCAAGGACGGTGGGCGCCGCGTCTTCCACTCCGCCTCGACGGGCGCCGGGAGGACGTCCCGAGGCAGCGACAGGTGTACCGGGCGCGGCCGGCTGCCGCGAAACACAGCATAGGCACGCGCAATCAATTCCGGCAGCTCGTCCGGATATCGGACCATGGCGCTGAACGCGGTGAACCCGGCCGTGACCGCCGCCTGATCAGCGAGCTCGTGGATCGCTCCCCAGCCTTTCCCCTGCGTTGGGGCGGGAGAGGCCCCGGACAATACGAGCATGGGTTGCGAATCGCAGTAAGCCTGCGCGATGCCGGTCGCCGCGTTGGTGACGCCAGGCCCGCCAATGATCGTGCAGACTCCTGGCTTGCCGGTCGCGCGCGCGTAGCCGTCGGCCATGAAGCTGGCGCCCTGCTCGTTGCGACACTGCACGTGGCGGATCCCGGTACGCGCGATGCCGCGGTACAGCTCGAGAGTCATCGTGCCGGCCATGCCGAACACGGTATCCACCTCGTAGGCCGCGAGCAGCCTCATCACGGCCTCACCGCATGTCATGGCGCTCACATGTTCCCTCTGCATTCGGATGATTGAGCGGCACGGAGGCCGCTATACGCGCCAGCGGCGCTGCTCCTCTGCCGGCAGATCGTAGTCGGCCAGGAAGGCGGCGAACCGCTGACCCTCGGCCACGGCGTCGACCTCCGGGCAGACGAAGTAGCGAGGTGGGAGTGCCACGCCCCGATGTCGCAGCAGCGGAGCCAGTCGGCGCCAGTGCAGCCCCTCGCCCGGCTCACCGCGTACCCCGACGGCCACTACGGCATAGCCGTGGTGCGCGTACTCGGCGACCTGATCGGCGATCACCGCCAGCAGCAGGCCGTGCCCGCCCTTGGGCGGCAGCTGCAGCACGCCGTAGCCGCTGGCCTCCAGCACGCCGAGCACGTCGGGTAGCGCCGTGCGGGCCTGCTCTGGCGGATTGATCAGTGCGTCGGGCACCAGTGCCATACGCCAGCCGCGCGCATCGCCGCTCATTGCGCCGCCTTTCCGCCATCGCGCGAACCCTTGCCGGTCTTGCGACCGTCCAGAAATTGCTCCAGGTCGCGGCGCGCGCCGGCCTCGTCCAAGCGGCCCATGTCCAGGGCCCAGCCCGTGGCCGGCAGCGTTGGCAGGCCCCGGCGCGCCAGCTCTGCCTCCAGTTCCTCAATCCAGATGCCCCGGCGTGGCTGGATCTCCCAGTCATCTTCGGGCCGATTCGGCCGCCCGCCCCAATCGGGTTTGCTGGAGGTAAAGCGCACGCCAGTCGAGGGGCTGCCGTCGAGACCGATCAGGATCACTTCGTCGCCCCGGCGCAGATACCCCTCGATCAGCGGCACGATTGCCTGCGCCAGGCGCCGACAGTGGGTGCGATAGGCGGGAGTGTCGTACTGCTCATAGACGGCCCACCAACGCCGCACACCGGCGAAAGCCAGTTCGGGACAGGGCAGCTGCTGCAGCACGTATCCCCGCTTACGCAGCACCTCCACGACCGGACTCACGAGACCCGGGTAGTGGGCGCCTTGGCAAACCTTGGCGTTCTGGTTCAGGAGGCAGTTGGCGACCAGCGCCACCTTGCGCGGCGCATTTTGCTCCGTGCCTCGCTTCCGCCCGCGGTCGATACGCCGGCCCATGGTGCTCCCTATGATGCGCGCGTGACCGATACGCGTCCTCGGTTTTCTGCGGAGCCGGGATCAAAATTTGTACCCGATCTTGACCCCCAGTACGCGCGGTCTCGTGATGCTCTCCTGCAATGAGAACTGCGCGTCCGACGTGAACGTGCTCTTGATCACGTTGGTGAGGTTCAGCGCATACAACTCCACCGACCAAGCCTCCTTCGTGACGCCACAGGAGACGTCGTAGAGGGTGTACGGGGGATTCTCGAACCTAAGCTGATTTGTGCTGATGCTTGAGCCTGCAGACAGCACCGGGTTGCTGCCGGATTGAGTGAACGAATGTGCGGTGTGTGTCACGCCCGCCTGCGCGAACAGGTTTAACGAGCTCATCACCCACTGATAGCGCAGCCGCGCATTGAACTGCAACGGTGGCGCAAAACTGCTCGGACTGCCCGGAGGACCGTAGGGATTCAGAATGTTGACGATCGGCTTTCCGTACTCGCCCGCGGTCGCCGGATTCGCAAGAAGCGCGGGATTATTGGCGATCAGGAAAGGGGAATTGGTCTGCTCACTGCTGTTCCAGGACGCACCGCCCTGAGCCGTGAGGCCGTGGGCGAGCACCGCGATGACCGAAGTCTCCATTCCGCGAATGCGGTAGTCCGGCCCATTGGCGTTGAAGCCTACATTCCCCAGGACGCCCGGATCGAAGAAGGAGACCTGCACATTCCTCCAGTCTTCCTTGTATATCGCCCCGTTCCACTGCAGGCGGTGGTCAAGGAATTCCGTCTTCCAGCCGAACTCGTTGTTGGTCAAATTATCGGACGTGTACGGCAGCGGCGAGCAGTACCGCGGCACACCGCTGGTGGGGTCCGGAAGATAGCAGGCAAAGCTGCGGTTGAAGGCGCCGGCACGGAAGCCCTGTGACCACGTGAAGTAGGTGAGCACGTCCGGCCAGATGTGCCACGTCAGATTCGCGCGACTCTTGAACCCCTTGTATATGGTATGAAGGTTTTCCTTGCCGATATCGACCGTCGCACCCGAAGTCAGGCAGGGTGGCAAGCCAGCCTGGTAGCAGCTAAAGCTGCCTGACTCCGCGCCAACCTCCTCGTTGTCGAAATGGTAGTAGCGCGTTCCGGCCGTAATGGTCAGCACCTTGGGAACGAGGTCAAGATCCACTGAAGTGAACAACGCCCGCTGCCGGTAGCCGCGTTTGACGTCATTGAAGAAGGCCACGTTGTCGTTGCGGACGGGGGCCGGGTTGTTGACGTCCGAGCCCGGAACGGGTCCTATGTTCGTCAAGCACCCCAGCGTGACGGTCGCCGTGCAAGGCGGCAGGGTCTTGTAGAGCCAGTTCAGCTGGTCATTGATCCGCAGGTCTTCCCAGAAAGCGCCGGCGATGCCGCGCATCCGCCAGTCATCGGGTGTACTCAGCCGGAACTCATGACTCTGATGAGTGTTGCGCTCCGTCTCGTTCCACACGGCGCTCGGCGAGAAGCAGCTTGCAGCGAGGCCGTTCGCCGGGTCGGCCGCATGGCACTGGTAATAGTCCGCATACAGACCGCGCGCGTAATTGGTGTAGTCCTGCACCGTGTCGAGGTTGCGCACCAGGTACGAGCCCGCATACACGGCTCTGAGAGCGCCGATGCGTCCGTTGATGGTCAAAGCCGTGTTCTCGAACCGGTCCTTATTGTAGGAGTTGTTGAACAGCGTGACCGACTGCTTGGGAAGCGCAACGCCGTCTGAGCTCTTCGGCATCTGGTAGAACACGCCCTCGGCGTCCATGTCCTGGTAGCTCTGGGTGATCAGGGCGCTCCAGTCATCTGCAAAGTCCCAGCGAGCGGCGACGCGAACGCCCTGATAGGTGACCGGATTGATCGCGCTAGCCGCGATCGCATTGTTGTTGATGACCGGAGATCCGGGCGGAACCTGACACGGCGTTGTCGTGGGACCGCAGCCGCTCGGATAGTTCGCGTAGTGGATACCGAGGTCGGTCGACGCGTTGCGTGTGAAGGTGGCCGGCACATTGTTGATGTAACCCCCGCGCCGGTCGTCGTAGACCACGCCGCGCACCGCCAGCTTGTCCGCGATCAGCGGCAAATTGAGGACAGCGGTGACGTCCGTATTCGGGTCACCGCCTGCGGTCACGCCGTAACTTCCGGAAACGCTCCCTTCGGTCACGTTGAGCTTCGGCTTGTTCGTGATGTAGCGAATGACGCCGGCCTGGGCGCCGGCACCGAACAGCGTCCCCTGGGGCCCTTCAAGGACCTCGACGCGCTCCAGGTCGGCCGTGTAGACGTCCAGGTTTCGGCCGGGCAACTGCCCGGACTGCTCGTCCAGATAGATGGCAACGTTCGGAAAGCCGTTGATCGAGCCGCCGGATTGAGTTGCGACGTTGCCGGCGCTGAGACCCCTCATGAAGATCTGATCCTGGCCTGGCCCCGCGGATGGCGCGACCACATTGGGCAGGTACTTGAGCAAATCGTCGAAGTTCGTGACATTCAGCTGCTGCAAGGTATCCCCAGTAAACGCCTGGATTGCGATCGGCACGTCCTGCGCGTTCTCACTGCGCCGCTGCGCAGTGACGACGACTTCCTGAATGCCACCCTCCGACTGGTCTGGCGTTGCTTCCGCGTACGCGGCTCCAGCGGCATGAGTGCCGAGGATCGCGGCAACCGCACGAGCGCATTTCTGATTGATCTTCACTGCAGACTCCCCCGTCGAAATGCAGCCGCCGACTTTGTCCAAAGCCGAGCGACGCGATGCCGGCGTTCATTCCTATTGGCTCCAGTGCAGTCCGTCGCGCGAATCGCGTTGCTTCAGCAAACTCCATATTGCATACTTATCAGGATTAGACACAGCGACGGATTTTTGGTCAATTGTTTCGTCCTGGCGCGCCGTGCACTGTTCACGACATTCTGAGTGCCTGATCCCGCAATCCCTCCCGCCAGCGTTGATCCGCTCGCCGTTCCCGGTCTGAGCAGCAGTGCGATTGCCGCACCTCAAGCGGCGGTGGCACCGCTCGAGCGCTGGTACGTCTTGATCGTGATGTGCCTGGTCTACGCCCTCAATATCGCGGCGCGCTACGTCGTCACCACGGTATTTGAACCAATCCGACTCGAACTGCACCTTACCGACACGGGCGCGGCGTTCCTGACCGGAGTTCCGCTCGCCCTATTCTACGTCGTCTGCGGAATTCCCATCGCCTGGCTCGCCGACCGCTCCAATCGCCGGAACATCGTGGCTGCGTCCCTGGTGCTGTGGTCGGGCTTCACGGTGCTCTGCGGTTTGGCCCTGAACTACTGGCAGTTCCTCGTCAGTCGGATCGGCGCGGGCGTGGGTGAGGCGGGGGCGACTCCACCCTCGACGTCGATCGTGTCGGACTGCTTTCCCCCCGAGCGCCGTCCCATGGCGCTGAGCGTCTTCGCTCTGGGCGCACCCATCGGCGCCTGGCTCGCCGCGGACGTGGCGGGTGCCGTCGCACAGGCCCACGGCTGGCGGGGCGCATTCCTGGCCCTGGGCGTGCCGGGTGTACTGCTCGGCGCGCTCGTCTTTTCCACCCTTCGCGAGCCCACGCGCGGACGGCTCGACGCCATCGTCGGCGCCGGCAACGCCTCGTTCTCGGAGGCCCTGGCGTTCCTGTGGCGTCAGCGAGCCGCGTTCCACGTCATCATGGCGAGCGGCGTCTGTTCGCTGTGGGGATGGGGCCTCGTCTGGTGGACCCCGACATTCCTGCTGCGCGCCTACGGCCTGAACGTCGCCCAAGCGGGCGCGATCACCGGTCACATCCATCTGATTGGCGGCATCCTCGCCACGGCCGGCGCTGCCTGGCTCATGTCGCGTCCGTCCATGGTCGACCCGCATCGCGTCCTCCGGGTGCTCGCCTGGGTCACCGGCTGTGCCACCATCCCCTCGATCATCGCGTACTGGACCGACTCGCTGTGGCTTGCCCGGGTGATGTTCTGGGCTTACATCCCTGCGATCTATTTCTTCATCGGCCCCTGCATGGCCCTGGTGCTCAATCTGGCGCCGAGCATCATGCGCTCGACGTTCACGGCCTGGTCGGTCCTGGTGGGCAATGTATTCAACCTGATTGTCGCGCCGCAGTTCGTCGGGTTCCTGAGCGACACGTTCGGCGGTACGCACGGGGCCGATGCCGCCTCGCTCCGCTGGGCGTTGCTGGTGCTCGCTCCGACGGGGTTCTGGGCGACCTGGCACTTTGTCCTGGCGGCGCGAACCGTTGCCCCGGACATGCAGCGCGCGGTCAGCTACGCCGCCTGAGCACCCTGCGATGCCGCTGGAACGGAGGAAGGCCCTGTGGGACATGTCTTGCTAGGCCTGCTCGTCATAGCAAGCGCAGCAGCGTGTGCGCGAGCCGACGACGTTAAAGTCCTCAACGACGATGCGCACTTTGCCGAGGGACCGATCTGGTACCACGGCAAGCTGTACTACGTCGAATACGATCGCAATTCGGTGATCACCTGGGACGGTGCAAAGAACGCCGTGTTCTGGTCCAAGCCGGGCTGCGGCCCGTCGGCGGTCATTCCCACCGCGCGCGGCGAATTCCTGACGACGTGCTACGACAGTGGCACGATCGGCCGAATCTCGGCCGACGGCAAGGATCTACCCCCTTACAGCCACGACAAGGACGGAAATGCCTTCGTTGGCCCCAACGATTTTGCGCCGGACCGTCACGGCGGCATCTACTTCACCTGCTCCGGCACGGCACCCGGTCCGAAGATCGACGGCAAGATCTTTTACCTCGCCCCAGACGACACGATCAGCCAGGAAGCCACCGCTGTGCACAGCGCCAACGGCATCGTCGTTTCCAATGACGGCAAGACGCTCTATGCGATCGAGACCGAGGAGCACCGGCTGATTCAGTTCAAGATCGGGCGCGACGCATCGCTCTCTGACCGCCGGGTTTTCCTGAATCTCGACGAGCTCACGCACAATGTCGGCCACATCTACCCGGATGGCGTGAAGATCGATTCGCGGGGACACCTGTATATCGGCCAGAATCCGCGTGACATCCACGCCGCGCTCGCCGGCACGATCTTCGTAGTCGAGGCTGCAGGAAAGCTACTGCGGACGCTCAAGCTGCCCTCACCGGGCGTGCCGAATCTGGCCTTCAGCCCGGACGAGAAGACCGTGTACGTGATGGCGCTCGATCAGCTCGACAAGTCGCCCTACCGTGGCAAGGTCTACGCGATCGCGAACCGCTGACGCGTCAAGCGCGCCGCAGCCGGCGCCACGGTCAGCCCGCCAGCCAGCCGCCGTCGATGACGAGATTCGAACCCGTGATGAAGCTCGCGCGGTCGCTCGCCAGGAACACCGCCGCGTTGGCGACATCCTGCGGTCGCCCGAACCGCGGCCAGGGCGTGCGTTGGCGCTGATACTCCAGCCGCGCCGGGTCCTTCGCCAGTCCGCCTGCGCCGGTGACGATCTTGCCTGGCGAGATGCAGTTGCAGACGATCAGGTGCTTGGCGTAGTCGACGGCAATCTGTCGCGTGATGTAGATCGCCCCCGCCTTGCTCACGCCGTACGGCAGGTCGCCGGGCGAGGTAACGATGCCTTGCTGGGATCCCAGGTTGATCAGGCGACCCCTGACCTCCTGCCGCGGCTCCTGAGTGATCATCTGCTGGACCGCGCGCTTGCAGCCGTTGAATATGCCCGTCAGATTGACCCGCATGACCTGCTCCCATTGCGCGGGTTCGGTCTGCAGCAACGCGGTGCCGGAATAGGTAGCGGCGTTGTTCACCATGACGTCGAGCCTCCCGTGACGCTCGACCGTGGCGCCGATCAGCGCGTCGACCTCGTCCCAGCGCCCGACGTCAGTCTTCCGAAAGAACGCCGCGCCGCCCGCTCGGGTAATGAGATCGAGCGTCGAGTCCCCGCCTTCGACGGGCTGCTCGGTGATATCCGCAATGACGACACTCGCCCCTTCGCCGGCGAAGCCGATGGCGATCGCCCGACCGATGCCCGAACTCGCACCTGTGACGACAGCTATCTTTCCCGCGAGTAGACTCGACATTGGTTTCGATCCCACAGAGACCCAGGGGACTGGAGCACCTTGCCCGCAAGGATATGCCCATGGCCGGCGCCATCCAACCCGATCTCGACCTGGCTGCGTCGCTGTTTGAAGCCTTGAGCCGTGCCACGCGCCGCGGCCGCGGCATCGTGCGCGACAGCTACGGCGACGGCGAGCAGGCGGCGCACGACATCAGCCGGTCGGCGGCCGACGCCGCAGGGCTCGAAGTCTCCATCGACCCGATCGGTAACCTGTCGATGACGCTGCCCGGACGAGACCGCAGCGCGCCGCGCATCGTCATGGGTTCGCACCTCGACAGCGTGCCGCAGGGCGGCAACTTCGACGGCGCGGCGGGAGTCGTCGCCGGCGTATCCGTGCTGTCGGCGATGAAGCGGGCGCGATTCGTGCCCGATTACGATCTGTCCGTGATGGCGATCCGCGCGGAGGAGTCCGCCTGGTTCGACATCGCCTATCTGGGCAGCGGCGGCGCGTTCGGACTCCTCGATCCCGCCTGCCTCTCGATTCCAAGATCCGACAATGGCCAGAGCCTCGAGGCGACTCTGAAACAGCGGGGCTTTGATCCGCAGCCGATCCGGGCACGGCGGCGCCTCCTCGATCCGTCGGGCATCCGGGCATACCTCGAGCTGCACATCGAGCAGGGCCCGACGCTGGTCGCCCGGGGACTTCCCGCCGCCGTCGTGAGCGGCATACGCGGCTGCAAGCGGTTTCGCAATGCGCGCTGCATCGGCGAGTATGCCCATTCGGGCGCCGTCGCCCGTCCCTACCGGCGCGACGCCGTCGCGGCCACGGTCGCCCTTCTTCACCACATGGAGAGCGTCTGGCTGCAACAAGAAGAGGCCGGCGAGGATTTGGTTCTTACCTCGGGAGAGTTGTTCACCGACCCCGCCATGCACGGGCCGAGCAAGGTCGCCGGTGAAACACGCTTCGTGCTCGACCTGCGCAGCCTGTCCGACACGACCATGGAGGTAGTTGCGGCCGAGGCACGCGCGGCGGCGGAGCGGCTCAGTACGGCCTACCGCGTCCACATCGATCTCGGCGCGACCAGCGATTCTCCTGCAGCGGTGATGGACGGCCGGCTGCGAGCGCGGCTCATGAGCCTGCTCGATCGTCCCTTCGAAATGGCCAGCGGCGCGGGTCACGACGCGGCCGTGTTCACCAAGGTCGGCATCCCGAGCGCCATGATCTTTGTCCGCAATGAGAATGGCAGTCACAATCCGGACGAGGCCATGTCGTTGGATGACTTCGCGGTAGGAACGCGGGCCCTGATGGGCCTGCTCGAGGATTTTCCTCTCTGAGTCGGTTTTCGAGGGGGCCTGTTATGACGCTGTTGGTGACGGGTGCGACGGGGTTCGTCATGAGCGTGCTCGGCCGTCATTGGCTCGAAGCCGATCCGAGAGCGCGCCTCGTGGTACTGGACGCTTCGCCCCTCGATACCGCTGCCGAGCGCTACTTCGCCCCGTTCACCGACCGGCTCGCAGTCGTAGTCGCCGATGTGACTGAACCCGAGACCTGGCGTCCGGCTCTCGCCCGGCATGCCGTCACTCGCATCGTCCACGGCGCGACCATTACGCCCATATCGCGCGGCACTGCGACCGCAGCGAAGCGGGAGCCCGAAGCTGAGAACCCCGATCGGATCATCGATGTCAACGTAATGGGGACGGTGGCGGTGCTCGAGTGGGCGCGCACGGTGCCGGGTCTAAAGAGATTCATCTACGTTAGCTCCGGCGCCGTCTACAAGCACCACGGACCGGATCGTCCGGGCGAGCCGCTCCCCGAAGACGGCTACGTCATGCCGCGGCGGCTATACGGCATCTCGAAGCTGACATCGGAGCTGCTCACGGAGCGCTATGGCGACCTCTTCGGCCTGTCGACCGCATCGGTGCGGCCGTCGTCGGTGTACGGACCGATGGACCGCGTCACGGCAAGCCGGAACATGCACCATGTGCCTCACCGTATTGCCCGCATGGCCCTGGACGGGGTCAAGCGCGTGCGCGTCAATACGCTCGATGCCGTCGGCGACTACATTCACGCTGAGGATGTTGCGCGCGCGATTGTCTCGCTGCTGCAGGCGCCGCGGCTTCGCTACAGCACCTACAATGTCGCCTCCGGTGCGACCGCGAGCATCGGCGATATGGTTGGATGGGCGGCGGAAAAAGTGCCCGGGTTTGGCGCCGAGATCGTGCCCCCCGAGCAAGCCGACATCCTGCAGGACCCCACCCTCAAGGACGGCATGTGGGGTGCTTACGATGTTTCGCGCCTCAGCGGCGAGACCGGCTGGAAGCCGCGGCCGATGCGCGCGGCACTGCATGCCTACATGGACTGGCTGGCGGCCGAGCGCGGCTCCAGCCCGTCACAGGAACCAAGATGAATCCCAGTGAGCCGTATCCCCGCGACCTCATCGGTTACGGTGCCCGCGCGCCCCACCCCCACTGGCCGGGCGAGGCCCGCATTGCCGTCTCCCTGGTGCTGAACTGCGAAGAGGGCGCAGAGGCTTGCGTGCTGCATGGCGACGCGCACTCGGAGTCGGTGCTGACCGACCTCGGTGCCGTCGAGGCTCTGCCCGGCGCACGCAATCTGAATGTTGAATCCAATTTCGAGTACGGCAGTCGCGTGGGATTCTGGGAAATCATGCGACTACTGAAGACCATGGGCGCACCGGCCACTGTGTACGCGGTTGGCATGGCACTGGAGCGCAATCCTGAGGTCGCTGCCGAGATCGCACGCAGTGGCTTCGAGGTCGCCTGCCACGGGCATCGCTGGATCGATTACCAGTTCGTTCCGGAGGAAGTGGAGCGCGCGCATATGCTGCGCAACATCGACACCATTACCCGCCTGATCGGCCGCAGACCGGTGGGCTGGTACACCGGGCGCCCCAGCCCGAACACGCGGCGCTTGGTCGTGGAGACAGGCGGCTTCCTCTATGACAGTGACGCCTACAACGATGATCTCCCCTACTGGACCGAGGTCTCAGGCTGCCGACACCTTATAGTCCCCTATAGCTTTGACACCAATGACAGCCGCTTGCAGCGCGGCGGCGATTTCAGCACCGGCGACGACTTCTTCACCTACTGCCGGGATGCGTTCGACTGGCTCTACCGCATCGGAGCCGAAGGGCGCCCGCGCATGATGAGCATCGGTCTGCACGGCCGGATCATCGGGCGCCCCGGCCGGATCGGCGCGTTGGCGCGGTTGCTCGAGCACATCCAGCGTCACGAAGGCGTCTGGCTGTGCAATCGGGCAGCCATCGCACAGCACTGGATAGCGCATCACGCGAAAAGCTGAATGTAGTCGCTACAGGCTTCGGATCGTGCCCCCGTTCACTGCTACTTCACCGGGCCGTTTTTCCTGCTGCTCGCCAACCCGGGGGGCGGCCACGTCAGCAGGACGAACGCGACCCGGAGAAGTCTGTCCGAGACGAGTTCCATCCGAAGGGACGGAAAGGCGGCCTAGCCCGAACAATTCGCGACCGAGCGTGAATTAGAGAAAAGCAAAGGCCCCTTCGCGACGCTCGAACTAAGCTTTGCTCTCCAAATCTCAGCCCGTCGCGCGCGACACCGTCGCAGCGCACGTCTCCTTGCAGGCAGTAACTTGAGAGCTCAGTACCCTTAGGGATACTAATGGGGGTAGCTGGCCCCCCTCCTCTGGGGACTGAGGCGATCTCTACTTGCGCGGGTCTCGTTCGCTGAGCGCGGCCTTGCGAAGTTTTCGCTCGCCGCGCATCACATACAGCACGTAGACGCGATCACGGTCGTGACGGTAGAAGATCCGGCAGCGTGGCTCAACGATCTGGCGATAGCGCCAGCCACGCAGTTCCTGTGGTTTCGAGCCGCTGTCCGGGTGAGCGATCAGCTGCTCGACGTGCTTGAATACGCGCTGTACCAACTCGCGCGCTCCTGCAGGGTCATCGAGCGCGATGTAGTCGGCGATCGCGTCTAGATCATTGAGTGCCGGCTCAGTCCAGATTACTTCAGCCATCGCGCCAGGCGCTTTTTCGCTTTGGCGTGCGTCAGAACGCGGCCGTCCTCGATCGCCTTCTCACCCCGAGCGATCCCTTCCAGGAGACTCAACCGCTCGAGTTGGCGCTCATAGGTCTCGACGTCGACGAGATACGCGGCCGGCAGACCGTGTTGCGTGATCAGGATCGGCGCTCGCTCGCTCTCCAGCTCGCTGAGCAATTCGGTCGCTTTGCGCTTCAACGTGGTGACGAGTTCGGTACGCATAAAATGATACTATAGTATCACTTGGACGCTTAGCAAGCGCGACGATTGGCGGCCGCGGACCGCGACTGAAGAGTCCTTGGCAGCGTGCCGACGCCCTGTCGCCCGGACCGGCTGAAAAGAGCCCCTTCCTCGCCAATTGCAGACCGGAAGAGCGCGCTCATCATCGGAGTCGGTAGCAATCGATGATACCAAAGCAGTCCGTGGTCAAAACGCGGCGGCAGTGGGCTTTGCTTCGGGGTGCACCGACCCGAAGCTTTGATCGACCCGCTTCCTCCAGTCTAGGATAGTGCATGTTCGTGATAACCCCATGTTGAGTACGCAGACCGCTCAACTGCTCGCCCGGTATCGCGCCTGGGCAGATGCGCTCACCTATCGGGCGGTCGAGGGACTACCCGCCGGCGAGGGCACGAAGCTACGTTCGACGGAGTTCAAGAGCATCATCGGCACGCTGAATCACATCTACGTGGTCGATCGCGTGTGGCAGGCTCACATCGAGGGTCGCGATCACGGCTTCAAGGCACGAAATCTGATCGTGCACCGGGAGCTGGCGACGCTGCGCAGCGCGCAGGAGTCCATGAATCAATGGTGGATCGACTGGGTCGGGAGCCAGACCGACGCGACTCTTGGGAAGCCCGTGCGTTTCCGCTTCATGGGAGGTGATGCCGGCGAGATGAGCGGTGGCGCAATCCTCATGCATGTAGTCAACCACGCCACCTACCACCGTGGCTGGATCGCCGAGATGTTCTTCGAGGTGCCCGCCAGGAACGCGACGACTGACTTTCCGGTGTTTCTGCGCGAGTTCGCTCGTGAGTGAGGCGCCTCCTGCACCGGCTCCCCTCGTTCCTGACTGTTTTGATCGGGACACCTCGACCCGAGGCGCGGACAAGCTCTGACCGCTCGTAGCCAAGTAGGCGAGGCTGCACCCGGGGAAGCCGCATCCGGTTTTCGAAGGACCTGTGCTCACTCGCGCAGATAGCGCGCCAGAAACTGAGATACTCTGTGCAATCTGAAAAACCCGCATCTTAGGCGCATGGAAGCCGGTATTCCCGCGTACCGGCCGGTCGCCGAGGGAGCCCAGGTACTGCACGTCAGAGCGGCGAATGATTTATGGCACTCGGCGACACCATCTACGTATTCGACATCGAGCTTGCGAACTCCGACAGCAGCGTTTACGAGTCGCTGAGGGTTAGCGTCGCACGTCATCCGTCAGAGACGCCGCAGCACATGTTGACGCGGGTGCTCGCCTATTGTCTCGAGTACACCGAAGGGATCGCGCTTTCGAACGGATTGTCCGAGCCTGACGAGCCGGCGATCGCGGTGCGCGACCTGACGGGGGTGTTGAAAGCGTGGATTGATGTCGGCGCCCCCGACGCGATGCGGCTGCATCGGGCGAGCAAGGCTGCGCCGCGCGTAGCCGTTTATACGCACAAGGATGCCGTGCAACTGGCGGCACGGCTTCGCGGGGAGCGGATCCATCGCATAGAGGCGCTCGAACTCTACGCAATGGACTTCGATTGGCTCTCAGATCTCGCGCAACGGCTGCAACGGCGAACGCAGTTCACGCTGACGGTGTCTGAACAGCATTTGTATCTCTCGCTCGGTGAGGAGACGCTTTCGGCGGTCGTCAACCGAATTCCCCTGGGGTAGTAGATACCGGCTCAGTAAGCTTTCGCGGGGAGCCTGGACCGCCCTCTCGAGGCAGCGGCCCGCAGGGCGGCTCAGAGGTCGCCTTGAGGCCGAATCAAGCCACGACGCTGGCACTGGTCCCCTATGCCGTAGTGCATCAGGTGCGCTACCCTGCATTTTCCATGCGCCTCCTGCTCGTCACACCCCCGATGAGCCAGCTGAATACTCCGTATCCCGCGACGGCGTATCTGATGGGCTTTCTGCGCCTGCACGCAGCCGACCTCGGGCTCGAGCTGACACAAGCCGACGCCTCGCTCACGTTATTCCTGCGGCTGTTCTCAGCGCCGCTCGTCGCGCGCGCGGCCAACGTGCTCCGCCAGCGCGCGCGGACCGCCGGGAAGTGTGCTCCGGTGCCGTCGTCGATCGCTCACTTTCTTAAGCATGCCAAGCGTTACGCCGACACCGTGGGGCCGGCCATTCGGTTCCTGCAACGCCGCGATCCGAGCTTGGCATTTCGTATCGTCGGGCGCGCGTTTCTTCCCGAAGGACCACGCTTCGAGCATTTGAGCCCGCCTCCCACGGGCGAGCATGCGGCGTTCGACGAGCAGCTGCTGTCCGCGTTCGGCACCCTCGGCACGACGGAGCAGGCTCGTTACCTCGCGAGCCTGTACATCGACGACCTCGCCGACGTTTGGCGCGTCGGCATCGACCCACGCTTCGAGCTCGCGCGCTATGGCGAGCGACTCGCCGCAAGCGCCACGTCGTTCGAACCGCTGCACGAGGCGCTGACGGGCGAGCCCACACTCGTCGACACAACGCTCGACGAGCTCACGCGCGAGTTAATTACCCAGGCACCTGACGTCGTCGCCGTGACCGCGCCGTTTCCCGGTAATGTCTACGGCGCATTTCGCATGGCGCGCACGATCCGCGCGGCTGCACCGAAGGCAACGCTGATTCTCGGCGGCGGCTGGGTCAACACGGAGCTCCGTTCGCTGCGCGACCCGCGCGTATTCGACTACTTCGACTACGTGACTCTGGATGACGGGGAGCGGCCTCTGCTGAATCTGCTGATCCGGCTGCGGGGCCGCCAAGCAGCGCTCGTCCGCACGTATGTGCGCAAAGGCGCGGAAGTCGTGTTCGAGAACGATCCAACCCAGCATGACATTCCACAACGCGACACGGGCATTCCGACGTACGACGGCCTGCCGCTCGGTCAATACGTGTCCGTGATGGAAATGCTAAACCCGATGCACCGCTTCTGGTCGGATGGCCGCTGGAACAAGATTACGCTGGCGCACGGCTGCTATTGGAAGAAATGCTCGTTCTGCGACGTCTCGCTCGACTACATCGGCCGTTACGACCGGCCGGGTGAGGACATCGTCATGCAGCGCATTCGAGCGCTGATCGCGGAGACGGACGAGACGGGCTTCCACCTGGTCGACGAGGCCGCGCCGCCGGCAGGCATGCGTGCACTCGCAAAGCGCCTCATCGACGAGAAACTCAGCATCACGTGGTGGGGCAACATTCGTTTCGAGAAAACCTTCACGCCCGAGCTGTGCCGTCTGCTCGCCGCAGCCGGCTGCGTAGCCGTGAGCGGCGGGCTCGAAGCGGCCTCGGATCGATTGCTCGAGCTCATGCACAAAGGCGTCACCGTCGAACAAGTGGCGCGCGTGACTCGCGCGTTCAGCGATGCAGGCATCATGGTGCACGCGTATTTGATGTATGGCTTCCCGACGGAGACCGCACAGGACACGATCGACGCGCTCGAGCGCGTGCGCCAGCTATTCGCGGCCGGCTGCATCCAATCGGCGTACTGGCATCGCTTCGCGGCGACGGCGCACTCACCAATAGGTCTGCATCCCGAGGAATACGGCATCACACTGCGCCCGCCACGAAACGTTACGTTTGCACGTAACGACATCGAGTTCGACGACCCCGTAGGCACGGACCATGACTTCTTAGGCAGCGGCCTGCGCAAGGCTCTTTACAACTACATGCACGGTGTGGGCCTCGATGCCGACGTGCGTGAGTGGTTCGAGCCGTGCCCGGAAGGCCGTCGTCGCGGCGGCCGGCATCACGGTCGCCGCGGTTCGCTTCTTTCCGTGCCGGTCACAACCGTGCCGCCGGACTTAATCGAGCGCTTTCTCGGCTGATTTCACGCGTGCTGATCCCTTTCAACAAGCCGTTCGGTGTGATCTGCAAGTTTCGCACCGAACTCGGCCGCCGCACGCTTGCCGACTACATATCGCCGGAGGTCTCGTGTACGGGAGGCGGGTATCCATGTACCGAAATCTGACCCTTTCCGTGAGCCTGCTCGCGTTCCTCACGGCGGCAGCGGTTCACGCACGCTCCCCGCAGGTGCACCGACTCGAAGCCACAGCGGCCACCATCGTGTACGGCTACTACTGGTCTGAAGCGCCCCCGGCCTTGCGGATTGCCTCGGGCGACGTCATCGACGTCGATACACTACTGACCAACACGCCCGAAGGGCTGGCGAAGGCCGGGGTACCCGACGATCGCATCCAAACCTCGCTCAAGGAAATCGTCAGTCAGGTGACTGGTGATCGGCGTGGCCCCGGGGGGCACATCCTGACGGGCCCGGTGTATGTGGAAGGTGCAGAGCCAGGCGATGTGCTCGAGGTCAGGATTCAGTCGATCGACCTGTCAATCGACTATGGCTACAACGGCTGCAAGGGGGTCTTGCCGGAAAATTGCGAGCCGAACGCGCCGGTGCGCATCATCCCACTCGACCGCCACCGGATGACCGCGCAGTTCGCTCCCGGGATCATGATACCACTGCGACCTTTCTTCGGCAGCATGGGCGTCGCGCCTGCGCCCGAGGCCGGACGCGTCAGCAGCAATCCGCCCGGGCGTCACGCCGGCAATCTCGACAATCGCGAGCTGGTGGCGGGCAGCACGCTGGATATCCCGGTCTTTGCCCGTGGTGCCCTGTTCGAGGTCGGCGACGGCCACGTCGCGCAGGGTGATGGCGAAGTCGATCAGACTGCGATTGAGACCTCGCTGCGCGGCCGCCTGCAACTCACCGTGCGCAAGGACATGAAGCTCACCTGGCCGCGGGCCAAGACGCCGACCGACTACATCAGCATGGCCACCGATCCGGATCTCAACGTGGCCACCCGCACGGCGATCCAGGAAATGGTTGATTTCCTGGTGACCGAGAAGCAGCTGACGCATCACGAGGCGTATCAGCTGGTCAGCATCGCCGGGAACGTGGCCATTACGCAGCTGGTCGACAAGCCGAACGTCGGTGTCCACGTGCGTCTGCCGAAGAGCATTTTCGTCCCCAGGTAGCCGCAATCCGCGGCCAGCGCACTCAAGGAACTTCGCCCCCGCGCCGGCTATATCGACAGGTCCGAAAGGAGGACCGTTTCAATCCCTGCCGGCGCAGACACACGCCAACCATCGTCGTTCGTAATTGCCGCGGTAGCGCCGCTGCGAATTCCCGGCGACGCGTCGCATGCGGAATACATGCGGCAGCAGCGATTTCCGGCAAAGAGCCGCTACCATCGCGCAAATCAACTCCCTTATCGAGCACCGAGGCACTGCGGAGGTCACCGGCTCATGGCCTACAGAGTGACGTGCACTCCCACGTAGTAAGAGCGCCCGACGACGTCGAATACGCTGGGATCGGTGCTGGTCTGGGAGCTCGAGACGAGCATCGGGCCATGGTTTCCTGCGTTCGTCACACCCGCCCGAATCTGCCATTGCTTTTTGATGTCGCAGGACCCGAAGACGTCGAACAAGCTATAGGCATTGACGCCCACGCCCGGATTCGCAGGCGTCGTGACCGCCGTGACGTCCTTCATGGCCGTCTGGTATCGCCAGCGCACCGACACGGTTGCACCGCCCAGCCCGTAGCCGAGAGTGGTAATGGTCTTCCACTTGGGAAAACTCGCGCTCAGGTTATAGCTCGCGGCGATGGTGTTGGTTCCGCTGAAATCCTGAAATAGCGTACCCGGAAGCGTCTGCACCGAGTATGCGTGGAGGTATCCGATACCGCTATTGAAGGAGACCCGTCCGCGGGCATGACCGAGCCCGAGATCCGCCAACGCGACGTTCCAACCGAGCTGCATGTCCAGGCCATCGGTCTTGAGACCCCCGAGGTTGAGGTACGGCGTCTGGATCACCTGCAGCAAGCCGTTCGCATCGCGCCTCAACAGCTGGCAGAACTCATTGGTCACCGCATAGCTCGGATTGGAGCCGTCCAGGTTGTAGCACTTGCTCAGCGCAGTCAGGCCCGGAACCACCGAGATCACCTCGCTGATGCTGATTTTGTAGTAGTCGACGGATGCTGACAGCCCGGCCAGCAGCGGCGCGGCCGCCGCGGAGGTCCAGGAAAATCCGAGGTTGTATGTATTGGCCGTCTCCGGCTGCAGATCCGGGTTTCCGCGCGTGTCCCCTGCAGTCGCCGTCGTCGGAAACGTATAGTTGTCGATCACCGCCGCCGGAATCCCTTGCGCGAGGCACAACGCACGCACCCTGGCTCCGCTCGCGCCCGTTCGCGCGCTCGAACGAATGTCGCAAGGATCGCCGATCGCGGCCGGCGGCGTTCCGAAGGCTATTTGCGATCCGCTGTCCGCAGCGAACAGCTCGCCGATGTTTGGCGCCCTCACGGCGCGCTGATATCCGCCGCGAACCAGAAAACTCGGTACGGGCGACCATCTCAGGTCTCCCTCGTAAGTGTTGACGCCGCCGGAGGTGTCGTAGCTCGAGTGCCGAAATGCTGCACCGAGGCTCAGCTTCTTGGCGAGCGGCCGATCACGCAGTAGCGGGATGTCCACCTGGCCTGCCACCTCGGTGACCCCAATAGCCCCCTTGGAAGGCTGTGAGGCGATGACGGCTTCGATGTTCTGCGCCGCGAGCTGCGAGTCGGGGTGATAGCTGTACGTATTGCGCCGATGATCGGCCAGCAGCGCCGCCACGACGTCGCCCGCCGGCAACGAGAACAGCGCTGCTTGCACCACGCCCTGGAGATTGGTCTGAGTGAGACGCTCCGTGCTGTGGGCGGTCGTTGTCATGTAGTTCTGGCATGCCGGCGAAATGGCCGTGCTGTGGATGAGCCCGAACGGATCGAAGCCTCCGGCGCAGATCGAGTTACCGCCATCCGGCGCGTTGAGCAGGTTCTGGACCTGGCTCTTCAGGGCCGCATTCTGATTCGATTGCAGGTGGTCAGTTGTGTCGTACGATGCGAACACGTCCCACGTCCAGTCCTTCAGAGGCAGGCTTCCCCGCAATCCTCCCAGGTACTGCGCCGTCGTGTACTGCTCATCCCAGGACTTGACCGGAAGACCCACGTATCGTCCATTCCAGGTGAAGGGTGCGTTCGGATTCGGCCGCGTCGCAAGCAGCGCGCGCAGATCGGCCGGGATGAAGGGATTGGTCACCGGAATTGTCGTCAGGGTGCCGAACTGCGTGAGGCTGCGGCCGCTGCTCGTGAACACGTCGGAGTCGACATACAGCACCTGGCCGTAGACGGTGACCTGCGGCGCGAGCGCATAGTCGACCTTGCTGAACACCGACTTCCGCTGCAATGGATTCTCGATGATGGTCTGGGGTCCGACGGGCATTCTCACGTTACCGGCGAGAACGGCATAGCCGTTCGTGGTCGGACCCCGATAGTTCTTCGCGCCCGTTTGCGTGAACAGCGTTCCGTCTTCGTTGAACCCCAGGTTGAGCGTATTCTTGACCGGCGTGGCGGCGCCGTAGCCGCTGAACAGTGCATTCACGGCCGCCTGGCTGGGCAGGTTGGTCGGCGACGGCACGAACGTCCCCTGTCCGATGAATGACGAGGGAGTCACCAGATTGAAGAATCCGCGCTGCGCTCCCGAGAGTCCCTCCCGATGTGTGTAACCGAGCGACAGCAGTGCGTGCCCTCTGTCATCGGCAAACTTGGTCCCAAAAGCGGTTGATCCGGAGAATTGGCCGAAATCGCTCTTGATCGAGTTTCCGTATTGGAGGTCGGTCGTCATGCCCTCGAAGTGGCTCAACGTGATGAAGTTGACCACCCCTGACATCGCATCGGAGCCGTAGACCGCGGAAGCTCCGCCGGTGATCGTCTGCACGCTGGAGAGGATCGACTCCGGGATGAAGTTGATATCCACGTCTCCGAAGATATCGGCCAGCGGCAAGCGCCTCCCGTCCAGCAGCACGAGATTGCGGTTCGAGCCCAAGCCGTGAAGATTGACCGTCGCGTGGCCGCCAGTACCTTGGCCACCGTTGGCAGAAGTCCCCGCGGGTGCAAACTGCGGCAACTGATTCAGCGCAGATTCGATCGAGACGGGACCGCTCTGTTGCAGGTCCTGGGCGGTCGTAATCACGATCGGACTGGAGGATGTTCGGTTGGGGTCGCTGATCAATGAGCCCGTCACGACCACTTCGGCGAGCTTCTCGTCCGCGGCGGCATCGGCTCCTTCGGCTGCTTCGACCTCGTGACATGCGAGTATCGCCAACGAGGCGATGCTCATTGCAACGCAGTGAAATCGATTCATCGCAGACATTTCTTTTCCCCTGTTATTTGTTCAGTCGGCGCGCCGTTGCAGCGCGGGAGCACCGACGCTGAACTGCATGTGCGCCGACGACATGAAGTTCATCCTCGCCGTATCGAGAGTCGCCACCCTGATTGAGTCGCCGAATTCGACGATTCGCTCATCGGTTGGCTCGTAGGCGGGCCACGGGACCTGGGTAGTGGCCGGATCGCCGGTCCGGGCAAACTTGACGATGCAGTCGGACATCTCATCCGAGAGCCTTCGGTCGTCATCTCGCCAAGCGCGCGTAGCGCGAAACAGGTTCAGCGCATCCAGTGTCTCCAGGAAGAAGGGAATCTCACTGGCGTGATAGGCTCCTGCGGTGGCCGGATCGAGATCTGAGAACGTGATTCCGGGTGCGTAGGGATGCCCATGAGAGTAGACGTACATGTACACCCGCGACTTGCCCGTCCTTCGCTGAGCGCGTGCCCAAGCGCGCATGGCCGATGCCATTCCCCCGTCGCGCACAGCGTCGGCCGCGACATCCTTGACGGCGCCATCGTCGGACGGTGCGTAGAGCCGCAGGAATTCTTCACTCCGATCGCCGTACAGACGAAGCGAGATATCATGGAACTGCTCGCGCGTTCTCGCGGTCAGGAGCTCGTTCCAGCTTTCGTCGCGCGTGAACCCCACGAGCAGCGGGACATCCCGTTGCCTGCCGGCCTTGAAGAGCTCGAGGGCCGCCTGGGACAGGAAATAGCCATCGACTATCGGGCGGGCCAGAAACGCATCGCCACACGCGCCCGCAGCGCAGGCGTTCTGGATCGCCAGAATCCTGTCAGCGGGAAGCTGCCGGAGCTCCGCGAGCGTCGCTGCCTTCAGGGCCTTCTGATACCTCACGCCGAGCTGTTCGGCGTTCGCAAGCGAGGCTGCCTCGGGCCCCAACCCCGGCCCCCCGCTCATACCGACGGCTCGCTGAAACAACCCGCGCGTCAGCGAGCTTGCCTGCAGGCTGAACACCGACATCGAGCCGGCGGACTGACCCATGATGGTCACGTTGTCGGCATCGCCGCTGAATGCTGCGATGTTGCGTCGGACCCAGTTCAGGGCCGCGACCTGGTCCAGGAACCCATAGTTGCCCGAGGCCTTGTGCGGGCTCTCCGCGGTAAGCTCCGGGTGCGCCATGAATCCCAGAACACCGAGGCGATAGTTGAAACTGACGAACACGACACCTTTGCGCGCGAGACCTTCCCCATCGTAGTTCGCCATCCCGCTCGAGCCGATAGTGAAACCTCCGCCGTAGATCCAGACGATTACCGGATGTTTTTGCGCCG
>VBMV01000109.1 GCA_005878835.1 Gammaproteobacteria bacterium | reverse complement strand
CGTCGAGGTGCCCGCCCTGTCGCGCATCCTGGAGGGCGAGTTCCGTCCGGGCCATTTCGAAGGGGTCAGCACCGTGGTCGCGAAGCTCTTCCACATCGTCGAGCCGGACGTCGCGGTGTTCGGCGAGAAGGATTTTCAGCAGCTGACCGTCATCCGCCGCATGGTGGCGGAGCTGTGCATGCCGGTCGAGATCCTCGCCGCGACCACGGTGCGCGACGCCGACGGCCTCGCCATGAGCTCGCGCAACCAGTACCTGACGGCCGAGGAGCGCGTTCGGGCGCCACAGGTCTACGCCACGCTCCAGGCGGCCGCGAAGCGCGTGCGCTCCGGGGAGGCGGACTTCGCGAGCATCGAGCGCTCGGGCCTTCAGGCGCTGGAGAGTGCCGGTTTTCGCCCCGACTACTTCGCCGTGCGCCAGGCCGCGGACCTCGGCATGCCTGCGCCCGGCACACGGGAGCTGGTCGTGCTCACCGCGGCGCGCTTAGGGAAGGCACGGCTCATCGACAACGTGCAGGTGAGCCGTTCCTGAGCGCGCAGCGCGGGGCGCTTCGCGAGAGCGGCGTCTTCAGGCGGCGGAGCGGTGCTGCTGCAGCGCCCACTCCACGTGCTCGCGCACCATGTCAGAGGGGTCCGCGCGCCGCGCCTCCAGCGCCCGGATGACCTCCGGCGCGCTCGGGGCATTACCCAGCGCCACGGCGAGATTGCGCGACCAGCGCTGGTAGCCGATGCGGTAGATGGCCGAGCCACGCATGCGCTCCTCGAACTGCGCCGCGCTCCAGCCGAACAACTCCGGCAGCGCCGCCGCATCCAGGCCATGGCGCACCTTGAAATCCGGGTGCGCGGCCGCGCGCGCGAACTTGTTCCACGGACACACCAGCTGGCAGTCGTCACAGCCGTAGATGCGATTGCCGATCGCCTTGCGCAGCTCAACCGGAATGGCGCTGTGGTGCTCGATGGTGAGGTAGGAGATGCAGCGCCGCGCATCCAGCCGCCAGGGGGCGACGATCGCACCGGTGGGGCAGGCCGGGATGCACGCCTGGCAGCTGCCGCAGTGGGCGCCGGCGCGCTCATCCACCGGCAGCGGCAGGTCCGTCAGGATCTCGCCGAGAAAGAACCACGAGCCCCGCTCGCGCGCGATGAGGTTGGTGTGCTTGCCGATCCAGCCGAGCCCGGCATCGCGGGCCAGCGCCTTCTCGAGCACCGGCGCGGTGTCGACGCACACCCGGTAGCCGAACGGTCCGATGCGCTGCTGCAGCTCTGCGGCGAGCGTGGCGAGCGCGCGGCGCAGGGTCTTGTGGTAGTCGCGCCCCAGAGCGTAACGCGACACGTAGGCGAGCCGCCGGTCCTGGAGCACCGAGCGTGCGTCACGCGCCTCGGCCGGCCAGTAATCCATGCGCGCGCTCACGACGCGCACCGTACCGGGGTGCAGCTGCTGCGGGCGGCTGCGCATGAGGCCGTGGCGTTGCATGTAGTGCATCTCGCCGTGGAAGCCGTCGCTGAGCCACTTGAGCAGATGCCGCTCGTCCTCGGGAATGTCGACGCTGGCCACGCCGAGCGCATCGAAGCCGAGCGCGCGGGCACGCTCGCTGAGCTCGCCTCGCAGCGCGTGCAAATCAAAGGAGGCCGGGCCCGTCATGGCGCTACCACCGGGGTCAGTATAATGACCTGGTGGCGTTGCCGAACGCTTTGTATTCCACCGCGCAGGTGCGTGCCCTCGATGCCCACGCGATCAATGAGCTCGGGATCGCCGGCTACACGCTCATGAAACGCGCCGGGGAGGCGGCGTTGCGCTATCTGCGCACGCGCTGGCCGATGGCGCACCGGATCGTCATCGTCTGCGGCCGCGGCAACAACGCCGGTGACGGTTACGTGCTGGCGCGCTTTGCGCACGCCGCGGGGCTCACGGTGACGGTGCTCAGCGCCAGCCCCGCGCAGCAGCTGCGGGGCGATGCGCGCCTGGCGTACGAGGACTTCAGGGCGAGCGGCGGTGCCGTGCACGCCTTTGCCCCCGGGCAGCTCGCCACAGGCGAAGTCATCGTGGATGCCCTGCTGGGCACGGGGCTCAAGGGGGTCGTGCAGGCGCAGCTCGCCGAGGTGATCCGCGCCATCAACTTAAGCGGCCGGCCGGTGTTTGCGCTCGATGTGCCCTCGGGGCTCGACGGCGATGCCGGCGTGCCGCTGGGGGAGGCGGTGCGGGCGGACGCGACCGTGACGTTCGTGGGTCTGAAGACGGGGCTCCTGGTGGGCGAGGGTCCGGAGTTCGCCGGCACGGTGTTTTTCGACGATCTGGAGATCTCGCCCGCACCCGCGGCGCAGCTCGTGCCACGCCTGACGCGCATCGTCGAGGCGGAGATCCACGCGGCGCTGCCCCGCAGAACGCGCTCGGCGAACAAGGGCAACTTCGGGCGGGTGCTGATTGTCGGCAGCGGCAGCGGCATGCCGGGAGCGGCCCGTCTGGCGGGCGAGGCGTGTCTGCGGGTGGGAGCGGGGTTGACGACCGTAGCGGTGGCGCCCGAGAACGTCGCGCCGATCGCGGCCGGACGGCCCGAGCTGATCTGTGTGGCCTTGAGCGATGAGGCGGTGCTCGCCGAGGTGCTCACCCGCGCGGACGTCATCGCGGTGGGACCGGGGCTCGGGCGCTCACCGTGGGCGCGCGCCGCGTTGGACACCGTGCTCGCCAGCGGCAAGCCGCTGGTGATCGACGCCGATGCGCTCAATCTGCTCGCCGAGAGCGGCGCGCCGGCGCGCGAGGACTGGATCCTCACGCCGCACCCGGGGGAGGCGGGGCGGCTGCTCGGCCTGAGTGCGCAGGACATTCAGCGCGACCGCCTGGCGGCGCTCGATCGGCTCATCGAGCGCTTCCACGGCACCATCGTGCTCAAAGGCGCCGGCACCCTGGTCGGAGCCCTCGGCCGCACGCCGGGCGTGTGTGAGCAGGGCAATCCCGGCATGGCTACCGCGGGCACCGGCGATGTGCTCACGGGGGCGATCGCCGGCATTCTCGCCCAGTGTCACGAGCACTGGATCGCGGCGCGTGTCGGGGTGCTGGTGCACGCCATGGCGGGCGACGCCGCGGCCCGCAGCGGCGAGCGCGGATTGCTGGCGAGCGATCTGGCGCGCGAGCTGCACAACTGCGTCAATCTGTGAAGGTGGCCGATGCGTACCCACGCCCGCACCGCCCAGGACACGGAGGACTTCGGCGGGCGGCTCGCCACATCGCGCCCCCCCAAGGATACGGCGCTCGCCGTGCTGTATCTGACCGGTGAGCTCGGCGCGGGCAAGACGACCTTCGCGCGCGGCTTCCTGCGCGCACTGGGTGTCGCCGAGGCGGTGCCGAGCCCCACCTACACGCTGCTCGAGCTGTACCCGGCGGGCGCGCTCACCGTCGTGCACGTCGATCTTTACCGCGTGCGCGACGCCGCCGAGCTCGAATCCCTCGGCCTGCGCGAGTGGGCGCGCACCGGTCACGTCTGGCTCATCGAATGGCCCGAGCGCGGCGGCACGCGTCTGCCGCCGGCGGATCTCACCGTGGCGTTTGCGGCCGGTGAGGCGGGCCATGACATCGAGGTGGGTGCGCGCTCGACGCTAGGGGAGTCCTGGCTGGGCCGGCTTGAGCGCTCAACCCCCGGCGGTGGCTGAAGAGAGGCACGCGGGAGTTGTAAAGGACACGCCAAGGCCGTAGATTAACTGGCAGCTTGCGCCGCGAACCCAATGATAGATAAGGCCTTTTGCGAAGGATTCGCTGCCGTTCTGCTCGGCCTGGGCGCCCTTTCACTCAGTGATGCCGCGGAATTGCGCGGCATTCATCTGTCCACGAGCGCCTCTTCGGCGCAGGTCACGCTCGATATGAGCGAGGGCGCGACGCACAAGCTCTTTACCCTCGAGCACCCCGATCGGGTGGTCATTGATCTGCCGCAAACGCGCCTGGCGAGCGAGGTGCGCGTGCCGGCAGCCTCCGGGGTGGTCACGGACGTGCGCGTCGGCAGCCAGCCCGACGGGACGCTGCGGGTCGTGGTGCAGCTGCGATCCGCGCTCGCCGCGCACAGCGTATGGGCCCCGGGCGAAGAGGGCGGGCAGCTGGTACTGAGCCTTGGCGAGCCGGCGCAGGAGCCGGCGCCAGCCCCCCCGAAGACGGTGCGGGCGGCGCACGCGCCCGGGGAGGGCGACCGCGACGTCATCATCGCGGTGGACGCGGGACACGGCGGGGTGGACCCGGGCGCCATCGGGCACGGCGGCACGCGCGAGAAGGACGTGACGCTCGCCATCGCGCGGGCGCTCGCCGGGCGCATCAACGCCGAACCGGGTATGCGCGCGGTCCTGACGCGTGACCGGGACGAATTTCTCGTGCTACGCGACCGTATCGCGCGGGCGCGCGCCGCGCACGCGGACATGTTCATCTCCGTGCATGCCGATTCGATGGCCGACCGCAGCATTACCGGCGCCTCGGTGTACGTGCTGTCGGTGCACGGCGCTTCCAGCGAGGCGGCCCGCTGGCTGGCGGAACGCGAGAACACGGCCGACCTCGTCGGAGGCGTGCGCGCCGACGACCAGGGCGCGCTCGAACCGGTGCTCATCGAGGAGGCGCAGAACCAGATCATCGGCGTCAGTGCCAGCGCCGCGGAGCGGGTGGTGAGCGCGCTCGAAGGCGTGGGTGAAATACGCAAGGCGCAGGTGCAGCGCGCCGGCTTCGTGGTGCTGAAGTCTCGCGCCATTCCCTCGATGCTCATCGAGACCGCCTATATTTCCAATCCCGCCGAGGAGCGCCGCCTGCGCAACGCCCGCGAGCAGGCGCGCCTCGCGGACGCCATCGCCGGCGGCGTGCGCAGTTACTTCACGCTCAATCCCCCCGACGGCACGCGTTTCAAGCAGGAGCGCCGCAGCACGCTCACCAGCGCCGCGGACGCCGCCGCCACCACGCCCTGATCGCTTAGCGCCCGCTCGGCGCGTCCGATCGCCTGTAAACTGCGGCCCCCATGGGGATCCGCATTCTTCCCGGCGAGCTCGTCGACCAGATCGCCGCCGGCGAGGTGATCGAGCGGCCCGCCTCGGTGGTCAAGGAGCTCGTCGAGAACGCACTCGACGCCGGCGCGACGCGCATCGAGATCGACGTCGAGCGCGGCGGCGTCGCTTTGGTGCGGGTGCGCGACGATGGCGGCGGCATCGCCTCCGGCGAGCTGCCGATGGCGCTGGCGCGGCATGCGACCAGCAAGATCGCCTGCCTGGATGATCTGGAGGCCATCACCACGCTCGGCTTTCGCGGTGAGGCGCTGCCCTCGATCGGCTCGGTGTCACGGCTGCGGATCCTCTCGCGCGCCGCCGGCGCCGAGCAGGCGGCGCAGGTCGACGTCGAAGGCGGCGCGCTCACGCCGGTGCGCCCGGCGGCCCACCCGCCGGGGACCACCATCGAGGTGCGCGACCTGTTCTTCAACGTGCCGGCCCGGCGCAAGTTCGTGCGCAGCGATGCGACCGAGCTGACGCACATCGCGAGGCTCGTGGAACGGCTGGTGCTGTCGCGGTTCGATGTGAGCTTTCGCCTGCGCCACGGCACGCGCGTGCTGCTGGATGCACCGGCCGTGAATGGCGCAGGCGCCGAGCTCTCGCGCCTGGAGGTGGCGCTCGGGGGCGACTTTGCCGCCGCCGCGGTCGCCGTGAGGCACGCCGCGGGACCGGTCATGCTGTCGGGGTGGGCGGGCCTGCCGACGCGCTCGCGCGCCCAGCCCGACCAACAGTTCTGGTTCGTCAACGGCCGCAGCGTGCGTGACCGGCTGCTGATGAACGCCGCGAGGCTCGCGTACCGGGACGTGCTGTATCACGGCCGGCACCCCGCCTATGTGCTCTACCTGACGCTCGACCCGAAGCTCGTCGACGTGAATGCCCACCCGGCCAAGCTCGAAGTGCGCTTCCGTGACAGCCGCCAGATTCACGACTTCGCCTTTCGCGCCGTGCAGCGCGCCCTGGCGGACACGAAGCCGGATCTCGCCGCCGCCTCTGCAGCCCGGGGCGTCGAAGGGCTGGGGGCCGGTCATGGCACGGCTCTGGCGGGCGCGGCGGCGCACGCCGGGCGCGCAGCGAGCCTGCCGCTCTACGCGCCCACGCGCGACCCGTGGGCGCTCGCCGCCTCCGTGCACGATGCCGGCACGCTGCCGGGGGCCGCGGCGGCGCCGTTCCCGTCCTCCACCGAGGAACAACCCCTCGGCACGGCGCTCGCGCAACTGCACGGCGCCTACATCCTCGCGCAGAATCGCGAAGGGCTCGTGCTGGTGGACATGCATGCGGCGCACGAGCGCGTGCTGTACGAGAAATTCAAGGCCGAGCGCGAGCGCGGCACGCCTGCCTCACAGCACCTGCTCGAGCCGGTGATCATCGAGCTCAAGGCGCACGAGCTCACCGCGCTCCTCGAGCAGCGCGGCGAGTGGGAGCAGGCAGGCTTCGAGCTCGATGCGCTGTCCTCCACGCGGCTCGCGTTGCGGCGCGTGCCGGCGACCCTCAAGCCGGGGGAGATCCCGCAGATCGTCACCTCGCTGGTGCACGACCTCACCCTGGAGGCCGACACGCATCACCTCGAAGGCGCCGCGGACAGGTTCCTCGGCACGCTCGCCTGCCGCAGTGCGATCCACGCGCACCGCCGCCTCACGCTGCCGGAAATGGACACGCTGCTGCGGCAAATGGAGGCCACCGAGCGCGCCAACCAGTGCAACCACGGGCGGCCGACCTGGACGCGCCTGTCCCTGCACCAACTGGACCAGCTGTTCCTGCGGGGGCGTTGATGGCGACCGCGCGCGCGGCAGGCACGCCCGCGCCCGGCGTGGCAGCCGGGCCGCACGACCTGCCGGTATTCGTCCTCACCGGGCCCACCGGCACCGGCAAGACCGACTGGGCCCTCGGGCTCGCCGAGAGCGCCCCGGTAGAGATCGTCAGCGTGGACTCAGCGCTGGTCTACCGGGGGCTGGATATCGGCACGGCCAAGCCGGCGCGCGAGCTGCGCGAGCGCGTTCCCCACCACCTGATCGACATCTGCGAGCCGACCGAGACCTATTCCGCGGGGCGCTTCGTGGCGGATGCGCTCGGGAGCATCCGCGACATACACGCCCGCGGCCGGGTACCGCTGCTGGTGGGGGGGACCATGCTGTACCTGCGCTCGCTTCTGCACGGGCTGGCGGCGCTGCCACAGGCCGACCCGCTGCTGCGCTCGCAGCTCAACGCGCGCGCCGCCCGGCACGGATGGCCGGCGCTGCACGCGGAACTGGCCGCCCTGGACCCGCAAGCGGCCGCGCGTATCGCGTCCACCGACAGCCAGCGGATCCAGCGAGCGCTGGAAGTTTGTTACATAACCGGACAGCGGGTCTCGCAGCTGCAGCGCGCGACCGCCAGTGCGCTCGCCGGCTGGCCACTGCGCTACTGGATTCTTGCTCCCCGGCGGCGAGCCGTGCTGCACGAGCGTATCGCCCGGCGCTTCGATGCCATGATGACGGCGGGGTTTCTCGAGGAGGTGATCGGCTTACGCCGCGGCGGCGCCCTCACCGCCGCTCACCCGTCGATGCGCGCGGTGGGCTACCGGCAGCTGTGGGCGCACCTCGACGGGCAATACGCCCTGGAGGAGGGGGTGCGACGGGCCGTTGCGGCGACGCGCCAGCTGGCCAAACGGCAGCTGACCTGGATGCGGGGCGAGGCCCTCGGGGAATGGATCGATCCGGACAGTCGGCTGTCGTGGAATCGAGACATATGTCATGAGTTGGCCCGGCTTGGGCTTTAGAGCAATGCGCATGTTAATATGGCCGAACTCGGTTCCTCGCTAATGAGGCACGTTGGTTTTGCCGGATCGCGGAACACGGAAGTTCACTTGCGGTCTGTTTGTCCAGTCGAACAACACGAAGCTGCAAAAAATAAGGAGAACCCGATGGCCAAAGGCCAGTCCCTGCAAGATCCCTTTTTGAACGCCTTGCGCAAGGAGCGGGTGCCGGTATCCATCTACCTCGTCAACGGCATCAAGTTGCAAGGTCAGATCGATTCCTTTGACCAGTTCGTGGTGCTGCTGAAGAACAGCGTCAGCCAGATGGTCTACAAGCATGCGATCTCCACGGTCGTGCCGGCGCGCAACGTGCGCCTGGCGGCCGAAGAGGGCGGCGCCGCCCCGGAGACGCACGCCGAATAATGTCCCCCTTCACGGGAAGCCTGAGTGTTCGAACGCCCACGGACTGGTGAGCGCGCCGTATTGGTGCGTCTGGGACTGGGCGCCCAGGTCGATCCGGAGGACCTGCAGGAATTCACGCAGCTGGCCGTATCCGCCGGCGCGCTGCCGGTCGCGACGCTCACGGGCCGGCGCGAGCGGCCCGATTCACGCTACTTCCTCGGTAGCGGCAAAGCCGAGGAGCTGCGCGACATCGTCCGGGCCCATCAGGCGGAGCTCATCCTCGTCGATCACGCGCTCTCCCCGAGCCAGGAGCGCAACCTCGAGAAGCTCACCGAGCGGCGGGTGCTCGACCGCAACGGCCTGATCCTCGATATCTTCGCGCAGCGCGCCCGCAGCTTCGAAGGCAAGCTCGAAGTCGAGCTCGCGCAGCTCAAGCACATCGGCAGCCGCCTGGTGCGCGGTTGGACGCACCTCGAGCGCCAGAAGGGCGGTATCGGCCTGCGCGGCCCGGGCGAGACGCAGCTCGAGACCGATCGGCGCATCATTGCCCAGCGGGTGCGCGTGCTCAACCGGCGGCTGGCAAAGATCCAGCAGCAACGCGAGACCGGGCGCCAGACGCGCGCCGAAATCCCGGTGCCCTCGCTCGCACTCGTCGGCTATACCAACGCCGGCAAGTCGACGCTGTTTCGCGCGCTCACCGGGGCGGACGCCTATGTGGCGGATCAGCTGTTCGCAACCCTCGATCCAACGGTGCGGCGCATCACCCTTCCGGGCGGCACCGCGGTGGTCGCAGCCGATACCGTGGGGTTCATTCGCGAGCTGCCGCACGAGCTGGTGGCCGCCTTCCAGTCGACGCTCACCGAGGCGCGCGCCGCCACCCTGCTGCTGCACGTCGTGGATGCCAGCAACCCCCGGCGCGAGGAGCAGATCGCACAGGTGAACGGGGTGCTCGCGGAGATCGGCGCCGGCGAAATTCCGCAGATCCTGCTCTACAACAAGATCGACCGGCTGCACAGCGCGCCGCGCCTCGACCGCGATGCCGCCCATCGCGCCACCGCGGTGTGGATCTCCGCCGAGAAGCGCCTGGGACTGGAGCTGCTGGCGCGTGCCGTGGCCGAGCGGCTGGCCCGCTTTGCGCGCCGCGCGCGCCTGCGGGTCGCCGCGGGCGGCGGGGCGCTGCGCTCGCGCCTGTACGCGGCGCAGGTGGTGCGCGCGGAAGTCTGCGCCGAGGATGGCTCGATCGAGCTGGCGGTGGAGCTGCCGGACCTGGAGCTGCTGCAGCTGGCCCGCACGGCCGGCGTGCAGATTCTCGAGGTGCAGGGGGCGGACATGCCTTGTGCCCCCGGGATGGCCTACCTACAATCGACCGCCGTCTCGAGCGCGACCAAGCAGCGCTGACCTCGCGCACACCTCCATATGGCCTGGAATCAACCAAGCGGTCCGAACAATCCGTGGGGACGCCGCCCGGGTGCTGGCGGCCCGGACCTGGACGAGCGCCTGAAGAGCTGGCAGCGCCGGCTCGAGTCGCTGCTGCGATCCGGCGGTCGCGGCGGCGACAGCGGCTCGCTGTTCCTGATGGGAACCCTGGTGGCGCTCGGCCTGTGGCTGTGGAGCGGCTTCTATCAGGTGGCACAAGCCGAGCGCGGCATCATCCAGCGCTTCGGGCGGCTGGTCGACGTGAAGGCTCCGGGGGTGGGCTGGCGCTGGCCCTGGCCCATCGAGACGGTCACCAAGGTGAATGTCGCGAGCGTGAATTCCAGCGACTTCAAGTCCCGCGTGCTCACCTCGGATGTCAATCTCGTCGACCTGCATTTCGCCGTGCAGTACCAGTTCTCGGACCCGGTGAAGAAGCTGTTCCGGGTGCGCGATCCGGAAGCCACCCTGAGCGAGGTGAGCGAGAGCGCGATCCGCGAGATCGTCGGCCGCAGCACCCTCGATGACCTGCTGGTCGGCTCGACGCGCCCCGAGGTGACACGGCGCACCAAGAATCTGATCCAGACTACCCTCGATTACTACACCTCAGGGATCACGGTCACGACGGTCAATCTCGAGGACGTGCAGGTGCCGGACGCGGTGATTCCCTCGCAGCGCGATGCCAACAAGGCGCAGGCCGACAAGGAGCGCTTCATCCTGGAATCCGAGGCCTACGCCAACGGCATCGTCCCCGTGGCGCAGGGCGCCGCCCTGCGGATGCAGCAGGATGCCCAGGCCTACAAGGCGCAGGTCACGGCGCTCGCCGAGGGGCAGGCGTCGCGCTTCGCGCAGCTCGAGGCGGCCTACGCGCAGTCCCCGGAAGTCACGCGCCGGCGGCTGTACATGGACACGGTCGAGAACGTGCTGTCGCGCGCGCACAAGGTGCTGATCGACGCTCGTGCGGGCGGCAACATGTTCTACCTGCCCATCGAGAAGCTGCTGGAGAAGGGCGCGGCGCGCGAGGCGGAGGCGGAAGCCCCCGCCAACGGCGCCCCGAAGGAGACCGATTCGGTCACGGTCGAAGCCCGCGGGCGGGGAGAGCGATGAGCTCGCGGCTGGTCCCGCTGCTGATCGGCGCCGGCGTGCTGGTGGTGCTGGCGGCGCTGTCGCTGTTCTCGGTGAGCGAGACCGAGTTCGCCATTCGCACCGAATTCGGCGCGATCGTGGGCATCCATTACGCGCCCGGGCTGCATCTGAAGTGGCCGTGGGACGTGGTGACCAAATTCGACAGCCGCATTCTCTCGCAGTCCTACACCGGCGAGACCTTCCTGACGAACGACGGCCGCGGCCTGATCGTGGACTTCTACGTGAAGTGGCGCGTCAAGGACCCCTCGCTGTACTTCACGGCCACCGGCGGACTGGTCGAGCTGGCCGGCGAGCGTCTGGCGGAGATCGTCAAGGACGGCATCAAGAGCGTGGTGGCGCAACGCACGCTGCAGCAGATCGTCTCCGCCGAGCGGGCCGCGGTCACCGGCCAGATGTTCGGCCAGGCGAGCCGCAACGCGGCCGGGTTGGGCGTGGACCTGGTGGACGTGCGCGTGCAGCGCATCGATCTGCCCGACGAAGTGGCGGCGCGCGTCTACGAGAGCATGAAGCAGAGCTTCGCCAAGACCGCCAGCCGCCTGCGCGCCGAAGGCCAGAGCACCAGCGCCGGCATCCGCGCCTCCGCCGAGCGCCAGCGCACCGTGATCCTCGCCGACGCGGAGCGCGACGCGCTGCGCGTGCGTGGCGAAGGCGACGCGGCGGCCGCGCTGACCTACGCGCGTGCCTACTCGAAGAACCCCGAGTTCTACGCCTTCTATCGCAGCCTGCAGGCTTACGAGCGCTCGCTCGGCAAGGACGGCGACCTGCTGGTGGTGACGCCCGAGGGGGATTTCTTCAAGTATCTGAAGGATCCGTCGAAAGCGGCTGCCCCGCGGCGCTAGTGCCCGAGCCGAGTGCGCGTCCCGTGAATTCAACGGACCTGCTCGCCGCGCTTGGGCTGTTTCTGGTGTTGGAAGGCATCGCGCCGTTTCTCAATCCCCAGGGCGTGAAGCGCGCGTTCGCCAGGCTCCTGGAGGTACGCGACCGCGAGTTGCGGATTGCGGGCCTCGGCAGCATGCTCGTCGGCGTCATCATCCTGTTTCTGGTGCGGTAGGGGTCGGGAGCGTGGGGAAATTCGTGGTCATCATCGGCACCCAGTGGGGCGATGAAGGCAAGGGCAAGGTCGTCGATCTGCTCACCGAGCATGCCGCGGCGGTGGCGCGCTTCCAGGGCGGGCACAACGCCGGCCACACGCTGGTCATCGGCGGGCGCAAGACCATCCTGTCGCTCATTCCTTCCGGGATCCTGCGCGAGCGGGTGCGCTGCTTCATCGGCAACGGTGTGGTGTTGTCGCTCGAGGCGTTGCTCGCCGAGAGCCGCATGCTGAGCGAGCAGGGCGTGCCGGTGTTCGAGCGGTTGGCCATCTCACCGCACTGCCCGCTCATCCTGCCCTCGCATGTCATGCTCGACCAGGCGCGCGAGCGCGCGCGCGGACCCAACGCCATCGGCACCACCGGGCGCGGCATCGGCCCCGCCTACGAGGACAAGGTGGCGCGCCGCGCGGTGCGGGTCGCGGACCTGTTCCAGCGCGACCGCTTCGCCGCCAAGCTCGGCGAAATGCTCGACTTCCACAATTTCGTGCTGCAGCACTACTACCGCGCACCCACGGTGGACTTCCAGAAGACCCTCGACGCGCAGCTGGCGATGGGCGCGCAGATCGCACCTCTGGTGACCGACGTGACGCGCGCACTGCACGAGCTGCGCCGTGCGGATGCGAACGTGCTGTTCGAAGGCGCGCAGGGCGCGATGCTGGATGTGGACCTCGGCACCTATCCCTACGTGACCGCATCGAACACCACGGCGGGCTTTGCCGGCACCGGCACGGGCCTGGGTCCCCGGGAGTTCGACGGCGTGCTCGGCGTCGTCAAGGCCTACACCACCCGCGTGGGCGCGGGCCCCTTCCCGACCGAGCTGTTCGACGAATACGGCGAGCACCTGTCGCGCGTCGGTCACGAGTTCGGCTCGATCACCGGGCGGCGGCGGCGCTGCGGCTGGTTCGACTCCGTGGCCCTGCGTCGCGCGATCGTGAACTCGAGCGTCTCGGGCCTGTGCATCACCAAGCTCGACGTGCTCGACGGACTGGACACCATTCGCGTCTGCGTCGGTTACCGCGTGAACGGCGAAGTCACCCCGCAACCGCCGCTGAGCATCGAGGCTTACGCGGCCATCGAACCGGTGTACGAGGAGCTGCCCGGCTGGCCCGAGTGCACGGTCGGTGTTACCGCCTACCAGGGGCTGCCGCTCAATGCCCGCAGCTACCTCGAGCGCCTGCAGAGCCTGGTCGGCGTGCCGATCGACATGATTTCAACGGGACCGGAGCGCGAGCAGACCATCATGCTGCGGCACCCGTTCGGAGCGTAAGTCTGAGCGCATCGGTGAGCGCGCGCTGCACCGCGGCGGGGCGGCTGGCACTGGCGCTGATCATCCTCCTGGCATGCGCACTCGCGGCGGGCAGCTGGCGCGTGTATTCCAACACCTGGGACGAGCCGGAGCACCTGGCGGCCGGTATCGAGCTGCTCGACCGCGGCCAGTACGAATACGATACCGAGCATCCGCCGCTCGGGCGCGTGCTGCTCGCGCTCGGGCCGTACCTCGCCGGGGCGCGCTCTTTCGGCACCCCGCCGCCGAACGGCACGCAGGAAGGCATCGATATCCTGTACTCCGGCGGCCACTACTGGCGCTACCTCACGCTTGCCCGGGCAGGCGTGCTGCCGTTCCTCGCGCTGCTGCTGCTCGCCACCTGGTTGTGGGCACGGCGACTGTTCGCATCGCAGGGCGCGGCGCTCCTGAGCGTACTGCTGCTCGCCTCGGTGCCGGCGGTTCTCGGACACGCAGCCCTTGCCAGCCTCGATGTGGCGGCGGCTGCCACCTGCCTGCTCGCGCTCTATGCCCTGCAGCTGTGGCTGGTGAGCGGGCGGCTGCGCGACGCGGTGCGCTTCGGGCTCGCCGCGGGGCTCGCGGTCGGCACGAAATTCTCCGCCGTGCCCTTCATCGGCCTGGCGTTGCCGGCACTGGCGCTGGTGCGTGCGGCTGTCGGATGGCGCGATCTGCCCGGCGTGCCGCGCGGGCTGCCGCCCGGGGTGGCACCCGGTGCGGGCGCGCTGCGTGCGGACCCGCCGGCCGCGGGCGCGCGCTCGCGCCTGCTGGGCCTGGCGCTCGCGCTGCTCGCCACCCTGTTGCCGATCGCACTCGCCTACGGTCCGCGCTCGCCCAACCCGGCTGCCCTCGCGGTGCGTTTCAACTGGGCGGTGTCCTACCTGCTGCAGGAGCGGGGGCTCGACCATGAGCTCGGTGTGCTGCTCTCGCATCTGTGGTTGCCGCGCGCGCTCAGGGATCTCATCAACGGCGTCGTGGCGGTCAAGGCTCACAACGACAGCGGTCACCTGTCGTACCTGCTGGGACACGTGCGCCTCATGGGGTGGTGGTCCTTCTACCTGGTGGCGCTCGCAGTGAAGACGCCCATTCCGCTGCTCGCCGCCGGACCCGCGGGTCTTGCGTGGCTGGCCCGGGACGGCTGGCGTAGCCGCAATGGCTGGGCGCTCGCACCGGCGGTGCTCGCGATCCTGATGCTCGCCTTCGCGAGCGCCTTCAGCCGCATCAACATCGGCATACGGCACGTGCTGGTGCTGTATCCCTTCCTCGCGCTGGGCGCGGCGTATGTGGCCGTGCGCGCCTGGCGCGCGCTCGCCGCGTGGCGCACGCGCGCCGCGGGGCGCAACCGGCGCCTCGCCGTGGTCCCGGTCGCAGGGCTGCTCGCGCTGCTGCTGTGGCAGCTCAGCACGTTGTGGACGGCCTATCCGGACTACCTGCCTTACTTCAACGAGGCGGTGCCGCACCCGGAGCGCGTGTTGGTCGACTCGGATCTGGACTGGGGCCAGGATCTGCGGCGCCTGGAGCTGCGCGCGGCGCAGCTGCGGATTGCGCAGCTGAGCCTCGCGTACCGCGGCACGGCGGATTTGAGCCGCGAGCCGTTGCCGCCGTTCGTGAATCTCGCGGCGCGCCGGCCTGCGAGCGGCTGGGTGGCGATCTTTGCGCTCGCGCGCACGCGCGCTCCCGAGGATTACGCCTGGCTGGATGCTTACCAGCCCGTGGAACGCGTCGGCAAGTCGATCGATCTCTATTACATTCCTTGAACCTGCATTCCCTGAACCATCGCGTCAGGACGCCGGCGCCGCGCCCGAGGCACGCAGGCGCGCGATGCGTGCGAGCGGCGGTGGATGCGAATAATAGAACGCGGCGTACACCGGATCGGGTGTCAGAGTGCTGGCGTTGTCCCGATGCAGCTTGACGAGCGCCGTGGCGAGCTCGGCCGCGCTGGCATGGCGGGTGGCGAACGCGTCCGCCTGGAACTCGTGCCGGCGCGACCACAGCGAGGCGAGCGGGGTGATGAAGAAAGTGAAGGCCGGAACCACGAGCACGAACAGCAGCAGCGCGGCATGCGTGGACGGCACGGCCACGCCGAGCGCCGCGTAGAAGCCGGCCTGCCCGGTCAGCCAGCCGAGCAGCGCCAGGCCCACGAAGGACAGCGCCATCGACAGCAGCAGCCGCTGGCGCACGTGCTTGAGGCGGAAGTGGCCGAGCTCGTGCGCCAGCACCGCCTCGACTTCCGGATGAGCGAGACGCTCGAGCAGCGTATCGAAGAACACGATGCGCTTGTGGCGGCCGATGCCGGTGAAATAGGCGTTGCCGTGGCTCGAGCGGCGCGAGTTGTCCACCACGAATACCCCCCTGGAGGCGAAGCCGCAGCGCGTGAGCAGCGCTTCGATGCGCTGGCGCAGCGCCTGGTCCTCGAGCGGCGCGAAGCGGTTGAAGAGCGGGGCGATGAATACCGGCCAGGCCCAGGCCATGAGGAACATGACGGCGAGCCACAGGCCCCACGCCCATACCCACCACACTGTGCCGGCCCGCTGCATGAGCACCAGCGTCGCAACCAGCAGCGGACCGCCGAGCAACACCGCGAGCGCAAGGCTCCTGCCCAGATCGGCGAGGAACAGGCCGGGCGTGGTGCGGTTGAAGCCGAAGCGCGTCTCGAGCCGGAAGGTGCGCCACACCGAGAAGGGCAGGTTGGTGAGTTGCACCAGCAGCGCGACGCTGGCAATCACCAGCACGCCGAGCCACGGTTGCGTCAAGCGGGCGTGGCGCCACAGCGCATCCACCGCCGCGATGCCGCCACCGACCGTGAGCAACAGGGTGAGCGCCGCATCGACGATGCTGACCAGGCGACCGAGGCGCAGCTTGGCGAGCGTGTAGTCGGCGGCCTTGCCATGTTCGCTCGCCGAGACACTGCCGGCGAACGGCCCGGGTACACAATCGCGGTGGCAGGCGACGGCCCGCGCCTGGCGCCGTGACAGCCACAGCTCGGTGGCGAGGCTCCCGAGGACCGCGAGAATGAAGAGTGGCGTCAACCAGCGCATCGGCGGGAGTTTAACCTGCAGGCGTCCCCCCGCGGGTGCAGGCGTCCCCCGGGGGCGCACTCTTGTCGCCTGCGCCCCGATGGTTCAGGCTTGCGGCTTCCACGAAGGAGGCCCTTCATGACGAAGTCCAAGTCGGCGCCTCAGGTGGTCGTCTCGCACAACGGCCCCTACCTGGTGAGCGGCGGCGTGCCGCTCGCCAAGCAGACCATCGTCACCGACAGCGAGGGCGAGTCGCAGCAGTGGCGGCAGGGCGAGACATTGCCCGCGCGGGAGTCGTACCAGCTGTGCCGGTGCGGTAAGTCGAAAACCAAGCCGTTCTGCGACGGCACCCATGCGAAGATCGGCTTCGACGGCACCGAAACCGCCCCCCGTACCACGTATCGCGAACAGGCGCAGGTCCTGGAAGGTCCCGCCCTCGCGCTCACGGACGCGCAGTCGCTGTGTGCGGGCGCGCGCTTCTGCGATCCGAACGGACAGGTGTGGAGCCAGGTCGAGCGTACTGACGACGCCGGGCTGCGGACGACTTTCCTGCGGCAGGTCAACAACTGTCCCTCGGGACGCCTCGTCGCCTGGGATCGGGCGAGCGGCAAGCCGATCGAGCATGCACTGCCGGTTTCCATAGGGCTGGTCGAGGACCCCTCACAAGGCGTCAGCGGTCCGTTGTGGTTGCGGGGCGGGATTGCGCTGCATTCCGCCGACGGCTTCGCGTACGAGACTCGCAACCGCATGACCTTGTGCCGCTGCGGGGCTTCGAAGAACAAGCCCTTCTGCGACGGCTCTCATGCCTCGATCGGATTCCGCGACTGGGCCTGAGGTTGCTGGACCTGAGGCGCACCCCGCCCTGGCGCGGGCTTTCAGTGAGTACCCCCGCCGGCCGCGCGCCATCCGAAGCCCAGCATCACCGCGCCGAAGAGCAGCAGCGCCAGCCCCCACCACAGGTTGATGTCGATACCGAGCGAGCGCTGGTAAATCGCCGGGTCGCTGAAGAATCCGAACCCCGTGAGCAGCAACCCGAGGAGGGTGAACATCACTCCGAGCGGTATGCGGATGTCGAGGCCCATGCGCGGCTCCTTACCAGAAGATGAGATTGAGCAGCAGTGTCGCGGCGAGCACCCCCGCGCCGAGCACCGCCGGGCGCGCATACCACGCCCGATCCGTCTCGCGCAGTCGGGGAGTGAGGGAGTAGACGAGTCCGGCCAGCTCATTCTCCGCACGCGGCCGCGTGATCAGGCTCACCGCGAGGGTCACGACGAAGCACACGGTGAACGCCCAGATTGCGGTCCAGAAGTTCTGCGCCATCTCGCTCGGATAGGCATGCAGCAGCGCGAGCCAGCCGCCCTTGATGCCCGGGACGCTGCCCCGGGGCAGGCTCACGCCGTGGTGCAGTGCCGCCGCCGCCGTTCCGGACAAGAGACCGGCAAACGCGCCGTGCCCGGTAGCCCGTTTCCAGAACATTCCCAGCAGGAACGTCGCAAACAGCGGCGCATTCACGAAAGCGAACAGCAGCTGCAGCATATCCATGATGTTGTTGAAGTGGTTGGCGACGTAGGCCGCGGCCACCGACAGTCCGATCCCGAACACCGTCGCCACGCGTCCCATGTTGAGGTAGTGGTGATCGCTCGCGCCGCGGTTGATGTAGGCCTGGTAGATGTCGTAGGTCCAGACGGTATTGAAGGCCGTGACGTTGCCGGCCATCCCCGACATGAAACTGGCCAGCAGCGCCGTGAGCCCCAGGCCCAGCATGCCGTGCGGGAAGTAGTGGCTGAGCATCATGGGGATGGACAGATCGTAGTTGAGGGTGCCGTCGGCCTTGTGCGGCAGGACGAAGCCGCTGGCGCCGGTGTGCTGCGTGGAGGCGATGGCGATCATGCCCGGAACGATGACCAGGAACGGGAACAACATCTTGGGCACGGCGGCGATCAGCGGCGTGCGGCGCGCGGCCGACATCGAATGGGCGGCCATGGCGCGCTGCACGACCAGGAAGTCCGTGCACCAGTAGCCGAAGGACAGCACGAAGCCCAGTCCCATGGCGACCCCGAACCACTCGACACCCATGGGATTGGAGCCCGGATCCCCCATCTGGCTCCAGGTGCTGGACCATGCCTGCGGCGCAAAGCCCTGCGCGGTCGCGACATGGGCGAGGCGCGCGGTGAGTCCCTGCCAGCCGCCCAGGTCCTTGAGCCCGAGAAACACCAGCGGCGCGAAACCAAACACGATGAGGAAGAACTGCAGCACCTCGTTGTAAATGGCCGAGGTCAGTCCCCCAAGCAGGATGTAGATCAGTACCACGGCCGCGGACAGCCATACGCTGGTGTCGAAGTCCCACCCCAGCAGCAGATTCAGCAGCAGGCCCATGGCGTACATCGAGATGCCCGAGGAGAACACGGTCATGGTCGCAAAGGAGATCGCGTTCAGGCCGCGGGTCTTCTCGTCGAAGCGCAGCTTCAGGTACTCCGGCACCGAGCGCGCCTGTGAGCCGTAGTAAAATGGCATCATGAAGACGCCGAGAAACACCATGGCGGGGACCGCCCCCACCCAGTAGAAGTGACTGGTCGCCATGCCGTACTTGGCGCCCGAGGCTGCCATGCCGATGACTTCCTGGGCACCCAGGTTGGCGGACAGGAACGCGAGCCCGGCAACCCATGCCGGGATGGAGCGGCCGGAAAGAAAGTAGTCGGTGCTGGTCTTCACGTGGCGCCGCAGCGCGTAGCCCACGCCCAGCACGAACACGAAATACACTGCCATGATGAGCCAGTCGATCTCTCTTGGATGCAAGAGGCCCCCTCGTTGTGTGCGCCGCCTGAGCTCCCCGGCATGCACCGGGCGCGGGGGCCTAGTTTGATCCAAGCGGCATGCCAAGGCGAGCGTGCGGGTGTACGCTCTGGAGCGAGCCGCCATGCGAGCGCGCGCGGAAAGAACGCAGCCATGAGCATTTACGACCAGGACCTGGACAAGAACCCCGCCAACTACGTGGCGCTCTCGCCGGTGAGTTTCGTGGAGCGCAGTGCCGAGGTGTTCGCCGACCTGCCCGCGGTGATTCATGGCCGGCGCCGCTACCTGTGGCGCGACACGCGCGAACGTGCGGCGCGACTGGCGGCGGCGCTGCGGGCCCTCGGGGTGGGGCGTGGCACCACGGTCAGCCTCATGCTGCCCAATACTCCGGAGATGATCGAGGCGCACTACGCGGTACCGGCGCTGAATGCCGTGCTGCACCCGCTCAACACGCGCCTGGACGCGCCGCTCCTCGCCTGGCAGATGCAGCACTGCGAGGCCGCGGTCCTGATCAGCGACCGCGAGTTCGCGCCGCTCATCGCGCCGGCGCTGCGGATACTGCGCGATGAGCATCACCGCACACCCATCGTCATCGACGTGTGCGACAGCGAGTACACGGGGGGCGGGGAGCCTCTGGGCGCGTACGAGTACGAGGCGCTGCTCGCACGGCACGAGCCGCTGCAGCGGCTCGAGGGTCCGCGGGACGAATGGGATGCCATCGCCGTGTCCTATACCTCCGGCACCACCGGCAATCCCAAGGGCGTGGTCACGCACCACCGCGGGGCCTATCTCAACGCGGTGAGCAACGCCGCCACCTGGAGCATGCCGCAATTTCCGACCTACCTGTGGACGTTGCCGCTGTTCCACTGCAACGGCTGGTGCTTCCCGTGGACGGTCGCGATGCTGGCCGGCACGCAGGTGTGTCTGCGCAAGGTGGAGAGCCGCGCAATTTTCGACGCCATGCGCGCGCATGGCGTGGATCACTACTGCGCCGCCCCCATCGTGCACAACATGCTGGTCAACGCGGAAGCCGCGCTGCGCGAGGGTCTCACGCAGCGGGTACGCGGCATGGTGGCAGGCGCTGCGCCCCCGGCGGCGATGATCGAGGGCATGGCGAGGATCGGTTTCGAGCTCACCCACGCCTACGGGCTGACCGAGACCTACGGCCCGGCGGCGGTCGCTGCCAAGCGCGAGCAATGGGCCGCGGCGAGCCTGCCGGAGCAGACCCGGCTCAACGGCCGCCAGGGCGTGCGCTACGTCCTGCAGGAGGGAATGACGGTGCTCGATCCCGAGACCATGACCGAGGTCGCGGCCGACGGGCAGACGCTCGGTGAGATCATGTTCCGCGGCAACATCGTGATGAAGGGCTACCTGAAGAACCGGGGCGCAACCGCCGAAGCCTTCGCCGGCGGCTGGTTTCACAGCGGGGATCTCGCGGTGCTGGAGCCGGACCGCTACGTGAAGATCAAGGACCGCAGCAAGGACGTGATCATCTCCGGCGGCGAGAACATCAGCTCCCTGGAGGTGGAGGATGCGCTCTACCGCCACCCCGCGGTGATGGCCTGCGCGGTGGTGGCGCGGCCCGATCCGAAATGGGGCGAGACGCCGCTCGCCTTCGTCGAGCTCAAGAGCGGCGTCACGGCGAGCGCCGCCGAGCTCATCGCGCATTGCCGCACCCTGCTGGCGGCCTACAAGGTGCCGCGCGAGGTGCGCTTCGAGGAGATCCCGAAGACTTCCACCGGCAAGATCCAGAAGTTCGTGCTGCGCCAGCGGGCCAGATCGGCCAGTGCGATCGAATGAGGAGAGGACCATGACGAGCGCTGCGGAGTCACTGCCGAGGGGCGATTCGGACCCGCTGGTGAGGCGCGAGCGGGATGCACGCGGCGTCATCACCCTGACACTCAATCGCCCGCAGGCCTTCAACGCCCTGTCCGAGGCGATGCTGGCCGCGCTGCAGCGCGAGCTCGATGCGATCGCGAGCGATGCATCGGCGCGCGTCGTGGTGATCGCAGCGGTAGGCAAGGCGTTCTGCGCCGGCCATGACCTGAAGGAGATGCGCGCGCAGCCCTCGCTCGAGTACTACCGCGGACTGTTCGCGCAGTGCACGCGCATGATGCTCACGCTGCGGGGACTGCCGGTGCCGGTGATCGCGCGCGTACAGGGTATCGCCACCGCCGCCGGCTGCCAGCTGGTGGCGCAGTGCGACCTGGCGGTGGCCTCCAGCGCCGCGAGGTTCGCGGTCAGCGGCGTCAACCTCGGCCTCTTCTGCTCGACGCCGAGCGTGCCGCTCATCCGCAACGTCGCGCGCAAGCCGGCGTTCGAGATGCTGGTGACGGGCGACTTCATCGACGCGGTGCAGGCGCAGGCGCGCGGACTGGTGAACCGGGTGGTCGAGCCCGAGCGCCTGGATGCGGAAATCGAGACGCTGGCGGCGAGCATCGTCGCCAAGCCGCGCGCGGTGGTGGCGATGGGCAAGGAGCTGTTCTACCGGCAGGGGGAGCTCGGCATCGAGGCCGCGTACGCGGCGGCCGGTGAGACCATGGCCTGCAACATGATGGAGCCGGCGGCGCTCGAGGGCGTGCAGGCATTCATCGAGAAGCGCAAGCCACGCTGGTGAGGCGCAAGGGCACGCCCGCCCGCATGCAACGCAGCGCCAGCTCAGCTTCCCTTGGCCGGCAGCTGCTCGCGCCGGGCGTCGTGCTGGCGGCTCTGCTGGCGCCTGCGCCGCCGTCGGTGGCGGCCGAAACGCCCGCCGACGTCGCGCTCGCGGTCGATGTCATGATCCCGATGCGCGATGGTGCTGCGCTCGCTGCCGACGTGTATCGGCCGGCGCGCGACGGCGTGCCCGTTGAAGGCCGGTTCCCGGCGCTGCTGATGCGCACGCCGTACAACAAGGAGGTGCGCGCCGCGCCCTTCGCACGGTACTTCGCTTCCCGGGGCTACGTCGTGGTCGTGCAGGACGTGCGCGGGCGCTACCGCTCGCAGGGTCGTTGGCGGCCGCTGTCCGACGACGGCCGTGACGGCTACGACACCACGCAGTGGATCGGACATCAGTCGTGGTCCGACGGCGGCATCGGCACGGTCGGCACGTCCTACGAAGGCGGGACCCAACATGCGCTCGCGATCGCCGCTGCGCCGTTCGTCAAGGCGATGATCCCGCTGTTTTCGATGTCGGACGTGGGTCGCTACGGGGTGCGGCACAACGGCGCCTTCGAGCTGCGCTGGGTCAACTGGGTGCTCTCGATGGGAGACCCCGGGGGGCCGCCGAATCTCGTGGCGGCCGCGCGCGCCGCCAGCGATCCGGCTGCGGCGCCGGCGCTGGCGGATCTCGTCAACCATGTGCCCGAGTACGTGCGTGCCTTGCCGTTACGCGCCGGCGACACGCCGTTGAAGTTCGCGCCCGACTACGAGGAGTGGCTCACGGCTGCCATGAGCCACGGGGGCGACGACCCGGTGTTCAAGGGGATGGGGGTGGAGGTTGTCGATCATCTCGCCGACTACAAGGACATCCCCGTCTACCACGTCACCGGCTGGTACGATTCCTGGGCGCTGCAGGTGGCGAACCTCAACTACGTGGGGCTGCACGAGCGGAAGAAGAGCCCGCAGCGGCTGATCGTCGGACCCTGGACGCATAGCCGGCCGAACGCGAGCTATGCCGGGGACGCGCAGTTCACGCCCGACGCGGCCATCGATCTGAACGCCTTCCAGCAGCGCTGGTTCGATCATTGGCTGAAGGGTATCGACAATGGGGTCGACCGCGAGTCACCGGTGCGCATCTATGTCATGGGCGGCGGTGACGGACACAAGACCCCGGAGGGTCGGGTGTTCGTCGGCGGGCGCTGGCGCGATGAACAGGAATGGCCGCTCGCCCGCGCGAGGCCGACGGCGTACTACCTGCACGCCGACGGGGTGCTTTCGCCCGGGGAGCCCGTACCCCATGCCCCCCTGATCTACCGCTTCGATCCACACAATCCGGTGCCAACCCTCGGTGGCAATCTCTCGTCCCAAGGGGCGCTCGCGAGCGCGGGCGCGACCGATCAGCGCTGCCGCCCCACGCTGTGGACGTGCACGGACTCCAATCCGCTGTCGGCGCGCAATGACGTGCTCGTGTTTCAGACCCCGCCCCTGACGCGGGACCTCGAGGTGACCGGACGCCTGATCGTGCGGCTGTGGGCGGCTTCGGACTCGCCGGATACCGATTTCACCGCCAAGCTCATCGACGTGTACCCGCCGAGCGCCGACTTTCCGGGCGGCATCGAGCTCAACATCGGTGACAGCATCGTGCGCGCGCGCTACCGCAACGGGCCGGGCAGGGCCGACATGCTGCAGCCCGGCAAGCCCTACGAGTTCACGATCGAGATGTATCCGACCTCGCTCGTCTTCCGGCACGGTCACCGGATCCGGCTGGACATCTCCAGCAGCAACTTCCCGCGCTTCGACGTCAACCCCAATACCGGCGAGCCCCTGAACGACAACCGGCGCTGGCGCATCGCGGAGAACTCGGTCTACTTCGATCCCGCACACCCCTCACGCATCGAGCTGCCGCTCATCCCCACAGGTTCCCCGTAGCAGGGTTACCCGATGCCGTGTGCGAACGGCCGGCGCACGTCCATGTGCCGGGTCACCGCCGGCATCGGATACTTGAGGCCGCTGGCGCAATTGAACAGCACCACCCGCTCGCCCGAGCGTACCTTGCCGTTCGCGGCCGCCTGCAGGTACGCGGCGTAGGTCGCCGCGCCCTCGGGGCTCAGGAGCAGGCCATCCTGTGATCCCACGTGCTGCCGGGCGGACTCGATGTCCGAATCCGGCACCGCCAGCGCGCAGCCGCCGCTGTCGCGCAGCGCGCGCAGGATCAGGAAATCACCCAGCGCCGCGGGCACGCGGATACCCGCGGCGATCGTGGCGGCATTTTCCCAGGGCGTGGCGGTGTCTGCCCCGGCATCGAAGGCGCGCACGATCGGCGCGCAGCCGGTGGATTGAACGGCGATGAGGCGCGGCAGGGGACCTGAGATCCAACCGAGCGTCAGCAGTTCCTGCCACGCCTTCCACATGCCGATCAGGCCGGTGCCGCCGCCGGTCGGATAGAACACGACATCCGGCAGGCGCCAATCCAACTGCACTGCCAGCTCCAGGCCCATGGTCTTCTTGCCTTCGATCCGATACGGCTCCTTCAGCGTCGACATGTCGAACCAGCCGAACTGCGGCTTGCCCGCCTCGACCAGGCGGGCGCAATCGTTGATCAGGCCGTTGACACGCCACACCGTCGCGCCCTGCAGGGCGATCTCGCCGAGGTTGATCTCGGGGGTGTCGTCGGGGCAGAAGCAGTAAGCCTCGATGCCGGCGCGCGCGGCATAGGCGGCGAGCGCCGCGCCGGCGTTGCCGTTGGTCGGAATGGCAATGCGCCGCACACCGTGGGCCTTCGCCATCGATACCGCCACGCACAGGCCGCGCGCCTTGAACGAACCGGTGGGCAGGCGAGCTTCGTCCTTGACCAGGGGAGGCATGAACCCGGCGGGTCGCCGGCTGTTGGACAGGGACAGGAGCGGCGTTTCCACCTCACCCAGACTGACGATGTGAGCCGGCTCCGCCACCGGCAGCAGCTCGCGCCACCGCCACAGGCCCGCCGGCCGCGCCGCGATCTCTTCCCGCGACACCGCGCGCCTCAAGGCATCCAGGTCATAGCGCGCCAGCAGGGGCTTGTTCACCGCCGACAGGCCGTGCAGCTTTGCGATGTCGTAGGTTTGCGCGCTGACACTGCACTCCAGGTGCGTCGCATACGAATAGCGCACTTAGGGCTCCTCGAGTCAGGCGGTCCTGATTGCTTGCCTTTGTGATACAAGGGCGCGATGACGCCCGAGCCGCCGCGCACCTCGCAGCCGCAACTGGTCCGCGCGATCGGCCGCTGGAGCATGGTAGCACTGGCGGTCAACAGCATCCTCGGCAGCGGCATCTTCGGCTTGCCCTCGGTCGTTGCCGGACTCCTCGGGCACGCGAGTCCCGCGGCCGTGCTGATCGCCGGCGCGGGGATGGCAGTGATCATCGCCTGCTACGCGGAAGTTGCCTCCCAGTTCACCGAGACCGGCGGCACCTATCTGTATGTGCGCCATACATTCGGAAGGTTCGCGGGAGTGCAGGTGGGTTGGCTGATGCTGCTCAGCCGCCTGACGGCGTGCGCCGCCGGGGTGAATCTGCTCGTCATCTACCTGGGGGAATTCTGGCCCGCGGCGACCCAGCCGCTGCCGAGACTGAGCGTCATCAGCGTGTTTCTCGCCAGCCTCGCGGCGGTGAACTATCGCGGCGTGGCAGCCGGCACACTGGTCAGCAATGCCAGCGTGGTGGCGAAGCTGGCAGCGCTGGGAATGGTGTGCGTGGCCGGGGTACTCTACCTGTCGCTCCATCCGCGAGTCGCCGCGGCGCCGGTGGCCGCATCCGTGGATGGCTGGCTGCAGGCGATGCTGCTGCTGCTGTTTGCCTACGGCGGCTATGAAGCCGCGCTCAACCCGATGGGCGAGGCGCGCGATCCGCGGCGGGATGCGGCTTTCGCCTTGTTCGTGGCACTCCTTATTCTTACTGCGCTGTACGCGCTCCTGCAGCTCATCGTGGTCGGCGTGCTGGCGGACGCGGCGCACAGCGCCCGCCCGCTGGCGGATGCGGCCCGGGTGGTCATCGGGCCGGCGGGAGCCGCGCTCATCTCCGCCGGGGCATTGATTTCGGTCTACGGCTACATCAGCGCCAACATGCTGACCGCGCCGCGCGGCACCTTCGCGCTCGCCGAGCGGGGCGACTTCCCGGCCTGGTTCGCCCGCGTGCACCCGCGCTTTCGCACCCCGTACTGCTCGATCCTGGTATTCGCGCTGCTGCTGTGGGGTTTTTCCCAGTTCGCGAGCTTCTCCTGGAACGTCACGCTGTCGGCGGTGGCGCGGCTGTTCTTCTACGCGGCGGTGTGTGTGGCGGTACCGGTTCTGCGCCGCAGGCAAGCCGCGGCCGCGCTCTGGCGTCTGCCCGGCGGACCGATCCTTCCGCTCCTCGGCGTGATCATCTGTGCCGTGCTCCTCACGCGGGTGGATTTCAGCAAATCGCTCATCCTCCTCGCCACGATCGGCGCGGCGTGCGCGAACTGGCTCGTGGTCAGGCGAAGCGCTGTGCAGGCGGCGTCCGGCGGCTGAAGGCTACAGCCAGGCGGGCCGCGTGCCGAGGCGCCGCTCGCCCGAGGCATCGCAGGCCGCGGTGGGCGTCGCAGCGGGCGGCTTTCTGAATTTCAGGATCACCTGATCGGTCTGTCCGCGAATCGCCGCGTCGAACACGCGCAGCTGGTGCGTGTCGTGCGGATTGCGCAGCGCATCGCTGTGCGCTTCGAGCCGGAAGCCCGCCATTTGCGCTCGCCGGATGATGACTTCGGGGTCTATGCGATGCAGCGTTTCGGTGTCACGGACCTCCGAACCGGCTTGCGCGACGTGGTCGATCACCAGCAGCTCGCCCCCGGGCTTGAGCGCATCGTACAGCGCCTGGGTGACCTGGCCCACGTCGGCCGGCCCCATGAACGAATCGTACAGGTCGTGGAAATTGAGCGACGTCCAGACCAGATCGAGCGGCTCGGGCGGCCGGAACCGGGCGACCGGTCCGGTCAGCACGCTCACATTGGCATAGCTGCCGTCGTGCTCGATGGCACGGGTTCCGGCGGTCTCCTCCGGCGCGCAGTTCTGCAGTTGCTCCTCGGGCAGGAAGGCGTACACGTGTCCGGTCTTGCCGACGATGCGGCTGAAGAGCCGCGTGAAGTAGGCACCGCCGGACATGAAATCCGCCACCCGGTCCCCGGGCTTGACGCCTGCGAATGCCAGCAGCGCGCCCGGCTTGCGATCCGCATCGTGCGCGACCTGCTGCGACGGCCGGGCGGGATCGGCGATCGCGCTCGCAACGTAGTCTGGAACCCTATCCGCGGCGTGCCCCGGGGTCGGCCCCAGCAAAGACAACATCGCCAGCAGCACTCCGGCGCGACGGATCTCAGCCATGTTGCATCTCCTTGAGGGCGGCAAGGGCGGCGCCCCTTCTGTTGGAACACTCTACGAGTTAAAGTGCACTTGAAGTCAAGCGGGGGAACATGAAATGAAAGAGCTCTCGATCGGCGAGGTCGCCCGCGAGGCGGGGCTGTCGGCCTCGGCGCTCCGGTACTACGAAAGAGCCGGCCTGCTGCCGGCGCCACCGCGCAGATCCCGGCAGCGCCGCTACACCGAGGCGGTCTTCGGGCGGATCTCTCTGATCAGGCTGGCGCTCGAGGCGGGCTTCACTATCGGCGAGACGCGGCTCTTCCTGTCCGGCTTTTCCGAGCAGACGCCCCCGGCGGCGCGCTGGCGGGCCCTGGCCGTGCGCAAGCTCGAAGAGGTCAATGCCCTGATGGACCGGGCACGGCGGATGAAGCTACTGCTGGAGACGAGCTTCCAGTGCCGTTGCCCGCGCCTCGAGGACTGCGAGCAGTTCCTGCGCGCGGCGAAGCGCAAGCCAACATCGTCGTGCTTGGGCTGAACGTTGCTACGAGCTATCGATATAATCGTACGGTTCGGAATTGTCGTCCAGGCTCTGAGGTGTTTCGGTGCGGTTAACCGTAGCGGCAGCATCGAGCCGCCGGTGCGGTGAGTGCACGGCCTGCTGCGATGGGTGGCTCAAGATCAATGTCTACGGCGTCGAGGTTTACCCCGGCCACCCTTGCCCTCACAGTTCCGGCCACCATTGCCTGATCTATGAACGGCGGCCGCTCGACCCGTGCCAGCGTTTTTTCTGTGGTTGGCTCATGCCAGCAAGTCCCTTACCAGACTGGCTCCGCCCCGATAAGGCCAAAGTCATCTTCCTCCCTGCCCAGTTCAAGTGGAACGGTCAGGATGTTGATGTGGCCGTACCGGTCGGCGACGGACCAGATGACAAGACTATAGAATGGTTCAAGAATTTCGCGTCGGAACATAAGCGCCTCCTGCTCTATCGCATGGATCAGGACTGGTTCGCCTTCGGCCCGCCAGCATTCCAGGTGCAGATGCAGGAGCGCATGGCCAGCGGCGAGAAGCTCTGGTAAGCATGCAACATTCGCAATGCGCTGTTCGCACGCGACGACGCGATCACACCATCAAATATTCGTCGTCACGACGAGGGACAAAAAGGCGCCCGAGGGCGCCTTTTTGCGTGGTTCTCAAGCGGGTCAAAAATCGTAAGTCAGACCAAAAGAGACTGCTTCGGCGTTATTTCCAGAAAACGGGGGACCGCAATTACCTCCTGTCTGGCAGCCTCCGATAAATTTGTCACCCACATAGTTTCTGGTGGGAAGACCGTGACCGCCCGCACCCAGGGAGTAATGCGCCCAGTAGCCATTGACCAGGCTTGAATACGTCAGATAGGCGGTGGTCCGCTTGTCTACGAAGCGGTGTTTGAGGCCGATGGTATACAGGTTGGCCTCGTTATTCGAGGAACCGGCCGGCGCAGGATTACCGAATTTGTCTTCGACTCCTTCCACCGGCTGCCCCGGTGTCCTGCCGACGTGTGCCCAGCCAACATTCAGGTCATCGAAGGGCGTCAGACCTTGAGTAAGCGCCAGCCAGGTAGCGGTATGGGTGCGCTCATCCAGGCTGTCGGTGATGGCATCCCGCTGCAATCGTTCGACCTCGACGTTGAGAGTCGTCTTGGTCGGAAACGTATATTGCACGCCCAGCTTATAGGCGCTTTCATCACGGATTCCGATGGTGCCTGGAACGATCTCATCGCCTATACGATTGACATCTTTATGGAGCTCGTACGCAACGGTGGCATAGAGCGGACCAGACTCATAGGTGAGATCGAAACTGTAAAGAGTCGCGAAAGACCCATCCTCACACGAAGTGGGTTGACCGGCATTCCCGTTCAAGCCTCCAGTCGAATTGCCGCCGCTGCAATCCGGTTCGCCCTGGGCATACAGTCCGGTATCGGTACTGCGATTCTGGCCGGGTGAAACCAGGAAATTGGCACGCACGCCCTGTATATTCGGCGACTCGTACCAGACGGAATGAGGCGCGCGAAAGTCGAATTCGCTTCGATTGTCACCGCCGCTATTTCCCATGATGGCATTGTAATCACCCGGTGTGCTGGCAAAGGGGTCCAGGCGGGCGGTAGCGGTTTTGTATGGCGTATCGGTTTTGCCCAGCTTGATGGCGCCATACTCCTCACTCTGCAGTCCGACAAAGCTGTTGCGCGATCCGAGCTCGAACTTCTGTGCCGTCGTGTCTGCTGCCTGATCTGATGCACCCGGCGTGGCGGCATAGGCAATTTCCGTTTCAAACTGGAAAACCCCTTTCAAATCGTCGCTGACGGCACGGTTGCCACGAACCCCGAAGAACGACAGGTTGCTGGAGACATCGGGAACCCAACCATTGTGGCCCGTGACCGGCAGACCATTGTGGATGAAGCCGGTCATGCCATTGGTCTGATCATCCAGGGACACATCGGCGTGGCCGTACAGCTGGACCTCGCCGCCGCCAGCCTTGAAGACCAGTTCCTTGCCGGGTTTCACCTCATTGGCGGGAGCCTTGGCGGGAGCCGCGGCAGCCGCAGGCGCTGCTTGCTCCTGCTTTTTCCGGAGTGCGCCGATTTGCGCCTGCAATTCCTGAATTTCCTTTTGCAACGCGTCCAACTTTGCCTGCATGTCCGACGCCTGATCTGCGTGTGCATTACCCACACAGCCGAGCGCAAGAGAAACTGCAAGCGCTACCGATGTCTTCTGGAACGTCATACCTGTTCTCCTTCTAGATTTAGCCATCGTCGTTTCTTCAGCCGCGCCGATGATCGCGGCGCGCGCTCCCCTGCTGTTCTCCGGCACGTGGCTGTCGCCGTCTCCCCCTTACCCCTGAGTGCGCCGCGGTTCTAAAGTGGCGGAATGAGCCCGGCGCCGCGCGCCCAGCGGTACTTCGCCCCCAGCACGGCGACCGGGATCTCGGTCGAGTAGGCGTAGGCGGGGATGCCGTGCTGATACAGAAACTCGGCCGCTTCCTCCACCTCGACATCGCCCGCGAGCGAGGCGACCACCGGCTTCACGAAGCCCTTGGCGCGCATTTCCTCCACCACCTGCGCCATGAGCCGCGCGAACACCATGGGTGGAGTGATGATGGTGTGCCAGTAGCCGAGGACGAGCGCGTGGATACGCGCATCCTCGAGCCCCAAGCGCACGGTGTTCTGGTAGGTGGTCGGCGGCTCACCCCCGGTGATGTCCACCGGATTGCCGGCCGCGCCGAAGGGCGGGATGAACTTGCGGAATGCGGCATCGAGATCCGGCGGCATGGCCATGAGGGGCAGCCCGTTCTCCACGCAGGCATCCGAGAGCAGGACGCCCGAGCCGCCGGCGCCGGTGATGATCACCACGTTGTTGCCCTTGGGTGTCGGCAACACCGGTATGGCGCGCGCGAAATCCAGCAGCTCGCGCAGCGAGCTCGCACGGATGACGCCGGACTGGCGGAAGACGTCGTCGTAGATCTTGTCGTTACCGGCCAGGGCGCCCGTGTGCGAGTTCGCGGCGCGCGCGCCGGCGCTGGTGCGGCCGGCCTTGAGGACCACCACCGGCTTTTTCTTCGAGACCCTTCGGGCGACCTCGGCGAAGGCGCGGCCGTCCTTCAGGTCCTCGAGGTGCATGGCGATGATCTGCGTGTTGTCATCCTGCTCGAAAAACGTCAGCAAATCGTCCTCGTCGATGTCGGACTTGTTGCCGAGGCCCACGATGGCCGACACCCCCATCTTCGCCGAGCGCGAGAAGCCGATGATCGCCATGCCGATGCCGCCCGACTGGGAGGAAAGCGCCGTCACGCCCTTGAAGTCATAGGCCGTGCAGAAGGTCGCGCAGAGATTCTTCGGCGTGTAGTAGAAGCCGTAGATGTTGGGACCCATGAGGCGGATGTCGTACTTGCGTGCCACCGACACGACCTCCTCCTGGCCGGCGACGTTGCCGGTTTCGGCGAAACCGGAAGGGATCAGCACCGCGCCGGGGATCTTCTTCTCGCCCACCTCGATGAGCGCCTGGGCGACGAACTTCGCCGGTATGGCGAACACCGCGACGTCGATGCCCCCCGGGACATCCTTGACGCTCTTGTAGACCTTCTTGCCCATGATCGAGTCGGCGCTCGGGTGGATCGGGTAGATCGCGCCCTGATAGCCGCCGTTGATGAGATTCTTCATGATCGAATTGCCGATCTTGCCGTTCTCGGCCGAGGCGCCGATCACCGCCACCGCGTCCGGCTTCATGATCCGGTTCATCTGCCGGACGATCACCTCCTGGCTCGGCCGGTAGCGCACCACCGGCGGCTTGAAGTCCAGCATCACGCGCACGTCGGCCGCGGTGGCGCCCTCGGGGGTCGCGAACACGGGATTGAGGTCGAGCTCCGAGACTTCCGGGAAGTCCGCCACCAGCTGCGAGACATTGCCGATCATCGTGGCGAGTGACTCGCGGTCCACCGGTGGTGCGCCGCGAATCCCGCGCAGTATTTCTGCTGCCGCAATGCCGTCGAGCATCGACAGGGCGTCAGCGCGCGTCGCCGGCGCCAGACGGAACGTGATGTCCTTCAGGACCTCCACCAGAATGCCGCCGAGGCCAAAGGCCACGAGCTTGCCGAAGGCCGGGTCGGTCACCGCGCCGATGATGACCTCCTGGCCGCCCGACAGCATCTGTTGGATCTGCACGCCGTCGATGGTGGCCCTGGCATTGTAGCGACGCGCGTTGTCGACGATCGTGGCGAAGGCCTGCTGCGCAGCTTCCGCGTTCTTGACGCCGACCACCACGCCGCCGGCTTCCGTCTTGTGCAGGATCTGCGGTGAGACGATCTTCATGACCACCGGGTAGCCGATCCGGGCGGCGAGTTTTGCCGCCTCGGCCGCGGTGCTCGCCACGCCCTCCTTCGGCACCGCGATGCCGTAGGCCTCAGCTATGCCCTTCGCTTCCGGCGCAGTCAGTGCGCTGCGGCCTGCGGCCTTGGCCTGGTCGAGGATCTTGCGGACCGCGCTCTTGTCGTGTGCCATTCTCTCTCCTGCTTGCAGCGGCATCGCCGCGGCGACCCGCGGCGCCGTGCCGGCTCAAATGACCTTTTCGGCTCGCAGCGTGCGGATCTCGGAGTCGCTCAGGCCGAGCTCGGTGAGCACCTCCTGCGTGTGCTCACCGAGGAGCGGGGAGCGCATGACCTCGGTGAGGCTGTCGGACATCTTGATCGGATTGCCCACCGTCAGGTACTTGCCGCGCTGGGGATGATCGACCTCGACGACGGTGCCGGTGGCGCGCAGGGAGGGCTCCGCGGCCAGCTCTTCCATGGACAGAATCGGGCCGCACGGGATGTCGTGCTGGTTGAGCTCCGCCATGGCCTCGAACTTGGTTTTGGTCATCGTCCAGGCCTCGACCGTGGCAAACACCTGCAGCAGCCGCGGCAGGCGCGCATCGGGCGTGGCGTAGTCCGGATCGGTGATCCACTCTTCCTTGCCGATCACCTTGCAGATCTCCTTCCACACGGGCGCCTGGGCGATGAAGTACAGGTATGCGTTGGGATCCTTCTCCCAGCCCTTGCACTTGATGATCCAGCCGGGCTGTCCGCCGCCGGAGGCGTTGCCCGCGCGCGGTACCGCCGAGCCGAACTGGCCGTGCGGGTACTGAGGGTATTCCTGCATGACGCCGGTCCGCGCCAGTCGCTGTTGGTCGCGCAACTTGACGCGACAGAGGTTCAACACCCCGTCCTGCATCGCGGCGAGCACCTTCTGTCCGCGCCCCGTGCTCATGCGCTGATACAAGGCGGCCACGATCCCCAAGGCGAGATGCAATCCGGTGCCGCTGTCGCCGATCTGCGCGCCGGTGACGAGCGGCGGGCCGTCGTCGAAGCCGGTGGTCGAAGCCGAGCCGCCGGCGCACTGCGCGACGTTCTCATAGACCTTGCAGTCCTGGTACGGGCCCGGACCGAAACCCTTGACGGATGCGACGATCATGCGCGGGTTCAGCTGCTGGATCCGCTCCCAGGTGAACCCCATACGATCGAGCGCGCCCGGAGCGAAGTTCTCCACCAGTACGTCACAGTGCTTCACCAGGCGCTCCAGGACCTGCTTGCCCTTGGGGTTCTTGGCGTCGAGGGTGATGGAGCGCTTGTTGTGGTTCAACATGGTGAAGTAGAGACTGTCCACGCCGGGGATGTCGCGCAGCTGCTCGCGGGTGATGTCCCCGGCCCCGGCCCGCTCCACCTTGATGACGTCTGCGCCCAGCCAGGCGAGCAGCTGGGTGCAGGTGGGCCCCGATTGAACGTGCGTGAAGTCGAGAATACGCACGCCGTCCAGTGCCTTTGCCATTCGCGTATTCCCTGCCGAGCGTTACTTGTACATGGTCTGGTTCTTGGTCCCCGGGGCGTACTCGCGCGGGTCCACCCAGATATTGATGACCGCCGAGCGACGCGACTTGTGCACCGACTCACGCGCCCGCTTGAGCGCCGGCGCGATCTGCGCCGGGTCGCGCACCTCCTCGCCGTAACCGCCCAGCATCTGGGCGAAGGTGCCGAAGGGAACGTCCCCCAGCAGGTTGCCGACGTTGCCGCGCTCCTCGCCGTATTTCGCCAGCTGCCCGTAACGGATCTGGTTCATGGCGGAGTTGTTGCCGATGACCGCGATGTAGGGCACGCCGAAGCGGTTGGCGGTCTCCATGTCGAAGGCGGTCATGCCGAAGGAGCCGTCTCCGTAGTAGCACAGCACTTCCTTGCGCGGCTGGGCGAGGCCCGCGGCGATGGCGAAGCCGGTGCCGACCCCGAGCGAGCCGAGCGCTCCCGGATCCATCCACTGCCCGGGCCGCCGCGGACGCACCGCCTGGGCAGATATCGTCACGACGTCGCCCCCGTCGCCGATGTAGATGGTGTTGTCAGCGAGGAACTCGTTGAGCTCGTAGGCGACCCGATAGGGGTGGATCGGGGTGTTGTTGGACTTGAAGAGCGGCATCAGCTTCTCGGTAGCCGCCGCTTCGGCTTCGGTCAGCTTTTTCATCCATTGCCGGCGCGCCTGGCGCTTGTCCTGCTTCAGGCGTCCGGAGGCCGCCTGCAACACCGCCCCGAGAATGACGCCCGGGTCGCCGACCAGTCCCAGATCGATGTCGCGGTTCTTGCCGACGGTGCGATAGTCCATGTCGATCTGCACCAGCTTGAGCTTGGTGCTGATTCGCCGCCCGTAGCCCATGCGAAAGTCGAACGGCGTGCCGACGATGAGGATGAGGTCGGCATCCGAGAAGGCGTTGCCGCGGGTTCGATCGAAGTGGTGCGGATCACCGGGGGGCAGGAGCCCGCGGCTGCCGCCGTTGAAGTAACCGGGGATGTCAAGTCCGCGCAGCAGCGCGATCGCCTCCTCGTGGCCGCGCGCCGCCCACACCTGCTGTCCGTACAGGATGGCCGGGCGCTCGGAATCGACCAGCAGGTCGGCGAGCTTCTCGATGTCGCGCGGATCGCCGAGCGAGCGGGTCGAGGCGCGGTAGTGCCCGGGCTTCGGGACGATCGCCTTGGATATCTCGACCTCGCGATCGAGGACGTCGCGCGGAATTTCCAGGTACACCGGTCCCGGGGCGCCGTTGAAGGCTTCTCGCGCCGCCATCGAGATCATGTCCGCCACGCGCTCGGTGCTCGGCACGGTGGCGGCGAACTTGGTGATCGGCGTCATGAGATCGACGTGCGGCAGGTCCTGGAGCGATCCCATCTTGTGCTGCGTGAGCGCGCCTTGCCCGCCGATGTGCAGCACCGGACTCTCGGAGCGAAAGGCCGTGGCAATGCCGGTCACGGCATTGGTGCAGCCGGGTCCGGCGGTGGTGACCACGCACCCGAGCTTGCCGGTCTGGCGCGCGTAACCGTCCGCGGCGTGAGCCGCGACCTGCTCATGGCGCACGTCGATGATGCGGATGCCTTCATCGATGCAGCCATCGTAGATGTCGATGATGTGCCCGCCGCACAGGGTGAAGATCGTATCGACGCCCTCGTTCTTGAGGGCCTTGGCGACCAGGTGCCCGCCGGAAATGACGTCGGCATCGCGGGTTTTGCGTTTGAGCGTGTCGTCAGCGGTTGTGGTGGCGCGGTTGTCGGTAGTCTTGGTCGCCGTCTCGAGCATGCATGCCTCCATTCGTAACTAAGTCCGCGAGGGTTGCGACTCCCGTCGTTGCAACGTGGCGCCGCGAGACTCCTTCGACCGCACCCGCCGTGTGGTGCCGGCGCACCTCGCGGGCGCTCTTCCGGTGAGTCGCCGGAAGAGCGCCGTCCTCAGGCGTCAGCCGGTCGCCAGCTTCGGCGTTGCACCAACCGTGCCGGACCGATTCGTGTACGCGCTGCGCAGGGGTTTCAGGATCGCAACGGCCATCAGCGCCGCCAGGATATTGAGGGTGGCGGCCGTGATGAATACCCCGTGCCAGTTTCCTTTCGCGGCGACCATCACGTTGGCGAGTGGCACGAGCAGCGAGGCCGTGCCCTTCGCGGTGTACATGAGGCCGGTGTTGGTCGTCGCGTACGTGGCGCCGAAGGTGTCCGTGACGGTAGCCGGGAAGAGGCTGTAGATCTCGCCCCAGGCGAAGAACACCAGGCCGCTCAGCAGCACGAACGCCACCGGGTCGTTGCCGAAATTGGCGAGCGCGATGATGCCCACGCCTTCGAGCAGGAAGGCGATGAACATCGTTTGCTCACGCCCGATCTTGTCGGAGACCCAACCGAAGAATGGCCGGGTCAGACCGTTCAGTATGCGGTCGATGCTGAGGGCGAAGGTCAGCGCCGGGAGCGTTATGCCGATCAGGCTCACCGGGATATCAGCCACCTTGAAGTCCTTGGCGATGGGCGCGAGCTGTGCGGTCGCCATCAGACCGCCCGCCGCCATCATGATGAACATGACATACATCACCCAGAAGACCGGGGCCTTGAGCATCTCGAGCGGCTTCGCCTGGTAGCGGCTTGCGCCGGGGCTCAGCTTCGGGGCCGCCACGAAGAAACTCGCCGACGGGGCGAGGATCAGCAGGCCGACGATCACGACGACGATGCCCTGAAACAGGCCGAAGGTCAGGAAGGTGTGCTCGTAACCCGAGCTCTTGATCATGTTGGCGATCGGGATGATGGTCGCCGCCGAACCGGCGCCGAAGCCGGCCGCGGTCAGACCCGCCGCGAGCCCGCGCCGACCGGGGAACCATTTCACGGCATTGCCGATACACGTGCCGTACACGGCACCGGCGCCGATGCCGCCGAGCACCGCGGCGAAATAGAACATCCCCAGGGAATCTGCGAAGGAATTGATCGTCCAGGCGAGGCCGCAGAGCGCGCCGCCGCCGACGATCATCCACTTTGGACCGAACCGATCGACCAGGTACCCTTCCGCGGGCACCAGCCACGTCTCGAGCAGGACGAAGATGGTGAAGGTGACCTGGATCGCGGCCTTGCTCCAACCGTACTTGGCGCCGATGGGGCCGACGAACAGCGTCCAGCCGTATTGCAGGTTGGCGACCATCACCATGCAGATGAGGCCGACGATCAACTGCGCCCATGGGTTGGCGAAGACAGAGGTTTTTTGAGAATTCGAATCGGTAGCCATCGATGCTCCCCCTTCGTCGTTTGTTTGAACCGTCAGCCGGTTGGCGTGAATTTGGGCGATGGGTTGTTGTCAGGTGCCCTCATGCAGGTCGGATCGGATCGCGCCTCGGAACCCGTCGGTCGACGTCGGCACCACAATGAGGCCCTGGAAAGGTGCATGGGATCGGCGTTTTTTTTGAACTGCGGCGGACCATATGTGATATATCTCGGCCTTGTCAACACTGCGCCTCGAGCGCTCGGAGAGGTGCAGCGTGAGCGTGAAGGGTGCTGCACATGCGGGTGGGATACCGGTGGGAGGGTAAACCCGACCATCAGTGCACCAATTTGGGGAGAAATACCCTACAGTGATATCTGATATATCGGAAACCTCTGATCCCGTGCCGTAGGCGCGGCTCGGGTCGTGGCGAATCCCGGGATCCCGTGTTTTTGATCTCTTTGCTGTTGATCGAGTAGGGTGCGCAACTGCCTGAAGGGTGCGCAAAGCCCGAAGAGAGCAGGGGGCTGAATGAGGGCGATCGCGACGCTCTTACGTAAGCACAGACCCGCGGGGCGGCTTGCGCTCGCGCCGCTCAACTCGGTGAGCCTGCGCGATCAGGCGTACACCTTGCTCAAGGACGCCATAGCCAGCACCGACATATACAGCGAGCGTGAGCCCCTGCGACTCGATGAGCGGGAACTGATGCAGGCGCTCGGCGTGAGTCGCACGCCGGTGCGCGAGGCACTGTCGATCCTGGAGCAGGAGGGCTTTGTCAGGACGGTTCCACGCCGCGGTATCTTCATCGTCCGAAAATCCAAGCGCGAGATCATCGAGATGATCCAGATGTGGGCCGCGCTGGAGAGCATGTCGGCGCGCCTGGCGACGCTGCACGCACCCGATACGGAAATCAGCAAGCTGCGCCATCTGTTCGATGAGTTCCAGAGCTCCCCGCCCACGGAGCATCTCGACGAGTATTCGGACGCCAACATCGCCTTTCATCAGATGATCATCCGCCTGGGCGGCTCGCGACTGATCGCGGAGGCGACCAAGAACCTGTTCCTGCACGTGCGCGCGATCCGCCGGGCCACCATCTCGCAGAATGGACGCGCGGCACGCTCGATCATCGATCACCTGAAGATCATCGAAGCGCTCGAGCGGCGCGACACCGAGCTCGCCGAGCGGCTGACGCGCCAGCACACGCTCGACCTCGCCGCGCACGTCGAACGCTACGGCGACTTCCTCGATTAGCTCGCGCGGCGGCCGCGCGCTCGTGTGCCGCGGGGCGGCCGCTGCGGCGTGGCTGGCGGGCGCGCCCGCGGCGGCGGCCCCGACAGCTCGAAGTGCACCAGGCGCTCGATCAGTGGCGCGCCCTGGCGCATCAGGAAATCCTTGAACGCCGCCGCGACCGGCGGCAGGCGCTTGCTGCGGTTGTGCACCAGATACCAGTTCAACAGGGCCGGAAAGCCCTGCACGTCGAGCACCACCAGGTTGCCGGCCAGCAGATCAAGGCCGATGGTGTGGGCGGAGAGGAACGCAATCCCGAAGCCGGCGACCACCGCCTGCTTGATGGTCTCGGTGCTGTGGATCTCCATGGCGATGCTGAGGCGGGAGAACTGCCGGCCGAACACCTCGCGCATCGAATTCCAGGTGTCGGATCCCGCTTCGCGTTGCACGAAGCGCTCGCGGTTCAGAGCCGCGCGCGGTATCTGCCGCACCCGGGCGAGCGGGTGGCCTGGGGCCGCCACGATGACATAGGGGTGCGGCGCGAACGGCAGCGCGACGATGTCCATATCGCGCGGCGGCCGGACCATCACGGCGAGGTCGGTGAGATTGTCGGCGAGCTGGCGCAGCAGGCCCTCGCGATTGTGCACCGTGAGATTGAACGTGATGCCCGGATGCTCGGCGCCGAAGGCCGCCAGGACCCGCGGAAAGAAGTAGTCCCCGGCGCTGATGACCGCGACGTTGAGGCGCCCGCCGGTCACCCCCTTGAGCTGCGCCAGCGCCTCTTCGGCCTCCTTGAGGCGCTGGGTGATGGCCCGGGCACACTGCAGCATCTCCTCGCCGGCGGGGGTGAGGAAGCTCTGGCGACCGATGCGCTCGAACAGCGGCAAGCCGACGTGGGACGCGAACTCCTTGATCTGCGTCGACACCGCCGGTTGCGACAGGTGCAGCTCTTCGGCGGCACGCGAGAAGTTCATGTGCCGGGCCGCCGCCGCGAACACCCGCAATTGCCGCAGCGTCACGTGCTTCATTCGCCGCCAGCATACCCGCACTCCGGGTATTCTGAAAAGCTTATGGTCGCGATAGAAAGCTTTAATTTTTCTTCTGGTAAGAACGGGGGTAATGTGGCTCCACGATAAGGGAGCGAACGATGTCAGAGGTTGTCGGCGAGACTGCACCGGTCAATGCGACGAGCGAGCTGCTCGCCGCGGAACTCGAGGCCTACAACCGCGCGTTCTGCGAGCTGGAACTGCCGTGGCGATGGGATGCGCAGACGTTGCGACATCTGGTGAGCGTCGCGCCTGACCGGGACGTGGTCGGCGCCTACGTGGAGCGCAACCAGCCGCACCTGCTGCGGGTCTACGAGAAGGCGTTCCTGCGCAACCTGGTGCTCTCCGCCAAGGACCGCTGTCTGCAGGACTAGCAACCCTGGCGTAGCGATGCGGCTGCCGCGCTGCAGCTCTATCGCTGTGCCCCCCACCTGAGCGCCGCCCGCCGGCGGGCCGATCGAGTAAGCTAGCGACCGTGAAACCCGGCAACCTCTGCGCTGAGCGCTCGGGAGCCTGCTGATGCCTGGCGGCCGGATCGACCCCGCGCGCCCCTTCATCCCGCTCGGCATCGCGGTACTCACGATTTCCGATTCACGCGAGGCGGCCACGGACACTTCCGGGGACCTGCTCGCCGAACGCATCGTCGCCGCGGGCCATCACCTGGCGGCGCGCGCGCTGGTGCGCGACAGCAAGCCGCACATTCAGCAACAGCTGCGCAGCTGGATCGACGATCCTGGCGTGGATGTGATCATCAGCACCGGCGGCACGGGCCTGACGGGGCGCGACGTCACACCCGAGGCGGTGCGGGAGCTGCTCGAGAAGGAGCTCGAAGGCTTCGCCGTGCTGTGGCATCTCACCTCGTACGAAACGGTCGGGGTCTCCACCATGCAGTCCCGGGCTTGTGCGGGGATTGCCGGCGGGACCGTGATCTATGCACTGCCCGGATCCAACGGTGCTTGCCGCGACGGCTGGGACAGGTTGATTTGCCCGCAGCTCGACAGCCGTCACCGCCCGTGCTCGATCGTGGAAGTCATCCCTCGCTTCCAGGAAACCTAGACGCGGGTCTCACGCGATGCCTGCTGATCGAGCTGACCCGGCCTCCGGCAGCGACACGGTCGAGGTCGCCCGCACCAGGATGCTGGCCGCGGTGGCGCCACTCCCACCGGAGCTGATCGGTACCGAAGCCGCCGCCGGCCGCACGCTCGCCGAAACGCTCCTGGCATCGCGGGCGCAGCCGCCGTTTCGCTCCTCGGCCATGGATGGTTACGGCGTGCGCGCGGCCGACCTCGCGCTGGGCCGATTCACCGTGCTGGGAGAAGCGCTCGCCGGCAAGGGGTACGCGCTCGGTCCGCTCGGCGCCGCGGGTGCGATACGCATCTTCACCGGCGCGCCGGTTCCGGACGGCGTGGACCTCGTGGTGCCCCAGGAGCGCGCCCGACGCGAGGGCGAGACCGTGTGGCTGGACGCCCCAAGTCCGCGGCGCACCAACATCCGCGCGGCGGGGGTCGACTTCAAGGCGGGTGACCTGTTGGTGCGGCGTGGCACCCGGCTGCACGCCCGTCACGTCGCACTCATCGCCGCGGCCGGCGTCGGTGCGGTGAGTGTCACACGCCAACCACGGGTCGCAGTGCTGGCCACCGGCACCGAGATCGTGCCACCGGGCACGCGCGCCGCGCCCGGGCAGATTTTCGACTCGGTGAGTTTCGGGCTTGGCGCGATGATCGAAGACTGGGGCGGCAAGCCGATGCGGATCGGCGCGCGGCCCGATGACACGGTGGCCATCGCTGCGGCCATCGAGCCCGCGCTGGAGGCGGTGGACCTCGTGGTGATCATCGGCGGCGCATCCGTGGGGGCATACGATGTCGTCAAGCCCTCGCTCGAGCGCCTGGGTCTCACCATCACCGTGCAGCGCATCGCCATCCGGCCGGGCAAGCCCACCTGGTTCGGCACCATCGGCGGCAAGCCGGTACTGGGGCTTGCGGGTAATCCCGCGGCAGCCATGGTGTGCGCGCAGCTGTTCCTGCGGCCGCTGCTGCAGGCGCTGCTGGCGCGCGAGTCCGATGCGAGCGCCAGCGGCGCGGCACGGCTGGACGGGGAGGTCGCTGACAGTGGCGCGAACGAGTGTTACCTGCGCGCGCTGGTGCGCACCGACGCCGAGGCGCGCAGCTGGGCACGCCCATTTGACGATCAGGACACCTCGCTGGTGTCGGTGTTTGCCGCGGCCAACGCACTGATTCGCCGTCCCGCCGGCGCCAGGGCAGCCGCGAGCGGCACCCTCGTCGAAGTGGTGTGGCTCGATCGCCCCTGACGAGCGGCGTCGGCCGCCCGCAAGCGCACCAATGGCGCTAGGATCCGCGGCGGAAACCAATATGAATCACCCGCCATGGCGCCGCACGCTGCGGCGCGAGCTCGCCTGGCTCATGACGCTGAAGCTCGCGGCGCTGGCGCTGCTGTGGTGGCTGTTTTTCTCCCCGCCGCACCACAGCCCCGTGGACGGGCGCGCGGCGAGCCGGCGATTCGGCATGATGCCCCCGGCCGTGAGCGCGCCGACAGCGAGCCCTGCGGGCCGCGAGAGCCGCCGTGATTGACCTCGCGCTGGTGAATGTGTCGCGCCTGCAGTTTGCGCTGACGGCGCTGTATCACTTCCTGTTCGTGCCGTTGACCCTCGGGCTGTCCATGATCCTGGTGATCATGGAGGCGGTGTACGTGATGACCGGGCGGGAAATCTGGAAGCGCATGACGCGCTTCTGGGGCCTGCTGTTCGGCATCAACTTCGCCATGGGAGTCGCCACCGGCATCACCATGGAGTTCCAGTTCGGCACCAACTGGGCCTACTACTCCCACTACGTCGGTGACATCTTCGGCGCCCCGCTCGCCATCGAGGGCCTGATGGCGTTCTTCCTGGAAGCGACGTTCGTCGGCCTGTTCTTCTTCGGCTGGGAGCGGCTCTCCCGGGTCGGGCACCTCGCGGTGACCGCCCTGGTGGCCCTCGGCTCGAGCCTCTCGGCGCTGTGGATTCTCATCGCCAACGCCTGGATGCAGCACCCCGTCGGCGCGCAGTTCAACCCCCAGACGATGCGCATGGAACTGCTCTCCTTCAGCCAGGTGCTCTTCAATCCGGTGGCGCAGGCGAAGTTCGTGCACACCGTGGCGGCCGGTTACGTCGTAGGCTCGGTATTCGTGCTGGCGGTGAGCGCCTGGTATCTGCTGCGCGGCCGCAACGTCGACATCGCGAAGCGCTCGATGGCGGTCGCGGCGAGCTTCGGCCTCGCCTGCGCGCTCTCGGTCGCGGTGCTCGGAGACGAGTCCGGGTACCTGGCGAGCGACAACCAGAAGATGAAGATCGCGGCGATCGAGGCGGAATGGCGCACCGAGGCACCGCCGGCGGGCTTCACGGTATTCGGATTTCCCGACGTGCAGGCGCGCACCACACACGCGGAGCTGAAGGTGCCGTGGGTGCTGGGACTCATCGCGACGCGCTCCATCGATCGGCCGGTGTCAGGGATTTTCGATCTGGTGGCGCGGGCCCGCGTGCGCATCGAGAGCGGCATCGAGGCACATGCGGCGCTGCGCTCGCTGCGCGCCGATCCCACCGACGCCGCAGCGCAGGCGCGCTTCGCGGCGCACCAGCAGGACCTGGGCTACGGGCTGCTGCTGCTGCGCTACGTCAGTGACCCCACCACCGCGACCCCTGCGCAGATCGAGGCGGCCGCGTGGTCCACGGTGCCGGATGTGCCGGTGCTGTTCTGGAGTTTCCGGGTGATGGTGGGGCTCGGCCTGTTCTTCATCCTGCTGTTCGCCACGGCGTTCTATCTGTCCGCGCGGCACCGCTTCGAGCAGAACCGCTGGTTCCTGCGGATTGCCTTCCTCAGTCTGCCGCTGCCGTGGATCGCCGCCGAGCTCGGCTGGATCGTCGCCGAGTATGGCCGGCAGCCGTGGTCGATCGACGGGCTGTTGCCGACTTTCCTGGGCGTGTCGGTGACACCGGTCACCAACGTCTGGCTGTCGCTCGCCGGTTTCGTGATCTTCTACTCTGCACTCGCGGTCGTGGACGTGTACCTGCTGGTGCGGATGATCCGCGGCGGACCGGACGGGCTCGGGTACTGGCCGCCCGAGCGCGCTGGCGTGCCGTAAAGAGGAGAGGGCCGTGCCCGACTATGAAACCCTGCGCCTGATCTGGTGGCTGATCCTCGGGACGCTGTTGATGGGCTTTGCGATCATGGATGGTTTCGATCTGGGCATCGGGGCGACGTTTCGCTTCCTCGGGCGCACCGATGAGGAGCGACGTGCGCTGCTCGAATCCATCGAGCCGGTCTGGGAGGGCAATCAGGTGTGGTTCATCCTGGCCGGCGGCGCGGTGTTTGCGGCCTGGCCATTGCTGTACGCCGCCTCG
>VBMV01000023.1 GCA_005878835.1 Gammaproteobacteria bacterium | reverse complement strand
GGCGCAGCGTTGCGCGGGTCGCCCGTGAATGTCGCGTAGCCGTTGGAGTTCGTTCCCTCCGTGCCCCATTGCGTACCCCAAAACACCAGGTACACCTTGGGCGCGCCGCTGGTCACGCCGATCGAATCGACGCCGCCTCCGAAGCTCAGGGTCTCCGGGCCAGTGGCGGCGGCGGCGACGGCCGGCTCCGTCGCGCCAACGCTGCCTCGCTCTTTGTGTTCCGCATCGGCCGGCCGCACCACACCACGGTTGGCGGCTGCCCATGCTTTCATTTTCTCGTGGGTTTCCCGCGTCGGGTGGACGCCGTGTCGGTAGGGGTGACCGTAGCGCGGCGAATGCGGATTGATGGCATCCGTGGCATTACCGGCGTCCTTGGCGACAGCGACACCGGCGAACGCAAAAGAGACAAACGTGAGAAGGGCGAATCGACGGGCATGCATGAGTGGCTCCTCTCCTGGTTCTAGGAATTTTCCACTTGACGCCGCGATAGATTTACCAACCCGCCACGCTAAACCCCGACCATCACACAGTCCGTGGCCTTTGAGCCCCGTCCCTGCTAATCGCTCAGAGTAAGTTGCGGGGTGTTTTTTCTACTCGTCGTAGTCCTACTACGACGAGTATGGATCGTGCTCGCTACAAACTCGACCGTCAACGGGTGGACTACCGAGGGATTTGCACCCATCTAGCGGATGCTCGATGCCACGCGGATATTTCCAGATCGTACAACCGCAGAATCAGCTCGATGGAAGACGTGATAATCATCGGAGACAGACCAGTCGGCTTCATCAACGCTCTCGGCCTAGCTCAAGCCGGAGTCCGAAGCCGAACCGGACATCATCAACTCCCGCGGGCGGCGGTGTACTTCTGGTCAGTTCTCGGCGGTTTAGGGCGCCTGGGAATGCTGGAACAGGCCGAGGCCGCCGGCGTGCGCAAGCAGGACTACACGCGTGAGAGCAGCGTAAGCCCGATCCCCGCAAATGCCCTTTCTTGCTGAGCGGTAGTCGCGCTTGAAGCGCGGCAGAATGACTAACTCTCGAGCCAATTCAGGCACTCGGCTTCCACCTTGGGTGAGTGACAGAGAAGCGGCGGAACGCCAAGGATCCTTCGATCATGCCACAATGCGTACCGATCGTGATCCGGTAGACGTATCGATCGGCGAATTCAATATTTGCGGACTACAACGGAACGCCTCCGTAGGAACCGCCGACATGCTCGAATAGCGACTCCAAGTCGTCACCACGATCCACGTCGACAGGGAAAAACAGAAAAAGGGCTTGCTTGCCCGATCAATCCCAACACGCCGTTTCTCGCCGTCAGTGACGCGCAAGTACGTACGGCGCGTTTTCGTGTAGCGAGCGGTCCCTTCGATCCCAGTCCAGGTTGTGGAACAAAGAGTAGCTCCGATCAGACGTGCGCGTTCATTACTTACTCGATTGCAGCGCGTGCAGGGCCGCGTGGCTCTGTGCCATCGGTGGCTGAATATCACTCTTCAACATCAGCCACAGAATTCGGTTATAGGCCTGGTCGTCCGCGCGATCCGGTGCGCTGAGATCCAAACTCTCCGACAAATGTGCTGCTGCAGTATTCTGCGGATTCTTTTCATTCAAGTCTTGCGCGGGGATGATTGCATCATAAGGCGTCAGGTTCGGTTCCGGTGCGAAGATATCCGTCAGGGGTCGGCTGAAGTAATCGAACTTAGAGAGCCGCCCCATACCGAGAATGTCTTCGATCGCGGCGATTACATCGGTCGTGTTGATGAACCGATGGGCGGTGCCCGGTCGGTTGTAGGCCGAGATGGCGTAGAACGGGGCGCGATGCGAATCGGTGTGGTCAGGCCCCGCCTGCGCGTCATCTTCAACCACGAAGATCACGGTGTCCTTCCAATACGGGCTGTGCGAAAGCGCCTGCACGAGTCGTCCGAGTGCGAGGTCGTTGTCGGCCATGCACGCGCGCGGCGTGCACTTGCCCGGGCGCCCAGCGGCCAGGTGGTCCATCGGTAGCCACATGACTTCAAGTTGCGGCATGTTGCTGTCACGCACGTAGCGCTGGAGTTCGCTGATCCATACATCAGCCCGCTTCTGATCGGGCGTAACAAAATCCATCGGAACGTAATCGGGATTCACGTTGGCGCCCAAGTCGCGTTGCGTCACAGGCCAACCGGGATTCCCCTTGACCATTTCCCCGTAGTCGCGGAAAGAGACGCCCTCTCGCTTTGCAAGCGTCCACAGGAAGCCTCGTTCCGGCTCATCGCTTTCTTCACCGTCCATGTCGGCATGCTTGCCGGCGTAACCGGAGGGCACAATCTTCTCACCGTAGTTCGTGACGTAGGCGGCGGTGGACCAGATGTGTCCTTGCGAGCTCACTTCGGCATTTGCGAAGAAGCGATCGAACAAACCGAAGCGCCGCGCCAGTGCATGGTGGTTTGGGGTGACGGTGATGTCAGGGAAATACACCAGGCTCGCGTCTCCGTCGCCTTCCTTCATGTCTCCGAGTACCTGATCATAGGTGCGGTTTTCTTTGATGACATAGACGACGTGGCGGAATGGTGGATAGTGTCGTGCCACGCGTCTTTGCTGCCAGTTATTAGCAGCGACGACGCGCCCAGTTAAGTTCGCCAGTCGCGGCGGCGCCAGCGATGCGGGAAGCACGCGCAGTGTGCCATTCAACTGTCCAAGCGTGTACGCCGTCGGCTTCCCGTCCGGCCAGTTCGTGAGCGGTACGGGGCCGTCTGGGTTGGCATGGGTGCCGTGTCCTTTTCCGGAAAGGGTGAGGAGTTGATCGCCCGCTTCGGCGATCGCGGTGGGATACCAGTCGGTCGGAACGCGGCCGAGCAACTTCCCGGTGCCCAGGTCGAAGACGGCAACGGCATTGTTGTCGGCCTCCGCTATGAGCAAACGCCTGCCATCGGAAGTAATCGCCACGGCGTTGGGTGTACTGCCCTCCGGTGGGGCACCGGGCGCCGCATCGTGCAGATAGCGCGCGACCTTGCGTAGCTTCGTGTCGACGACGGCAATCCGATCGCTACCCGCGAGCGTGACGTATAGGCTAGTTCCCGACGCTGCGAGCGCCGACGGATGCGGACCGACCTCAATGCGGTCGAGATACGCAAGCGTTCCGTCCGTCAAAACGCGGAACTGCGAAACCGTGCGGCCACCCCAAGCGGAGACGAACGCTAGATCATCCGCCGTGAGCGCGACGGCATACGGGTAGTGATCGGTAGAAAACCGTTGCGTGATTTCGCCGGTCGCGGCGTTCACGACCGCGAGTCGGTCGCCGACGTCCTCGGCGACATAAATGAATTTGCCGTTTGGCGAGAATACCAATCCCGCTGGATAGCTTGTGCCCATGCCGTACTCAGTTTTTGCCTTCGCCAGTTCGAACTTGCTTTCGAGGGTGGCGGCACCGTCTCTCCATGCGTAGACGAAAAGTACGTCTGTGTTGCCGCCGGAGACACAGAGGCGATGACCGTCGGGCGAGAAGGAGGCGCCGTAGAATGCGCCGTCCTGGAGCAGTGTCTGCGTCACCCTCCGCGTCTTCAGATCGACGACCTGAACACCCTGCTCGCGCCAGCCGCTAAGCACGACCACGGCTCTATCCTTTTCCGGGGCGAGCACGAGATTGATCGGCAGGCTACCGAGATCAACCGCTTCGCCGGCGGGATCGAGTCGCACGCCGGTCGGAAGCGGCGAAGTGAAGAGTGAAGTCTCTTGGGCGGACGCCGAGGCGCACAGGAGAGCGGCAAGCGAGAGAGCGAGTCCGCAGACACAAAAAAAATTCATGTCAGGTGTCTCTCCAAGACTAGTACGCACCGATCGTCAACACGCTCGGCAAGGCGGTACGGGAAAAACACAAACCAATGCTCGCGATTAAGACGAGTAGTGCGGATGCGTATATCCAGCTCTCGCGCCAGGGACTCTCGCGAGGAGGAGTATCGCCAGCGAGATTCGCGTGACGGGATCGATTCGCCGCGGCTTGATGCCGCGTTCGCAGCGCCTTCCAGCGCGCTTACGAACTTGCTGGCGCAGCGCCTCGGTCACCTCATCCGCGCGCGAACTGCAGCTGGCGCTCGGCCTTCAGGCGTAGTGTGGCAATGATGTCGCCTAGTTCGATGAACCGATCGTATTCGCGCGCCTCTTCCGCCGTGAGCTGTCCCTCGTTGGCCTTGTTGGCCAGCGACTCGAGCCGCGACTTTGCCGCGCCCGTGAGCTCAATGGTGGCCAGGGCACGCACGCTTTCGGCATCAAGGCACTTCGCCGCCGATTCAAGCAGGCTATCGTCGACGCCCAAATCTTCTTTAGTCATGGGGCCAAGATAAAGCATTCCCCGGCCGAATTCGAGGAACCGTCGGGTCGGCGGATCGTCCCTGTGCCAGGAATGTGACGAGCCCAGATTGGGTGTGCCATGAATGTGCCTTGGTGTGGCGGGGAGAGGGCTGGCAAGCGCTGCAAATAGTTGATTTGTAAGCCCCTAGAACCTGCGACAACGGTCTGAAAATCCGCGTGTCGGCAGTTCGATTCTGTCCCTGACCACCATTACCATTTACCAAAGGCTCATGGCTGTTTGAATACTGACCCTGTCTAATATTCGGGGCTCTGCGGGTGCTGTCTAATATTTTGTGGCGGACTCGCGGACTCGCTCGAGAGTCCGCCTTCACTCTCCAACCGGAGCACGGACTGGAGGCTCAAATGAATCAATGGGCTTTGATCCTCGCAGCCGCAATTCTAGGCTCGGGGGCAGCAATCGCCCGGGCGAGTGAACCTGAGGCCGCATCCCCTGCGGAGTCGAATGTACGAGGCGCTCCCAGCCCCAACATCGGAGCGGACCGCACCATCCACTTCTCGCTGAAGGCACCCGAGGCGAACAGCGTGCAGGTCGCCGGCGGTGACGGTCTGGGTGCCGGCCCATTTCCAATGACCAAGGGAGCCGACGGTGTCTGGAGTGTGACAACACCACCTGCTGTGCCAGGCTTCCATTATTACTGGTTCGTCCTGGATGGGGTGTCGGTGAATGACCCAGCGAGCCAGACGTACTTCGGATATGGCAAGGAGACTAGCGGAATTGAAGTGCCCGAAGCGGGTGCGGACTTCTACGCAATACGCGACGTTCCCCATGGCGAGGTGCGCGCAAAGTGGTACTTCTCAAGAATGACCGGCGCCTGGCGACGCGCCTTGGTATATACCCCTCCGGACTATGAGAAGAACCCGAAGCGCCGGTACCCGGTACTCATCCTTCAACACGGGGCGGGAGAGGACGAAACCGGCTGGACGCGGCAGGGGCGGGCGAACTTCATTCTTGACAATCTGATGGCCGCGGGTGAAGCGGTACCAATGATCGTCGTAATGGACTGTGGTTATGCGAATAAGGCAGGCACTGCGCCGCTCGCGATTGGGCCCGGTGTATCCCGAGAGACCATCAGGATCGCTTTCCGCACTTTCGAGGACGTGATTGTTCACGAACTGATCCCGATGATCGATGCCGCATACAGAACGATGCCGGACAGGGACCATCGCGCAATGGCCGGTCTGTCCATGGGCGGGATGCAAAATCTGTTCGTTACGCTGCATCACCTGGACAGGTTCTCGTACATTGGCTCCTTCAGCGGACCCGTGATTCCGGGCATCAACACGGGCAGGGAACCGCAAGGGAATACGCCGGAGGAGTTTGATTCTAAGACGGCGTATGAGGGGGCTTTCGCCGATCCGAGAGCATTCAACAAGCGCGTGAAGCTGCTTTGGCTCGGCGTCGGAACCGCGGAGTCGCCCATGTTTCGTAGCAGTATCAGTAGCGCCGCGACCGCATTGCAGAGAGCCGGAGTGGACGTAGTGTATTTCGAATCGCCGGGTACTGCGCACGAGTGGCAGAGTTGGCGCCGAGACCTCAACGAATTCGCACCGCGTTTGTTCCACTGATCGTGCGGGGCCCATAATGTCTTCCAGAGTTACCCCGTCCGTCGCCCCGCCAATTGCGCTCTCATATTTATCCAGCGTTCGGCTGCAGTGCGCTTTTCAGTTGGTTGGGAGCTACTGGGAGCTAGTAGAGTTGTCGCAGGCGCAGTAGGCTCCCCGAAGTTCTTAAGCGGAGAGAGATCAATGGCGATTAAACGTTCGACCAAGAGCCGGGGTACACCAACGCGTAGGCCGGTGGCTTCAGTTCCGCCGCGCCATGTCGACCTCAGGTCGAAGTCGCAGATGGTTCCAGGGGATCGCTACGTCGGGTGGTTGTGTAAGAACCGGTCATGCGGAGTTGTCATTGCCATTGCACCCCCACCGGCAGGAAGCAAGGCGGCTGTGCCCGAATTCGACGATCAACTGACGGCGATCAAATGCCCCCATTGTGGGGATGAAGACCTGTATCGCTGGAGCGCTCGGAGCGAACACGAATACATTCCGAAAAGCGCGGCAACCTAGACTTGGCCACGCAATCGAGCCACGACCAGCAACCACAAGGAACCGGGCAGGTCTGGGTCGACAGCGGCACTCCACTCCGAGAGGCCGGGTCCGGCCAGAAGCCTGGCATTTCTGCCGGCCACGGCTGTCGTAAGCCTGCTTCAGATATTCTTCTTCACGGCGTCCGCTGACCCCCTGGGGTCAGGATCGGGGAGTCCGTCGCGATGCTTGCGGTATTCGGGATTCGGACACGATGGTGGTATACGCAGCGCATTCACTTTGTCAAGGATGAGTCTACGTTGCCACATTGCCGTCCAAGGCGCCTGAACGACGCCGGACGCTCCGCCAAGTCTCAAAGTGGAAACCCAAAACCGAATGGCTGTTTTTGATGGTCTGTGCAACCTCTGTAGCGGCGGGGCGCGGTGGCTACAGCATCACCAGGGTGAGGCCCCGTTTCACCTGGTTCCGATGCAAAGCGAGCTGGGTCGGACGCTGTTGGCTCAACATGGCTATGATCCGGATGACCCGCTGACATTCCTGGTCCTGGATGGCGAGCGGTGCCTGACCCAGTCTGACGCGTGCATACATCTCGTCGCTGCCGCCGGAGGAGGGTGGCGACTGATTCACGCGGCGCGAGTAATTCCCAGAGCATTGCGCGACTCGGTTTATCGGCTTATCGCGCGAAACCGATACCGCTGGTTCGGGCGGCGGAAGACCTGTTACCTCGCTTAGCCTTCGGTTGAGTCGGATCCGCCATCGAAGCCTCTGGAAAGGAGCGGTCCTTGAGCGTCGCAGAGGGCAGTGGGATCTGATGCGCACGGTCCTCGTGTTAGGTGGCTATGGATTTTTTGGTCAACGCATCTCCGCCGCACTTGCTTCGACCGGGTCAGCGCGAGTTTTTGGTGGGTGGCCGGGATTACAGCGGAACCTGCCCGAGCTTCGAGGGCAGTTGCCCAGGGGCGCAGCTGGGCATCCGGTCGACATGCGCGACACGCAGATTGCTGGTATCGCCCTGGGGCGGCGCGCATCGATCGCTACGCGAAATGTGCGCTACTTCGAGGACTACCGGTGGTCAATCCCTGGAAGAGTGATTAGTTCCAGCCCTCGACGGGGAAGCGAAAGGCATCCTTTGACTTGCTGTAGGCCAGGTAGTAACATTTGACTACCTCTTTGGATCCGCAAAATGGCCGCGACCAGTCTGAAACTCCCCGACGATCTCAAGCGTCGAATC
>VBMV01000022.1 GCA_005878835.1 Gammaproteobacteria bacterium | reverse complement strand
ATCTCCATCATCCGCTGGGCCACGAACTGGATCATGTCCCGCAGCAGATCGGCGTCGGCGCCCTTCTCGGCAAGCTCGGCGAGTGCGATAGTGTTCTTGGTGGTCATCGTGGGGCTCCCTGGCAAAGTTGAAGGTGGTGACTGCATCGTCCCGGTGCAGCGGTCGCGATCAAACCCACAGCCCTCACCGGCGCCGAAGGGTCAGAAGTGACCGTCCACCGGCGGATCCGGGCGAGGGACGCTAAACGGCCACTTCCGGTCACTCATGCTTGCTGCTTGCGCTTCCGGAAACCGGACGTTCCGAGTTCCGGGTTTGCAATATCCGCGGCGTGCGTCACGAGCGACCATACGTAGGTGAGCATCACGAGGCTGGCTGGTCCGCAGAGCCTAACCGCCAGTCATGGTTGCCTGCGCAATACGGAATTTCTTATCGCATGACTCGAGAGAGACCTTGGCCGACCAGGCGGTGGCTGAGTAATGCTCTTTCAGGCGTGGACGGAGCTGTACGTACTGCTCAGGATCACCGCCGAGGCACGCAAACCGTGCGAAGCCGTTTATTACGACGTCGCTCCTCGGATGATGTCGTACCATCAGAATGAAGCCCGCCTTCATGTTGGACCACTTGGCTGATGCGTCCTCGAAGACGTTGATGTCATCGTTCTCGAGTGAGTCATAGATCCAGTAGAGCTGCGCGTACTTCTCGAGATCGCGCGTGTCGTGACCACCGTAAGCCACGTAATCGACGATTCCGTCAACCATCTGGTACGAGCCGCCCCAACGCGGCATTTCAATGCGCAGCATGCTGCGGTACAACCCTTGGTAGTTCGGGAATTCCTCGGCACCCTGGTCAAAGACCGGTCGCAAAACGCCTCTTTCGCGTGACTGATCGAGACCGACGTCGAGGAAGAGCTGATACCAGAGGGGGTGATTACGGTCACGCTGCGCGAGGTCTTCGAGCGCTGCAGCTGCCATCTCAATTCGGTGAGCAAACAGGGCCCAAGACTGCTGACTCACTTCGTTGGCAGAACCGTGGCCTCGAGCCGTCCATGCCCAGTTGCGAAAGGCCAGGGCCTCGATGAGATCCGCTTGCACGGAGCCCGGAACCGCCCTTCGCCAGCTGGCTGTGCGCGCCAGCAGTGTCCGTACGTCCATGCCACCGTAGTACATGAGCGTGTCGAGGCCACCGACGATTCCCTCGAGACTTGAGCCGCCGTCCGGCAAATCCCCGAGCGACCTCACCGCGCGCGTCATTAGGCTATCCAAGGCGGCGAAGTCGCCGGAGAGGAAGAGTTGCTGCGCACGACAGCCCGCGTGATACCGGGCAGCAGGTCCGTCGTTCGAAGCATCGGTCAGAGCGAGGCGGGGCCCGTAGGGTTTCTGCACGCAATCCAGGCGCCTCGTAAATACCGCGCGAATCCGAACCATGATGGGACTGTCAGCGAGTGCCCGCGGCCGGTGGCTCATGCTGGCACGTAGCTCCAGCCGTTCCAGACGGGCGAGTCCCAGGTCGGTCTCCTTTTGGAGTTGGATGGCCTTACTTGCCGCGTCCGCGTCTTGATTCTTGGTTGCCTGCACGATCGCCTGCGCCCACTTGAAGCGCAGCTGCGTAAAGTCGGCGACCAACGCGGCATACTGCCCCTGGTCCGCAGGCAGCGAGGGGCTTTCCTTCTTGAGTCGCTGGTCCGCCATGCTCCAGAACGGCACGATCTCGCGCTCGAACCGTGCGCCGAGCTCCGCATCACTGATACTTCCTGAGGTCGCCAGGACGGCGAGCTCTTGCCAGAGCCTCAGATTTTGCTCCTGACCCTGTAAGTACCAGAGGTGAGTTCGTGAGTAACGCTCAGGAGGGGTCAACTGCGAGCCGAATCCCAGCACCTGGGTAAGCGCCACGAGCACGGCGACTCCGAGCACGAACACGGCGGTTACGGTCTTGTGAAACGGGAACTCCTGGCGCGACTCGGCCTCGAGCGGCCGAACCAGTATCCAGCCGAGCACAAATCCGCCAAGGAGCCCCCCGACGTGGGCGGCATTGTCGACGTGGGGAGTCAACGTGCCCTGGATGAGATTGAAAAGAACGAAGAGCAGTGTGCTGAACCAATGCGCCCGCACGACCTGCGCTGGGACACGACTCCCGCGATGGGCAAGGAACGCGAGAAAGGCGCCGAAGAGTCCGAAGATGGCGCTCGAGGCGCCCGCAGAAGTGTTGCTCGGGTCCCAGGCAATGCTGGCGAGATTGCCAAGGAGGCCACTTGTGAAGTAGAGGAAGACGAAGACCCCGGTGCCATAGAGCCGTTCGGTAAGGCGTCCCACGTTCCAGAGCGCCCAAAGGTTCAGGACTAGGTGCAGCAGGCTCAGGTGGACAAAGAGTGCGGTAGCGAGCCGCCACCATTGGCCGTTGATGGTCACCGTTCCGACATTCGCGCCCCAGCTGAAAAGAAGCACCGGATCAAATGCGCCCAATCGACGAGCGCTCGCCGCCATGGCGACGAATACCGCGAGGTTTAAGAGCACGAGCACCGGCGTGACCCATGCTCGACCTCCAACCTCGGCAAGGCGGACCTTGAACTCGCGCAGCTCCGACCACTGCTGTTGAAAGCCAGCGGTCTGCGTGGCCGGCAACTTCGCCGCCAGTTCCCGCGCCTTGGCCTCGGAGTCGGCGATAAAGTGAATGCGCTTCCTCAGTCGGTAAGGCTGCTTGTACTCGAACTCGAGACGTGCCTTTTCAACACCCACGTTGCGAACGCCCTCGAGCGGAAGGCGGACCTCGTCGCGGTGTGCAACACCCAGCCACGTGCGCCGCCAGCCGTCGAGTGCCACGTCGACGGGCCCGCATTCGATGGATCCCGAACCGTACACGGGGCTGCGGCCACGTTTGGCCTGTAGCCAGCCGAACAGTCCGTCACGCGGGGTGAATCGACCGGGGCTCGACGCCGGCGCCGAAGGCGGTTCCGTGGCCTGAGCCCGGCGTCTCTCTAGCTCGGCGATGAGGTGGGCGTAGCTGAGGGGTGAAGAGCGTGGGTCGATGGTGTATTTGAGTTCTTCGAGCTGAGCGTCGGAATACCGCGTGAAATCTATCGCGCCGTCTCGAGGGTTAGCCCCAGACGGTGATCCTGGGGCTGCCCCCTCACCCCCAAAAGAGTTATCCATAGTGCTCAGCGCCGCGCGCCATTACCTTGCCATTAGCGGGCAAAGGCCAGTTACCGGACCAAAGCCTCCTCGCCGCTCTTCGTCTTAATCACCCTCAAATGATCCCACAGATATTTCGATTCCAGCCGTGACTTCACCCGCATGGGGCATCGCGCCGTCGGCGAGGATGTAGCTGCCCCGGAGATTTACTCTAGTCGAACCAGACTTCGATGCCGGCCGCCCCGAAGTGCATCGTAAATGCGCCTCTGCGGCATGCGATGCGTAGCTTCAGGAACACCGCTTCCGTCGGTGTGCTCTCCGGCAAAGGCGACTCGCCCCCCAATCCGCGCCTCTGATTCTTGTGCGGGTCGTAGGAGAATGCCCTAAGGAGCCAGTCTCAGGCAACGTATCAGCGCGAGCGTCCGGATTTCAGGGTTTTGGTGGCCGCTAACGAGAAGGTCAGCAGACCGCTTAGGGTCATGAAGCGACCGTCCGTGGGTTGGTTTCAATCGACGGTCGCTGACCCGGCCAAAAGCGGAATTTCACGTCCGTGGATTGCCCGCTCGATACCGGCCATTCACCACCCCTTATAGGCCGCAGCGCTTAGCCGCCTCCGACACACTGGCGGAGGAGTGCCGGGGGCATTCTGCTCGCGACTCGCGGTTTTTGCGCCAGCGTCGGGCGACCAACGCAGTTGCGGGCACCTACTACCACGCCTATTAACGGCGCTTCACCTGACACCGTCCCGAGCAGAAGCGCCGTATTCACCGACAGCTTCACCACCGGCAACCAACCTTGCCCAGGCCGGACATCCTATTCCACAGCCCGAGCAGCAGCAGCCCACAGAGTTCCCACCATCCGAACGCGGCCCCGCCGCCGCGACCTCCGCCGCTGTGCACGACCTGTACGTTAGCCCTGCCGGCCTCGACCTGGGCCTCGAAGTCGGTGAGCGCCGTGTCGAAGTGCGCAATCATCTGGTTGGCCGCGGCGTCGTAGCCGGCGGTACTGGCTGCGCGCTCCGCCTGCGGCGCGTTCACCAGGGTGGCGGTTCCCGCACGGGTGTCGACGCCCCCGGCGCGCAGCACCAGCGAGCGGGTAACGGGATCGACGACGGCCAGATCGAGCAGTGTCGAGAGGTCGTAACGGTTGCCCTTCAGCACGTAGGCGCCGACGATCGTCAGGTAGCCGAGCGACCAATTGTTCGCGTCGGTGTTCGTCACTTGGTCGTAGGACACGAGCGCCATCAGGTCGAGGGAATAAAGCCGCTGCACGGCGGCGAGACCCTCGAAGCCGCGCTGGGTCGTCAGGTAGTAGTCGGGGATGATGACGATCTCGCTGACGAAGCTGCGGTCGTTGAAGTGATCGCGGACGCGCTCGAGCAGCTGCTGCTTCTGCCCCGCGGTCGGCCCGCCGCCGCCCGGGGTCGGCAGGAACGTCAGCCCCACGCGCAATGGCAGGCGCAGCTGCGGGATGCTGTTCTGCGGGGGCGGGACCTTGCCGCTTGGGTACAGGAAGGTGACGAGGCTTGAGGATTCCTGGTGCTTAGCGTGGCAATTCGGAGCGCACCAGAAGTCGGCGCAGCCGCTCAGCGCGACGGCCAGCAACACAATGACGGCAACCCGCGACGTACGCATCGAAATACCCCCGCGGCGCCGCACCGGGATCCCCGATCGTACGCGCGCCGCGATTCTATTTGTTGCGGACGGCCTGATCCGGCGTGAGCTCATCGCGGCCACGCTGCGTGTAGTTCGAGGGAAGGGTGAACAAGGCAGCGTCCGGCTCTGCTTGGACGATATCATCAAGCCGGTAGGTTGATTCGCCGCCCGTACTGGCATGTGATGATTTGACGAGCATGACTCCGAGCTCGGGGCTGAACCATTGCTCCACTGTGATCGCGATGGGTTTCTCGTTCCTCATGGTTCCGGCTGCAACCGCATACTCACGTCGGTTTCCGAGGGCTCTGATCCCGTCCATCGTCTTTTCGCCTAGCGAAACCGTAGTGGACCACCCACGCTCCATCGGTCCGATGGTCATTCCAGCGAACTTGATAGAAAACGGAGGCGCTGGAACGGGCGGCTGTACGGGGCGCTGGGCCAAGTTACCCTTGAGGACGTTCACGGTCTTAGATTGCGGCTCCAGGATGTAAGTCACTCCACTCACTGGATCGTTGATCTGGATCGTAACGCGCTCGGGCGTCGGGTTGTCAGCAGCCGGCGGCGTGGGAAACTCACGCTCAATGCGCGTTCGGCCCTGACTATCCCTGTAGTAGCGCGCGGTGCTCGTGAAGACAAAGCGGTTCCCGTCCAGCGTCGGCCTCGTGATCCGCTGAGTTGCAACTCCGGAGAACGGTGCGCCGACCACCCCTGTGGGATCGGTCGGTTCTGCCTGCGCGTGTGCCACCGGAGCTCCAAGAGTGAGCAGGGCACCGGGTAGGATGAGGAGAGTGATGCTGCCACCTGATTTCCTCAGCATGGATGCTCCTTCAGCAGTTCGGGAGCCGGCCTTGCGTACGCGCGACGCAAGAGATTGTGAAGCGACGCACAGGCCAAGGCAACTTCGTGGGAGTAGGTTGGCCGTACAGCCCCAGCGGGGAATGTTGCTGACGGAGTTCAAGAGGTCACCGCACGAGACTGGCACGATCCGAGCCGCGCCGCCCGAGGTTGAGGTTACGCGCCGAATTGCAGTTCGCGCGAACAATGCAATCGATCTAACGGGACACTGCAGATTTCGATGACCGGAATCGGGTGATTTCGATGTCGCTGATGGGTCATTAAGAGCCTAACAGCCTGCGCATGAGCAATGACTGCATGTCACGACGGCCGTCCGCGACGACGTAGATGACAACCCGCTGCGCGTGCACCCTATAGATCAGTCGATAGGGCTTGAAGAGGAGCTGGCGATATTCGGAAATTCCAAGGGAGCGAAGCTCGTTCGGGCAAGAGCCCCGATCGGGTAGCGTTCTGAGAGCCTCAGTCGCCTGAAGGATCCGGTCCAGGACTTGGTCAGCTTTGACTGGCGAATCGTACTCCGCGATGTAGCGATAAATGTCCTCTAGGTCACGCTCCGCGTCTTTCGTCAATACGACCTCGTAGGTCATCAGGCTGCGGTCGCCTTGGAGCGCAGGCGCTTCACAACTTCGCTGACTGGCGTTACCTCACCTTTTTCGAACTGCTGGCTGCCGAGTGCAAGAATCTTCAGCAGCGCAAGCGTTTCTTGAGTCTCTTCATATGAGGCCACGTCTTGAAGCACGGCCTTCGCTTCGCCATTCTGGGTGATGATCAGGGGCTTGCGCTGTTCTTTGAGCTCTTGGAGGACGTCGGCAGCATTTGCCTTCAAGTAGCTGATGGGCTTGATTTGCCTCGAGTACCGCATGGAAGCTCCGGATGATGTTATCGGACTGAATATAGTCTTTTTATGGCCCAGCGGCAAATATCCCCAGTGGTCGAAAACCTTCAGGGGAGATCGTCATGGAACAGCCAATCACCGAATGTAGACGGCACCGGGAGCCGTGGAACAAGGGCAAGCTCATCGGACAGAAGGCACCGCTACGCCTCAAGGAGATCTGGGCAATCCGCATTCGCCTCTAGCTCGGGGGGCGGACGCGCGAGCTCGCTCTGTTTAACCTCGCGGTCGATAGCAAGCTCCGCTCATGCGATCTCGTGAAGCCCCGGGTACGCGACGTCACGCACGGCGAGCACATCGCTGCCCGCGCGATCGTCAAGCAGCAGAAGCCCCAGCGCCCGGTGCAGTTCGAAGTTACCGAGCAAACACGCGAATCCCTGGCGGCGTGGATCCGGTCTTCGTGCCGGCGCCCGGAGGACTACCTGTTTCCGAGCCGCCTGCATGCCTCTCCGCATCTGTCGACAAGGCAGTACGCGCGGATCGTCCGCGGGTGGGTGAGGGAGATCGGCCTCAACCCCGCCGCGTATGGAACCCATACACTGCGACGCACGAAAGCCTCGTTGATCTTTTGCCGCACGAAGAATCTGCGTGCAGTGCAGCTCCTGCTCGGTCATTCGAAGCTCGAGAGCACCGTTCGATACCTCGGCATCGGGGTCGATGACGCACTCGAGATGGCCGAACAGACGGAAGTGTAAGGGCGACCGCAGGTCAGCGGCCGGTGCACGGTCGCTGACCGGCCAGAAGCTGCCACTCGAGGCGATGCAGTAGATCTCTAAGGAGCGGTCGTTCATCAAGCGTTTTCAATTACGCCCAACGTTTGAGGTGGTTGACGATATGAGTGTCCAGCTAGCCGACGCGGGCCGCTCCGCGCTCAGTGCTGCCGCGAGCGGGGCTGCAGTCGCTGAATGGCCTTGATCCGCCAGCCATGCCTCGCGATGGTCCACTCGATTCCAGCCGCGGCGGCCCGTACTGGAGTGAGCGGCCGGCAAGTGTGAACTTCGTCACGTTTGGAGACGCCCGTCGGGCTTTGGTGACATGTGCCACGGGATGCCTCGAGTTGATCGATTAGCTTGACACTTATGCCACGATCTTCGCTGCACACACTTCTCGGGATGACCCTTGTACTGCCAAGCGCCGCGCTTGCGTTCGGTCTCGGCGACATCCACGTCAAGTCAGCATTACACGAGCCGCTCGCCGCAGAGATCGAGTTGGTCGGCGCAACCGACGACGATCTAGCCGCGATACGGTCTGGAGCGCCCGGCGGCACTGTCGACAACCACCTTCACGGTCAGCAAGGATGGAGGCGACCCGGTAATTTCCCTTCATTCCACGGACGCCTTCAGCGAGCCCCTGATCACTCTCCTGGTTCACGTGCACTCACCGAGTGGTGAATTCATTCGCGAGTACGCCATTTTGCTTGATCCGCCTATTCCGCAGCCGCCCGACAACCTTGAATCCAAGTCAGCCGCGCCGGCGGCCAGCCCGGCCGCCACGTTGGAGGAAACCGCACGGGTCGCGGAACCCGAGCGCGTCGCGGCGGTTTCGGCGGATGAATCGTTGCGCCGAACGTACACGGTCGCTCCTCGCGACACGCTCGAGCGAATTGCGCGGCTCGCGGGTGCACGTTCCGCAGCTGAACGGCGCAGAATGATGATTGCGATATTCCGCGCCAATCAGGACGCCTTTCAGAACAATCTCAACAGGCT
>VBMV01000108.1 GCA_005878835.1 Gammaproteobacteria bacterium | reverse complement strand
CGCTGACTTCGAGCCCGTCGCGATGAGGGCCGAGGGCGAGCTCGCGCGCGACGCGGCCGTTACAGACGACCTGGGCGTGATCAACGGGCACGATGGAGCGCAGGCGCGCCCGGAAAGGCACGCTTTGCCCGCGCTCGAGGCGCAGGGTCGAGCCGATGGGATTGCCGGCGACGGAAAACTCGAGCAGCGGTCCGTTGGTGGCGAACGTTCGCCCCTGCCGCAGCGCATCCAGCCAGGACTCGCTGCTGAGCGGGCCGTTGGCCACCGAAGCGTAGACGCGGTTCAGGCCGACCGGCCCGCGCAGGGTGGCGTAGTTGGCCATCGCATCCGTGCCCCCGGCGGCTGGAATCCTGAAACCAAGGTTCAGCAGCCGGTACCACACCCCGGCGGTCGCCTGATGATCGGCGAACGCGACGATCTCGAGGTAGTCGACCTTGCCCAGCGCCACATCGACGGGCAGCTCGTCGGCGTCGGTATGAGCGGGCCTGGTCAGAGGCCGCGGCTCTTCCTCGAACGGGTGCACGTAGCCGACCAGCGCGCCCTGCGCATGCGCCAGGTCCGCCACATCCGCATTGGTCGGAAACAGGCTCGCCGCCGCCGTGTTCGGGTAGCCGGCATAGCCGGGCAGCAGCGTGTTGCCATGCATGCCGAGCACACCCAGGTGGCCCCAATAGCTGGTGTGGAATTCCTGGCCGTGAACCACCAGCGTCCCGGGCTTCGATGCCGGGTCAACCCCGACCCCGCTGTAGGCGATGTCGGGGAAGCGCTGCTCCTTGTTCACGATGAGATTCTCGACAATGTCCAGATCCTCCGCCTGCGCCTGCAGCACCAGGTGCGCCGGCGTGTTGCGGAAGTGTCCCCCGTAGTTCATGTGCACGTGCACGTCCGCGCTCACCCAGCGCCGCTGCGTTCCGTCGAGCCAGGGGTACGCAGGCATCACCACCGCGACATCCGCCGTCGCCCCGGCCGGCACCTCGAGCGTGTGACGCTCGGGTTGACGCGCGAGACCCTTCATCACCTCGACGCTCACGGTGCCCGCCGGAACCTCGATCAGGTCCTCGCCGGCGGTATGGAAGTAGCGCGCTTCGAACGGATGCTCGTCACGGTCGAACTCGGCATGATGTGTCCAGGCGTGCGCAGGAGCGCAGAACCGCCCGCTCGCGTCCGTGACCACGACCCGGGCGGGCGTGGGCAATCCATGTTCGTCGCGCACCCACAGGTGCACGGTCCCGCTCGGGCGCAGACGCTGTCTGTGCGTCACCTCGAGCACCCGTGAGCTGCCCCCAGGCAGCCGCAGCAAGCGCAGTTGCGTGTCGCCGTCGCGATTGGAAATGAAGGCGATGTGCGCCCCGTCCGGCGACCATCGCGGGCTGGTCTCGTCCCATTCTCCGTAGGTCAGCGGCAACGGCTCGCCGCCGTCGGCGGGCATCAGCCACAGCTGCAGCCAGTTGCGCCCGAGGTACGAGCTGTAGACGATCCGTTTGCCGTCGGGCGAAAAGTCCGGTCGTGCCTGCCAGTTGGTCTCCTCGTAGCGCAGCTCGAGCGCTTGCGCCCCGGGAACCGCCGCCGCGCGCCACAAGCCCCCGGTGCCGTGAATGCGACCGCGATTGGAAACAAACACGATCGCCTGCCCGTCGCGTGTCCAGGTCGGGTTGATCTCGTGATCGTAAGCGCTGTAGTAGTAACGCGGCAGTGAGCTCTTGTTCTCCCCCGTCAGGCGGACCGGGTGGGTGAGCTGCCCCTCGCGCACCTCGGCTGCAAACACGTGAAAATGGCGGTGGTAAGCGCTCGACACGTAGAGGACCCGCCCACCCTCCGGAGACCAGCGTGGCTCGACGTTGACCGCGCCGCCCTGGGTCAATTGCCGTGTGCGGCCCGAGCTCAAGTCCAGCAGCCACAGCTCGATCGCCTCCCCCTGAGCGGACGCATAGACGATGTAGCGCCCGTCCGGCGACCAGTCCGGCTGGTAGTCGTAGCCCGCACCGTCGGTCAGCTGCTCGGCGCTGGTTGAATCGATCTTCTGCCGCCACAGCGAGCCGGCCATCGAGAACACCACCTCGCGGGAGTCCGGCGCCCAGGCGACACTGCTCGGGCCGCTGGTGAGCTGCGGCAGGTACATCTCACGGTAGTAGTAGGAGTGCGGCAGGTCGATCGGCGGCACCGGCCGGGGCTGGGCGCACAGCGCATGGCTCGCCAGCACGCCAAGCAGCAGTGAGATGGGTTGCAGGCGCGTGGCCATGGGTTCTGCAGGCGACGCTAGACGACGCGCGGGGGCGAATCAAGAACTCCGGAGAGCCGCCGCGGTGCGGTCGGCGCCAGCGGCGCGCTGCAATGGAGCTTCACCGGCTCGCTCGCGGCCAGTGGCTCACTCGCCGTGACCTATCAGGTGAAGATCGGCACGTGATTCTCGCGTCTCGGGTATTTACCCTACCCTGGCACAGGGGCTGCCCCGATGTCCGCGACAGCAGGAACCTGCTACTTGCTTCGGTTCCACACCGGACCTTGCGCCGGGTTGTGTCGTGGGAGAGCCGCATGCAAAGAGACAAGACCGCGCTGAATCAACCGGCAATTCAAAGGAGCCGCCCCACCGAGCTCACCCGCGGCGAGCCCAAGATGGAGCTCTTGCGCGAGCTGGTGGCTCACCTGCGCCAGAATCGCACGCTGTTGCTCGAGGAGTGGGTGGCGCGCATCGCCGAAGCCCAGTTGCTCACGGCGATGACCGAGGAGGAGATCTTCGCGGAGGCGACTCTGGTCTATGACAGCTACTTCGCGGCTCTCGAGACCGGCACCTTCGAGGCGCTGCAGGCCTACGCGCGCAACCTCTCGGAACGCATCATTCCGCGCGGCGTCGAGACCCACGAGGTGGTGGGCATCGTGCTGTTGCTGCGCGACGTGCTGGCCCGCTCACTGTTCGCCAAGTACCAGACCGACTTCGAGAAGCTCAACCGCATCCTGGACGCCTACGAGCCCGCGGCCAACCGCGTCGCCAATACCGTGGCGGTCGGCTTCGTGCAGGAGCGCGAGCGCGTCATCCGCCAGCAGCAGGAAGCGATCCGCGAGCTGTCGACGCCGGTGCTGCAGGTGCGCGAGCGGCTGCTCATCCTGCCGATCATCGGCGTCATCGATCCGATGCGCGCCCGGCAGCTGACCGAACAGCTCCTGCGGGGCATTCGCACCAACCGCGCCAAGGTCGTCGTCATCGACATCACCGGCGTGGCGGCGATGGACGTCACGGTCGCCAATCACCTGGTGCAGACCGTGGAAGCCTCGCGCCTGCTGGGCGCGACGGTGATCGTTACCGGCCTGTCGCCCGAAATCGCGCAGACCCTGGTTACAATCGGCGTGGATCTGGGCAAGATGAACACCGTCGGCGACCTGCAGGGCGGCATCGAGCAGGCCGAGCGGCTGCTGGGCTACAAGGTCGTTAACCCTGAGCTGGGTCCCGGGAAGGCGGGTTAGCAGCCGCGTGCAAGTACCCATTCTCAAGCAGGGGGGCGTACTCATCGCGACCATCCAGGCCGCGTTGTCGGATGCGGATCTGCTCGAACTGCGCACCGCGCTGGTGCAGCAGGTGGTGCGCTACCGATCCTCCGGGGTCATCGTGGACGTCACCGCGATGGACGTCATGGATTCGTTCGCCTCGCGCACCCTGCTCGAGATCTCGCACATGATCCGCCTGCGCGGTGCGGCGACCGTCATCGTCGGCATCCAGCCGGAGGTCGCCTTCGCGATGGTGCAGCTCGGACTGACGCTCGAGGACATCCCCACTGCACTCGATCTGGAGGAAGGCCTGGCGTACCTGCAGCAGAAGGCCAGGAGCATCAACTGAGCGCGGATCCCTTGCCCGCCGACACGCAGATCCTGATTGCCTCTGACAGGGACGTCGTCGCCGCTCGCCAGCAGGGCCGGGCGGTGGCGCTGCGGGCGGGTTTTTCAATGAGCGAGGCGACGCTCATCGCCACCGCCATCTCCGAGCTCGCCCGCAACATCGTCTCTTACGCGAACCAGGGCAGCGTCACGCTGAGGCCGGTCCACCGGTCCAACGGCGCGATCGGCCTGACGATCGTGGCGAGCGATTCCGGTCCCGGGATCGCCGACGTCACCCTGGCGCTGCGCGACGGCTATTCCAGTTCCGGCGGCCTCGGCCTGGGATTGCCCGGCGTGCGCCGCCTCATGGACGAATTTGACATCGTCTCCAGGGCCGGCAGCGGCACCACGGTTACGGTCACGAAATGGCTGCCCTGATGCTGGAGTTCGGAGTCGCCGGCCGTATCGCACCCGGTGAGCGCATTTCCGGGGATCTCGAGGTGGTGCACTACTATGACGGCGGAGGTGGCGCGCTGGTCGCCGCCATCGACGGCATCGGTCACGGCGAGCAGGCCGCGGCGACGGCGCGTCTCGCCGCGGACACCATCCTGCGTCATCCCGAGGAACAGCCCGCCGCCTTGCTGAGGCGCTGTCATGCGGCTCTGCGTGGAACACGCGGCGTGGTCCTGAGCATCGCCAGCATCGATCTGCGGCAGGCCGCCTTGAGCTGGCTGGGAATCGGCAACGTGAGCGGCGTCGTCTGCCGTGGAACTGCCAGCGTGCTCACCGCGCGCGAGGAGCTGCTGGCGCGTCCCGGGGTGGTGGGCTACGGCGAGTTGCCAGCGTTGCACGCTTCTGTTATTCCCTTGCGGGCGAGGGACATGCTGATATTCGCCACCGATGGGATCAGCCGGCATTTTTCCGATGACCTCGCGTCCGGGGCCTCCGCGCAGTCCCTGGCCGATGCCATCGTCGCGCACCACGGCCGCAGGAACGACGACGCGCTGGTGGTGGTGGCGCGTGCCAGGTGACGGCGCATGCCCATGAACGCGACACATCCGCAACCTGAATCGTCCGACCGCAATTACCAGCAGGCGCTGTCGGCCTACGTGGAGCGTGGCGGCGAGGCGCTGCTGGCGCGTGCCTACGACTTCGGGCGCGAGGCGCTGGCGCAGGGCCGCAGCATTCCCGAGCTGGTGGGCCTGCACAGCCGGGCCCTGCGGGCGATCGTCGCCGCGGCGGATCGGCGCCGTGATGGCGCGTCGCTCATCGACTCGGCGGCGACTTTTCTCGCCGAAACGCTGTCGCCGTTCGAAATGACTCATCGCGGCTACCGCGATTCGCTCATCGCCTGGCGGCACATCAACGAGACGCTCGAGCAGGAGATCCGGCGCATCGCGCACGCGTTGCACGACGATTCGGGCCAACTGCTGGTGTCGGTGCACCTGCAGCTCGCGCAGGTGGCGCGCGAGGTGCCCGCGGCCGAGCCGAAGATCCAGGAGTGCCAGAAGCTCCTCGACAAGGCCGAGCAGCAGCTGCGGCACCTGTCCCACGAGCTGCGGCCGATGGTGCTCGATGACCTCGGATGGCTCGCGGCGATCGAGTTTCTGGCCGCGGCCGTGTCCGGTCGCACGCTGATCCCGATCGAGGTGCGCTCCAGCGTCACGCAGCGCCTGCCCGCCGCCGTGGAAACGGCCCTGTACCGCGTGGTGCAGGAGGCTCTGACCAACGCCGCCCGTCACGCGCACGCGACGCGCATTCGCATCGAGATCGATCAGCACCAGGACTGTCTGCGCTGCCTGATCGGCGATGACGGGGTTGGCTTCGAGGTCGACTCGTGCGTGCGCCGCGGCGGCCTGGGCCTCAAGGGCATGCGTGAGCGCCTGAGCGCACTCGGTGGGTCGCTGCACATCGGCTCCGCACCCGGTCACGGCGCGGAGATCCGCTTTCAACTGCCCCTGGGAAGCTAAGCGGTGGGGATCCGCCTGGTACTTGCCGACGATCACGTGCTCGTCAGACAGGGTTTGAAGACGCTGCTGGAGAGCGCGGGGTTCGTGGTCGCGGGGGAGGCGGCCGACGGCCGCGAAGCGGTACGCCTGGTGCGTGCCGAGAACCCCGATGTCGCCGTGATGGACATCAGCATGCCGCTGTTCAACGGGTTGAACGCGGCGCTCGAGCTCGGAAGGCTCTGTCCGCGCGTCAAGCTGGTGGTGCTCACGCAGCATGACGAACAGCAGTACGTCACCGAAGCGCTGCGCTGCGGGGTAAAGGGCTACGTCCTCAAGAGCCAGGCGGCGCGCGACCTGGTGCAGGCCATCGAGGGTGTTTGCCGCGGCGAGGTGTACCTGTCTCCGGGTGTCGCCGGCGCGGTCGCCGAGGCGTATCTCGCGCCCCAACACGCGAGCGCCGCGCTCTCGGTGCGCGAGCGCCAGGTGCTGCAGCTGATCGCCGAAGGTCATTCCACCAAAGCGATCGCGGCGCGGCTCGCGATCAGCGCCAAGACCGTTGAATCGCACCGCTCCAAGCTCATGCAGAAGCTCGACATTCATGACACCGCCAGTCTGGTGCGCTACGCGATCCGCCACGGGCTCACGCAGGCGTAAGGAAATTCCTGATCCCCTGACCCGTCCTCGGCCGACCCCCGATTGAGGGGCTTCGCTGTCCTGGCGCACTGCCCGGCGCGGTTATGCTGCCTCTCGCTCGACTTCTAGGGGTGAGGAACAGTGATGATGGGAAGCGGCTCGGTCCCCCGATCCCCCGAACAGGGGCAGCCACACGTCCGCCGCAGTGTGGACGCCCCGCGCACCCGCAGTGCTCCGGAGGCGTCGCGAGGCGTCCGCAATGCAGAGGCGCTGCGCGCCCGCAATGCCGAGCTCGCCGGCCAGCTGCGCGCCGCCGCCCTGGAGGGCGATGAGGCGCGCATCACGCAGCTGTTGTCGGAGCTGCTGCACATACAGGGGCTGACCAGGGGACAGCGAATCTCCGTGCAGCTCACGGCGCTGTTGAACCTGGTGCACGCGCTGCGCAGTGCGGCGTTAACGGACGAGCTCACGGGGCTCTATAACCGGCATGGCTTCATGCAGAGCGGCGCGCGGCTCCTCGACGTCGCGACCCGCGATGTGCGCGCCGCGCATCTGATCTACTTCGACGTGAACCGCCCCGAAGTGCCCAATGACCCCATGGGCCGCACCGCCGGCGATGTCCTGATCCGGCAGATGGGCAACTTCATGCGTGACCTGTACCCCAGCTACGGGGTCTATGAGGTGCTCGGCCGTCTGGGTGGCGATGAGTTCGCGGCCCTGACGACGTGTGCGGAGTACGCCTCGCGCGGCGCGATCGTGTTGCGTGCCGGGAGGCAGCCAACGTACAGCAGTGATCTGCCTGCACTGTCCCTCAGCGTGGGCGTCGCGCACTTCAATCCCCGGCGCCCCGTGGGGCTCGACGAACTGCTGGAGACTGCCAAACAGGCAATGTATGAGCACAAACGAGTAACTCGAATCGCGTCGTCCGAGATGACCCCCCACCCGGTATGACGCGCTTTAACGGCCTCGAGGCGGGACGCAATGAGGAGCCTGGCAGGATGGCTGATTACTCCCAAGGACGGCCCCGGTGTCAGACTCGCAGCGTTCTGAGGTTCTACCCTCCCCTTCGAGGTCGTTCTTTCTAATCTCGACCGCCGCGCAGGATGCGCCGGCGGAGCAAGGAAGCCGGTGCAGGGACGCCGGCGCAAGGACGGGCCACCGCGGTGCACGGATGCACCGCCTGCCGCCGGCGCAGGGACGCGCCGGCGGCGCAGGGACGCATCTGGTATCCTCGGGAGCCCGTGGCGTTGCGGTAACGCACAGGGGGCGATCCGTGACTCTTACGCCATTTCATGTGGCCGTCCAGGTTCGGGACCTCGAGGAAGCACGACGCTTCTACACGCAGGTTGTCGGCTGCGCCGAGGGCCGCAGCGCGACCGACTGGGCCGACTTCAACATGTTCGGCCATCAGTTCGTCTGCCACCTCAATCCCGAGCTCGGGCGCAACGGAAGCGTCGCGTCCCACCGTAACCTGGTCGACGGTCATGGTGTGCCGGTGCCGCACTGCGGGGTGGTGCTCGAACCCAGGCAATGGGCGGAGCTGGCGGCGAGACTCAGAAAGCACAAAGTCGATTGGGTGATCGAACCCTACGCCCGGTTCGTGAACACACCGGGCGAGCAATCCACGCTCTTCATCCGCGACCCTTCCGGCAATGCCCTCGAGTTCAAGTCCTTCCGCGACATTGCCGGGCAGCTGTTTGCGACCTGACTGCCATGATGTCTCATGGCGGTGGCCGGGAAATGGCGGCCGCTAGCGGCTGCCGCGCTGCAGCAGCGCGGTGAGCTCCTCGAGCCCCTCGCAGTAGCTCGCCAGCACTGCGGCGGTGAGCGCCGCGTACTGATTGGCCTCATCCCAGCGCCGCGCGTCCAGGGCTTCGCGCACGCCGGGCAGCGTCTTCACGCCATAGCCGGTCAGACGGCCCGGCGCGTAGACGAGGTGCCTGAACCATTCGCGCCCCGGGAGTCCGCGTGCATCCGTGAGTCTGTGCTCCATGCCTTGCAGCAGCGAGTTCACCTGCCGGCGCCGGGCCGTGGTCAGCTTCACCTCCCCCGCGAGCACCTGAGCGTAGGCCTCGTCATAGGCCTGCGCGCTTCTCTTCAGGCGCGCCACCACGGCATCGAGCGGCGCGAAATCAACCACCGAAACGGCAGGCTCGCGCTCCGGCGGCAACACCACGCGCGTCGGGTCCGCGGCGAGGCCGAAGGCATTCTGATCCAGAAGCCGGGCGAGCTCGGCGGCGTGGCCGCGCTCATCGTCCACCTGCTTGTGCAGCTCCCGCAGGTAGCTCGCCACCGTGTCCGCGAAACCCGCGAATTGCAACGGCAGCAGCGGCGCATCCGCCATGCGCAACACGATGTGCCCGGCGGTCTGCGCCTCGGCCAGGCCGTACGCGAAGCCCGGATCGCCGAAACGCACATAGTGATCGAACGAGTCGTAGTTCGAGTGGTAGACGCCGAGCTGATCCTCCTCACCGCGGTACTCGATGCTGAGGGTGGTCACGCCCAGGTGCTGCAGGAACGGGGTGTAGTCCGAGCCCGAGCCGAGCGCCGCGATCGGCAGATCGCCGCCCGCCGCGGCGAGCTCGGCGTTGCGCATCTTCTCGTCGGCGACCTCTTTTTCGTCCGCTGGATCCTTCTCGTAGCCGTCCACCAGCATCCGGGCGCGCAGCCGCGCCTGCGAGCTGGCACCGGTCTCGGGGTCCTTCACGCCGCCGGCGACCTCGTTGACCAGGTGTTGCAGCGAGTGGCTGCCTGCGGCGGCGAGGAAGCCGCGCGCGTTGGTGTCGGAGTTGAGATACAACACCGCCTTGTGCTGCAACTCCGCGGCGTGCGCCTCGGCCCATTCGGTCGAACCGAGCAGGCCCGGCTCCTCGCCGTCCCAGCTGGCGTATACCAAGGTGCGCCGCGGTCGCCAGCCGCTCTTCAGCAGCGCCCCGATCGCCTTGCCCTCCGACAGCAGGGCGACCTGTCCCGACAGCGGGTCCCAGGCCCCGAACACCCAGCCATCGCGGTGATTGCCGCGCACCACCCATTCGTCCGGGCTGTCCGCACCGCGGATTTTCGCGATCACGTCGTACAGTGGCTTCAGGCCCCAGTCCGAGCTGATCGACAGGTGCACCGTGGCCGGCCCCGGTCCGAGGTGATAGGTGATCGGCAGTGCGCCGCGCCACTTCCTCGGCGCCACGGGGCCTTCGAGCGCGGCGAGCAGCGGCTGCGCGTCGGCGTAGGAGAGCGGCAGCACCGGGATCTTGAGAATGGTGCGCGCTTGCGGGATCGCCAGGCGCTTGGCGTCCTTCGTGGCGCCGACACCGGGTGTCAGCGGGTCGCCCGGATAGAGCGTCATGTCCAGGACCGAGCCGCGTTGCACGCCGCCGCTCGGGCGCCAGCCCCCCTTCGGATACGCATCCCCCCTGAAGTAACCGTCATCGCGCGGGTCGGAGTAAATGATGCAGCCGATGGCGCCATGCTCCTGCGCCAGCTTCGGTTTCAGTCCGCGCCAGCCGTTACCGTAGCGCGTGATGACGACCTTGCCCCGGACGTCGACGCCGCGGCGCGTGAGCTCCTTGTAGTCCGCCGGCATGCCGTAGTTGACGTACACGAGCTGACCGGTCACATCGCCGTCGGCGCCGTACTCGTTGTAGGGCGGTAACCCGTCGGTGCGTGTCGAGGTCGCGTCGCCCTCGACCGCCGGCTCGCGCAGGCTTGCCGTGAACTTCGCGGGCGCGACGAGCTCGAGCGCGTGCGCCCTGAGGGTCGGATACAGCACCTCGAAGACCTCGATCTGCGCATCCCACCCCCATTGCCTGAACAGGTCGCGTACGAATTCGGCATTCGCCTGGTCGTGGGGTGAGCCGACGTGGTTTGCTTCCGCGGACAGACGCTGCAGCCAGGCGCGCAGGTCCGCGGGGTTGAGCTCGGCGTCGAAGCGCTGCTCGAGCGCCTGCTGTTGCGGGAAGCCGAATGCGGCCGACTCGCCGGCAGCGGCTGCGAACGCCGCGCCCAGCGCGAGCAGGCCCGCGGCGATGAAGAGCCACGCCCGTCGATCCACGAGCCAGTGCGTGCGTTGCTGCATGTGACTCAGAACCCTTCGTGACGTCAGGGTGCGAAAAATCCGCTCGCCATGGTAGCGCAACGAGATCGTGCAATGCGCCCGCTTCGATTTGCAGTGCCGGCCTGCCTTGCGGCATCTTGACAACTCCCCTTACACCCGCAGGCGGGCACAAGCGAGGTTGCCGGTGCAAACAGTCCTTTTCGAAGAGCGCCGCAATACCCTCGCCTTCTGGTTTGGCTGCGTCCTCGTCACCACGGGTGTCGTGCTTCACCTGCCGATGTTCCTGATGGCGCGCGACAGCGGCTACATCCTCGCCGGCATGCGCATGGATGCCGGGATGCTCACCGGCATGGCTGCCATCGTGGTGGGTGTCGGCTTCGCCGGCTACGGCCTGTTGCCAAGGTCTGCGGGCCACGCGCCGCTTGCGCCGCTGCTCGACGTGATCGTGCCGCTCGAGAATGCGCCGCTGACGCCCGCGCACTGGCGCGTCGCGGCGCTGCTCACCCTGGCGCTGGTGATCGACATCATGAAGCCGGCGAGCCTCGGCTTCGTGACACCCGGGATGCGCATGGAATACCGGGTCAGCGCGGACACCGTGGCATGGCTGCCGTTCGCGGCGCTGGCCGGCACCGTGGTCGGCTCGTGCGTGTGGGGCGTGCTGGCGGATATCTACGGGCGACGCGCCTCGATCGTGCTGTCATCGGTCATGTTCGTCGGCACCTCGATCTGCGGCGCCATGCCGAGTCTGTGGTGGAACGTCGGCATGTGCTTCATGATGGGTGCAGCCGCCGGCGGCATGCTGCCGGTGGCGTACGCGCTGCTGGCGGAGATCATGCCGACGCGCCATCGGGGCTGGAGCCTAGTGCTGGTCGGAGGCATCGGAGCACTGGGCGGCTTTTTCGCCGCCAGCTCGCTGTCGGCCCTGCTGCAGCCGGTGTTTGGCTGGCGCATCATGTGGTTTCTGAACCTGCCGACCGGGCTGATCCTGGTTGCCTTGAGCCCCCTGCTACCCGAGTCGGCGCGTTTCCTGCAGCAGACCGGCCGCACCGGCCTGGCGCGCGCCGTGCTCGCGCGCTTTGGCGTCACGCTGACCGCGGCCGCGAACGCCGTCGCCCCGCCGCAGCCCGAGAGTCACGCGCCGGTGCCCCCCGTCAGCCATGGGTTTCTCGGCATCACCACCGCCCTCACACTGGCCGCCATGGCCTGGGGCCTGGTCAACTTCGGCCTGCTGCTGTGGCTGCCCACGGCACTGGTTGCGGAAGGGCGCAGCGTGGGCGCCTCGAGCGCTCTCATCGCCAAATCGACACTCATTGCCGCACCGACCATCGTGATCTGCGCGTGGCTGTTCAGCGCCTGGAGCACGAAGTGGTCACTGGTCGCGATGACCGCGGTGATGGTACTGGGCATGTTGGGATTGGCTGTGCAGGAGCTCGGCGCGGGCGGGCTGTCCCGGCCCGTCATTCCCCTGACCCTGCTCATTCTCGGCTCGAGCGGCGTGATCTCGATGCTGCTGCCGTACGCGGCCGAGAACTATCCGCTGCGCATCCGCGGCCGCGCCACCGGCTGGGTCGCCGCGTGCAGCAAGCTCGGCGGACTCGCGGCCCAGACTTTGAGCGTGGTCGCAGGTGTGCCGCCGTTTGCGGCCGCCATACTGAGCATCGCCGTGCCGGCGGCCGGCTCCACCATTCTCATCGCGCTGTTCGGGCGCGAGTCCCGCGGACGCAGCCTCGGCGAGCTCGATGCGCGCGACGCAGTGCGCCGGGCTGAGTCGCCGATCTGAGCCGCTCAGTCGACCACCGACGACTGGATCGCAATGCCTGCGCGCAGCACGCGGGTCACCGGGGTGGTGTCGGCGACCTCGAGGAGGCGGGTCTTCTGCTCGGGCGTCAGCGCCCGCGTGAAGGACAGGCGCCGCTCGATGTGCTCGGTACCGGATGGGTTGCGCGACCAGCGCACGCCCACCGTGATCTTCCCCAGCGCCCAGTCGTTCTGGGCGGCGTGCTTGCGCAGCGCCACCGCGGTGCATGCCCCCAGGCTTGCGAGCAGCAGCTCGCGCGGCGCCAACCCGGCGTCGCTCCCACCGGCGGCGACCGCCTCGTCGGCCGTCAGGTGGTGATGTCCGGAGACAATCTGCTGCACGTGCTGGTGTTCATTGATCACGGTGACGTAGGCCATGCACGGGTCCTCCGCCGGGCGTCTGACGCCGCCCGGAAAACACACCGGCGCGAGTCGCGCGCCCGAGCATACTGCGCGCGATGCTGCCGACGCTCGCGCCCGTCACGTCCTCGAGCCGGTAAGGCGTACCCTCGACAATGGCTTGCGCCGCGCGCAGAGCGCTGCGGATCGCAGGTCCAATGCCCTCACCCAGATCGCGGGTCGCGAGCCCCGCGGCGTCCCCGGTGATGAAGGCGTTGTCGCGGCGTACCACGTCCACGCGCCCGCGCAGGTAGTAGCTGTAGCCGCTCGGATCGTAGTGGGCGCCCGGCGCGAGCCGGCCCCCGAGCGTCGCGGCCAGATGCGCCCAGTGTTGCCGGATGTCGTGCCCGCCGCGCTTCATGCGCTCGGCGATCCCGCCGACGCCTACATTGAGCCAGCCCTGCTCCTTGGGCACGTACCAGGAGTAACCGGGCAGCCCGTGGTCGAAGAACCACAGGTGGCAGTCGCGGTCCTGCCAGTCGTACTGGATCTCGTGCTCGAGCGTGACGATCTGCAGCTCGGCGGCGCGCGGGTTCAGCTCGCGGAACAGCGTGCGGTACACCGGGCAGCGCGTGCCGCCCGCGCCGATCAGCCAGCGGCAGCGAAACGCGTCGTCTATGACAAAGCCGTTGCCGTCGCGCGCGATGCGCCGCACGTTGTGCTGCTCGAGCGGCGCGCCCGAGCGCTCCAGCAGCCAGGCGTCGAATTCGAAGCGGCGGATGGAATGTTGCACGCACGGCACCGGAACGTGCAGCCTTCCGAAGTGCACCCGTAAGCGCGAGAAAGTCAGCAGGCGGTGCGGATAGGACCGCAGGTCCATATCCAGATCGCGCACCACCTCGGGCGTGATCCAGCCGGCGCACAGCTTCAGGCGCGGGAAGCGCTCGCGATCGAGCACCAGGACGTCGGCGCCGGCGTGCCGCAGCTTCCAGGCGGCGGTAGAGCCCGCGGGCCCCCCGCCGACGATGAGGACGTCACATGAGCGCATCAGCCGGTCAGCGTGTGTACAGATGCGCGCGCGTCCACGCGATGTCGTTATTCTCGCCGGGCGCAAACAGAACCTGGAACAGTTGCAGGGTGCCGGTGGTGAACGCCGCCACCGAGCCGGCAAGATACAGCCGCCACATGCGCACGAACCGGTCGTCGAACATCTCGCGCACGCGCTCGCTGGCGGCGTCGTAGAGGCCGAGCCAGTGACGCAGCGTCTGCGCATAGTGCAGGCGCAGGTTCTCGACGTCCAGGATGGACAGGTTCCAGGGCTCGAAGATGCGCGTCATCTCCCCGAGCGACGGCGGGTAGGCCCCGGGGAAGATGCGCTTCTGGATCCACGGCTGCAGCGTCGCCGGGCGGTTGCGACCGATCGAGTGGATGAGCCCGCGACCGCGCCCGCCCAGGCAGCGGTGCGCGACGCGCCCGAGCGCCGGATAGTTCGCCAGGCCCACGTGCTCGAGCATGCCGACCGACACGAAGGCGTCGTAATGACCGGTGATGTTGCGATAGTCGTCCTCCACGTACTCCACGCGCGCGCCGAGGCCCTCGCGCGCCGCCCGCTCGCGGGCATACACGATCTGCTGGTGTGAGATGTTGAACGCGCGCACCCGCACCCCGTAGTGGCGCGCCATGTGCAGGGCCAGCGTGCCCCAGCCACAGCCCGCCTCCACCACGCTCTCGCCGGCATTGAGGCGCAACTTGCGGCAGACGTGATCCATCTTGGCTAACTGTGCCTCGTCGAGCGTCGCGGCAGGGGTCGGGTAGTAGGCGCAGGTGTACACCATGCTGCTGCCGAGCCACAGCGCGTAGAAATCGTTGCCGATGTCGTAATGATGATGGATGTTGTCGCGCGAGCGGGCGAGCGAGTTGAGGTGGCGGCGGCGCAGGACGCCGGCGGCGCGGCGCAGCAGCGATACACGCCGCTCGCCGCCCATGCCGCTCGCGTGATAGACGGTCTCGAGCAGGCTCACCAGGTCACCCTCGACGGTGACCCTGCCGTCGCTGTACGCATCCCCGAAGCGCAGCCATGGATCGGCCAGAATGGAGGTCAGGGTCGCGCGGCTGGCGAAGGTCACGCGTGCCACCGCCGTCGCGCTTGCGGGCCCCACCCGCGTGCCGCTGCGCACCGCGAACTCCACCGGCGGATTCCCCAGCAGCGAGCGCAGCTTGGACAGGAGCCAGTAATCAAGAGAGCTGCGCTCGAGGGGACCGGCTTCGGTCGGCGGCTGCTGCGGCCCCTCGGCAGCAGGCGGCGCCGATGGGCGCGCGGCCCTGGTGCGCTCTGTTGCGGCTATTGCGGCTGTTGCGGCGGCCACGCTCTCGTCACAGGCGTTCACGGCTGGTCCTCCTCGCAATCCACCCTAATCTAGCACGGGCCGCCCCCTTGAGCCGTCACCGCCGCTGAACGGTCCGCTCAGTGCGCCGGGCTCAGCACGCCCTCATGAGCGCGGCTGGACCAGTAGCGGACCTCGGCCGCGAAACCGGCGCGCGCCTCGGAGGCGGACAGCCGCCGCGGCTCAGCCCCGATCTGGTAGGAGATGGCCTTGCGCAGCTTGCCGCCCGGGGCCAGGAGGTAGGCGACGGTCGCCTGCGTTCCCTCATCGACGGAAAAAATGACCAGATCCCGGTGATGGGCGACACTGACGTTGAAGGTCCGGACCTTTTGCTCAGCTCGCGTGACGAGCTGTTTGACCGGGACGCTCTTACCCCCGGGGGCCAACCCCAGAACCAACGACACGTTGGGCGGCAGCGTGGCCGGGTAGCCGGCAGTCAGAGCCTGTTGAGTGAGTGTGGCGGTCCAGGGCGTTTCGGCGCGCGCCGCCGCGACGCCCAGCACGCACCCCAGCACCGCCGCGAACGACCTGAGCATGATAGCCGCACTCATTACAAGCTCCTTTGCCCTGCTGACTCGCCGGGCCGTGCGCCAGCGAGCAGCACGCGCTCGCGCACGATCGCCCGGCCTGCCGGCTCATGATGAGCGCCAGTATTCACGCAGCGCGCGGCGGGATTCAACACCCCGGCCGTCGTGTAGACTTGCCCGCCTTGGCGCGTGCACCGCGACCATTCTGGAAACCAGCACCATGATCCGCCCTCCTCGCTCCATCCCCTGGCGCGCGCTCACCCCGACAGTGGCGGTTGCCGGCCTGCAGCTCGCCACCGGCGCGCTCGGCGCCGCATCGCCGGCGGCAACGCCGGCCCAGAGCCCCCACGGCGTGGATCTTGCCGGCATCGACCGCCTTGTTGCGCCCGGGGATGACTTCTTCCGCTACGCCAACGGTGCCTGGCTCAAGGCGACCGAGATTCCGCCCGATCGCAGCAGCTACGGTCCGGGGGAGCAACTCACCGAGCTTACCGCGGAACGTACCGCGGAACTGGTCCGCAACACCGCCGGTGCGCCCGCCGGCTCCGAGGCGCGCAAGATCGGCGACTACTACGCGAGCTTCATGGATGAGGAGGCGATCGAGAAGCGGGGCCTCGAGCCGTTGCAGCCTGCCTTGAGAAGCATCGATGCCGTCAAGGACCGCGCCGGGCTCGCGCGTTCGCTCGGCGCCACGCTGCGCGCGGACGTGGATGTGCTCAACGCCACCAACCTGTATACCGGGAACCTGCTGGGTCTGTGGGTGGCGCAGGACCTGGATGATCCCGCCCGCTACCTGCCGTTCCTGCTGCAGGGCGGCTTGGGGATGCCGGACCGCGACTACTACCTCAATTCGTCGCAGAACATGGCCGCCATCCGCGCCAAGTACCAGGCGCATATCGCCGCCGTGCTGGCGCTGGCGCATCTGCCGGACGCGCAGGGCAAGGCCGCCCGCATCTTCGACCTCGAGCGGCGCATGGCGCAGGTGCACTGGGACCGCGCGCAATCCGAGCAGGTACTGAAGGGCAACAATCACTGGGCCCGCAGGGACTTCGCGGTGCGCGCACCGGGCCTCGACTGGGAAGCGTTTTTCGCCGCCGCGGGCCTCGCGCGGCAGGAAGAGTTCGTGGTATGGCAGCCGAGCGCTCTCACCGGGCTCTCCGCGCTCACCGCGAGTCAAGCGCTCGAGAGCTGGAAGGATTACCTGCGCTTTCACGCCATCGAGCGCAACGCCGCGTATCTGCCCAGAGCCTTCGTCGAGGAGGACTTCGAGTTCCACGGCCGGGTGCTCTCGGGCACGCCGCAGCTGCGCCCCAGGTGGAAGCGCGCGGTCGATGAGACCAGCGCGGCGCTGGGCGAGGCGGTGGGCAAGCTGTACGTACAGCGCTACTTTCCGCCGAGCGAGAAAGCGCGCGCCGAGGCGATGGTGCGCAATCTGCTGGCTGCCTTCGCGGTGCGCATCGACCGGCTCGAGTGGATGGCACCCGAGACGCGCGCCAGGGCAAAAGCCAAGCTCACTACCCTGAAGGTCGGGGTCGGCTATCCGGACAAGTGGCGGGATTATGCGGGGCTGAAGGTGATCCGCGGCGACGCGTTCGGCAATGCGCAGCGCGCCGAGCTGTTCGAGCTGCACTACAACCTCGCCAAGCTCGGCACCGCGGTCGATCGCTCCGAGTGGTGCATGACGCCGCAGACGGTGAACGCCGTGAATCTTCCGGCGATGAATGCGCTCAACTTTCCGGCCGCGATGCTGCAGCCGCCTTACTTCGACCCGCAGCGGGAGGCCGTCATGGATTACGGCGCGACCGGCGCCGTCATCGGCCACGAGATCAGCCACAGTTTCGACGATCAGGGTGCGCTGTTCGACGCCAGCGGGCGGCTGAAGCACTGGTGGACCAAGAGCGACTTCGCGCACTTCGAGGCGGCGGGCGCGCGTCTGGTCGCCCAGTTCAACGCCTACCGGCCCTTCCCGGACATCGCCGTCAACGGCAAACAGACGCTCAGCGAGAACATCGCCGACGTCGCCGGCCTGTCGGTCGCGTACGACGCCTGGCGGGGCACGCTCAAGGGCCAGCCCGCGCCCGGGACTGCCGGCTTCAGCGGCGGGCAGCTGTTCTTCCTGAGCTTCGCGCAGAGCTGGCGTCAGAAGATCCGCGAGCCCGCCTTGCGACAGCGGATCGTCACCAACGGCCACGCCCCGGCCGAGTATCGCGCCGACACGGTGCGCAACCTCGATGCGTGGTATGACGCGTTCGGCGTCAAACCGGGCCAGAAGCTGTACCTCGCTCCCGCGGATCGCGTACGCGTGTGGTGAACGGACCGCAACAATGAACATCGAGCTGTCGGCACTCGAGGCGCGCGTCATCGGCTGCCTCATCGAGAAGCAGATCACGACGCCTGACCAATACCCCCTGTCGCTCAACGCTCTGGTGAATGCGTGCAACCAGAAGAGCAATCGCGATCCGGTCATGGAGGTGGACGAGCGCACGGTTCAGGACACCCTGGACCAGCTTGCCAGAAAGCACTTCGTGATCGAGAAGTCCGGCTTCGGCAGTCGGGTTCCGAAATACCAGCACCGCTTCTGCAACACCGAGTACGGAACACTCAAGCTCAGCGCGCAGGAGCTCGCGCTCGTGTGCGAGCTGCTGCTGCGCGGCCCGCAGACTCCCGGTGAGCTGCGCACTCGCGCGAGCCGCATGGCCCCGTTCTCCGACGTCGCTCAGGTTGAAGGGGCGCTCGAGAGCCTGCGGACCCGCGCGGATGGCCCGTTCGTGGTGCACCTGCCGCGCGAGCCCGGACGGCGCGATGCACGCTACGCGCACCTGTTCAGCGGCGCGGTCGCGCTGCCGGCAGCCTCACCCGAGCCGCAGACGGTTGCTCTCTCGAGCCCCGCTGGGGAAACGTCCGCGCGTCTGGATCGCCTGGAAGAACAGGTGCAGCGCCTGCGCGAAGAGCTGCAGGATCTGAAGGGGCGGCTGCCGCCGTAGCCGCGCTTGCGGCCGCGGCGCTCTAACGCCCCGGGGGCTGCGGTTGTCCGAAATACACCAGCGTGCGGTAGGGAAACACCACCTGCCCGCGGTGCTGGTGGCGGCCGAACAGCTCCCGCAGACCCGCCATCATGGGCTCGTGTTGCGGATGACCAGGCTCGGGCGCATAGCTGGAGGACATCAGCCGGCCCTTGAGTCCTTCGAAGTCGAAGCTCTGCCGGTTGGGGAACGTTTCCAGTTCCATGGCGCCGCCGAAGAAAGCGCGCATGCTCGCCTCGTCCGCGCGGCGGGCCGTGATCTGTCCGTACTCGGCCGCATGGCGCAGCAGCAGCGCCTCGTAGTCGGCGAGGAAGGCCGTCGCCTCGGGGGGGCGTTCATTCCACAACAGCGCTGCGAAGCCAGCGCTCCTGAGCAGCCGCAGCGCCTCACGGCGTGCCTGGTCGACGTCGAACCAGTGAAAGGCCTGGCCGGCGACCAGCAGATCGATACTGGCCGGCGGCAGCGTGGTAGCCTCCGCCGTGCCCTTCACGCTGCGAAAGCGCGCCCGAGCACCCAAGCGTGCCTCGGCAGCTGCGCGCATGGCGTCGTTCGGCTCGACCCCGATGACCTGCGCCCCGCTCGCGAGCAGCAGCTCGGTGAGGATCCCGGTGCCGGAGCCGATATCCGCCACCACGGCGGCGGGCGATAGTCCGCAGCGGCTCGCGAGCAGATCGATGGCGGCGCTCGGATAGCTCGGGCGGGAGCGCACGTAATCCTCCACCCGGCTGGAGAAGCGCTCGGTCGCGTGCATGCAGACACGGTAGCGTATTCGAGTGACAATCGCACTTTCGGAAGCCACCAATGTCCGAATCCTCCATGCGTATCGAAACCAAGCTGGTACACGCCGGCGAGCCGCTGCCGCGCATCGCGGGCGCGGTGCAGATGCCGATCTTCCAGTCCGCGACCTACGAGTACGGCGGTGAAGGCAGCTACCACGATGTGCGCTACCTGCGTACCAACAACACCCCGAGCCAGCTCGCGCTGCATGCCAAGCTCGCGGCCCTGGAAGGCTCGCAGGCCGCGCTGGTCACCGCCAGCGGCATGGCGGCCATCTCCACGACGCTGCTCACGGTGCTGTCGGCGGGGGATCACCTGCTGGCGCAGAGCTGCCTGTACGGCGGCACCCATGACCTGCTGACCCGGGACTTCGCCAAATTCGGCCTGGCGGTGGATTTCATCGACGCCGACCGGCGCGATGGCTGGCAGGCGCTATTGCGGCCCAACACGCGGGCCATCTACGTGGAGGCCATGACCAATCCGCTGCTGCAGGTTGCCGACCTCAATGCGGTGGTGGAATTCGCGCGCGCCCATGGCCTGGTATCCATCATCGACAATACCTTCGCGAGTCCCATCAATTTTCGCCCCATCGAGGCGGGCTTCGATCTTTCGATCCACAGCGCCACCAAGTATCTGAACGGCCATGCGGACATCGTGGCGGGCGCGGTCGCAGGCGGTGCCGAGCTGATCGAGCGCATCCGGCACAAGGCCAACCACCTCGGCGGATCGCTGGACCCGCACGCGGCGTTCCTGCTCAGCCGCGGACTGAAGACCCTCGCCCTCAGGGTGCGCTACCAGAACGACAGCGCGCTCAGGATCGCGCGGTTTCTCGAAGGCCACCCGGCGCTCGCGCGCGTCAATTACGCCGGTCTCGAGACGCATCCGCGCCATGCGCGCGCTCGCAGCCTGTTCGCCGGCTTCGGCGGCGTACTGAGCTTCGAGCTCAAGGGCCCGGCGAGCGGCGCCGATGAGTTTGCCCGCAAGGTCCGCATTCCCATCGTTGCGCCGAGCCTCGGCGGCGTGCATACGCTGCTGACACGACCGGCGAGCACCTCGCACGCCGGGCTCGAGCGCGAAGATCGCCTGCGCCTCGGCATCGGGGATGGGCTGCTGCGCCTGTCGGTCGGGATCGAGGCGACCGAGGATCTGCTGGAGGATTTCGAGCAGGCGCTGCGTTGAGGGTGCGCCGTCGCGGCCGCAAGGATCGGGTGGCGGATCGGCCGGTCCTCTGCGACGCTTCAGCGCCTGCCAAGCCGTTCGAATCTGCACCGGAGAGTCTCGAGTCCCATGTCCGCATCTGAATGCACCACCACGGCGGCTGCCCCGGCTGCAGCGGCCGCCGCGTCCTCCGCTCCCACCGTATCCGCCTCCGGCGCCGCCGCTGCGGCCCATGAGGCGTCCTGGCGCACTCCGCTCGAGCTGACGCTGCTCGGCGCCATCTGGGGTGGGTCGTTCCTCTTCATGCGTGTGGCAGCGGCGGACTTCGGGCCGTTCCCGCTGGTCGAAGCGCGTCTCGGACTCGGCGCGCTCGTGCTGCTGCCGCTGCTCTGGGCGGCCCGGGCGCAGTTCACCCCGGCGCTGTGGCTGCGCATCGCCGGCATCGCCGCCATCAACTCCGTCATTCCGTTCGCATTGTTCGCCTGGGGCGCCGAGCGCGCTCCGGCGGGCATCGGCGCCATCACCAACGCAATGACCGTGATGTTCACCGCTCTGGTGGCGTTTCTCTTCTTTGGCGAGCGCATCGGCCCCCGGCGGCTGATCGGGCTCGTAGGCGGGTTCGTGGGAGTCGCCATCCTCGCGAGCGGCAAGACGGCCGGCGAGAGCGTCTGGCCGGCGGCGCTGGCGGGCACCGCCGCATCGCTCTGCTATGGCTTCGGCATCAACTTCGTGCGCCGCTACCTCACCGGTTACCCCTCCGGCGCCGTGGCCGCCGCCAATCTCGTGAGCGGCACGGCGATGCTCGCACCGCTCGCGATCTACAACTGGCCGCACCATCCGATCGCTGCCGCATCCTGGGCGAGCGCGCTGCTGCTCGGCGTGCTGTGCACCGGTGTCGCGTTCGTGTTCTATTATCGTCTCATCGCGCGTGTCGGCGCGCCGCGCACCTCGACCGTCACCTACCTGATACCGCTCTTCGGCGTGATCTGGGCGTGGCTGATTCTCGGCGAGCCGCTCACGCTCACCATGGGACTTGCGGGTGCGCTGATTCTCGCGGGCGTGGCGCTCAGTCAAAGCAGCTCCAGACGCTAACGGGTGGTGGGTGGATGTAAGATCGGGAGCGGATGCAAGATCACGAGCGGCTGCTGCACTTCCCGAATCTGCTGAACGCGCGCGACCTGGGCGGCTATCCGACGGTGGACGGGGCGCAGACGAGCTGGCGCTCGCTGGTGCGCGCGGATGATCTGGCGCAGTTGACCGCGGAGGGCGTCCGGGC
>VBMV01000045.1 GCA_005878835.1 Gammaproteobacteria bacterium | reverse complement strand
TTAGGGGTACCGGTGGTCAATCCGTGGAAGAGTGATCAGTTCCAGGCCTCGACGGGGAAGCGACAGGCATCCTTTGACTTGCGGTAGGCCAGGTAGTAACATTTGACTACCTGTTTGGATCCGCAAAATGGCCGCGACCAGTCTGAAACTCCCCGACGATCTCAAGCGTCGAATCGAATTGCTGGCAGCTGGCGCACAGAAGACTCCTCACGCGTTCATGATCGAGGCGCTATTTCGCGAAGCGGAGCGCATGGAATTGCGCGCTCGGTTTGCGGCTGATGCCGCGAAGTCTGAAGCTGAGGCTTTGGCCAGTGGTAAGGCGATTTCGCTTGACGCTGCGTTCGACTACCTCGACGGACGTGTTAGGGGCCGTAAAGTTCGCAGACCACGCGCACGGCGATGGCGCGCGTCGAAATAACGGCACGAGCGCTCTCGGATCTGGAGCGATTGTTTGAGTTCAAGGCGGAGCGAAATCCGAGAAAAGCTCGGGAGCAGCTCCTGAGCGTCAGGCGAGCTTTGGAGCTCTCGGCGGAGCACCCATTACTGGGTCGAGATGCCGAAGACGGGCGTCGTGAACTCATTCTGCTGCGCGGCCGTGATGGCTACATTGCCAAGTACCGCTGGCTGCCCGCGGAAGAGATCGTGCTAATACTGGCCGTTCGACATCATCGTGAGGCGGGATACTCCGAAGAGTAGCTGCCGATCCGTGCTTTCAGAAGGGATCGCAGATGCGATGCGGATAGCGGGATCAACCAATCCAGACACTCTCGCCGAATCGTACCGATGACGCATTCACAGATCGCATTGGCCATCGGGCTTCGCGGCGGCGACTTCAACACCCATCCGCTCGCCATAACTGGCGATGTTTCCTTTCTATTCTGAGGGCGCAACGGCTGTCGATGATTGCTAGTGAAACTGCACCGTCACGGGCACTGCGAAAATTTCCGACTTCTTGCCCGTGGAGGGTGTTGCGCTACCCCAGCTGACCACAACAGTGTTTGGTGAAAGCGACGAGATGCCGAAGGTGTCACCAGGCCACACCGAGGGGTCCCCGAAGGCACTTGCGACCTGTATGGGATCGGAGAGCCAACCCCTCGTGACGGAGAACGCGCGCAGATAAAGCGCGTAGCCTTGAGGATTGCTGTCCGAGAGCCACGCGACATACGCGATCCCAGAGTCCGCGCCGGTGACCTCCATGATGTGAGGAAAGTTGAGCGTATCCGGTGTCGCCTGCACAGGGCTCGACCAATGCTGCCCATGGTCAGTGGACCACGAGAGCCAGCCGATGTCATTTGCCGTTCCGTCACTGTTGGTTCCCTGTGTGTCCCAGGTCGCGTACAGGGTACCGGCCGCGTCCATGGCGATATCGCCGTCAATCCACCATTCCGCCAGCGACATCGTTCCCGCCTGGGGACCTACCTTGAGCGGCGTGGACCAAGTGCTTCCGCCGTCGATCGACGATGTGAAAAAGCTGTACGCGGGGTTCAGGGTGTAGGTCGTGGTGTTGGTGACCTGGTAGCCCTGGTAGAGCAGGTCAACTCGGCCGCTGGGCTCCACGACAAGAGGTGCGCTGTCCCCGCCGCTCGCCGGAAACCCCGGGCTTACATGCACCATCGCGCCGAACGTCCTGCCGCCATCGTTGGACTTCTGCATCACGACATTCAGGTCACCCGTCTCGAAGGCACAGCTTCCCGAAGAGCTGCAGATGAAGGTAATCGACGTGCGGTTCGGACCGTAGTCCCAAGTCACGTAAACGACACCGTCGGGGCCGACTGCTATGAAGTCCCGATCGCCCCAGTTCTTTGCATCGGGCGGCACCAGAGAGGTCACCTGCGGGAAGGTTACGCCGTGGTCGAATGATGCCGCCACGACTGGATACCATTGCCCGCCCTTGGCCAGCATGAACGCTGCGTACACGGTACCGTCCGGCGCGACCGCCAACGCCGGGTCCCACGAGTTCACATTCGAGCCAACTGATCCTGGTAGCGAAATCGGGTCGGAAAAGGTGGTTCCCCCGTCGATCGAGCGTGCAAAGGCAGTCCCCTGACACCCCATCCATTCCTCGTAGACGTAGCCGAGCATCGGATCGACGGTTTGCTCGACCTCTGCGTTCTGCCCGGAGCACGAGCCACTGAGGTCACTGATAGGACCTATGATATACGTGGGCCCGGCCGCAAGAGCCGCGGTCATCGTCAAGAGGCCTGCGGCAGCGCTAAGTCGGGCCGCCAGAGCAATCCAACATCTGCCGCCAGGTACCATTGTCGCCTCCCTGTGTCTCTACTGTGGGCCGGTCGCGGCGATTTTCCTCACCGTCCCGCGGTGCGTCAATGTGCGGGTTCCATCGCGCTATACAATATCGTGTTGCATCAGCTTGCTGCCGGAACAAAGCGGTCAGCTGAGGAGTGGGCCGATCTTAAACGGCGCGGCTGGGGAAGCCGGTGCACCCAAAGCGATTCTGGACGAGGTGTTTTGGCGTTACGGTCCTGTGAAGCGTGAGTAAAATATTCGCTTGACTACGGATCGGGTCGGCGGACGCGCTTCAGGCCAAGTTTGTCGGTCACCTTCTCGCCAGCATCGAACCTCTCATCAGACTTTGTGGAGGGCCC
>VBMV01000107.1 GCA_005878835.1 Gammaproteobacteria bacterium | reverse complement strand
AATAGACCTGCGCGCCGGCGTCGAGGCCGACCGGTGGTCGATGACCGCCTGGTCCAAGAATCTGACCAACAAGATCTACAATGCGGAGTTCTCCCCGGGCGGCTTCCTGTGGAGAGCCCTGCCGCGCCAGTACGGAGTAGAGTTCGGCTATCGCTTCAGAGAGAAAGAAAAGGAGAGTGTCATGGCTCAGCTCGCCAAACTGCCTACGCGCCTGCATCACACAGCCTACGTGACCTGGGACCAGGAGAGGAACCGGCGCTTCTACGAGGACGTCATCGGCTTGCCGCTGACGGCGACCTGGTGCGAGTCGGATGAGCTCTTCGGCAAGGTGCGCACCTACGTTCACACTTTCTACAGTATCGGCGATGGCGGGGCGCTCGCCTTCTTCCAGTTCGCCGACCCTGCCGACCAGGCGCAGTTCGGCCCGAAGATGCCGCCGACGCCGTTCAACCATATCGCGCTCAAGGTGGACGCTGAGACGCAGGCGGGCATTGAGGCGAGGATAGAAAAGGCTGGCATCAAGCCGCCCGATACCTTCGTACTCGAACACGGGTATTGCCGCTCGGTCTACGTGACGGACCCCAACGGGCTGATACTCGAGTTCACCCGGGATCATCCCGAGGCCGACAAGATCGCGCGCGAGCGGCGTGCAGATGCCCACCAGTCACTCAAGCGCTGGCTCGCAGGCGATCACACCTCCAACAACACGTACCGCTGAAGAGTTGGCACGGAGATCAAGCGGCATGACGGGCAGCATCGACCGGATCCTGACGACGCACGTCGGCAGCCTGCCGCGCAGCCAGGCCGTGACGGAGGTGCTGTTCGCGCGCGAGCGCGAAGAATCGCGTGACAGCGCTCGCGACGACGCCGTCATTACCGCGGCCGTGGCCGAAGTGGTGCGCCGGCAGGTGGAGGTCGGCATCGACTTGGTCAGCGACGGCGAGATGAGCAAGATCAGCTACGCCACCTACATCGCGCGGCGCCTGTCCGGGTTCGACGGCGACACGCCGCGCGAGCCGGGGCAGGACCTGGTCGAGTTCCCGGGACTGCTGCGCAAGCTCGCGGAGCGCGGGGCCACGGCGAAATACCGGCGGCCGCGCTGCGTTGGGCCGGTGACCGTCAGGGACTCACGGCCGCTGGAGGTCGACATCGCGAATCTGAACGCGGCGGCGGCCGCGGCGCATCCCACGGGGGCGTTCATGAATGCCGCATCCCCCGGAGTGGTCGCTCTTTTTCAGCCCAACGACTTCTACCGCACGCAGGACGAGTACCTCGAGGCCCTGGCCGCGGCCCTGAGCACCGAGTACCAGGCCATCGTGCGAGCGGGCATCATCCTGCAGATCGATGCACCGGATCTCGCGATGGGGCGGCACACGATGTACCGTGACCGCTCGCTCGAGGCGTTCGAGATCCTCGCCGCGCGCCACATCGAGGTGCTGAACCACGCGCTGCGCAACGTGCCGGCGGAGCGCGTGCGCATGCACGTGTGCTGGGGCAACTACGAAGGGCCGCACCATCACGACGTACCGATGCAACGCCTGCTGCCGATCGTGCTCAACGCCAAGCCCCGGGGACTCCTGTTCGAGGCGGCCAACCCGCGCCACGCGCATGAGTGGTCGGTCTTCAAGGACGCGAGCATCCCGGACGATAAGATCCTGATCCCGGGGATGCTGGCGACGACCACGAACTACATCGAGCACCCGCAGCTGGTCGCCGAACGCATCGAGCGCTTCGCCAACATCGTGGGACGCGAGCGGGTCATGGCGGGGACGGACTGCGGCTTCGGTACTTTCGCCGGCTTCGGCCCAGTGGAGCCGGACATCGCGTACCTGAAGCTCAGGTCCCTGGTCGAGGGAGCGCAGCTCGCCTCCCGCCGGCTGTGGACTTGAGCCTTCAGTGCCGTGGCCCTTCGCTATGACAACCGCCAGAAGTACCTGGCTTTCGTCACGTCGGAAGATCAGAGGGTGCGGCTGAAGGGGACGCGGCGGGCGGCGAGTTGGGTCGCGGCTGCCGCCGTGGCCCTTCTGACTTCAATCGAACCGATGCCGGATGCGCATGCGGCCGCAACACGCGCGGTGGATGGCGAGGCACTGATCTCAGCCGCGGACGCTCGCACGGACTGGCTGACCCATGGCCGCACCTACGACGAGCAGCGCTTCTCGCCGCTCGACCGGATCAACACCGGCAATGTGAGGAATCTGGGTCTGGCCTGGTTCGCGGACCTGGACACGGCGCGTGGGCAGGAAGCAACCCCGCTGGTGATTGACGGTGCCGTCTACATCACGACCGCCTGGTCCAAAGTGAAGGCGTATGAGGCGGTCTCGGGCAAGCTGCTCTGGCAATACGATCCCAAGGTGCCGGGCGAAGCGGGCGTTCTGGCTTGCTGCGACGTCGTCAACCGCGGCCTGGCCGCCTGGGGCCACCGCCTCTACCTCGGAACGTTGGATGGCCGCCTGATCGCGCTCGACCGTGAGACTGGAAGGCTGATCTGGTCGAAGCTGACCGTGGACCGCTCCAAGCCGTATGGAATCACCGGCGCACCGCGCGTGATCGACGGCAGGGTGATCATCGGCAACGCCGGCGCGGAGATGGGCGTGCGTGGATATGTCGCTGCGTACGACAGCAAAGACGGGCAGGAGCTCTGGCGCTTCTATACCGTCCCGGACCGGCCGGGCACCAATGCAACGCCGCATCTGAGGCGCGCCGAGGGGACCTGGAAGGGCACATGGTGGACCCTCGGTGGCGGTGGGACCGTGTGGGACTCGATGGCGTATGACCCCAAGCTCGACCTGCTCTATGTCGGCGTGGGCAATGGAAGCCCCTGGAACCAGGCCTACCGCTCCCCCGGCGGCGGCGACAATCTCTACATCTGCTCGATCATCGCACTGAAGCCCCGGACCGGCGAATACGTCTGGCACTACCAGACCACACCGGGCGACACCTGGGACTTCGACGCCACTCAGCACATCATCCTTGCGGACCTCGAGATCGGCGGCCGGGTGCGCAGGGTGCTGATGCAAGCCTCGAAGAACGGCTTCTTCTATGTGCTCGACCGCGTAACCGGACAGCTGATCTCCGCTGCCAACTACGTGGCGGTCAACTGGGCCAAGGGTATCGATGTCCAAAGCGGGCGACCGATTGAAAATCCGGACGCGCGGATCGACAGGACCGGCAAGCCTTACGTGGTCGTGCCCGGACCGGGCGGCGCGCACAGCTGGCAGCCCATGGCCTATGACCCGAGGACCGGGCTCGTCTATATCCCGGCGCAGGAGGCCGGCTTTCCGTATGTGCCCGAAGCCCATTGGCAGGAAGCGGCGCAGGGCTTCAATACGGGTATCGATTTTGCAGCCGCTGCGATGCCCGCCGATCCCAAGGTCCGTGCTGGCGTGATGGCGGCAACCAAGGGAGCACTCATCGCCTGGGATCCCATCGCACAGCAGGAGCGCTGGCGCGTGGCCTTCAAAGGACCGTGGAACGGTGGCGTGCTGGCGACCGGCGGCGGGCTCGTGTTCCAGGGCAACGCGGCCAAGGAGTTTGTGGCCTACGATGCCGTGAGCGGCGCGAAGCTCTGGTCGAGCAGCGTGCAAACCGGCATCACCGCGGCTCCCGTCACCTACTCGATCAAGGGCGAGCAGTATGTGGCGGTGCTGGCGGGTTGGGGCGGCGTTTGGGCGCTGGCCCCGGGCATCCTCTCCGAAGTTGCGGGATCGGTCCGCAATGCATCTCGACTGCTCGTCTTCAGGTTGGGCGCCAGCGCACAGCTCCCGCCTGAGCTCCCCGTCCCGCTGCGGCCGCTCGACCCCCCCGGCACAACCGGCACGCCCGAGCAGATCGCCGGAGGCGCGCGACAGTACGGACGCTTCTGCGGCGGCTGCCATGGCGACGCCGCCTACGGCAGCACGGTGCTGCCCGACCTGCGCCGCAGCGCGCTGATCGCGGACGGCAAGGCCTGGGCGAGCGTGGTGCATGACGGAGCCCTGCGGGATCGGGGCATGGTCAGCTTTGCGAATGTCCTGAACCCGCAGCAGATCGAGGCGATCCGTCGCTACGTCATCAAGCGCGCCAACGAGGACAAGGCGCTGGGAGACAAGTGAACGCGGGATCCCGTTTGCCGCAGTTGATTGCGCTTGGGAGCGAGTCGCCCAGGGGTCACTTGACCAGGAATTCTTCTTAAGACGAGGGTTTATCCTACCGCACCGTTCGGAGCCGACAGGCCGCCGTAGAGCACTCATTGACAATTGGGATCCCAACGCGAAGACTTGTCGCGCTTTTCTGCGGGTCCGCTACTCAAAATGAATGGCCATCAAACCCGAGCGATCGTGCGGATCCGCGAAATGATCCTGCGCGGCGAGCTCGGCCCCGGAGAGCGCGTGGCGGAGGCCCCGCTGGCGGAGCTGCTGGGCATGTCGCGGACACCGGTGCGCCAGGCGCTGCCCGTGCTCGCGCAGGAAGGGCTGCTCACCGAGCACCAGACGCGCGGCTACGTCGTCCGGGGGTTCAGCACCGCCGATGTTCTCGATGCCATCGACCTGCGCGGTGTCCTGGAGGGTCTCGCTGCGCGCCGCGTCGCGGAGCGAGGCGCGTCGCGAACACTGCTGCAGGCATTGCGCGTGTGCCTGGCCGAGGGCGATCAGATCCTCGCCGAGGGTCACGTCGCTGACAAATTCGAAGCGCTGTATGTCGACATGAACGTCCGCTTCCACCAGCTCATCGTGGGCGAGTGCCGCAGTCCCATCATCCAGCAGGCTTTGGAGCGCAACGCACGCATTCCCTTCGCGGGCCCGCAGGCGCTCGCCCTCGACAAGACGAGCCTCGAGCGGATGTACGAGACGATGGCCTATGCCCATCGGCAGCATCATTGCATCGTATCGGCCCTGGAGCGCGGCGAGAGCGCGCGCGTGGAAGCGCTGATGCGCGAGCACACGAACCCGGTCAAGGAGAATCTCAATATTCCGGCGACCGGCGGGGAGGACCGGGATGTGATACCGCGTCTCGCGCTCGTCCGGTGAGCGCGGGCATGAACCGGACAGAACATCAACGCCGGCCGGTACGACTGGGGGTCACGGGGCGACCAGCGAAGTAGCGTCGAGCGTTGCCGAGCTTTCCGGGCTGGCTTTTCCGAGGGGAGAATACCAACATGAATGTCTCGTCTGCGAAAAGGGTTCGTACGTACACCCGCCGAGCCTTGTACGGCGTGGTTCCCGCGCTGGTGTGTGCAGAGGTTCTGGCGCAGGAGCTGCCGGAGGTCACGGTCACGGCGCAACGGCGCACCGAGAACGTCCAGGAAGTCCCGATCGCCCTCACGGCCTTCACGGCCGAGGCGCTGCAACAGAAGGGTGTGACCGACATCCATGCCCTGACCAATCTCACGCCGAACGTCAATCTCGATGCCGGGTCGCCCTTCTCCGGCGACCGCTCGGTGCTCTCCGCCTCCATCCGCGGCATCGGCCAGGATGACTTTGCGTTCAACCTCAACCCTGGTGTCGGCGTCTATCTCGACGGCGTGTTCCTCGCACGCACGATCGGAGCGAACCAGAATCTGCTCGACGTCGACCGCGTGGAGGTCCTCAAGGGACCGCAGGGCACGCTCTTCGGCGCGAACACCATCGGAGGTGCGATCAGCATCGTGACCCACACTCCGGGCAACGAGACCAGATTCATCGCGCAGGTGACGGGTGGGCAATACAACCGTCGCGACGTCGCGCTCACCGCGGACGTGCCCATCATCAAGGACACGCTGCTCTCGTCCATCAGTGTTTCCTCGCAGAATCAAACGGGCTGGGACAAGGTCGTTCCCTATCCGACGAGCTCGCTTTACGGCCAGGCGCCGTTCGTCGTCGATCCGCAGAACGCCTATCCGAAGGCGGCCTACGCCACCTCGGACAACTACGACGGCACCGGCGTGCTGACCGTGCGCGGCAAACTGCTGTGGAATGCGTCAGACAAGCTGACCTTCACCTTCACGGGCGATTGGTCGCACGAAGACCAGACCGCGCTGGGTTACCGGATCCTCAACATCTACACGGGCAACCTGAATTACTCCACGTTCTCGACGCTGTATGACCTGTGCGTCAGCAACGGCGCGGCGGGGATCGGCAATGCAATCGCTGCCGCCGGTGGCCCGCCGCCATTCGTCGTAGCCGGCGCCCTGAGCAACACGCCGCCCTTCAATGCGGCTCCGCTACCCAATTTTGCTCTGGGCTGCTCCAGTCCGCGTGCCGCAAACGCACAGCTCGGCTCCATCGGCGGCGCACCCCTGCTCGGTGCCGGTTACGTCGGCGTGCCGGTGGGCGTCGTTCCGTTCCCGGGCGTCGATCCGCGCTACAACTACGCCAACATCGCAGCCGGCCTGCCGTACCTCGGCTCCATGCAGCCGCGTCTCTTCTTCGGGTTGCCGGCCACGCAGACGGGCAACATCGACACGTCGTACGCCAACGCTCCGGACTTTGCGCGCAATGACGTATTCGGTTTCTCGGTCACGGGCGTCTACAACCTGACCGACAACTTGACGTTGAAGTCGATCAGCGCCTACCGGCAGATCGCCTGGCGCATCGGCACCGATCTGGACGGAACCCCGGAGACGTTCCAGGAAGTCACCGATGCGCAGCACCAGTTCCAGGTGTCCCAGGAGTTCCAGATCAACGGCAAGGCGTTAGACAAGCGGCTGAACTACGTCGGCGGGTTGTATTACTTCAAGGAAGCCGGTTACGTCCACGACTACGTGCCGTTCGAGAGCCTGCTGTACGTCTACGACGTGTCGAACGACGTCGAGAACGACAACTACGCTGCGTTCCTGCACGCCGACTACCGGTTGAACAATCGCTGGGGCTTCACGCTCGGCGGGCGCTACACGACGACCCAGACGTTCTTCCTGGGTGGGCAGAGCGATCTGAATGATTTTCCGTTCCTGATTCTCCCGGGCGGAATCCAGCTGCCCGCCAGCACCCTGTTCCGGTATTTCCCACCCATTCCCGACAGTCAGGCATTCCACATCTTCGATCCCACAGCCGGCATCCAGTTCCATTTCAACGAGGACGTGATGAGCTACCTGAGCTGGGGGAAGGGCTTCAAGAGCGGCGGCTGGACGACCCGCTTGTCGGCTCCCATCGCGAACCCGAAGGTGGCCGAATTCAAGCCCGAGTTCTCCAAGACCTGGGAGCTGGGGCTCAAGTCCGACTGGTTCAGTCATCGTCTCCGGGCGAATGCGGCGCTGTTCTCCACCGATTACAACGGTATTCAGCTCAACATCCAGCAGGGTATCTCACCGGTGTACACGAACGCGGGTGACGCCAGGATCAAGGGTGCGGAGCTCGAGCTGCAGTCGATCGTCGGCGGCGGCCTGAGTTTTAACTTCTCCGCCTCGTACATCGATGCGTACTACACGTTCGTGAACAAGTATGCAAACATTCCCCAGTACATCAACAACCTGGGAGCGACGTTCTGTCCGGTGACGGTTGGACCCGTCAACCCCGTGACCGGACTGGTGACGGGCGTGTGCAACTTCAATTCGGGGGCAAAGCAGACCGATGCGAAGCTTCCGAAGACGCCGAAGTACAAGTTCACGTTCGATCCGGAATACGACCTGTCCGTGTCGAGCGACGCCGCGTTGCGCTTCATCGCCTCGTTCACCTACACGGCGGAGTTGTGGAACGACTCGCTCAACACGCCGGAGCTGCGCCGGCCGGCGACGCGCGATCTGTCCGCGTCGATCCACTACGTTGCAGCGAAGGATCTATACGACTTCGCGGTCGGCGGTACGAACCTCACCAACGATCGCTACCCGACCGCGGGCTCGCCGAACGTGGGTGCGGGCGAGGTCGGTGCGTACTTCAATCCGCCGCGCATGTGGTACGTCTCGTTGCGGGTCAACCTCGGCGGCCACTGAAGCGGTGGCCCCCGGCGCATGCGCCGGGGGCAACTCTGGAGGGATGAACATGGCTACTGAGACTGCGCACCCCAAGCCCATGACGGCCCCGCCGTCCACGGCGTACAAGATCGTCGATGTCCCCGAGCTGCAACGGGACGTGATCAAACGGTACGCCGTGCCGGGGACCTTCGTCGGAGCCTCGGAGAAGGAAAGCCCGTGGGTGCCGTTTGGCACCAACGCGGCCATACGCCACCTCGCGTTCGACGTCCGACACAACATCTTCAGCAACATCCTGTGGATCAAATCCAAGGGCGTGGTCGGCACGCACAAGCATCGCGGCACGGTGGTCATGATCTGTCTCGAGGGGAGCACCCGTTATCTCGAATACGACTGGGTGGCGACACCCGGGTCGTTCATCTACGAGACCCCGGGACTCACGCATACGCTGGTGACCGACGATCCGAACGGCGTGAAGCTCTTCGGCTGGCTCCAGGGGCCGATCGAGTGGTACGACGAGCACGGCAACTTCGTCGAGACGTCCGACGTTTGGTGGTTCATGAACCACTACGAGACCTACTGCCGCGAGCACGGTATCCCGATCAACAAACAGTTGTATCTGTGAGCCGGCTCCTCGCGGGGCGCTCGAGGACGGTTTGACATGGCCAGGATCGTGGGCGGGATCGGCTCCTCGCACACCCCGACGATCGGGTTTGCGCTGGATGCGAACAAGCAGACCGACCCGGTCTGGGCGCCGATATTCGCGGGCTTCGTGCCGGTGCAGCAGTGGCTGCAGGAGAAGCGGCCGGAGGTCCTGTTCTTCATCTACAACGACCACGTCACCTCGTTCTTCTTTGACCACTACTCGCACTTCGCGCTCGGGGTGGGGGAGGAGTATGCGGTGGCCGATGAGGGCGGCGGGCCGCGCCATCTGCCGCCGGTGAAGGGCCACCCAGGGCTCGCCCGCCATATCGCCACGGCGCTCACCGCGGATGAATTCGACCTCGCGTACTTCCAGGCGAAGCCACTCGATCACGGCTGCTTCTCGCCGCTGTCGATGCTGTGGCCGCACGCCGGAAGCTGGCCCGGCGCGATCGTCCCGCTGCAGGTCGGCGTGCTCGAGTTCCCCATCCCGACGGCGCGGCGCTGCTTCAGGCTGGGCAGGTCGCTCCGTCGGGCGATCGAGAGCTACCCTGAGGATCTCAAGGTGGCCATCGTCGCGACCGGAGGCCTCGCGCATCAGGTACACGGCGAGCGCGCCGGATTCAACAACACGCCCTGGGACATGGAGTTCCTCGAGCTGCTCGAGCGGCAACCTGAGCGCTTGAGCGAGCTGACGATCGCGCAGTACGCCGAGCGGGGCGGGCTGGAAGGCGCGGAGGTGATCATGTGGCTCATCATGCGCGGCGCCTTGTCCGCGAAGGTGAGGAAGCTGCACAGCGCCTACTACCTGCCGTCGATGACCCCGATTGTCACGGTGATCTACGAAGACGACTCCCCGGTGGTGGCGACCGAGACGGACGCCGAGTTCCGGGAGCGCATCGAGCGTGAGCTCTCCGGAGTGGAACGGCTGCCCGGCACTTATCCGTTCACGCTGGAGCGCAGCGTGAAAGCCTACCGCCTCAATCACTTCCTGCACCGGCTGATCGAGCCGGAGTACCGGCGGCGGTTCCTGGCCGATGCGGAGCCGATGTTCGAGGAGGCGGGTCTTACCGCGCAGGAGCGCGACCTCGTGCGGCGGCGCGACTGGCGTGGGCTGATCCACTACGGGGTGATCTTCTTCCTCCTGGAGAAGCTGGCCGCCGTACTGGGCATCACCAACCTGCACGTCTATGCCGCCATGCGCGGTCAGACCCTCGAGGACTTCCAGAAGACCCGCAACGCCCAGGTGCTCTACTCGGTCGCCGGACAGGGTCCACAGCTCAAACAATGAATATCAGTGAGGAATAGCAGCGATGGGTGGCCAGAGTCTGGAGAGTTTGCTCAAGCGGGCGGGTAACACGGTCGATCTGCTGCGCAACTCGCAGGTCGGCGCCTACGTCTATCCGGTGGTGCCGATCGAGTTCAGCAACTGGCGCAGCGAGCAGGTCGGCTGGCAGAAAACCGCGGTGCTCTTCGATCAGTCGCACCACATGTCGGAGTTGACGGTTTCCGGCCCCGACGCTCTGCGGCTGCTGTCCCACCTCACGATCAACAGCTTTGCCAACTTCACGCCGAACAAAGCGAAGCAGATGGTGCCGTGCAGTCACGACGGCCATGTGATCGGCGACGGCATTCTCTTCTATCTCGACAAGGATGAGCTGCTGTTTGTCGGACGCACCCCCACCGTGAACTGGATACAGTTTCACGCGGAGACGGGCGGCTATAAGGTCGAGGTCATCCGCGATGACCGCTCGCCGTCCCACCCCCGCGGCAAGGCGGTCTCCCGCCGACATTACCGCTATCAGATCCAGGGGCCGAACGCCGCCCGGGTGCTCGAGAGGCTCAACGGTGGGCCACTGCCGGACGTGAAGTTCTTCCAGATGGATTCGATCAGCATCAGAGGGCGCAGGGTGCGCTGCCTGCGGCACGGCATGGCGGGGGCACCGGGGCTGGAGGTCTGGGGTCCGTACGCGGAGGCGGATGAGATCCGCGAGGCCATTCTGGAAGCGGGCAGAGACTTCGGTCTGGTGCAGGTGGGGGCGCGCGCCTACTCCAGCAACACGCTCGAGTCCGGCTGGATTCCCTCGCCGCTACCTGCGGTGTACACCGGGGAGCGGATGAAGAAGTACCGCGAGTGGCTTCCCGCTGACGGATACGAAGGCACCGCTTCGATCGGGGGCAGCTTCGTGTCCAGGAATATCGAGGACTATTACCTCACGCCCTACGCGCTGGGCTACGGGCCGTTCATCAAGTTCGACCACGACTTCATCGGGCGGGAGGCGCTGGAGCAAATAGCGAAAGCGCCGCACCGCAAGAAGGTGACCTTGGCCTGGAATGCCGAGGACGTGCTGAAGATCTTCGCCTCGCTCCTGGTCCCGGGCGGGGAGAACTACAAGTACTTCGATTTCCCGAACTGCAACTATGCCTCTTCCTCTTTCGACAAGATCGTGACGGGTAGCAAGACGGTCGGCTTTTCCATGTTCGGCGGCTACAGCTACAACGAGCGCACGGCGCTGTCGCTCGGTGTCGTCGACCCGGACATCGAGATCGGGGACGTTCTGACACTCATCTGGGGCGAAGAGAACGGCGGGACCCGCAAGACCACCGTCGAGCCGCACCGCCAGCTCGAGGTCCGGGTGCGAGTCTCCCCGACCCCGTACGCGCGGGCGGCGCGCGAGGCCTATCACGAGGGCTGGCGCACGCGGCAAGTCCATTCGTAGTAGGCTGACAGCCATGGCGGACGAAGCTCCCGTCCTGATCGCAGGCGGAGGGTTGGTCGGCCTGTCGGCCGCTACATTCCTCGCGCACCAGGGGATTCGCTCGGTAACCATCGAGCGTCTGCGGGCAAGCTCGCCACTGCCGCGAGCCGCATTCTTCCATATGCGCACGCTCGAAATGTTCCGCTCCGTAGGAATCGAGAGCCGCTTGCGGGAGCAATCGGCGCGGGACTTCGCCCCGGAGGGCGCCGTCATCGCCATGGATTGCCTCGCGGGCCGCAAGCTCGCGGACATCATTGCGAACCTGAACGAGGGCGTTGAGGCGGTGAGCCCCTGCCGCCGATTGTTCCTGAACCAACCGAGCCTTGAGCCGATTCTTCGCGACCGTGCCCGGGAAGCGGGAGCCACGATCATTCAAGGCGCGCAGATCATCGATGTGCGCCAGGACAGCAACGGTGTCAGCGTCACCGTGGAGTATGTCGATGGCGGAAACATGCGCGAGTTGCGTGCCGGGTATCTGATCGCCGCGGATGGCGGCCACTCCAAAGTACGCGAGTGCCTGGGAATCGGTTACGAGGGGCGCGGCGCGTTCTCCAATTCAGTCACCATCTATTTCACCGCGGATGTGTCGCCCTGGGTCGGCAACAATGCGTGGAGCGTGATCTACGTGAACAATCCGGTCCTGCGTGGATTCTTCCGGTTGAACCGCAGCGCGCAGGCTGGCTTCCTCGCCATCAATGCGCTGGGCGATCCGAAGCTCGATTCGCAAGCTGCCGCGGATGCGGCCACTGACGTCAGCGAGCATCGACTCATTGAGCTCGTCCGCGCGGGCGTGGGAAATCCGCATCTCGCGGTGCGGATAGATGGCCACACCCGCTGGCATGCGACCGCGAACGTCGCGCAAAAATTCCAGGACAAACGCATCTTCATCGCCGGTGACGCCGCACATCTGATGCCGCCCAACGGCGGCTTCGGTGGCAACACGGGAATTCACGACGCGCACAATCTTGCGTGGAAGCTCGCTCTGGTCATTCAGGGACACGCGAGTGCGACGCTGCTCGACAGCTACGCGGTGGAACGCAAGCCCGTCGCCCGGTTCACGGTCGAGCAGGCCTTCTCGCGCTACGTGGCACGCACCGCGCCGTGGCTCGAGTCGAGTCAACAACCTGAGGCCCTCGTAGATGATTTAGACATCGAGCTCGGCTACCTGTACAACTCCCCGATCGGCATTCACGCCGATCCGCGCACCACGCTCGGAGCTCCCGGCTCGCGGGCACCGCACGTCTGGCTCACACGCGCAGGCAAGCGCCTGTCCACGATCGATCTGACTGGACACTTCCTGCTGCTGGCCGGCGCTGAAGGCCGCTCGTGGGTGGATGCTGCCAGGGCAGCGAGCGAGCGCTTCGGCGGACTGCCGCTCGAGGCTTACTGCATCGGAATGGATTTCGACGACGCCGAGGGCCGCTTTCCACAGGCCTACGGGATTTCGAGCTCGGGTGCATCGCTCGTGCGGCCTGATGGCTTCGTCGCATGGCGCTGTGAGCAGTCCGCGCACGATGCGTCAGCCGTCTTGAACGACGCCCTGAGCCAGAGCCTTGGGCATCATCCCCTACGGTAGTCCTGTTGCCGCCTGGCATAATCGATGAAGAAGTCCAGCGCGGTCGGGTCGGACACGCCGCTGCGGTTGGCGGCCTTCTCGGGTGGCACCCCCATGAGGATCCGCCGCACCGGCACCTCCATCTTCTTGCCGGTGAGGGTGTAGGGGATGCCCGGGACCTGATAGATCTTGTCCGGCACGTGGCGTGGCGTGTACTCGCGGCGCAGCGTGTCGCGGATCCTGGCCTCGAGCTCGGGATTGAGCTCGACCCCCGCGGCGAGCTTCACGAACAGCGGCATGAAGAAGCCGCCGCCCGGCAGGTCAAGGTTCACGATGAGTGCATCCTGCACGTCGGGAATCAAGCCGAGCGAGCGATACACCTCGGCCGTGCCGATGCGCACCCCATAGCGGTTGAGGGTCGCATCCGAGCGTCCCAGTACCCAGCAGTTGCCTTCGGGATTGATCTTGAAAAAGTCCCCGTGCCGCCAGACGCCGGGAAACTCCTGGAAATAGCTATCGAGGTAGCGACGGTCGCCCGGATCGTTCCAGAAGCGCAGCGGCATCGACGGCATGGGCTCGGTGATCACGAGCTCGCCGACCTCGTCGACAACACTCTCGCCGCGCGCGTTGTAGGCCTTGACCGAGACCCCGAGCGAGGGGGCCTGGATCTCGCCGGCCCGTACCGGGAGCGTCGGCACGCCTCCGACGAACCCGGTGCAGCAATCCGTGCCACCGCTGCCGTTGGCGACCCAGAGATCCGCCTTCACGTTGCGGTAGAACCAGCCCATGCACTCCGGGCTCGCGGGCGAGCCGGCGAGATTCACCGTGCGCAGCGCCTCGAGCCCGAACCGCTCGCGCGGCACGACACGCAAGCGGCTGAGCTGGTCAACGTAGGTGGGGCTTGCGCCGAAGGTGACGACGCCCGCCTCCTGCGCCATCTTCCACAGGACGTCAGGGGTCGGATACGACGGGTGCCCGTCATAGAGGACTGGCACCGCGCCGCAGAGTGGTGTGCTCATCAGGAAGTTCCACAGCATCCAGCCGGTCGTGGTGAAGTAAAACACGCGCTCGCGCGGGTGCAGGTCGAAGTGGAACGTCGCGTTCTTCAGCGTCTCGAGCAGGATCCCCCCGTGACCATGGACGATCGGCTTCGGGAGGCCGGTTGTGCCGGAGGAGAACAACGTCCACAGGGGATGATCGAAGGGCACCTGGGCGTACTCAAACTGCCCCGCGCCGACCGCGGGCCGATCGAATAGCGTCCGCCAGTGTCGGGCGGACGGGACCGGCAGCGTGGTGTCTTCCGGGCTCAGGTACGGCAGGTAGATGAGGTGCTCGAGGGAGGTGAGGCCCGCGGCGATGCGGCGCAGCTCGCTCCGGCGGTCGAAGGCTTTACCCCCGTACCGGTACCCGTCGATGCCGAAGAGCAGCTTCGGAGAGAGCTGCACGAGGCGATCGAGGGTGCCGCGTTCGCCGAAATCCGGCGAGCAGCACGCCCAGATCGCGCCGATGGCGGTGGTCGCCAGCATCGCGATCAGGGTCTCGGGGATGTTCGGCATCCAGGCCACGACCCGGTCCCCGGGCTCAACGCCCAGGGCACGCAGCTCGGTGGCGAGGGTGCGTACGCGGTTGCCGAGTGCCTCCCACGTCAGCGCGGTGAGCGGTTGGCTTTCGCTCACGTGGAGCAGCACATCGCCCCCTGAGGGCTCGCGCCGTAACACGTGCTGGGCGTAGTTGAGGCGGGCCCCCGGGAACCACTCGGCACCCGGCATGGCGCGCCGGCCGAGCACCCGCGTGTGCGGTGCCGAGGAGTCGATATGGAAGTAGTCCCAGAGCGCCTGCCAGAAGCCTTCCAGGTCCTCGACGGACCAGCGCCAAAGCGCGGTGTAATCGGCAAAGCGCCGGCCCCGCTCGCGTGCGAGCCAGTCGGCGAACGCCGTCACGTTGGCACGGCGGATCCGCTCGGGCCCCGGGGTCCAGAGGAGCTCACCTGGCTGCATGCGTCGCAATCCTCGCCCGCCGATCGATCTCGGCGTACGCTTGAAAGATAACTCAGGCGCCCCGGTTCGACCCTATGAATACCCAAACTGCGGCCTTTCCGGCCCCGAGCTCGCTGCAGGTGCTTCCGGGTACCGAGCAGGCGCAGGCCGCCTACCCCTACTACATGCAGTTCACTGCCGCGGACGATGCGCGGTTCTGGTTCTACAACTCGATGCATTTCCCGGAACCGATGTCGGCGTTCGACATGGTGACGGCCGAGGCTGCGTATTGTGCCCTCGGCTCCTCCACCACGCGCGTGCACTGCCTGCCGACCACGCTCGGAATCGACTACCGGATCATCAACGGGCGAGTCTACATCGGCGGTAACGCCGTGACGGACCCGGCGCAAATCGCCCGCCGCACCGGCGAGTTCCAGCAGCGCGCCTTTTACTACTACGGCAACTGGGAGCGCCTGTATGCGCAGTGGCGCGAGAAGATGCTGGCGCTGATACGCGAAGCCCAGGGGTTACCGAAGCTCGAGCTGCCGGAATTCGAGCCGCTCGCGAACGTACACGCCGGGCGCGGCATTGCCGCGAACCATGCGCTCCTCGACATCTACCAGAAGACGCTCGAGGGCTACTTCCGGATGTGGCACCACCACTTCGAGTTCCTGCTCCTCGGCTATGGCGCATACATGACCTTCTTTGCCTTCTGCAAGAAGGCCTTCCCGGAGATCAGCGACCAGACCGTCGCGCGCATGGTGGCGGGGATCGAGGCGGAGATCTTCCGTCCCGATGAGGAATTGCGCCGCCTCGCCCGCCGGGCGGTGGAGCTCGGCGTCGACGATGAGTTCAAGGAGGGGCGCACCGCGCAGGCTGTCATGGCGGCGCTCGAAGCGCGGGGAGCCGCCGGGCGGGAATGGCTCGAGGAGCTCGCGACCTCGCGTGATCCCTGGTTCAACATCAACGTGGGGGACGGCTTCTACCATTACCACCGCTCCTGGAACGATGACCTGTCCATGCCCTTCGCAGGCCTCCCGGGCTACATCGCGCGGGTCAAGGCGGGTGAGTCCCTCAAGCGGCCGATCGAGAACCTCCAGGCGCAGCGCCGGCAGCTGATCCAGGACTATCGGGATCTCCTCGGCTCCGAGGAGGAGCGGCAGGCCTACGATCAGATGATCGCTCTCGCCCATCGCGTCTTTCCGTACGTCGAGGGGCACAAGTTCTATTGCGAGCATTGGTACACGAACCTCTTCTTCAACAAGATCCGCGAGTTCGGGGCCTTACTCGCGGCGCACGGGTTTTTCGCGCGCGAAGAGGACGTGTTCCAGCTCACGCACTACGAGGTCGAAGCCGCGATCATCGACCTCATGACCTCCTGGTCGAACGGCTCGCCGCCGCGGGGACCTGAGCGCTGGCCGCAGATCGTGAGCGAACGCCGGGCGGCGATCGCCGAGTGGGCCAGGCACAGCACCCCGCCCGCCTTGGGTCCCGTCCCCGACGTGATCGACGATCCGGCGATCGTGATGCTCTGGGGCATCACGCGCGAGAGCCTGGACCGGTGGCTGCGCGCCACGAGCGATGCGGGAAGCCGTGAGCTGCGCGGGTTTGCCGCCTCGAGCGGCATCGTCGAGGGTCCGGCGTGCGTCGTGAGGTCGGTGGAGGAGATCGCGCGCGTACGCCAGGGTGACATTCTGGTCTGCCAGATCACCAATCCCACCTGGGCACCGATCTTCCAGAAGATCGCGGGCGCGGTGTCCGACATCGGCGGCTCGATGAGCCACGCCGCCATCGTGGCGCGCGAGTTTGGCCTTCCCGCGGTCGTCGGGACCGGAAACGCAACCTCGCGGATCAAAGACGGTCAACGCATCCGCGTCGACGGCGGCCGCGGCGTCGTCACGCTCCTCTCGTAGCGAGCCTCATGGGTGCCGGCGCGCACATCGCCTGGTTCGACGAGATCGGGCTCGGCGATCGGGAGCAGGTCGGCGGCAAGGGCGGGAGCCTGGGTGAGCTCACGCGGGCCGGGATCGCCGTGCCGCCGGGATATGTGGTGAGAACTTCAGCGTTCGAGCGGTTCCTGGAGTCGCTCGAGCGCGAGGCACCGGTGCGCGCGGCGGTGGCGGCGCTCAAGGCGGACGACCTCGAATCGATCACGGCCTGCTCGAGGGCGCTGCGCCGCGGGATGGAAGAGGCTGAGCTGCCGGGTGAGGTGCTCGAGGAGCTCACCGCCGCCCAGGCGAGGCTGCGCGCGGGCACCGAGCAGCCGGTCGCGGTGCGCTCGTCGGCCACCTGCGAGGACGCGCTGGATGCGAGTTTCGCCGGTCTTCAGGACACGTACCTGTGGATCAGGGGCGCGGCGCAGGTGCCTGAGCGCGTGCGCAGCTGCTGGGCGAGCCTGTACTCGGTGCCCTCGATCAGCTATCGCCTCAAGCACGGGTTTCCCGAAGAACGCGTCGCCATGGCCGTCGTGGTCCAGATCATGGTGGATGCCGGCACGGCCGGTGTGATGTTCACCCGCAGTCCGACGACCGGTGACCGCTCGGTCGTGACGATCGAGGGCGCCTGGGGCTTGGGTTCCGCCGTGGTGGGCGGTGAAGTGACCCCGGATCGCTGGGTCCTCGGCAAGATTACCGGCGAGATATCCGTGCGCGAGATCTCCGACAAGCTGATCCAGCACGTCCCGGCTGCCAACGGTGGCGTCGAGGCCGTCGCGGTGAGCGACGAGCGGCGGCGCGCGGCCTGTCTGAGCGACGCCCAGCTGCAGGAGCTCAGCACCATCGCACGCCAGGTCGAGCGTCACTACGGGCGCGCCCAGGACATCGAGTGGGCGATCGACCGGCACAGCGGCGCAATCCTGCTGCTGCAGAGCCGCCCGGAGACGGTCTGGTCGGCCCGGGACGCCGCGCCGATCGCGAAGCCCCAGCAAGACCCGCTGATGCACGTCATGTCCATCTTTGGAACGCGTCGGTGCCCCTGAGCGCCCAGGACGTCGCGGAGATCACCCGGCTGCTGGAGGAGTCGGAGTTCGACGAGCTGCATCTGGAGCACGAGGGGTTCAAGCTCACGCTGAAGCGCGGCGCCGCAGTGAGGCGCGAGGGGCCAGATATCGCGACGGCATCCGCGGTATCGCCGGCTCCGGGGTCCGCTGCGGGGCCGCCAGGCGGTGAGCTGCGCGGCGAGCCCCCGGGATCCCCTAGTTCGGTCCTCAACGTCACCGCGCCTTTTGTCGGCATCTTCTATCGCGCCGCCAAGCCCGGGGCTCCGCCTTACATCGAGGTCGGATCGCAGGTAGAGGAGGACACCATCATCGGCATCATCGAAGTGATGAAGCTCATGAACACCGTGCGGGCGGAGGTTCGGGGCACCGTCGTCGAGATTCTCGTGCAGGATGGCGCGGTGGTCGAATACGCTCAGGTGCTGGTGCGGATTGCGCGAGGACCGGAGCATGGCTGAGATCGCTCTCGTCGACACCTCGCTCCGCGATGGCAATCAGAGCACGTGGGCGGCGGTCGGCATCGACACCGCAAAGACGCTGACGATCGCCCCGGTGATGGACCGGGTGGGCTTCAAGGCGATCGACTTCACGACTTCGACCCACATGGGCGTGGCCGTGCGCTACAAGCGTGAGGACCCGTGGGAGCGCATTCGCCTCACGGCGGCGGCCACGCCCAACACGCCGCTGCAGTTCATGTCGACGGGATTCCGCTTCATTTCCTGGGAAACGGCGAGCCCGGAGTTCATGGCGCTCGCGTTCGAGGTGCTCGCGCGCAACGGCATACGGCGCTTCTGCCTCGCCGATCCGATGAACGATGCGCAATCCAACATCGCCTGCGCCCGGATGGTGAAGGCCGTGGGCGGTGAGTTCGTGATTGCGGCGCTCGTCTTCACGCTCAGTCCCATCCACGACGACCGGCACTACGCCCAGGCGGCGCGCAAACTCGCCGCCTGCCCGGAGGTGGACGCGATCTACATCAAGGATCCGGGGGGACTCCTGTCACCGCGACGCGCCGGCACGCTGATTCCGGCCGTCAAGGCCGAGATCGGGGCGAAGCCGCTCGAGCTCCATTCGCATTGCACGATCGGGCTCGGGGAACTGCTCTACATGGATGCGGTGGACTACGGGGTGAGCGCCCTGCAGTGCGCATCGGGGGCGACCGCGGACGGGATCTCCAATCCCCCCTCGCTGCGCGTGGTGGAGAACCTGCGCGCCCTCGGCCACACGGTGCCCGTCGACACGCAGGCCCTGACCGAGGTGAACCGCTTCTTCACCCGCATCGCGCAGGCGGAAGGCCTCCCCGTCGGCGCGCCGCAGCCCTTCGATGCCGCCTACCTGCGCCATCAGCTTCCCGGCGGCATGATCGGGACCATGCGCCGGCAGCTCGCCGAGCAAGGGCTCTCCCATCTCGAAGGGGCGGTCATCGAGGAGATCGCCCGCGTGCGCGAGGAGCTTGGCTGGCCGATCGTCATGACGCCGTTTTCGCAGATACTGCTGACGCAGGCGTTCCTCAACGTGACCGGCCGCGAGCGCTACGCCGTCATTCCCGACGAGGCCATCCGCTACGCGCTCGGGCGCTTCGGCCGCCCCAACGTCCCGATCGCGCCCGAGGTGATGGAGCGCATCGAGTCGCTGCCACGCAGCAGGGAGCTGCGAGCCGAGCCGTCGATGGCGCCGCTGGCGGAGCTGCGCGCGCGGCTCGGCCGGGAGTTGTCGGACGAGGAGTTGCTGCTGCGGGCCACCATGCCCGCCACTCAGGTGGACGCGATGCGGGCGGCGGGCCCCGCGCCCCGTCACTACGATCCGGAGGCGAAACCGGTGATGGAGCTTCTGCGCCGGGTGCTGAGGCTTCGCAACGTCGCGGAACTGAGCGTGGTGAAGCCGGATTTCAAGCTCGAGCTGCACGGCCGCGCCGGCTCGCGGGCGCTGCCGGCGTGAGCTCGGTCGTGCAGGGCGGCCTGGCGCGCGGGACCGGGGCGGTGCGGGGCGTGGTGTTCGATGTCGACGGCACGCTGCTGCTCAGCAACCGCTCGCTCGGTGGCTACGAAGTGTTGCCGGGAGCGATCGAGCTGCTCACCGCGCTCAAGGCGCGGCACGTGCCGTTCGCGCTGCTCACCAATGGCAGTGCCTACCCGCCGGCGGAGCAGGCCGCGAAGCTGCGCGCGGTGGGACTCCCGGTCGATGACGAGCAGATGATCACACCCTCCAGCATCGCGGCGGATCACATGCAGCGGCGCGGTATCCGCCGGGCGCTGGTCCTCGGCAGCAATGGCGTGGGGCAGGCTCTGCGCGACGCCGGCATCGAAACGGTGCATACCGGAGAGGGCGGCGCGACGGAGGTCGGTGGTGTCTTCGTCGGGTGGCACCCGGAGTGCGGCATGAAGGACATCGAGACCGCCTGTCAGGCTATCTGGGGCGGGGCTGAGCTCTGCGTCGCCTCCGACGTTCCCTTCTTCGCCACCAAGCAGGGGCGCACGATCGGCTATTCGTTTGCGATCACGGCGGCCATCCGCCGCCTGACGCGCGCACCCATGACACTCACCGGGAAGCCCTCGATCCGGGCCCTGCGCTTCGTCGCCAGCCGCCTCGGTGTGCCGGTGCGGTCCCTCGCGGTCGTCGGGGATGATCCGATGGTCGAAGTCCTCATGGCGCGCCGCGGGGGTGCGACGGCGCTCGCGGTGACGACCGGGACGACGCACCGGGGGGAATGGGCACGGCAGGCCCGCTTGCACCGGCCGCACGGCATTCTCGGCGAGCTGCGCGAAGTGCTCAGCTGGGTCGCGGGCGCCGAGGAGACGGCGGGTGCGGAGGCGCGCTTGAGATCGATGCGCGCACGCGTGAAGGCCGGACGCTCGCGCACCGCCGTGCAGTCCCGGCCAGCGGCCCAGCGTGGCGTCGGCCGCCGTTCAAGCTAAGACGGAGC
>VBMV01000106.1 GCA_005878835.1 Gammaproteobacteria bacterium | reverse complement strand
CAGTACGTCGCCGCGCAGATGGCCGGCATGTCGCAGGCGGACTACGCCAAGATGATGCTCGCGGGCGGACGCGCCCCCGAAGGCTGAAGAGCGGCGCACGTTGGCATCGGGTTTCCAGTGAGGGGAGCGATGCGCGCGGCGCTCTATCACGGTCGGCAGGACCTGCGACTCACGTCGGTGCCCGAGCCCGGGCCCGGGCCCGGCGAGGTGAAGCTGCGCGTTCTTTACAACGGGATCTGCGGCAGCGACCTGCTCGAGTACTTCCATGGCCCGGTCACCACGCGCAGCAGGCCGCATCCGCTCACGGGCGTACAGAACCCCGTGATCATGGGTCACGAGGTGTGTGGGGAAGTGG
>VBMV01000126.1:5610-8024 GCA_005878835.1 Gammaproteobacteria bacterium | reverse complement strand
CGCGATGTCCTGGCCGGCAGGAAGTCAGCATGAGCACGCGACGCATCCGGGATCCCACGGTCGGTGGCGCGGCGCGTGGCACGCTCATCACGGTCCTCGTCATCCTCGCGATCGTCGTGGGTGCGGTCTTGTGGTTACGCGGTCCGGGACCTATGGAATTTGCGCCGGGACAGAAGGTCGCGCTCGCCGAGTATCATGCGGCCGATCCCACCGGCGTTCCCTTGGCACTGAAGGACGCCACCCAGATTGCGCGCGGAGAGTATCTGGCACGCGCCGCCGACTGCATGGTCTGTCACACGAGCCCGGATGGAAAGCCGTATGCGGGTGGTTTTGCGTTCAATCTGCCCTTCGGCACGCTCTACTCGACCAATATCACGCCCGACAAGGAGACCGGCATCGGCAATTACACCGATGCGCAATTCCTCGCCGCGCTGCGCCGCGGGGTTCGCGACGATGGCGCCCGGCTGTATCCGGCGATGCCATTCACCTCGTACACGTTTCTGACCGATGCCGATGCACTTGCGATCAAAGCGTATCTCTTGAGCCTCAGGCCTGTGCACGCCCCGGACATGACCGACACCCTGTCATTTCCCTTCAACCAACGCTGGCTGCTGGGCATTTGGTCATGGCTGTTCAACCCCGACCAGCACTTTCAGGCAAACCCCGCGCAGAGTCCGGAATGGAACCGCGGCGCATATGTCAGCGAAGCGCTCGCCCATTGCGGCGAGTGTCACACGCCGCGCAACCTCGCCTTCGCGCTCAACAACCGCAAGAAGTTCAGTGGTGCGGTCACCGCCGGCTGGCGTGCGTACAACATCACGAGTGATCCGGGCACCGGCATTGGTGGCTGGCGTGAGGACGTTTTCGCCTATCTCTCTAAAGGCCATGCCATGGGGCACGGTACGGCCGCCGGACCGATGGGAGAGGCGACCGATGAGAGCTTCAGCCGCATGGCGCCTGAAGATGTCCGCGCGGTCGTCACCTATCTGCGCACCATCCCGGCGGTAGCGTCATCCGATCTGCCGGCCACCCTGGCACCCCCGGCCGACTCCTCCCACAAGGTCGGCCCGGTGACCGTCGATTCTCGTGGCAAGGAAGTGTATGAAGGTGCCTGCGCAAGCTGTCATGACTGGAGCGGAGTGAGCCCGATTTCGCCGTTCGCGACACTCACCGGTTCGCGCGCGGTGAATGATCCCAGCGCCACGAATGTTGCGCAGATCGTGATTTCCGGCACGAAGCGAATCACGCCGCCAGACGCCGTCTCCATGCCGGCCTTCGGCACCACCTATTCCGACGCCGACATCGCGGCCGTCGCCAATTACGTCACCGCGCGCTTCGGCGCGAAAGGCTCCTCAATCGGCGAGCACGAGGTGGCCAATCTTAGAAAGCAGGTGGCGCAATAGGTCATCCCGCCACCCATCTGGAGCGCGGCACCGCCGTTGTCTTCGTAGAACAATGTGCATCAGCTCGGGCTCATTGTGTCTGATGCCTTGCTCCGTCGATGCTTGTTTGACAGGACCCCGTCATGCCTGACTCTAAGAGTGTTGCGGTGGGTTCCAAGATGATGCGACGGGCACTTTGCGTCGTTGCCGCTGCCCTGGTGCTCGTGGCCTGCAGCAAAAAGGGCCCTCCCCCTCCGCCGCCGGTGGACGTCTCCACGGTTGCCGTGGCGCCGCAGGCGGCCACGGTCGCGGAGGACTACGTCGCCGAGACCGAGGCGGTCAACACCGTCGAAATACGGCCCCGCGTCGGCGGCGTGTTGGAAAAGCAGGTGCCGACCGAGGGGGAGCGCCTGAAAGTCGGCGCGGTGCTGTTCGTCATCGACCAGCAGCCCTACATCGCCGCGCTGGCCCAGGCGAAGGCGGCGCTGGCCCAGAGCGAGGCGGCTCTGATCCAATCGCAGCGCGATCTGGGGCGCGCGAAGTCCCTGTCGGAAATCGATGCCGTGAGCCAGCAGGAGTTGGACGCGGTCGTCGCCAAGAACGACGCCAATCGCGCCTCGGTCGACGCCGGCCGCGCCCTGGTCCGCACCGGTGAACTGAACCTGGGCTATACCACGATCACGAGTCCGATCGACGGTGTCATGGGCCGCGCACAGCTGCGCCTGGGCTCCCTGGTGGCCGCGAACACCACGCTGCTGACGACGCTCTACCAGACCGATCGCATGTACGTGAATTTCAGCATCAGCGAGCAACGGCTGCTCACCCTGCAGCGCCAGCTGGGCCGAGCGCCGAACCAAGACAGCCCCACGCCGCCGCCGTTCCGCGTCTTTCTCGCCGACGGCTCCGAATACCCGCAGCGGCCCCGGCTGAACTTCATCGATCCCGCCGTGAATCAGCGCACCGGCACGCTGGCGATTCGCCTGGAAGTGGACAACCCGCAGCATCTGCTACACGCCGGGCAGTTCGCGCGAG
>VBMV01000126.1:4867-5378 GCA_005878835.1 Gammaproteobacteria bacterium | reverse complement strand
CTCGTAAACGCCCGCGAGGCAGGCAGAGAAGCGCCCGTGGGCCGCACGTGATCGACTTCTTCATCGATCGCCCGATCTTCTCGACGGTCCTCGCCATCGTCATCACGCTCGCCGGCGGCGTCGCGCTCTCCACCCTACCGGTTGCCCGCTTCCCGCAGATCACGCCACCGACCATCGTCGTCTCGACCGTTTTCCCGGGCGCCGATGCTGCCACCGTCGAGCAGTCGGTCGCTGCGCCGATCGAGCAGCAGGTCAACGGCGTGCCGCACATGATCTATATGGACTCGAAGAGTGCCAACGACGGCAGCTATGCGCTGACCGTGACCTTCGAGGTCGGCACGGACCAGGATATCGCCGCGGTGGACGTGCAGAACCAGGTTGCCATCGCCCAGCGCCAGCTGCCGCAGCAAGTGCTGCAGCAAGGGATCACGGTGGCCAAGCGCCAACCACAGATTCTGTTGGCGGTGGCAATCGGTTCGGACGATCCGCGCTACGACTACCTGTTCCTGTC
>VBMV01000126.1:2432-4832 GCA_005878835.1 Gammaproteobacteria bacterium | reverse complement strand
CCCTGGCGCGGGTGCACGGAGTCGGTCAGGTTGTGGTGTTCGGCGCACGCGACTACGGCATGCGCATCTGGCTCGATCCGGCGAAAATGGCGCGCCTCGCCGTCACCACCCAGGACGTGAGCACCATCCTCATCGAACAGAACGTGGTGGCCCCCGCCGGCACCGTCGGGGCGGAACCCGCGCCCCCGGGGCAGCAGATGCAGTACGTCGCCTCGGTGAAGGGACGTCTGTCGACGCCTGAGCAATACGGCAACATCGTGGTGCGCACCGGGGCTGACGGTGCCATCGTCCACCTCAAGGACATCGCGCGCATCGAGCTTGCCGCCACTGACTACTCGCGCTCCAGCCGGCTGAACGGCGTCCCCACCGCCATCATCGGCGTCTACCAGTTGCCGACGGCCAACGCCCTGGAGGTGGCCAAGGGCGTGCGCAAGGTCATGGACTCTCTGGCGCCGACCTTCCCCAAAGGCATCCACTATGTGATTCCCTACGACACCACCCTGTTCGTGTCGGAATCGGTGCACGAAGTGGTCAAGACGCTGCTCGAAGCGGGCGTGCTGGTGCTGCTGGTAGTGTTCATTTTCCTCGAGAGCTGGCGCGCCACCCTGATCCCCATGCTGGCGATCCCGGTATCACTGATCGGCGCGTTCAGCGCCTTCCTCGCGCTTGGCTTCTCGCTCAATACGCTGACCCTGTTCGCCCTGGTATTGGCCATCGGCCTCGTAGTGGACGATGCCATCGTCGTGGTCGAAGCCGCTACCGAGATCATGGACAGCCGCAAGCTGCCCGCGCGGGAGGCCACCAAGGCGGCGATGAAGGAGGTCTCCGGCCCGGTGGTGGCGATCGCCCTGGTGCTGATCTCGGTGTTCGTACCGGTGGCTTTCCTCGGCGGCCTCACCGGCCAGTTCTACCGGCAGTTCGCACTGACGCTCGCGGTATCGGTGGCGATTTCGGCGTTGATTGCCCTCACCTTCACCCCGGCCCTGTGCGCGCTGCTGCTGAAGCCGACGGCAGAGTCGCATTTCGGTGGGATCCTGGGCCGCTTCTTCAGCGCCTTTGACCGTGGCTTCAAGGGCTTCACCGCGCGCTACGTCGGCACCGTCGGCACCGCTATTCGCCGCAGTGTGCGATCGATCGCCATCTTTCTGATCCTGACCGCGGCCGCCCTGTGGCTGCTGCAAGCCCGGCCGACCGGCTTCATGCCCGACGAAGATCAGGGCTACCTGATCGGCCTGGTTACCCTCCCAGTGGGTGCCTCGTTGCAGCGCACCGAAGCGGTCGCCGGCGAATTCAGCGCGATGCTGCGCAAGCAGCCGGAGATCCAGGCGACGTTCGCCATCACCGGCCTCAATCTGCTCACCGGTACCAACTCGTCCTACGCCGCGACCATCTTCATCATCCTCAAGCCCTGGGGCCAGCGCGCCGGCGCGGCGCATGGCTCGCTCGCGCTGGCGGCGCGCGTCAACAAGCTGGCGAGCGGCGTCAAGGAAGCCAACGTGCTGGCGCTGAATCCGCCGCCGGTTCCGGGCATCGGCGCCGCCGGGGGCTTCGAATTCATCCTCGAGGACCGCAGTGGGGGCGATATCCAGAAATTCGCCGGTGTGATCCAGGATTTCCTGGGGCAGGCCAATAAGCGGACCGAACTCACCCGCGTCTTCACGCAATTCAACGTGCGCACGCCGCAGATCGAGTACGTGCTCGACCGCGAGCGCGCCAAGACGCTCGGCGTGTCGATTTCGAGCATCTTCAGCACCCTGCAGACCTTTTTCGGCGGCAACTATATCAACGACTTCAACCTGTTCGGACGCACGTACAAGGTTACGGCCCAGGCTGAGGCGGCGGCCCGCGCCTCACCGGAGTCCGTCGACGGGCTGTACGTGCGGAGCGACCAGGGCGACATGGTGCCGCTGTCGACCCTGGTGTCGATCAAGGAAATTCAGGGGCCGGAGTACATTGAGCGCTACAACGTGTTCCGCGCGGTGACCATCAACGGTTCCGCTGCGCCCGGGTACAGCTCCGGACAGGCGACGCTCGCGACGGAGGCCCTCGGAGCCAACCTGCCAGATGGGTACGGGTACGACTGGACCGGTACCACCTACCAGGAAAAGATCTCCGGCGGGCAGGCGGGCGCCATCTTCGGTATGGCGATCGTATTCGTCTTCCTGGTGTTGGCGGCGCTGTACGAAAGCTGGGCGGTGCCCTTCGCGGTGCTGCTCGGCATCCCCTTCGCCGTGCTGGGTGCTTATATCGGCCTGACGCTGCGCGGCATGCCGAGCGACATCTACGCGCAGATTGGCCTGGTGATGCTGATCGGCCTGGCGGCAAAAAACGCCATCCTCATCGTCGAATTCGCCAAGCTCGCGTATGAGCGCGGCCGGCCGCTCGTGGATGCGGCGATCG
>VBMV01000126.1:0-2107 GCA_005878835.1 Gammaproteobacteria bacterium | reverse complement strand
CGGCTGCCTTCCGCTTCGAGCCGACCGCCACGACCGAGTCCTTCGCCGATCAGGGATGGTGGCAGGTTTACCAGGACCCAACCTTGCAGTCGCTGATCCGCGAGGCACTCGACAACAACCTCGACGTGCGCATTGCCGCGGCACGCATCGAGCAGGCGCGCGCCGTTCTCGGCTCGACGCGTCTGCAGCAGCTGCCGCAGGCTGCGGTTTCGGCCGACGCGCAGCGCGCGCGCACTTCGGTGGACCAGCGCGTCCCCGGCGTGCCGGCGATCAGCAACGTGTTTTCGGCGGATGGGAGCCTCTCCTACGAACTCGATTTCTGGGGTAAGTACCGGCGCGCTACCGAGTCCGCGCGCGCGGGGTTGCTCACGTCCGCCTATGCCAAGCAGGATGTGATGGCCGGGCTGGTCTCCGGCGTCGCCACCGCCTACTTCACGCTGCTGACGCTGGACGAGCAGCTCGCCATCACCCAGCGCACGGTGGGCACGCGCCAGAAATTCGTCGACTTGACGCAGGCGCAACATGAGCGCGGCACGGTCTCGGGCCTGGATGTCGCGACCGCCCAGGCGCAGTTGGCCATTGCGCAGGCCACTATCCCCGATCTGCAGCGCCAGATCGGCATCGCGGAGGACCAGCTGAGCGTGCTGCTGGGGCGCAACCCGGACCAGATCCTGCGCACCGAGAGTAGCCAGCTCACGCGCGTGCTCGAACCCGCCATTTCGCCCGTACCGCCAGCCGGCCTGCCCTCGAGCCTCCTGGAGCGCCGCCCGGACCTGCGGGCGGCGGAGCAGAATCTGGTGGCGGCCAACGCCAACGTCGGGGTAGCCAAGGCGAACCTGTTCCCGAGCATCACCCTTACCGCAGCCGGGGGCAGTGAGAGCTCCGCCCTGTCGGACCTATTCAGGGGCTCCACCAGGACCTGGTCGGTCGGCGCCGGCCTGCTGCAACCCCTGCTGAGCCCGCAGCGCAATCTCTACCAACTCGAGCTGGCCGACGCTCAGAAGAGGCAGGCTCTGTTGCAATACCAACAGAGCATCCAGACCGCCTTCCGGGAAGTGTCCGACGCGCTCATTGCACGCCAGAAATACGCTGAATTTCAGGTGGCGCAGCAGGCTCAGGTGGATGCGCAGCGCAAAGCCAACACCATCGCATTGGCCCGCTACCGCGTCGGCTCTGCATCCTACTTCGATGTGATCAACGCCGACCGCGACCTGTTCACCGCGGAGCTGTCGCTCTCCGCGGCGCACTTGAATACGCTGCTGTCGCTGGTGCAGCTTTATCGGGCCGTGGGCGGCGGGTGGCAGACCGAACAATCCGGCCAAAGTGCGCCGGATCGGACGCCCGATACCACCGGGGTGACCCCGTTGCTGCGACGACTCGAAGAATCGGCACGCGACTAAGCACTTCCAAGCGGCGCAGCACCCCATCATGACGTCGATCGAACCGGGCGAGCATTGGAGCTGGTGCTACATCGACGAGCTGGCGATGGAGCTGCCGCCGTGATTCGACTCGATCTGTAGGAGCGACGGTGGCGACCACTCTTCTGGAACAGCGTCGGGGGCAGATGTTCCCGAAGCTCACCGCGGCGCAACTCGCGCGCCTGGAACGCCAGGGCACCCGCCTGCAGACGCACGCGGGCGAGATTCTCCAGGAACTCGGTGAGATATCACGGGGTGTATTCGTCGTGGAAGCAGGAAGTATCGAGGCGCTCGTTCCGCCATCGGCCACCCAAGCCGAGTCGACGGATGAGTTGCTCTACCTTCTGACCCCGGGGGACTTTACCGGCGAGATGAGCACCTTGCGCGGCACCCCCGCCATGGTACGCATTCGCGTGCGCGAGGCCGGCGTCGTTCTATTAATCGAGGCGGAGCAGCTGCGACGCATCGTGCAGAACGATGCCGAGCTCAGCGAGCTCTTCATGCGCGCTTTCATCCTGCGCCGCATGAGCGTCATCGAGTCGGGCCACAGCGAGGTGCTGCTTCTGGGTTCGAATCACTCCGCCGACACCTTGCGCTTACGGGAATTCCTGACGCGTAACGCCCGCCCCTACGTCAATATCGACGTCGAGCACGATGCCGACGCCCAGGCGTTGCTCGACCGTTTTCAC
>VBMV01000021.1 GCA_005878835.1 Gammaproteobacteria bacterium | reverse complement strand
AGACTCTGGTCGATGCCGGCGACCCGATCAACTTCATTGCGCTCGCGACGACCAATCATCCGATTCATCTCATCCAGGTGGTGGGCAGCGCGCCGCCGCCGCCCGCGGTGGTCTGTCTCGCACACCCGACACCGTCGGGATGCCCTGACCAGGTGGTGCCGAATTCCGCCACGCAGCGGCTGATCCTCGCGGGCGGGCTCACCCAGGTGCACCCTCCGGGCGCGGCGGGCACCACTGCCCTGCATGCCTACGTGAACTTCACCGCCGGAGTGCACGGCTCCATTCTCGATCCGAGCTCGAGTCCGGCGGCGACCACCGAGATGCAGACCGAGGCCATCTTCTTCGCGGCTACCTCCGGCACGCAGCTGCCGGTTTCGGCGACCGCGCCCGTCCAGTAGCGCACCAGGTCGGGAATCCCTGCAGGGGTGGCCCGTTCGGCCCCCCTACGGCGTTGCCCGCTACAATGCCCGCTCCATGTTCAAACGCGCACCCGGGCAGGCTGCAGCGAGCGCCGACGAGCGTCCGGGCTTCGTCGCCCGGTTGCGCGCTCGCCTGAACCGCGGCGCCTCCTGGCTCAGCTACGACCTCACCGACCTCTTCACGGGGCGCGACATCGACGCCGCCATACTCGAGGAGCTCGAGACGCGCCTCATCAGCGCGGACGTGGGAGTGGAGGCGACCGAGCGCATCCTCACCGCACTGCGCGCGCGCGTCGCGCGCCGGGAGCTCACGGATGTGGGCGCGCTGATCGGCGCGTTGCGAGAGTGCATCGTGGAGATTCTCACCCCGTGCGCTCAGCCGCTGGTGATCGACGCGGCGCACCGGCCGTTCGTCATCCTGGTGGTGGGTGTGAACGGCTCGGGCAAGACCACGACCATCGGCAAGCTCGCGCGGCGCTGCGCGGCCGAGGGGCGCAGTGTGCTGCTCGCCGCCGCGGATACCTTTCGCGCCGCCGCGATCGAGCAGCTCGAGGTGTGGGCGCAGCGCTCGGGCGCTGAATTCGCGGCGCAGCAGCCGGGCGCGGACCCCGGAGCTGTGGTATTCGACGCTCTGCAGGCCGCGCGCGCGCGCGGCATCGACGTGATGCTGGCGGACACGGCCGGGCGCCTGCACAGCCAGTCGCACCTGATGGAGGAGCTGAAAAAAGTGCGGCGCGTGATCCAGCGCGTCGACCCGAGCGCTCCCCATGAGGTGCTGCTGGTGCTCGATGCCAATCAGGGGCAGAACGCGCTCGCCCAGGCGCAGCAGTTCAGTGAGGCGGTGGGCGTGACGGGACTGGTGCTGACCAAGCTCGACGGCACCGCCCGGGGCGGCATCGTCATCGCCATCGCGCAGCAGCTGCGGATACCGATTCGTTTCATCGGCGTCGGCGAGAGTCCCGAGGACTTCGGGGAGTTCGACCCCGCCGCCTTTGCCGCGGTGCTCCTCGAAGGACCGCAGGCGGGCTGCGCCGCCGCCGGCCAGACGGGCGCGGCATGATCACTTTCGAACGGGTGAGCAAACGCTACCCCAACGGGCGCGAGGCCCTCACCAACGTCAGCTTCAGCATCCACAACGGCGAGATGGTGTTTCTCACCGGCCGCTCCGGCGCCGGCAAGAGCACGGTGCTCAAGCTCATCGCACTGCTCGAGCGCCCGACGCGTGGCAACGTGGTGGTGCACGGCCGCAATACCCGCACCCTCAAGACGCGGCACATCGCGGCGTTCCGGCGCCGCATCGGCGTGGTGTTCCAGGACCACCGGCTGCTCGCCGACCGGCCGGTGTTCGACAACGTCGCGCTGCCGCTGGCCGTGGCCGCAACGCCGCTGAAGGAAATCGACAAACGCGTGCGCGCCGCGCTCGACCAGGTGGGCCTGCTCGGCAGGGAGCGCTCGCTGCCGCTCGAACTGTCGGTCGGGGAGCAGCAGCGCGTCGGCATCGCGCGCGCGGTGGTCAGCAAGCCCCCGCTGCTCATCGCCGATGAGCCCACCGGCAACCTCGACCCGGACCTGTCGCTCGAGGTCATGCGCCTCTTCAGGCGCTTCCAGGACGTCGGCGTGACGGTGGTGGTCGCCACCCATGATCTGCACCTCGTGCGCGAGTTCGGCCAGCGGGTGATCGTGCTCGAGAACGGCCAGGTGCACGGCGGCGATGCGCCCGACACGCTGCCCTCCGTGGTGGCCAGGCGATGAGCCTCGCGGTCGCCGGTGCCCGGCACCTGCAGGCGCTGCTCGGCTCTCTGGGCAGGCTCGCGCGCAGCCCGCTGTCGACGGCGCTCACACTGCTGGTGATCGCGCTCGCGCTCGCGCTGCCCACCAGCCTGCGGCTGCTCGTCACCAATGCGCAGCTCGCCACCGGCAACTTCGCCAGCGCCGTCGACGTGTCGGTGTACCTGAAGACCGACGTGCCGCTCGCCAAGGCGCAGCAGCTGGCGCAGGCGGCGGGGCAGCGCGCCGACGTGGCCGCGGTGACGGTGATTGCGGCGGACAAGGGACTGGAGGACTTCCGCACCTACTCGGGATTCGGTGAGGCGCTGCAGGCGCTCAAGGAGAATCCGCTGCCGCACGTGCTGCACGTGCGGCCCAGGGCCGAGGACAGTTCCCCCGCGGCGCTCGAGTCGCTGCGCCGTTACTTCAGCGCCTGGCCCGAGGTGGATCTGGTGCAGCTCGACTCCGAATGGGTCATGCGCTTCAACGCCATTCTCGAGGTGATGCGGCGGCTGCTGCTGATCGCCGCGGCGCTGCTCGGCCTGGGAGTGCTCGCGGTCATCGGCAACACCATCCGCCTCGAGATCCAGGGGCGCCGTGCGGAAATCGAAGTCACCAAGCTCGTCGGCGGATCCAACTCCTTCGTTCGCCGGCCATTCCTGTACACCGGCGTGCTCTATGGAGTCGGCGGCGCGCTGCTCGCGTGGGGGATCGTCGCGATCGCCGTCGCCGTGCTCGGGGAGTCGGTGACGAGCCTCGCCAGGCTCTACGGCAGCCGCTATGTGCTGCGCGGCCCCTCGCGCGATGACATCGGGGTTCTGCTCGGCGCCGGGGCGGTGCTCGGATGGCTGGGCGCGTGGATCTCGGCGGCGCGGCACCTGCGCAGCATCGAGCCGCGCGCCTAGCGGCGCCAGGGGAGCGGCGTGGGTGTCAGGTGATCGCCGGTGCCGGCGTGGCGTGCGCCAGGAGCGTCGCCTGCATCCACTTGAGGACGCGGCGCGCGTCGGCCACGCGGGTGTGCTTGCCGAAGGAGTTCAGCAGCACGATCACCACGGTGCGGTCCTCGATCACCGTCTGCATCACCAGGCAGCGGCCGGCCCGTGAGATGTAGCCGGTCTTCTGCACTTCGATCTTCCAGTCCGGCCGGCTCACCAGCGAGTCGGTGTTTCCGTAGCGCATCATGCGCCGGCCGACACGTACCTCGTAGCGGCTGTCGGTGGAGTATTCGCGGATCCGGGGAACCTTGGCCGCGGCCATCACCAGCTTGGACAGATCCTCGGGGCTGGCGACGTTCTGGTCCGACAGGCCGGTCGGCTCCACGAAGCGGGCATTCGTCATGCCGAGCTCGCGGGCCTTGGCGTTCATGGCGTCCACACACGCGACCAGTCCACCGGGATAGTTGCGGCCGAGGGCGTGGGCGGCGCGGTTTTCGGACGACATCAACGCCAGGTGCAGCAGGTCGCCACGCGACAGCGTGGTTCCGGTAGCGAGGCGCGAGACCACGTGACTGCGCTGACGGCCGTCCTCGGCGGTGATCTCGAGCTGCTCATCGAGCGGCTGCGCGGCCTCCATGACCACGAGCGCCGTCATGAGCTTGGTGATCGAGGCGATGGGTACGGCGACGTCCGAGTGGCGCGAATACAGCACCGAGGAGTGCGTGGCGTCCAGAACCAGAGCGGCGCTCGAGCGCAGCGCGGGCGCTGCCGGCGAGGCACGCCCGGCGTACTTCAGGTGCACCGGCGAGGCGGTGCCGCCGGAGATGGCGGCGTGGGAGGCTGCAGCGGCGAGCAGCAGGCCGGCGAATGCCGTGGTCCGCAAACCCAGGTGGTTCATCAACGCCGTACCCCAATGCCCTGATTCCATGTCTGTATCAGACCATCCCTTATGTCACGCATGCGTGACGGATTCTTGGGTTCTGCGAGCCGGATCAACCCGGTAGTAGTTCCCCTGACGTCATAACGCAGCTCATGTGGTCATAACCCACAGGCGCGTGACGCACTGCACCTTGCGCCGCGTCTGCTAGCGCGGCCACAGCCACCCGAACGTCCCCGCCGTCAGCAGGCCGTAGATCAGGCCGTCGAGCCAGCCCTTCAGCGTCAGACCCCAGGAGCGCCGGTACCAGATGGACAGCTCACATAGGGCGAGCGAATAGGCGATGAACGCGGTCGCGCCCACGATCTGGAACACGCGCATGTAGGGCGTGCCGGCGGGCAACGTGCGGCTGGCGATGTAGGCCACGAAAATGCCGACCACGATCAGGAACACGAACCACTGCGCGAGCGGTCGGTCCATGGATATCGGGCCGTTGGGCATCACGGTCATCAGCGCCACCGGACCCTGCCTCATCTTTTCCTTGAACTCGGGCGAGCGCATCTCCTGCATGCCCGCGGCGCGCGGGATGAAATAGTCGCCCGGCGCAATGCCGAACGGTCGCAGGGCACTGAGCAGCTCCGCCTCCCGGGGCAGTTTGGGGAAGTCATTCCTGTGCCAGAGTGGCGTCATGTGGATCACCGAGCTCGCCACAAACACGATCACCGCCGAGAGCACGATCGGCAGCCATAGCGACATCAGACTGACCATTGGAGACTCCCTTCTTAATCTTATGTCTTATCGTTCGGTGACCTGGCCCGCGCAAGCGAGGCGCGGCGCCGGGGGCGAACTTTAACCAAAGGCGCCCGCCTGACCAAATGGCCGTCGCCTCGACCGGTCCGTCAGCCTCGCCCGGTCCATCCTCGCCCGGTCCGTCAGCCTGGCCCGGTCGGCCAGCCGGGCCCGCCCCGAGCCTGGCTGCCTCGACCCCGTCGTTCGACGCTCAGGCAGCGGCGAAGCTCGGCGCGGCCGGACGACCCCCCATCGGGCCCGCGCAGACCCCTCGGAAGGGGCATTTCGCCAGGCCTGGCGTGAGCGCAAGCTGCTGTTTGAAAAGCGCAAATACGGGCCCCCTGGGAACTCCCGGGGCGTTTAGCACTCTAACGAGGCGACTGCTAGAATGCTCACCCAAGCCACGGGAGATCTCATGTCAGGTACCGCATTAGTTGCCCGCATCGGCGATCAGGCTTTGGCCGGTCCGCTGGGGAGTCTCGACGCTTACCTCGAGCGGGTGAGCCGTATTGCCGTGCTCTCGCGTGAGGAGGAGCGCGCACTCGCCGAGCGCTTCCGCTCAAGGGGCGACCTCGCGGCCGCGCGGCAGCTGGTGCTGTCGCACCTGAGGTTCGTGGTGCACATCGCGCGCGGCTACAGCGGCTACGGACTGCCGGCGGGCGATCTCATCCAGGAGGGCAACGTCGGCCTCATGAAGGCCGTCAAGCGCTTCGACCCGAGCCTCAACGTACGGCTGGTGTCGTTCGCGGTGCACTGGATTCGCGCCGAGATCCACGAGTACGTGCTGCGCAACTGGCGCCTGGTGAAGATCGCCACCACCAAGGCGCAGCGCAAGCTGTTCTTCAATCTACGCCGCCTGAAGAAAAACCTCGCCTGGCTGTCGGCGGAGGAGACGGCCGCCGTGGCGCGTGACCTGGGTGTGTCCGTCGCCGAAGTCAGCGAGATGGAGAAGCGGCTCGCGGCGCGCGACCTGTCGTTCGATCCGGCGCCGGACGCCGCGGACGAGGAGCTCTACAGCCCGGCCGCCTACCTGCCCGCCCCGGATGCCGATCCCGCCGGTCAGGTGGAAGATGCGGAGAGCGCCGACGACTCCACGGATCGCCTGCACGGCGCGCTTCGCCGCCTCGATGAGCGCAGCCGCGACATTGTGCAGCAGCGCTGGATGTCCGAAGACAAGGCCACCCTGCACCAGCTCGCCGACAAGTACGGCGTATCCGCCGAGCGCATCCGCCAGATCGAGTCGAGCGCGCTCGGCAAGCTTCGCGCACTCGTGGCCGCCTGAAGCCCTCGGGGGTGCTTCAGTTGCGACGCGCGCGCGCCACGGGTAGCGGTCCGCTGTGGCTGCTGGCCGCGGCCTATCGTCGCTTCAGCGTGCCGTACTGAAGAGCGCGGCGCGCGCCGAATCACCCGCGGCACGCGGCGCGCCTCAGTCGGGCGCGGTCGGCTCCGCCGCTGCCCTCACCGCCGCAGCCACCTGCTCGTGAAGAGCCTTGTCGAGCGGGTCGGGGACCAGCTCGTCCCCGCGCGCGAGGGCCGCGATGGCATCGGCGGCGGCCATCAGCATCGCATCCGAGAAGCGCCGCGCGCGCGCCTCGAGTGCGCCTTTGAACAGTCCCGGGAAGGCCAGCAGGTTGTTGATGCCCTTGCCGTCGGCGGCGAAGGCGGCACCCTGCTCGTGCGCCACCAGCGGCTCGATCTCCGGATCCGGGTTCGACAGGGCGAGAATCACCTGGCCCTTCCTGACCCACTGCGGCCTGATCAGGCCCTTGACGCCGGTCGTGGCGATCACGATGTCCGCGCGCTGCATGAGCGACTCGAGCGTCACGCCCTCCCCGCCCGAGGCGATGAGCCGCGCGACGGCCTGCGGATTGCGGTCGGTGCCGAGCACGCGCTGCACGCCATAAGCGCGCAGCAGGCGCACGATGCCGCTGCCGGCGGCGCCGAGGCCGATCTGCCCGACGGTGCTGTGGCAGAGGTTGACATCCGAGCGGCGCGCGGCGTTGATGAGGGCGGCCAGCGTCACCACCGCGGTGCCGTGCTGGTCATCGTGCAGCACCGGCTTCTGCAGGCGCGCCTGCAGCAGCTGCTCGATCTCGAAACACTCGGGAGCGGCGAAGTCCTCGAGCTGGATGGCGCCGAATGAGGTGGCGATCGCCGCCACGATGTCGGCGACCCGCGCCGGCTGCGTCTCCTCGAGCAGGATCGGCACGCCGTTGATGCCGACCAGGTCCGCGAACAGCGCCGCCTTGCCCTCCATGACCGGCAGCCCTGCGAGCGCACCGATGTTGCCCAGTCCCAGGACCGCCGTGCCGTTGGTGACGATGGCGACCGTGCGGCCGAGGGCGGTGAAATCCAGCGCCGCCTGCGCATCCTTCTGGATGGCCAGGCACACGCGCGCCACGCCCGGGGTGTAGACATCGCGCAGCACCTGCCGGGTGTTGATCGGCAGGCTCGCCACGGTGCGGATCTTGCCGCCGCGGTGGCGATTGAACACCCGGTCCGACTTGCCGACGAAGCGCGCGGTCGGCAGTTGCCCGATGCGCTCATACAGCGAGCGGTCCGCCTCCTCGTCCATCTCGAGCGTGATCTCCCAGAGCGTACGGCCCTGGTCGCGTCGCAGCGCGGTCAGGTGCTCGATGGCCAGTCCCGCATCCGCGATCACCTGCAGCACCTTGACGAGGCTGCCGGGCTGGTGGACGGTCTCGACCATGAGAATTTCCGGGATCTTCATGCCGCAAGCCTGCACCAACCTCCAGCGTGATTCCACCTGCGGCAGGTGCGGATGTCACCCCCTCCGATACCCGCTATCATGCGCGCCCCTTCACCGGGGGAGCCCCCGCAGGAGAGCACCGTGGCCAAAGCCGCCGGTTCCACCAACGCCGCCGCCGGCAACGCGGCGCGCGAGGCGATCGACCCGCTGGATCTGCCGCGCTCTCGGACGAGGAGCGCCTGGTGCAGGAGTCGGTCGCGCGGCTCGTCGGTGCCGAGGTGCTGCCGCTCATCCAGCGCTGCTTCGAGGAGCACCGCTTTCCGCAGGAGCTGATCCCGAAGCTCGCCTCGCTCGGGCTCCTCGGCTCCTCGCTCAGCGGTTACGGCTGCGCGGGACTGAACGCGATCTGCTACGGCCTCATCTGCCAGGAGCTCGAGCGCGGGGATTCCGGCATCCGCAGCTTCGTCTCGGTGCAGTCGTCCCTGTGCATGTACCCGATCTGGGCCTTCGGCTCCGAGGAGCAGAAGAACCGGTACCTGCCCCCCATGGCGCGCGGGGAGCTCATCGGCTGCTTCGGTCTCACCGAGCCGCACGGCGGATCCGATCCCGCCAACATGAAGACCCATGCCAAGAAGCGCGGCGGCGACTGGGTGCTGAACGGCTCGAAGATGTGGATCACCAACGGCTCGCTTGCGGACCTGGCGGTGGTGTGGGCCATGACCCCGGAAGGGATCCGCGGCTTTCTCATCGAGACAGGCACGCCCGGCTTCTCGGCCCCCGAGATCGAGCACAAGTTCTCGCTGCGCGCCTCGGTCACCTCCGCGCTGTTCCTCGACAACGTGGTGGTGCCCGAGGAGCGCGTGCTGCCGGGCGTGCGCGGACTGAAGGGCCCGCTGTCCTGCCTCACGCAGGCGCGCTACGGCATCGCCTGGGGAGTCATCGGGGCGGCGCAGGCGTGCCTGCGGCAGCTGCTGGATTACACCGCCACCCGTACCCTCTTCGGCCGGCCGCTGGCGGCAAACCAGACCATCCAGGTGCGGCTCGCGGACATGGCCCGGCGCATCACCACCGCGCAGCTGCTGGCGCTGCAGCTCGGACGGCTGAAGGACGCGGGCGTCATGCACCCGGCGCACGTGTCGCTCGCCAAGTGGAACAACTGCCGCATGGCGCTCGATGTCGCCCGCGATTGCCGCGACATGCTCGGCGGCTCCGGCATCAGCGCCGAGTACGTGCCCATCCGTCACATGCTCAATCTCGAGAGCGTGATCACCTACGAAGGCACCGAGACCATCCACCAGCTCACCATCGGGCGCGAGCTGACCGGGCTCAACGCGTTCTGACGGAAGCGTAGGCGCGTCGAAAGGAGACCTCTGCGACCGGGGAGCGGCATACTGCGTCCATGCGACGACCTTGGGCGCTCTGTCTCCTGCTCGTGTCCTCCGTTGCAGTTCTCGTGTGGCTTCTCGTGCCCTCCGCCCTTCAGCGCCCGGCTCATCGCGGGTCGCCGACAGTTGCCGGCGGACATTCGACTCGGCTGCCGACCGCGAGCTCTCAGACAGCAACAGCATTGGTGCCGAGCACGGTCGACACTCCGCAAAGCGATCGCACCTCCAGAAGCTTCAGTCAACGGGTGCGCTGCACACAGGTCCGCTTCTCTCTCCACCGCGTGGCATCGCCCGATGTGCTCGAGCTCCTGTGCGAGCGAAGAGCGTTGAGCGTCTTGAGGATGGAGACGCCGCTCGCGGAGGCCGGAGACCCTCATGCAATCCGGGTCCTGGGATTTGTCGGAAATGATGGGCGGTGCGACCTGCTGGCGGCGTCGCGGCCGGCTGCTTCGCGCCGGTCGAAAGCGCTTGCGATCGCTGAACAGAACGGCGCCACCCCGCAGACCCTGCGTCGGCTCGATGCGCTGCTGACGGAGGAAGAGCCCGGGCCCTCGGGCGAAGAGCTCGAGGCCTGCAAGCAGGCCGTGGACGTGCTCGCGAAGGTCGAACCCGGACTGACGCAACAGCTCGCCAGCGCTCTCGGCCGCTCGGCGCAGCCGCTGCGTGGCGAGAACGAGCTCGACGTCAACATTGAGTACGCCCGCAAGATGCTGATCCCCGGAGACGCCGAAGATCAGGAGGATCTCGCCCAACTCTTGCTGCAGAAGAACACGCCGGACAGCCAGGCGGAGGCCGTCAAGCTCCTCAGGGACGCGGCCAGGAGCTCGCCTTCGGCGAAGACCGCGCTCGCCATGTGTCTGCTGAAGGGTTGCCCGACACCCGCGCCCGACCCCGTCGAGGCCCGCCGGCTGCTCACCGATGCTGCGCAGGCCGGGGATCTCCTGGCGCTCATGACACTCGCCGGTCCCCCGGAAGGCGCGGACCTCGACCCGAGTGTGCCGGCACCGGTGCGCTATGCATGGAGTGAATTCCTCCAGCGTCTGCACGAGGAGGGTTGTTTTGGTGCTACGGATTACTTCGCGTGGGCGCTATTCCGGGGCCAGCACCCGAATCTGCTCGCCCTGTCCCCGCTGGACGCGGCGGCAGCGCAGGCACGCGCGGCCGCGTTGCTCGCGGAGCAACTGGACAAGACCCGCGCGCTGCTCGGCTGCGACTGAGCCCCCTACTTCAGCGTCATCGCCGACGGCTCCACCAGGTAGAAGCCGATCGCGAGGAGGATCAGGTAAGCGAGCAGGATGAAGGTCCAGCCCATGTTGTGGCGGATGACATCGCCCTCCTTGCGCACGAACTTGCTGGTCGACACCCCGACGCTCGCGGTCTGCGGCGCAATCGGCTTGCCGATTTCCGCGCCCACCGAATTCAGGGTCGGCAGCAGCAGTGGCGGCATGCCGAGCTGCGCGCCCACCAGCGCCTGGAACTTGCCGAACATGGCGTTGGTCGAGGTATTCGAGCCCGAAAGGG
>VBMV01000105.1 GCA_005878835.1 Gammaproteobacteria bacterium | reverse complement strand
TCTCAGGCTTGGGGCCGGCAACATGAAACTGCTCGAGCCAATCCTGGCGTGATCTCGGTCACCATGATCCGGGTCGGCGAGGCCACGAACGCAGTGCCCGATTTCTGTGAGCTGCAGGGCACGGTGCGAACCTTCACGGTGGAAGTGCTCGAGGACTTCAACTTCAACGACGAGCTGATCCCGCTGGGCGCATCGATGTGGGTGCGCCTGGCTGAAAACTGGTTGCGCGCAAAATAGCCCGTGGCGCGACGCGCCTCGACGTGCGGGGCTCTGGCGCGGCTATAATGCTGGTTATCCTTCGGTCCGCGTGCGAGGCCGCGCAATGAACGCGTCACGGGAACCGGTAGGGCGCAGCGACGCAGAACGGCGCGCGAGGATCGATCTCGCCGCCTGTCATCGCCTGGCGGCGCGCTTCGGTTTCAGCGAGGGCATCGACAATCACATGACGATGCTCGTGCCCGGACACTCCGAGCGGTTCTACCTTGCGCCCTTCGGGCTGCTGTGGTCGGAGGTGAAAGCCAGCGATCTGCTGGAGCTGGACTTCAGTGGCACGGTCGTGGCAGGCCGCGGACTGGTCGAGGACACCGCTCTCTATATCCACCTCTCGGTACACCGCCTGATGCCCCAGGCACGCTGCGTGCTGCACACGCATATGCCGCACGCGACCGCGCTCGGCATGCTCGAGGACCCTCGCCTGGACATGGCGGCGCAGAACGCCATCGGCTTCCATGACGACATCGCCTACGTCGATTACCAGGGCCTGGCCCTCGACTACGCCGAGGGCGAGCGCCTGGCACGCGCCTTGGGGAGCAAATCGGTCCTCATGTTGCGCAACCACGGCGTGCTGGTGACGGCGGGCTCGGCCGCACAGGCGTTCGAGCGCCTGTACTTTCTCGAGCGCGCCTGTCAGGCGCAGGTGCTGGCGCTCTCCACGGGCCGCAAGCTGCGCATCGTTGCGGAGGCTGTCGTGCAGGCGACCGTCGCGCAGTTTCGGGCCGGGGACAAGGTCGGCGGGCAGGACCGCACCGAGCTGCACTTTGCGGCGCTCAAGCGCCTGTTGGATCGCAGCGAAGCGGACTACGCGAGTTGACCGAGCCGCGCGCCGCGTCTGAACGGAGCGCGGGCGCTCGCTGGTGGATCGCGGGCCTCCTGGCGGCGGCCCTCTTCATCAACTACGTCGATCGCGGCGCGGTGCCCACCGCCGCGCCCCTCATCCAGAGCGAGCTGGGGTTGTCCGCCTCGCAGCTCGGCGTGTTGTTCTCCGCGTTCTTCTGGTCCTATGCGCTGCTGCAGCTTCCGGCCGGCTGGCTGGCCGAGCGCTACGGCGCGCACCGCGTCCTTGCCATCGGGCTCACGGTGTGGGCCTGCGCCACCATGCTGGTCGGCCTGGCGCACTCCTTCGCGGTGCTGCTCGGGCTGCGCCTCCTGCTGGGCATCGGTGAGAGCGCGGGTTTCCCGTGTCTCTCGAACCTCCTCGCCACCGTCATGCCCGTCAAGAGCCTGGGCAGGGCCAACGGCATCGTCGCCTGCGGCTATCTGTTCGGGCCGGCCGTCGGCGCCTACTGCGGCGGGCTCATCATGGCGCATTACGGCTGGCGCGCCACCTTCTGGGTATTCGGCGGTTTGTCGCTGCTGTGGCTCCTGCCGTGGTCGCGGGTCAGGCTGCCGCAGCGTGCGGTGCAGACGAGCGCCGACGACGCTCCGACGCTGGGCGTGCTGCTGCGGCAGCCGTCGCTCTGGGGCACGAGCCTCGGACTCTTTTCCAGCAACTACACGTTCTACTTCATGTTGAACTGGCTGCCCTCCTACGTCGTGGGCGAGCGCGGCTTCTCGACCGCCGAGATGGCGAGCCTCACCGGCAGTGCCTATGCGGTGAATGCGCTGAGCGCGTTGCTCGCCGGGTGGGTCATCGATCGCATCGTCACGCGGTACGACCGGGCGAACGTCGCGTACAAGTCAGTGATGGTGGTCGCGCACCTGGGCTCGGTGGTGTGCATGCTGGGCATCGCGCTCGGCACGCCGACCGAGGCGCTCGCCGGAATCTTTGTTTACCAGGTCCTGTCGGGCATGTCCTCGCCGGGCGTATTCGCCATGTCGCAGATCCTCGCGGGCCCCAGTGCCGCCGGCCGCTGGGTGGGAATTCAGAATGCCTGCGGGAATTTCGCCGGGATCGTCGCCTCGCTCCTCACCGGCTGGCTGGTGCAGCTGACCCATCATTACGCGGGGGCGTTCGTGCTCGCCGCGATCGTCAGCGTTCTGGGCCTGGCGGGTTGGGTGTGGATGGTTCCGAGGCTTGCGCCGTTGCGCTGGTCGACAGGCGGCACGGAGCCTGAAGCTGTCGCGTCGTGACCTGGCATACTGCGCCGCGCCCGGCGCATGAAGGCAGGAGACCTTGAGTAAGGCAGCAGAACCGACTGGATCGCTCAGCGTCGCGCTCGGTCACGCGCAGCGGCTGCTGGAGCGGGATGCCCGGCTCGCCGCGGCGCAGGCTGCCGAAATCCTGAAAGTTGCACCCGGGCACCCGCACGCACAGCTCATTCTCGGCGCCGCGCTGCGGATCGCGGGCCAGACGCAGGCCGCGCTCGAGTTGCTCGAACCCCTGGCGCGGGAACAGCCGCGGGCGGCGGCGGTACACCTGGAGCTTGGAGCGGCGCTCGGGGAGGCCGGACGCGGCCCCGAGGCGATCACGGCGCTGCGCCGCGCCGTTGCGCTCAAGCCCGACCTCGCCGACGGCTGGCGTCTGCTCGCCGATCAGCTCGATGCCGCCGGCGATCTGGCTGGCGCAGATCTCACGCGTGCACGCTACATCAAGGCCGCGACGCACGATCCGCGGTTGCTGGAGGCCGCGGCTGCTCTCGTCGCGAACGATCTCCCGGTCGCCCAGGCGCGCCTCGCTGCTCACCTGCAGCGCTTTCCCACAGATATCGCCGCGTTGCGGATGCAGGCGGAGGTGGCGGCCCGGCTGCAGCACATCGTCGATGCACTGCGACTCCTCGAACGCTGTCTCGAGCTCGCGCCGGGCTTCGATGCCGCGCGCCACAACTACGCCAGCCTGCTGAATCGAAGCGGCCGGGCGGAAGCCGCTCTCAAGCAGATCGAGCAGCTGCTCGCCAAGGCGCCGCGCGATCCCGGCCATCGAAGTCTGCTGGCCGCCATCCTTGCCAACCTCGGCAGCTTCGACGAGACCGTCCGAGTCTACGAAGAGCTCCTCAAGGAGCACCCTGGCCAGGCGAAGATCTGGATGAGCTATGGTCACGCGTTACGAACCGCGGGACGGCAGGATGACAGCGTTTCGGCTTATCGTCGCGCGATCTCAATGGTCCCGACTCTGGGCGAAGCCTACTGGAGCCTTGCCAACCTGAAGACCTTCCGCTTCACCGACGAGGAGGCGCGCGTCATGCGCGCCGCGCTCGGACGCAAGGATCTGGCAGACGAGGATCGGGTGCATTTCGAATTTGCGCTCGGCAAGACGCTGGAGGATGCCGGATCCTACGAGGACTCCTTTGCGCATTATGCCGCGGGGAATGCATTGCGTCGCAGGTCGCACCCGTACAGTGCGGACGACAATGCGGATCTCATCCGCCGCTTGAAGGAGCTGTTCACGGCTGATTTCTTTGCCGCCCGCGCGGGCTGGGGCTGCCCGACTCCGGACCCGATATTCATCGTCGGGCTTCCGCGGGCCGGATCCACGCTGCTCGAGCAGATCCTCGCCAGTCACTCCCTGGTCGAAGGGACCATGGAGCTCCCGGACGTTCCGCGGATCGTGCACGAGCTCAATGCGCGCGCGCGCGAGGCAGGTCCGCGCTTTCCCGAACTGCTGGCCGGGCTCGACCGCGACGCACTGCACGCGCTCGGTGCCGGCTACCTCGAGTCGACCCGCGTACAGCGCAAGACCGGGGCGCCCTTCTTCATAGACAAGAATCCCAACAATTGGCTGTACCTGGGTCTGATTCAGCTCATGCTGCCGAACGCGAGGATCATCGACGCCCGGCGGCATCCGCTCGCCTGCGGCTTCTCCTGCTTCAAGCAGCACTTTGCGCGCGGTCAGAGCTTTACCTACGACCTCGAGGATCTCGGCCGCTACTACCGCGACTACATCGAGCTGATGGCGCACTTCGAGCGCACTCTTCCGAACAGGATCCACCGAGTCCTCTACGAGTCCATGGTCGCCGATACGGAATCCGAGGTCCGGCGCCTGCTGGCCTGCTGCAAGCTGCCCTTCGAGGCGGGGTGCCTCAGGTTCTACGACAACCCGCGCGCGGTACGTACGGCGAGCTCCGAGCAGGTACGCCAGCCGATCTTCGACGAGGGGCTCGAGCACTGGCGAAACTACGAGCCCTGGCTGGGACCTCTGAAGGAGGCCCTTGGGCCGCTCCTCAGCGAGTACCCTGCCGCGCCGGCCACAATTTGAAATTTCGCACGCGCTTGGCGTAGCCTTACGAGCTCGACGGCTTGCGCAAAAACCACAAACGGGGGATCGATCGATGACTCGTAGCAGACGCCGCAAATTGGTGCGGGAGCTGGCCCGCAAGCACCGCACGATCATTCGCACGGGAATTCCTGTTGCATCAGCGCTACTCGTAGCGATGCCCGCCGCCTACGCCCAGCAGGAGCCGGCGAGTGCGGCGGCCCTGCCGACCGGCGGCCTGGAACAGGTCGTGGTGACCGCGCAGAAGCGCGTCGAGAACCTGCAGGACGTGCCGATCAGCGTTCAGGTGCTCGATACCGCGAAGCTCGAGCAGCTCAACATCGTCAACATCGACGACTACGTGAAGTTCGCGCCGGGCATCGCCTACGTGCGCGGCGAGGGGCAGGGCGGAAACGGCGAGCCGGGCGAGTCCCACATCTACATCCGCGGTATCGCGAGCGGCGGGACGAACCATTCGGGCTCTCAGCCGAGCGTCGGCGAGTACCTCGACGAGCAGCCGGTCACGACCATCGACGGCAACGTCGACATCCACATCTACGACATTCAGCGCATCGAGGTCCTCGAGGGCCCGCAGGGCACGCTCTACGGCGCGAGCTCGCAGTCGGGCACGGTGCGCATCATCACGAACAAGCCCGACCCGACCAAGTTCAGCGCGGGCGTGGACGTGCAGGGCAATCACATCCTCACGCACGGCAGCGGTTACGAGATCGAAGGTTTCGTGAATATTCCGATCACCTCGAACATGGCGGTGCGACTCGTAGGCTGGGATGAGCACGACGGCGGATACATCAGCAACGTCGCCGGCACCAACGCCAACGCCTGCATCTTCAACGGGGTCCGCACTTTTGGTGCCTGGAGCGGCCAGCCCGAAAGCAACTGGTACGCGGATACCACGATGCCGCCGCCCTACTATCCTTGCACGCCGGTGTCGAGCGCGCCCCTTGGCGCGGGCTCGATCAACAACGCCGCCTACCTGAAGAACGATTACAACCCGGTCAATACCAAAGGCGGCCGCGGCGCGCTGCGGTGGAACCTCGGGGACTGGACGATCACGCCGACCTTCATGGCACAGAATGTCACGACGGAGGGTTTCTTTGCCTATGACCCGGGTGTCGGCGACCTGCAGCTCGCGCACTTCTCCCCGGAGAACTCATCGGACTCGTGGTATCAAAGCGCGCTGACCGTCGAGGGCAAGATGAGCAACTTTGACCTCGTGTACTCGGGAGGCTTCTTCAAGCGCGACACACACTCGCTCGCCGATTACAGCGACTACTCGTCGTTCTACGACCGCGTGTACGGCTCAGGCATCTACTGGACCGGCAACAGCGGCAACCCGATCATGCCTCAGGAACTGGTCAACAGCCGGCACGACTACGAGAAATGGAGTCACGAGCTGCGGCTCAGCACCCCCGTGCAGCTGCCCGTCAAGGGGACCTTCGGTGTCTTCATCCAGCGCCAGCTGCACAACATCCTCGAGCAGTACATCATGCCCGGTTACGGGTTCGTGAACCCGTATGGCTCCCCGTTGAATCCGGCGGGTTTGGCGGACGCGTATTCGATACCGACCCTGTTCCAGACCATCTGGCTCACCGACGAGACCCGTGTCGATCGGGACCAGGCGGCATTCGCCGAGGCCACATGGGATATGACCCGTCAGCTCTCGCTGACCGGGGGAATTCGCGCCTACAAGTACGACAACACCCTGGATGGCTTCTTTGGATATTCGAGCGGCTACTCCCCCAGCGGGTCAGGGATGTCGAAGTGCTTCGGCCCCGCGGTTGTCAAGTTCACACCCTGCACTGACCTGGCGAAGCGCATCGCCGATCACGGCACCGTGCCACGCGTCAACCTCACCTACAAGCTCATGCCGGAGGCGATGGTCTACGCGACTTACTCCAAGGGCTTCCGACCGGGCGGTGTGAACCGCACGGCCGCGGCCGGTATCCCGCCCTACAGCGCCGATTTCCTGAAGAACTACGAAGTCGGCTGGAAGACGCAGCTGTTCGATCGCCGCCTGCGCTGGAATGGCGCCATCTTCCGCGAGGACTGGACCAACTTCCAGTACTCGTTCCTGGGCCTCAACAGCGTCACCATCATCGAGAACGGCGCCAGCGCCCGTGTCACGGGCCTGGAGAGCAGCATCGAGTGGGCGCCCACACGGAAGTTCCTTGGGAGTCTCAACTTCCAGTGGATCAACCCGTACCTGACCCAGCCACTGTGTTCCCATGGGCCGCCTTGTCCGGGCACGCATTCCGATGGCGTGTTCAGCTATGTCTGGGCCCCGGAGGGAACCCATCTGCCGATTACCCCGGACTTCAAGGGCAGCCTGGTCGCGCGGTTTAACCTGAACCCGATCGGGAAATGGGAGCCCTATATCCAGGGCAACTGGACGTACCAGTCCTCGGCCTCGGTTCAGTTGCGGGTCGATCAGTCGGCGGTTGTTGGAGCCATGCCTCCGTACGCCCTGGTGGATCTCAGGATGGGTGCCACCGCCGACAAGCTGACTGGGGAACTGTACATCACGAACCTGTTTGACCGGCTTGCACAGCTCTCGCGGTTCACGCAGACGGTTCCCACGCTCTCCGATACATCGCCCCGCCCAGTAGACACGCAGCCGTACATCATCCCGGCGCAGCCGCGCACGATCGGACTCAAGGTGGCCATGCGGTTCTGAGTGTCACCCTGCCGCGAGTGTGCGGCCGATCGCCCCGGCGAGCTTTTCCAGAAGCTCGGAGAGTTCCCCCTCGGAGGCATTGAAGGGCGGCGCCACGATGACGGTGTCGCCGCTGACGCCGCCGACGTTGCCCGCGCAGGGATAGATGATGAGCCCGTCCTCGAACGCGCTGCGGCCGATCGACTGGCTCAAGGCCCGCTCGGCCGGAAACGGCTCGCGTGTGGCGCGATCGCGCACGAATTCGATGCCGATCAGGTAGCCCCGCCCACGCACGTCACCCACGGCGTCGAATCGCCCCAGCGCCGCACCGAGCTCACGGCGCAGCGTCTCGCCGCGGCTGCGGACCCGGTCGACGAGGGACTCGCGCTCGATGATTCGCTGGACGGCAAGTCCGGCGGCGCACGCGGCAGTGTGCCCCGAGTACGTGTGCCCGGTCATGATCGCTCCCTGCCCGGACAGGATCGTGTCGCCGACCTCCTTGCGCAGGATCGTTGCCGCGAGCGGGATGTAGCCGCCGGCCAGACCCTTGCCCACCGCCATGATGTCGGGGACTACTCCGTCATGTTCCAGAGCGCGCCACGTCCCGCACCGGCCGGCCCCACACATCACTTCGTCCGCGATCACGAGCACCTGGTGGCGGTCGCAGACCGCGCGGATCGCTCTTGCATATCCGTCAGGCGCCGGCACCGCACCGCCCGCCGCCCCGACGACCGGCTCGAAAATGAACGCCGCGACAGTCTCCGGGCCCAGCGCCCGCATGCGCGCATCGAGCTCCTCAGCCAGCGCTGCGACGAGCTCGGCGCCGGTCAGGCCGCACAGCGGGCGGTACGCGTTCGCGGCCGAGACGAACGAGACATCGAGCAGGCTGCCCTCGAATGGCCGCCGGCGCTCGAGGAAGCCCGACACCGACAGCGCCCCTAAGGTGTTGCCGTGATAGGAGCGCTCGCGGGCGATGAAGCGCTTCTTCGCAGGCAGCCCGCGCGCGTCCCAGTACTGCAGCGCCACCTTCAACGCCGACTCGACCGCCTCCGAGCCGCTCCCCGAGTACACGATGTGCTTGAACTCGGCTCCGCAGCGCGCGAGGAGCAGCCGGCTCAGCTGCTCGAGCGGCTCACTGGTGAACAGGTAGCGGTAGCCGCACGCAACCTGGTCGAGCTGCGCGCCGATCGCCGCGTTCACCTCGCGGTTGCCGTGACCGATGCTGAACGCGGCCGGGCCGCCCGAGCCGTCGAGATAGCGACGCCCGTCGGCGTCGTAGAGATAGCTCCCCTCGCCTCGCACGATGCGCGGCAGCACGCCCATTCCCCAGCCCGCGGCGCGACTTGCAGTCATAGGCTGCTCAACCCCACAGCTCCCGCGGCGGGATCTGCATGACGCCGTTGCGGTATTCAATTCCGGGGGTACGGTCGCGAGCATGCAGCAACGGCCCGTCGAGGTCGACGAGGGTCGCGCGTTGCGCGACCACCATGCCCGGCGCCATGGCGAGTGATGTCCCGGCCATGCAGCCGACCATGATGTCGTAACCCGCGGCGTGCGCGGCGCTCGCCACCGCCAGCGCCTCGGTGAGACCACCGGTCTTGTCCAGCTTGATGTTGACGTACCGGTAGGCTCGCGACAGCGCTCGCAGAGATGCCACATCGGCGCAGGACTCGTCCGCTGCCAGGGGAACCGGTCCACGGTAATCACCGAGGTCCGCCTCCGCGCCCGCCGGCAACGGCTGCTCGATGAGCACCACGCCCAGCGCATGCAGCTCGGGAGCCAGCTCGTTCAGCAGCTCGATGGACCATGCCTGATTGGGATCGACCAGAATCGAGGCGTCCGGACAGGCTGCGTGCACGGCCCTCACTGCCTCGAGGTGCTGCCGCGCGTTCACCTTGACTTTCAGCGCCGCCATGCCACGGACCGCGCGCGCCGCGCGTCCCATGGCCTCGCTGGTATCGATGCCGAGGGTAAGGCAGGTCACGAGCGGCCGCGGGGGGTCGAAGCCGGCGCGCGACCACACCGAGACCCCCGTCGTCTTGGCCTCCAGATCCCACAAGGCACAATCGACCGCGTTGCGCGCCCCGCCGGCCGGCAGCAGGCGCTGCAGCTGCGAGCGCGTGAGCCCGGCTTCAACAGCCGGTGCGACCGCCGCCAGCTGCTGGCTCATGGTGTCGATCGTCTCACCCGCATAGTCGACACCGGCGGCTTCGCCGCGACCTGAGTGGCCGCGCTCATCCCGCAGCGTGACGACCAGCACATCGAGAGCCTCTTCCACCCCACGCGAAATTCGAAACGGCCTCCGGTACGGCCACCTTTCTGTCTCGACCTGCAGCTTCATCGCGCGTTGTCCGGTCCGAATTGCGCCGCCATGACCTCCGCGATGGCTCCCGCTCCGTCGCGGATCGGATCGACCACCGGCAAACCAAAGTCCTCAGCGAGTGATGCCATGAGCTTGCGCCTCGACTTCCCGTCCAGGCTCGAGGTATTCAGGCTGATCCCCACGAATCTCGCGGTCGGATTGGTCAGTTTGGCCGCGGTCAGATACTGGCTCATGGCCGATTCGAGGCTCGGGATGGGATGTTCCGGGAACCCGTCAAGGCAGCGACGCGACGGGTCGTGACACAGCACCAGCGCATCGGGCTGCGAGCCGTGTATGAGCCCAAGGGTAACGCCGGCATAGGCGGGGTGGAACAAGGCGCCCTGCCCTTCGATCACATCCCAGTGCGCGGGGTCGTTGGCGGGCGACAACGACTCTGCCGCTCCGGCGACGAAATCGGCGACCACCGCGTCGATCGCCACGCCGGCTCCCGCAATCATGATGCCGGTCTGCCCGGTGGCCCGGAAGGTCGCAGCGATCCCCCGCGCGCGCAGCGCCGAGGTCAGCGCCAGCGCGGTATATTTCTTCCCGAGCGCGCAGTCGGTGCCGACGGTCAGCACCCGCCGGCCGGGGCGCCGCACACCGCTCGCCACCGCGAACGTCCTGTCGCTGTGCCTGACATCGAGCAGACGACATCCGCGCACTTGCGCCGCTTCGGCCAGGCCCGGCACCGAGGCCAGTCGGGTGTGCATGCCGCTGACGATGTCCAGACCGGCCGCCACCGCCTCCAACAGCACGGGCTGCCACTCCAGCGGAATGGCGCCCCCTATGGGCGCCACACCGATGACGAACGAGCGGGCCCCGGCCACAACGGCCTCAGCGGGCCGGTACCAGGGCAGCCGCAGATCCACCGCACACCCCGGCAAGGCCATCTGTCCTATGACGTCGTCGCGACACCAATCGCGAAGACCGGCGGCCGTCTTGCAATCCGTCATCGACTGGCTGGCGCCGAGAAAGAGCAGATAGGGCTTATTCAGCTGCATCGACAAACCCGGGGCACGGTCGCCAGCGGTCGTGACAGCAGCGGCGATGCCGGCGCGGGAACCTGCCGGCCGCGCTCACGGGCTTCAGCGATCGCCTGCCCGCTCGCCACGGCCGGCACCAAAATGTCGGTCCGCGATCAGGCACAGGATCTCGAACATCATGGTCGCTCCGACCAACGCGGTGTTACCCGTCTGGTCGTAAGGCGGCGCAACCTCGACCACGTCACCACCGATCAGGTTCAGACCCCGCAGACCGCGCAGCAGGCGCTGGGCTTCCAAGGTGGTGATGCCACCGACCTCGGGGGTGCCGGTTCCGGGTGCGTAGACCGGGTCGAGCCCGTCTACGTCAAATGAGATGTACGTCGGTCGATCGCCGACCACCGCGCGCGCCTCTTCGATGACGCGATCGACGCCCAGTGAGGCGAACTCCTCGATGAACACCACGCGCATGCCGTGCGACCGGGAGAACTCGATGCCATCCATGAAGTTCTGGCCGCCGCGAATGCCGATCTGGATCGTGCGCTTGGGGTCGAGCACGCCGGCTTCAACGGCCAGACGAAACGGGGCGCCGTGAGTGAATTTCGAGCCAAAGAATTCCCCCCAGGTGTCGGTGTGAGCGTCGATGTGCACCATGCCGATCGGCGCCCTGGCGGCAATGGCCTTGAATATGGGATAGGTGATGGAATGATCGCCGCCGGCGCTGATCGGTATGACGTTCGCGGCCTTGACCTTCCGATAGAAGGCTTCGATATCCTCGTTCTGCCTTTCCAGGTCGTAGCGGTGGGAGAGGTGTACGTCACCGAGATCGGCGATCCGGCACAGCTCGTACGGGTTGACGCCCAGGCCCAGGTTGAACGCTCGCATGAGGCTGGACGCATTGCGTATCTCGCGCGGGCCATGGCGTGCGCCAGGCCTGTTCGTGACCCCCAGATCCGTCGGGACGCCGATGAGTCCAATGTCCACACTTTCGAGTGTGGCCGCCAGAGGAGCACGCATGAAGGTTGCAATCTCGGTAAAGCGCGGCTCCCGCATCGGGTCGTAAGCCTTCTCGCCCGCGATGCCGGGCCTGAGGTAACTCTCGCTGCTCACGCGTCGTGGTCCCGTTCCGATGGAGGATGCCCATCGTACCTCGAACGCGACGCAAGTGGCGCCCTGGCCTTGCGATTCGCCTAAAGGCGCTTCCAGTCCTTGAGGATTTCGCGTGCCGCGTTGTGTCCGGGAATACCGGAGACGCCGCCCCCCGGGTGCGAGGACGAGCCGCACTGGTACAGGCCGATGATCGGCGTGCGGTAGTCGGCCCAATGGGGTGCGGGACGCTGCCAGAACAGCTGATCGGCCGAGAGCTCGCCGTGGAAGATATGGCCCTGGGGCAGCCCGACGATGGCCTCGAGGTCCGGCGCGACCAGCGTCTCGAGACCGATGACCTGTGCGGAAAACCCGGGCGCCATCTCTTCGAGCACCGCGAGCGCCGCCTTGGTCAGATTCGGCTTCTCATCGGCCCATGAGGCATTGTCGCGCAGCTTATAAGGCGCGTGGCCGCCGAAGACATTGACGACATGCTTGCCCGCGGGGGCCAGGGAATCATCCACGATGGTGGGCACGACCGCGGTCAGAAACGGCCGCCTGGAGTACCAGCCGTACTTGGCGTCGTCGTAGGCACGCTCCAGATACTCGATATCCGGGCCGATGTGCACGTAGGTCGGATACCCGAACTGCTCGCGCGCCGCATCGAAGGCCCGGTAGCGCGGTGGCTCGTGAGCGGCGATGTTCATCTTGAAGGCCGTCGAAAACGTGCGAAACGTGTCGATCTCGCGCAACAGCTCTGCGGGCAGGTGGCCGGGCGCGAGGAGCCGCCGGAACAGCGTGGTCGCCGCGGCATTGCAGGCCACGACCCGGGCGCGAAATTCGCGCCCGTCGACCGTGCGCACGCCCTGCGCACGGCCGGCGCTCACCAGCACCTCGGCGACCGGCGCCTGGGTGGCGATCTGCATGCCGAAGCGGGCCGCGGAGCGCGCGATCGCCGCGGTGATGCCGCCCATACCGCCGCGCACGAACCCCCAACCGCCCGCCCCCTGGTGCTCGCCCATGAGGTGATGCATGAGCACGTATGCCGTGCCGGGGGACTTCGGGCCCGCGAAGGTGCCGATCGAGGCGTAGTACGCGAGCAGGCACTTGATCGTGTCGTGCTCGAACCAGGCAGACAGATAGTCGTAGGCACTCTGGGTCAGCAGGTCGATCATCCGGTAGGCGCGATCGCCGATGGTGCGATGACGCCACAGCAGCGCGGCGCTCTTCTTGAACCCACGCCAGCCGCGCACCGGGTCGACCGGTGTCTCGAACAGCAGCCGCCGCACGATCACCGCGGACTCCTCCAGATAACGCGCGAACTGCGGATAGACCTCCGCATCGTGACGCGAGAAGCGCGCGAATTCGCCCTGAGTTTTCTTGACGTCGTCACTGAAGACGATGTGGTCGTCGGCGCCGAGGGGGCAGAACAGATCGTTGGCCGGCAACACCTGCAGCCCAAAGGAGCTCAGCTCCAGATCCCTGATGACCCGTGGATGCAGCAGGCTCATCACATAGGAAAATCGGGAGGCGCGAAATCCCGGGCTGAACTCCTCGGTCACCGCGGCGCCACCGACGATCTCGCGGCGTTCCAGCACCAGGGTCTTCAGACCGGACTTGGCGAGGTAGGCGCCGCAGACGAGCCCGTTGTGTCCTGACCCGATAACGATCACATCGTATGTCGTCGTCACCCGAGCTCCGTTCGATCAGACTGCGGTGCAGCTATCGTGTCTCCTTACCGCCGCGACGGCAAATAAGGCGCGCCGGGTCGCTCGAGGATCGCGAGCTTGAATTATCACGGCGCATCGCTGATGCTGCGTCCGATGCGAAGTATGCAGCGATGCTGAGCAGCGCGGTCTTCATCACCTGCGCCGTCACGGGCTCGGGTGATTCGGTCAGAAAAAACGCCAACGTTCCGGTCACGCCCGAGCAGATCGCCGCCGCGGCGCTCGAGGCGCATTCCGCCGGGGCGGCCATCGTGCATGTTCACGTTCGCGATCCGGCATCGGGCGCACCCAGCCGCGACCCGGCGCTGTTTCGGGAAGTCTGCGAACGCATCCGCGGCGGCAACGATGAGGTGATCATCAATCTGACCGGAGGCATGGGCGGTGATCTGCTGCTGGGACCCGATGATGCGCCCCTCGATTACGGTCGCGGGACGGACTTCGTGGGGCCGCGCGAGCGCATTGCGCACATCGTCGAGTTACTGCCTGAAATCGCCAGCCTCGACTGCGGCTCGCTGAACTTCGATGAAGCCCTGTACGGCACCACGCCCCGCTATTTGCGCTACATGGCGCAGGAGTACCGCCGCACCGGCGTGCGCCCCGAGCTCGAAGTGTTCGAGCTCGGGCATATCGAGCTCGCCCGGCAACTCATCGCGGAAGGCCTCATCGAGGCGCCCGCCTTGTTCCAGCTGTGTCTCGGCATCAAGTACGGCGCACCGGCCACGACCGAGGCCATGCAGGCGATGCGCGACGCCCTGCCGCCGGGGGTTCATTGGTCGGCCTTTGGCGTCGGTCGGATGCAGATGCCCATGGTCGCGCAGGCCGTGCTGCTGGGGGGCAACGTGCGGGTGGGTCTGGAGGATAACCTCTACCTGGAGAAGGGCGTGCCTGCCACCAACGCCCAGCTGGTGGAGCGTGCCGTGGCGATCGTGCAACTGTTGGGCGCGCGGGTGCAATCCGCTGCGGACGCGCGCCAGCGGCTGGGTCTCGCCCCTAAAGGGCCCCCGCAGCCCGCCGGGTGAGTGCCCGCAGTGCCCTGAACCGACCCGTCGCGGACAGCTCTTCACGCGCGGACTGCGCCGTCCACAGCGCAGTCCGGCGGGCGACGAACGAGCTCACCGACAGCTCCTCCAGCGAGCCCGCTTTGGCGAACAGGAACCCCTGTCCGGCAACGCAGCCCAGCGCCAGGAGTGCGGCGACCTGCGGCTCGAGCTCGATCCCCTCCGCCACCGTGTCGAGTCCGAGCGTCTCGCCCAGCGTGATGACCGCGCGCGTAAGCTCCGGCCCGTTGTCGGAGTTGGTCAGTCGGCTCACGAAAGAGCGGTCGATCTTCAGAATGTCGATGGGGAAGCGGTGCAGGTAGGACAACGACGAGTAACCGGTGCCGAAATCGTCGATGGCGAGTTTGACACCGAGCGCCTTCAAGCGCTGGAATCGCTCCAGGTTCGCGTCGGTGTTGTACATGGTCGTGCTCTCGGTCAGCTCGATGACGAGATTACCGGCCTCGAATCCGGATTCACGCAGGGCCTGCGCGACATCGTCCACCAGCTCGCCGTGCTGCAAGTGGCGGCCCGAGATATTCACGGCCAACCGTAATCCGTTCCCGCCGGCTATGGATCGGCGCCATGCGCACATGTCAAGGCACGCCTGCTTCAACACCCAGCGGCCGAGCTTGGCGATCTGGCCGCACTCCTCCGCCACCTGAATGAAGCGGCCGGGCAGCAGAATGCCAGCCTCCGGATGCCGCCAGCGCACGAGCGCCTCGACACCGAGGAGGCTCTTCGTGCCGAGGTCGATGATCGGTTGATACTCGAGAAAGAATTCCTGGTGAGCGAGCGCCCGACCGATATCCGCCTCGAGGCGCAATCGCTCCTGCAGCATGTCCTGCATTTGCGCCTGAAAGGTGACGTGCCGATTCTTGCCCGCCGCCTTGGCATGATACATGGCAATGTCGGCGTTGCTCAGCAGCGCCTCGGCACCGGCATCGGACGTGGAGAAGGCGACGCCGATGCTCGCTGAGACGCGTACCTCCACGCCGTCGAGGATAAAGGGCAGACCCAGAGTGTCGACGAGCGCATCCGCCAGATGCCCCACTTCGGTGACGGTGGCGATGCCCTCCAGCAGAACGGCGAACTCGTCGCCGCCGAGCCGCGCCACGGTATCCGAGGAACGGGTCGTCTTGACGATCCGCTGGGCTACCGCCTGCAGCAGACAGTCGCCGGCGTCATGACCGAGTGAATCGTTGATGTTCTTGAAGTTATCGAGGTCCAGAAACATGACCGCAACGGAGCTCTGTCCACACTGGGCCAGAGTGAGTGCGTGCTGCACGCGATCCCGGAATAGATTTCGATTGGCCAGCAGCGTCAGCGGATCGTGGAAGGCCAGCTTGCGCAGCTGTTCTTCGAGCGCCTTGCGTTCGCTGATGTCGCGGAAATTGAGCGCCAGCCCCTGTACCGCCGGATCCTGCGTCAGGTTGCTGCCGACGCCCTCGAGCACGCAGCGCCGCGCGCCTCGCTCAATACGCAGCTCCACCGGTCCGACCGTTCCGGAGCGCGTGGCGGCGACCTCGGCCAGGAACAGGCGCACTTTTTCACCGTCCTCGCCGACCCACAGCTCAAGAAGACTCTTGCCGGTAATCTCCTCGGGCTTCAGCCCGAGCGTGCGCTCGCAGGCGGGTGACGCGAAACGCAGCGCCCCGTCGGAGGAGACGATCATGATGACGTCGGAGGCATTCGCTATCAGCGAGGCGTATCGCTCCTCGACCATGCGCGCCGCCCGGCGCTCGCGCAGCAGCGCGTCCCCGCGCAATGTCACCCCCTGCCGGACCATGAACAGCAGCGTGAGCGCGAACACGATCATGGTCATCACGGTGGACGGCCCGCCGATATCGCCGCGGGCGAAATACACCAGTACCAGAAAGGCGGCCAGCATCGCCGCATACGGCAGAGCGCGCGCCGGGGTGTCTGAGCTGTTCGACATGGCGCGCGCCGGCGCCGCAATGGCGCGCATCTGGGCGCGCCCGGCGGCGGCCACGGGCGCGTAGCAGAACAGGTACAGCACGTCCTGAAAGCCACCCGGCAGGTAGTAGCCGCGCACCTTGGCGAGCGACCAGAGAATGTCGGCGAGGAACATGGTGGCGAATCCGCTCAGGAGCAGCAAAGGAATGCGCCAGCCGCCGCCGCTCCCGGCGCCGGTGAGGACGAGCACCCCCAATATGAGCAATACGATACAGTCGAGCCCGAGATACGCCAGACTCAGGGCCTGCTTGAGGAAGTCGACCTCGACATGCAGCGCGGCGGGACGGATCACCAGGAACCAGAAGAACGCGCCGAAACCGACCACGAAAATCGTCGCGTCCAATGACAGCTGGATCCAGGGTACGCGTACCGCGGCCGCCCTGATCAGGAACACAACCGCCGCCGCCAGACCCGGATAAAACGCGAGGAACATGATGTCGGCGGGACCCGGGAAGGGATCGTGGCCTCGCAGCCAGGAGACGGTTCCGATGGACGTGCCGAGGAAATACAGGGCCAGCGCGACCGCCAGACAGATCCACCCCGTTCGCAGCGCACCACGGGCCGTGTGGCGTACCGTGGCAGCGGCGATAATGACGCTCGCCAGAGCGGCCGGCACGTCGGATATCAGTCCGACGTAGTGGGTGACTCGCGGTCCGCCGAATCCCGTCAGCATCCACACCGTGCCGGTGATGCTGTAAATCATGAGCCCGACGAAGAGCCGATCAACCCAGCGGGGTGTGTCGCCGAAGCGAACCGATTGCGCAGGTATTACTTGTGTATCCACTTCGGATATCTGTGGGCGATTGCGTCGGCTGACTGCACGTGCGGCTAGCCGTTGAGTCGCCCGCCGCAGGGCGAATTTGACCTTAAATCACGACGCCGGCCAGCAGAAAATGCTCCGGCGTGACGCAGTTCTCGCGGCCGGCCGGGAACTGCGCACTCGCTTCACATCCGGGGTTGCGCTACCGGCCGGCCGCAGGATGGCTCGCGGTGTCCGAGCCGGCGAACGTTCCGGCGATGGCGGGCCTCAAGCTGCTGCCGATTGACGCGCGCCACGCGCACGCGGAACATGCGCCCTGCCCCGGCTGGCGGTCGGGATCTATTTGCTCCGCTTTTGATGGGGAGGCGCTGTGGGTGAATACAAAGGTCGCTGCTTTTGCGGTGCCGTCGAGTTCACGGTGAGCGGCGAGCCTGTCGCCATGGGGTACTGCCATTGCGAGTCGTGCCGTCACTGGTCCGCGGGCCCGGTCAACGCGTTCAGCCTCTGGCAGCCTACGGCGGTCAAGGTCACCAAGGGTGCCAATAACATCGGCACCTACAACAAGACCCCGGTGAGCTACCGCAAATGGTGCAAGACCTGTGGAGGCCATGTGTTTACGGAGCATCCGCCACTGAAACTCACCGACGTGTTCGCGGCCATGCTGCCGGGATTGAAGTTCCAGCCCGCCGTGCACGTCAACTATCAGGAGTCGGTCCTACGCATCAGGGACGGCCTGCCCAAGATGAAGGATTTCCCCAAGGAGATGGGCGGCTCCGGCGCTGTGCTGCCGGAATAGCTCTGCGGGCGCATAGCGCCACGCGCACCGCGCGGCGGTTGCATTGCCGATCCACCCGCAGCTGGCCAGGATATATCGTGATCGTTCATCTGATTGACGGGACGTACGAGCTGTTCCGCCACTTCTATGGTCTGCGCCGCTTCAACAAAGGCAACGATCGACCCTTCGGCGCCGTAAACGGCGTGCTGCATACCGTGCTGCAGATGATCGAGGAGGGGGCGACGCATCTCGGCGTGGCGACCGATCACGTCATCGAGTCCTTCCGTAATGCTCTTTGGCCGGGCTACAAGACAGGTGACGGGATCGAGCCGGCGCTGTTCGCGCAGTTTCATCCGCTCGAGGATGCGCTCGCCGCGCTGGGAGTGGCGGTATGGCCCATGGTCGAGCTGGAAGCCGACGATGCGCTCGCCTCCGCTGCGCGAATCGCCGCCGAAGATGACAGGGTGCAGAAGGTATGCATCTGGACACCGGACAAGGATCTGGCGCAATGCGTGCATGGCGAGCGGGTGGTTCAGGTGGACCGCAAAACCAAGGTCATACGCGATGCGCAGGGGGTGCGCGAGAAATTCGGCGTGGCGCCGCATTTGATCCCGGACTTCCTCGCCCTGGTCGGTGACGCCGCAGACGGGTATCCAGGCCTGGCGGGGGTCGGCAAGGCGACCGCGGCACGCCTCGTCGGCCGCTACGGCGCCATCGAGGACTTCCCACCGGGTGTGCTTGGCGAGCGCCGCGAGCTGGCGCTGCTGTTCAAGCAGCTGGCGACGCTCAGGAGTGATGCCCGGCTTTTCGCGAACGTGGACGAGCTGCACTGGCGCGGAGCCACCGACGGCTTCGCCGCGTGCGCAGCACGGCTGGGGGATGATCGACTGCTCAGCCGCAGCCTCAAGGCTGCAATGGGCTAGGTAGCACCGACGGGAGAAACACATGGCCGACGCAAGCGAGCCCAGCCTGAGCAGGCGGGAATTTGTGCAGGGTACGGTTTCCAGCGTGGCACTGGCGGGGACTCCCGCCGCGCTGTTGGCGGCTGCGGCGGGAGGGAATGCCGACAAGGCAGCGGTACTGGCGCAAATTCCGCGCATGCATGCCGCGAACGTCAAGCGGCTTCAGGACTGGATCGCGCTGCCCTCGATCGCTGCCGAGAATCTCAACTACCCACAGGGGGCGCAATACATGGTGAAGCTCGCCCAGGATGCGGGGTTCACCGGCGTAAAGCTCATTCCAACCTCCGGCAAGCCCGGCGTGTTCGGCACGATCGATGCCGGCGCCCGCACCACGATGGGGATCTACTTCATGTATGACGTGAAGCAGTTCGTACCAGCGGAGTGGAGCTCACCGCCGCTCGAGGCGAGGTTGGTAGCGAAGCAAGGCCTGGGGACCGTTTGCATGGGGCGCGGCGCCGTGAACCAGAAGGGACCGGAGAACTCGTTCCTGAGCGCGTTGCTGGCCTTCCGGGCGGCGGGGAAAAAACTACCCGTGAACCTGGTCCTGGTGTGCGAAGGCGAAGAGGAGATTGCATCGCCGCACTTCCGGGAAATGGTGATGACGCCGGAGGTGATGGCCGAGCTCAGGAAGTGCGCGGGGGTCTTCATGCCGGAGGCGGGCCAGGATCGCGACGGCGGTGTGCAGGTGTCGCTGGGCGCCAAGGGCGTGGTGGAGCTCGAGCTGATCTCGAGCGGAGAGAGGTGGGGCCGTGGGCCCGCGCACGATGTGCACTCGAGCCTGGAGGCGCAGGTTGATTCCCCGAGCTGGCACCTGGTGCAGGCACTGAACACGCTGGTCGAGAAGGACGGCCACACCCCCGCCGTGGACGGTTTTTTCGAGAAGGCGAAGCCCCTCACCGCAGCGCAGCAGCAGATGGTCAGGGACCACGCGGCAAAGACCGCGGAGGGCATGGTGAAGAAGGTGCTGGGTGTACAGCACTGGGTCCACGATGCGAACTGGGTCGATTCTCTGATGTTGCTCGAGTCCAAACCGACGATAAACATCGAAGGACTGGTCGGTGGATATACCGGTCCGGGCGGCAAGACCGTGCTGCCGCACAAGGCCGTGGCGAAGATCGACATGCGCCTGGTGCCCGATATGACCGCCGCGGACACGCTTGCCAAGTTGAAAGCGCACCTGGCCAAGCGCGGGTTCGCCGATATCGAAGTCAACATGAGTGGCGGCTATGACCCGACGCAGACCGATCCGGGCAGCACGCTGATCCAGGCGCAACTTGCAACCTACCGCAAGCTCGGGCTCGATCCGCAGCTGTGGCCGCGTACGGCCGGCTCCTGGCCCGGTTACGTGTTCACCGATGCACCCCTGAAGCTGCCCGCGGGTCATTTCGGCCTGGGCCACGGGACCGGCGCACACGCTCCGGACGAGTATTACCTCATCGAGTCGAGCAATTCAAAGGTCCAGGGGCTGGACGGGGCGGTCGCGTCCTTCGTGGAGTACCTGTACGCCCTGGCTTAGCGCTGCCCGCTCAAGGGGCGCCGGGTCAGCGAGCCTACCGGAAGCATCGCGGTCAACACGCCGTCGTGTCGAATGTAGTGGTGCCACAGAGCCGCCAGCACGTGCGGCACCACCAGGCTCAGCAGAACCCACGCCGCCCAGATGTGGTAGTCCGACAGGGTATCGGCGAGGTCGGAGTCCGCCGCGACCAGATCCGGCAGAGGAATGACCCCGAACAGCCGCAAGTGAATGGCGTGAGCGTTGCACAGTGCCCAGCCGAGCAGGACCAGACCGGCAATCACTCCGTACATCGACCAATGCGCGACCGCCGCCGCGCGACGCCTTGCGGCACTGGGGCCGGGCGCGTGGTTCACCAGACCCTTGACTGAGCGAACCGCCACCCGTGCCACCAGGAGCAGCAGCACCAGCAAGCCGAGTTGCCGGTGCAATTCCATGAGGACTTGCCGCAGCGTCTTCTGTTCGGTGGTCTCGCGATAGAGGATCGCGCTGACCGAGACGACCAGAATGACGGCCGTGGCCCAATGCAGCACACGCGTGACGAGTGGGTGGCGCTCGATCGCGGGCGCGGCGCTGGCAGAGGATCTCATCGGTTGTCTCATCAGAGGAAGCGATGCACGTAGGAAATCCCGAACACGGCGGTCGAATAGCTGTACGGCTGCTCGTTGGTCGGCAGCTGTTCGGTCCCGGTCCCGAACTGCATGCCGTCATAGGCGAAATCGCTCGACTTCAGGCGCTGATAGGCGGCGAGCAGGTTGAGCTGCGACGCCCGGCTGAGAGCGAACTGGGCGCGCAGCCGGATCTCCAGGATCCGGGTCGTCACCGGCGGCAGGTCCGCGGCCGGAATGAAGAAAATCGCCGCTACCCCGGGCGCGAGCGGCGGCGCGTTCGCCAGGGCAAACGGATTGTTGGCGTAGCTGCCCCCGCGCACGCTGATATGCGTACGCGCCAGCGTGCCCACCAGATCGCCCGCCAGACTCAGTCTGCCCCCGCTGAGGTTGTTGCGCGCCAGCGTCAAGCCGAAGGTGTCGGCACGCTCGCGCATGTCGGTGAACCAATTGAGACACGGGTCGATCTTGCCGTTGTGGTTCTTTTCGAGCACCGTGGCGTAGCAGCCGCCGGCGACCAGCGTGTTGCCGGGCCGGCCGACGAAAGCGGCGCCCGTGTTGCTGCCAAAACCGTCGCCGGCGATGCTCGAGCGCAGATCCTCGTGCGAGTAGAAGACCGGCAGTTCGAAGTTGTCGTTGAAGGCGTAACTGCCCTCCAGATGCAGCGCCGAGATTTGCGACTGCAGCAGCCCGTATACCGAGTGCTGGTAGTCGTCCTTGTTGAATTCCCCCTCCGCCTGCAGCGACAGGTGCTCGCTCGCCTGCCAGTCGAGCGACGAGCGCAGCTTGTGACGCCGGCGGTCCGCCATGTCGAAGCGCCTCATCCCGGGCAGCTCGCTGACGTTGTCGCGGCTTCCATAGAGCGACTGCGGCACGATGTTGTTGTTGGGTGAGAAGATGGCGGCATTGCCGGTGAGCGGCGTCGCCGGGAATCCCGCCGCCGGGCCCCACCCGGTCAGCCCGGTCTGGGTGAGATATCCATAGACGCTGGTGGTCGCACCCACGACCGGGGCGCCCGGGACGACGTTGGCCATGGGCACGAGGGCCAGCCAGGCGTTCGGGTTGTAATCCACCGCGCGGTCGGAGTAGGCGTAGGCCAGCCGCGTGCTGAGCTGTTCCAGCCAGTTGGCGCGCCACTCGCCCCGTAGCGTGCTTTCGTTGCTGGTCGCGGCGTTCTCGCAGCTGATCCAGGTGTCATGGCAGTGGCGTTGAATGCCCTGCCAGCGATAGCCAAGCGCCACATTGTGCCCGGCCGCCACTGCGTAATCCGCGTTCAGGTCCGCCT
>VBMV01000104.1 GCA_005878835.1 Gammaproteobacteria bacterium | reverse complement strand
CTCCGCGCCGTACTAAATCGGGGAGCACCTCAGTCGGTCACGAATGTCTCGAGAGGGTCGGGTAGCGACCTTGCGTGGATTGGCCATGACCGGAGGTCGCTGACCGGCCAAAACCCGCTTGTCAGTCCCTCTGAATGCCCACCATAAAGCGGCCGTTCAAAACTCCACGGCACGATTGTGGTTGCCAATTCGGACCTATGGGACTCTTACAGTAGATAAGGGGAATTGCGCGTACCCAGCTTCACTTAAACTTCTTGCAAGCGGAGTAATTTGCCGTGCAAACGTCGAAAAGTGTTTCCTTGCTTCTCGCCGCTACATTCGCTGCAATCGCGGGAACGGCATACGGCGCTCAACCGCCAGACGTAGGGGTCAGTGGTGTCACAACGGGCCTGACTGGAACGGCGCTCTCGGGCGGCAGCGATGCCGTGCCCAAACCGAGGGCGACCATCCGGCATAACTTTCCCGGCTCCACCCGCGACTGCGGGAGTGATGGGTACGTATTTCCTCCCGGGGGCTCTTATTGCGACAAGCCGGATTTGAACGGAGCGATTGGTCCGGATCACTTCGTCGAAATGGTCAACAGCGATTACGCCGTATATACGAAGCTGGGCGTCCCCGTTGAGCGGATGACCGGGCGAGAATTTTGGCGTCGGACCGGCGTCCCGTTCGGGGTCGATGAAGCTCCAATCGGTCCCAGCATCGCCTTCGATTCCACCGAGGGTAGATGGTATGCATCTACCATCAACACCGACTCCGACGGCATCGCGCAAGGGACCGACCTGCGAATCGCCGTCTCCCGGGGAGACGATCCGACCGAAGGCTTCATCGGCTTCAAAATTCACCTCCATGATGCAACGGACGCATACGGTGACTCGCCCATCATGGGCTACAACGGCTCGGGCGTGTTCCTTACATCGCTTGACTTCGACCTGAACTATAACCCGACAGGCTTTACCCTCGTCGCACTGCCCAAGAAAGACCTGCTGGCCCGCAGGCCTCGGATCGATCGCAAGACCGTCTTTCGGAACATTTCCATTCCCACCGCGGGAGAGTCCATCGTGCCGACCATCGATCTCGATGGCAGCGAGCAGGACGAGATCGTCCTCGGGACGGAGGGCATCATTCAATACACCTATGGCACGTACAAGCGCAATGACGTCCGCGGCAACATCTTTGCGCCACACCTCGATCTCGGCAGCGGTTATCCGAATGACTATTTCTTTGGTCGGAGCGACTACGACGTTTTTTTTGCTGCGCCACAGCCCGACCCAAACGCTCTGCCGCTGGGCCCTAACTTCCTTATCGACAACACGGCGCCGGTCAAAGTGAACGGCCAGATCTGGATGGCTACGAACACCGTCGATACCGGGACCGGGCGTGGGACGATCCATTGGCTTCGTATCGATGCGGCGAACACCACCATCATCGAAGAAGGATTCATCGCAGATGCCACGCAGAGCTTCCTGTTTCCCTCGATAGCGGCCAACCACGACGGCGACGTCGTGATCGGATTCAACGCCGTCGGCACCGGCCCAAGTCAGTTCGTAAGCAGCTACGCGGTGGTCGGCAAGACCGCCGGCAGGAAAACGGTCTTCGGAGCCCCGATGCTTCTCCAGCATGGGCGCGCCAGCTACCAGCTCCCCACCGATGTGGGAACTGCGAGCTGGGGCGACTACAGCCGCACGACGCTCGACCCCGAGGACGATAAGACGTTCTGGACCATCCAGGCGGTCGCCGTCGACACGACCCACTGGGCCACGCAGATTACCGCGCTTCACATCGAACACTGAGAGCTGCCGGCGCTGGGCAATCCCGTGCGCTGGCGGAAAACGGCGAAGCACCCGCAGCTTAAGGATAGGAATTGCAACGGCCCATTTGAAACCTTCACCTGCCGCCGTCCGGGCTGCCCAACGCTCGTTGCCGACGTACATCGTCGCGCACGGAATCGTGCTGACGCTGTGGTTCCTGATCTTCCTCGTCCAGACAATACTTATAGCGTTGCGTCGTGTTTCCCGGCATCGGCTTCTCGGGCCCGTTGGCACCGGAGCCGCGTCGGGCGTCGTTGTGGCTTCGATGTTGGTCGTCGTCCGTCTGGCCGCTCGAGCTGCGGCGCAAGGCATCACTTCCGGGCCGGTGACGCTTATCGTCACGGGTGACACCGGCTTGATGCTTATCTTCGCGCTATTCGTGGTAACCGCAATATACCTGCGCCGGCGGACGGATGTGCATCGGCGGCTGATGCTGCTTGCGTCGATCGCCATTGTAGGTCCTGCGATCGTGCGCCTGCCTGGAGCAGAGGCGTTAGTGCCAATATCCGTGATCGTACCGCAACTCGCATTATTCGCCGCTTTGATCGCCTATGACATTGTCTCGCGCCGCCGTGTGCATCCGGTGACGGTTTGGGGAGTGGCGCTGTATCTGGTGGTCGTTGGGACAGCCACGCTGGCGGGCTTCAGCGAATTTGGCCAGGCCTTCGTCAAGGCACTTGCCTAGCGTTACCACCGCCACGGTCGAGACCTGGATCGCCGCTGCGGCCGTAGGATCCAGAGCGGGACACGAAGCGGATCGCTACGTGCCGCTGCGTTACCGTAGCATCTACCGGCCTTCCCAAAAGCTGCCTTTCACGACCGGCGGCTTCGGGTCAACTCCGGTCACAGGGAATGGTCACGGCCCTCCCGTGGTGCTGCGACGGGCCCAAGGTGTAAACCGGCGTGCAATATTGACCAAGTTCGGGGGACAACGTAGGGGCGTCGAGTTCGCGGGGCTGGGTTCAGGGCTGGAACCTCTCGAGCTACCCGCCGGCGAATCGCCATAGAGCGTGCATCGGGAACGATGCAGCCGCAGCTCGCGCAAGTCGCAGCATACGCTGCCCGTCGCGCTGGGACTTCGGGCGGGTTCGCTCCCACAGCTACGCCGCGAGTCCGCGCGATCGTTTTGACGAAATCAGCAAGTCTGAAGAAATCTGGAACCGCTCACGCAGCTTTCGCACCATCGACATGCTCAATTCACGCTTGCCATTCAACACTTCGCTGACCCGGCTGGGCGTCCCGAGAAGCGGCACCAGATCCGACCGTGAAAGACCGTGCTGCTCCATCAAGTAGGTAAGGAGGTGCGGTAGCGACGGAGTTCGCCGCGGCCAACGGGCACGCTCATAGGCCTCGATCAGACGCGCCTGAGCCACCATCCGCGCCTGATCCGCCGCATCGCCAGATCCCATGAGCTTCTCGATCAACGCCTTCGCCTGGGCATGATCTCTATCGTTCTCAATGATGAACAAAGTGGCTTTCATTACACTGTCTCCGCGTCGATCTTGTCATACTCCTCGTGTGTGCCGAAGAAGCGGATTATCATGATTCCGCTCTCATAGTTCACCAGGGCAACCAATCGATAGTCATTTGCCTTAATATTGAAGACGACCCGGCTGTTCTTGAGAATGCTGGCCTTGGGGTGAGACGCTTTCACTTCTCCCGGTGCCTTCCACTGCGCGGTTTCAGCAATTGCACGCCAGGCGTCGTATTGCGCGCGGGCCGCCTTGATACCTTTGTGACCGACTCGGGATGCGAAGTAGCGCTCCACGACGTCGGTACCGACTACAACCATCGACCGTGATCCTAGCTCTAAGTTCCAGAAAATGGAATCAATGGTTCCATATTCTGGAACTCAGCGCGGCGCTACGGGAAAGCAGAAACCGGCCGTTCAAGCCTCTATCTGAGAGGGGATAATTCAGCGGGTAAATCGGGACGCTCTGCCAGAAACGGAAGAAGAATCAATTAGTTACGAACGAGTTCGAGTCCTCTCCCGGGCAATCTGTGTTTATTTTATTTTATAATCAATAACTTAGAACGATCCAAGCAGAAAATCAAACTGTCCGTTCCGTGCCCCACGGGTCGGGCGCAGTGTACGTGAGCTGCCGCCAGACGGTAGCGAATATAAAACGATCGAACTGATCGCATTACGGTTGCGAGACGCCTTGCGTCGGCGAGTTTTCTCTGCGCCTTCGCACGATGGAGACGCAGTCGCCGCTCGTCCATGAGCTGTTAGCCAGAAATCTTTTGCGCGGGTCGACCGTCAAGGGGGCCCTCCGGCCACGCGAATTGACCGCCCTGAAGCGGACTTCCGCGACCCCAGAGTCCCCGGGTTGCCAACCCGGAAGGCATGGGCGACGATGCCGCGCAAGGGGCGGGGGCACCAGAAATGGCCGAAGGCGGCGGCGACGAGAGAGCGAGCGGTAGTACGCCCACTGTCTTCGTTAGCTACGCGTCGCAAGATGCCGCTGTCGCTAATTCCATTGTCGAGAATCTCGAGCACCATGGACTCAGGTGCTGGCTAGCGCCCCGCGACGTGAAGCCGGGCGCTCTGTATGCAGATGCCATAGTAGGAGCCATCAATGAGGCGAAGACGCTGGTGTTGGTGCTCTCCGAGAGTGCAGTAACTTCATCGCACGTGAGCAGGGAGGTTGAGCGAGCGGCATCCAAGCGCAAGCCGATGATTGCATTTCGGATCGATGCTGCTCCGCTGAGTCGGGCGCTTGAGTATTTTCTGGGTGAATCGCAGTGGATCAATGTAGGGGCACTGGGAGTGCCGGCGGCGTTAGCCAGGTTGGCGGAGACGGTGGGACAGGGATTGGAACAGATCGTAGCCGCAGATCCCGTGGCTTCGGCAAAACCCCTGAAGCCAACGGTGGGAAGGGCGAAGCTGATCGTCGGGGCGTCGGTCGTCATCATCGTTGGTGTAGCGGTTGCGCTGGGTGTGCACTTTTGGTCGCAGAGTCACAAAGCTGCGCAGTCCGCTGCCGCAGTCGCGATTACCAACAAATCAGTTGCGGTGCTGCCGTTTGTCGACATGAGCGAGAAGAAGGACCAGGAGTATTTCTCTGACGGATTGTCGGAGGAACTCATCGACATGTTGACGAATGTCCCCGAGCTACGGGTGCCCGCCCGGACTTCGTCGTTCTACTTCAAAGGCAAGCAAGCGACCATTGCCGATATCGCCAAGGCGCTTGCCGTCGCCCACGTCCTGGAAGGTAGTGTACGCAAGTCTGGCAACACCCTCCGCATCACCGCGCAGCTGATTCGCGTCGACAATGGCTACCACGTCTGGTCGGAAACCTACGATCGCAAGCTCGATGACATCTTCAAGATTCAGGATGAGATCGCAGGCGCCGTTGTAACAGCGCTGAGAGTTCACTTGTTGCCGATGCGGCAGCCATCGGCTCGCGAAGAGCTGCATACCGGCAATCTTGCGGCGTATGACCTGTACCTGCAAGGCAGGCAGAGCTACAACCAAGGCGACACTGCCGGCTACCAACGTGCTGTAACCGCATTCCGGGCCTCGACCGTGCTGGATCCTCGCTACGGGGCGGCGTACGCAGACCTGGCGTTGGCGCAATTCTGGCTGACCGACGACAGCACCTTAGGCGACCTAGCCGCCGACGTAGCAGGCTTTGACAGTGCGCTTGCAGCTGCAGAGAAGGCCGTCGCGCTTGCTCCAGGACTGGCCGCGGGTTACTCCGCACGCGGCTTCCTGCGTTCCGCTACGCGGTTCGACTTTGCTGGGGCGCAGGCTGACCTGGACAAGGCCCTAGCGCTTAGCCCGGGCGATGCCAATGTTCTGCATCGATCTGCCATCCTGCTCGCCGTGCTTGGCAAGCTCCCCGCGGCCATTGCCAGAGAGGAGCAGGCTCTCGCGCTCGATCCACTGTCGGCAGAGATCTGCATGCGCCTTGCATTCTTCCTCGTTGCCAATCAGCAGTTGGCACAGGCCCGGCCGTTGTATGAGAAGGCGCTTGTTATAGCTCCGAGCTCTGATCGTGCACTTTTCAACCTGGGGGAGCTGGAGCTCCTGGAACATCAGCCCGAGCGGGCGCTGGCCCTCTTTCGTCGAACGGCACTGCCACCCTTCAGTTTGACGGGCCAGGCCAAGGCTGAATACTCTCTCGGGCACGTTGATGCGTCGGAGCGAGTTCTCGAACAGTTCATTGCCAAGTACGGAAAGGACTCCCCCAATTTTGCCGCCCGCGTGTATGCCTGGCGCGGCGAGAAGGACCAGGCATTCGAGTGGCTGGAGCGCGCCTATGAGGTCCGAGATGACGGCCTGCCGTGGCTCAAGATTGACACGGGTCTCCGCAGCCTGCGCGACGACCCGCGCTACAAGGCTCTTCTACGCAAAATGAATCTGCCGGAGTAGCAGGACAACGGCCAACAGAAAATCCAGCCGGTGTCTGAAACCGCTCCTGGCCCGCCCTCAAGGTGCGGTTTCTGGCGCCTGAAAGCAGACAGAGGCGAGCGGCCGCTCGGGTCAACACCGGCCCAATGCGGAATGACGCTGGGAGCGGGTGATCACGGTGCCGGCTCATGCGCGCCCAACCGATACCAAGCGGTCCCATCGCAGCGCACGATTGGGTTGGGTAACTTTCTGGGTAACTCAAAAAGTCCCACGACGCTAAGACTCTGAATGGGGGGAGATTTACGGCTGAGGTTCGATTCCTCTCCCGGGCATTCTTATCAAATACTTACAGAGCAGGATTGATGTTGTTTGGTAGCTAAGCATTTCTTAGCTCGCGCGCGATCTCTGCGTCCGAACCGCGGTCGCGGAGACTAAACGATTTCTAGAGCTCTCGCTTGAACGTCGTGACTGCGCAGGCGGACTGGGTCGAGGGAACGCTGGCGTAGCCTGGAGGTTTCGACGGATGCCTGACGGCGGAAGCGCGCCGTCTTGCCTAACCGCCTGCAGCCAACAGCGAGGCGACCGCTAGGACAAGAGCGACTATCAGGTTTTTCATCGTGTGATTTCCAAAGTACCGGGTTCACCAATCCAGGCTCGCCGCTCCGCTGTTATTCAGCGCGCGGCGGCCAACTCATGACCGCATGCGAGCTCGATTTCAGCATGCGCCTTGTCGCTTGTGCGCTCTCGCGCGTCCGCCGGTCTCACTGGATCGACGTGCGGCAAACCCACCTATCTTCGGGAGTACCGATCGAGAACGTGATCGTGAGCGGTCATTCGTGTGCGCCGGCGGCTGGTGCGGGCAGCGCGGGGCCTGTGAATTCGGCTTCGATCGAAAACTCGACCAAGTCGCCAACCCCCATTGTCGTACCCGGAGCGGGTACGCCGAACGTCATACCGAAGTCCGACCGTTTGAGTGACCCATGTGCCGAGAATCCGACGCGGGCATTAGGGTCCATTTGAGGCATACCGGCATAACCTCCGTTGTACGTCGCGCTCAGCACCATCGGGCGAGTCACACCGTGGAGAGTCAGTGTGCCGGTGATCTCCATGGTCTTACTGCCGGTCATCCGGACGCGCTCCGACTTAAAGGTAATCTGCGCATACTTCGCTGTATCGAGCATCTGAGGCCCCTTCATAATGTCGAGACACATTTGCGGTGCGGCGTCCATTTCGAACGACGAAGCGTCGATGGTCGTCACGAGCTTAGAGGCGGGCAGATTCTTTGGGTCGAACGTCAATTCTGAATCGAAGCGGCTGAAGCGTGTCGTGTAGGTGGAAAAACCCATGTGGCTTGCGCGCAGAATCAAGCTTGCATGGGATTTATCCAGTTTGTACTCGCCGCCTGGGGGTGCGGCGACGGGCGCCATAGCGGGCGCCACGGCCGACTCAGCGGCGAACGAAAACCCACTGTGCAAGCCAAGCGCTGCCACCACGATCCCTGCAGCAAGGATGCCCGGCTCGACCAGACTTGTGCGCTTCCCGCACTGGCCGCAGTGAACGGCCGCTGAGTTGGAATGCGGGCGGTTGGAATGGACCGTCATGAGAGTTCTCCTCGTAGTGGTAGTGAATGTGCGCATCTGTGGCGCGCCGTCAGCGCCAGTGACTTGTCCAGGTAACCGACGAGTGAGGGGGTCCAAAATCGACACGCCCGATCACCAATTTTCGCAGGTCCTCGCTCTCTGCAGATGTTTAGGGCTTCTTGCCTACTGCCTCCATCAGAACTACTCTCGTCATTTCGTCGGCCGGTGGAGGCCTCGAGGGGCTGCTGACGACCGCGTCAAACGCGGGGATTCATGAGGCTCCGGTTACAGATAGCGGCAATTTGTGTAAGCTTAGCCTCACCACCCTCTTGACGAAGGCGCGTGCGGCTCAAACGTCGACAACGCTCCGTCCCAGCGCGCACACGAGGCTCTCAGATTCGAGATCGTGGATCGATGCGGGGCGTTACCGAGCGTCTCGAGTCGTCATCGACGTAGGCTCGCGAACGCCTCCGCAATCCGCGGTGGGGCGTTCGGGCGCTCGTACATCCGCTCCATGAACTCGCGCAGGCGAGGCAGGTTGTCGAGCAGCATGTACTTCTCCAGGACCGCCGCCATGTCGAGCGTGTATGCCGCTACAAAGTCGGCCACCGTCACGTTGTCACCGACGAGGAACTGTCGGCCGTCCATGTGTTTCTCCAGGACCGCCGCCATGTCGAGGAAGTCCTGACGGGCGATCGGTATCTCCGCCGCGAGCCGCTTCTCGGGTGGGTAGAGCGAAGTGTGTCGCGCGATTCGCCAGAGCGGCTGTTCCAGCTCGGTCGCGGAAAAGAGGAGCCATCGGTTGACCTCGGCCCGTGCTCGAAGCCCGCTGGGGAGCAAGCCTTTCTCAGGGTACTTCTCCGCCAGGTAGAGGAGGATCGCGACCGACTCCGTGAGAATGAAGTCGCGATCGACGAGGACCGGCAGCTTTCCGGCCGGGTTCACGGCGAGAAACTCGGGCCGCCGAAGTTCGCCCTTGGCGGGGTCTACGTTGACGAACTCGAACTCGACATCCAAGGCCAGCCGTGAGTTCGAGAGGAGGTAGCACCGTCGTGTGGTTCCGCGCGTCGGAATCTCAAGCCGGTGCCATCATCGAACACCGCGATGTCTGGGAATGCAGAGGCCGAACCCAGCCTGGAGAGTTCGCGCCCTTCATTGGCCCGCTCGAGCACGCGACATGATGCACACCTCCCTACGTCATTGAAGCTGAAGGGATAATTGGTCGAGGTCTGGCCGACTCCCCAAACAAGTTCTTTCTTCGAGACGATGGGACTCCGATTGAGGTTGCGGCGCAAAACGGATCAACCGCGCTGACCATCGGCGGTAGCGTGTATGCCGTAAAGATCCAATAGCGTGCAGGGACAAGCTGTCGCCAAGCTGCCGCAGTCGGCCAAAAGCTGACCGTCAGCAGGAGCAGACGCGTTTCCGCAAAGCCGCTATTGCCGCGACGCTGATTACCGGGGACGTCTCGCGAATCTAACTGGCGACCGGAGACGCTAGGTTGCCCCTTGCTCGCGGCCGGCATCGGCTGGCCCGTTGCGGACTGAATCGTCGCGTGAACGTGGTGTCAGTTACTTGCCAACACCGATCTGCTTCATAAGCGTGGAGTTATCCCAGAACAGATACTCCTCACCCATGACGCCCTGCTTGTTCCAATGTCCCAGGGTGGCCATCGGCAAATGGTAACCCTTCCCCGTCGGCTGAATGACGGTGCCATCCGCTAGAACCATGGGCTTAGTAAAAGTGCCGTCCAGAAAACCCATGACAGCGGTCCATTCGGCATCTGCGGCGCCAAAGCGCACCGGATGCTCGGTGATGCGGTTATCCGGAGCAAACGTCCACATGAACTTCAGCTCCTTGATGTGATCGGGAATTCCTTTGGTGGTATGACCATCCGGGTAGTGCACGACGATGTCTTGCGCATGACTCTTGTGAAGGTTCTCCCACTGCTGCCCGGTGTAGACATGGAAGTCGAGGTCGTCGAAGTTGGCCAGGTTTTTTGCCAACGCTGCCGGCATACCCGCGACCTTCGGCGTGGGAGCGCTGACTTACTGGCTGGCCAGCTGCCTTGATCGGAAGCCGCCATAGGTCCCGCGGCGAGCAGACATGCAGCCGTGAGACCGGCCCCTATCACGAGGGCCAGGACGTGCCTTTGTTTCCTCATGATTTTCCCCGTTTGTCAAGAGTGAACCGCCCCATGCAAAGACATGTCGCCAGACACGGCGGCCAATGGATGTCCGGCGAATCAGCATCACAACCGAACCCAGCGCTAGTACTCGAGTAGACCGGTCTGGAATAGAAACAGCCAACGCCCGTCAACCTTCGTGTACACCTTACAAGCGCGACCTTTCCAGTGGAGCGGCTCCTGCGTCCTTCGGCTGCGCCACAGCGTGTCAACGTCAACGACAGCGAATCCGCCATCGCCCTGTTCAGACACCACCACGCGCAGTGTCCGTCGCCAGTTATGAACCAGGTCGTGCGAGTCAAAGAGCTCCTGCCATGACCGAATCCAGCGCTGCCGATTGTATCTTCCCAATGGCATGACCCATTGCATCGGGTCGTGAGCTGTGGAGTTCGGTGGCCAGGGCCAAACAGTGTCGGGATGAAAGAGTGCCGCCAGAGCACCGGCGTCGCGAGCGTCCCAGGCAGCCGTCTCTGCATCGACGAGCGCTCTGATCTGCTCTTCGGCCGCGTCCATCACCGCCCCCACCCGTCAAAACGGGAGTTGACCCGCCTGCGTGGACACCTCAACGTAAGGTTTGGAGGGGTTTCATGTCGTTGCTCCATTTCCCGGACGACTCGGAAAGAGGGTCACGCTGAATATGAAGAATCGCGCCTAGTCTGCGAGGCCCATGACGAATGCCAAGGCGACATTCAGTCGCGCGATGTCGCCATCGTCAAGGTGGCCGATCTTCCGACCAATGCTGGCGCGCCTAATCGTGACCGGCTTGTCCGACATCACGTGCGAGCGCGTGCGCAGACCGTTTCGAGTACTGGGTTCGACTGCTACTCGAAAGTCCTCAGCGTCGTCCCCCTCAGAAGTCATCTGGCAGACCACCACAGACGCATGCCCGGCAGGGAGCGCGTCAGTCTGCACAATCACCGCTGGGCGTGGTTTGCCGTAGTCCCCTGTAGCCGCGACAGTCACAACGTCGCCGCGCCTCATCGGTCATCGAACTCGGCGACGGCTTCGATCCACTTCAGCGCCTCGAGCTCGCGGGATCGGTCCAGCGCTGCGACTTGTCGAGCCACCCGTCGGCGCACCGTCCTAGATCGTGCGTCTGGCACGACTAAGCGGAGCTCCTTCATGCCACGGGCACGCCGCCGTTCGCGCATGGCCTTCATTCGTTCAGCTGCTTGCACCATATCAATAAACCTTGGTGTCACGCGTTACAGCGTAACGCGTTACAGGCCAATGGGCAAGGAAGAGATTGACCCGGGAATTACCCGCTACGGAGCGACCTGAAACGCCCCTTCAAGTCCTCGAGGCCATCGCGAACATCGAGGCAGACACGGCAGGTTACGATTTCGGCGCCCACAGCGCGCCGCATAACATCCAGGTCTTCAAAAATGCGACTGGCCTAGATCCAGCGCAATTCATACGTCACCCCTCCTCCGGTGCGTAAAACCGCTCAGGTCGCGGTGCCAGCGCAGGGCCCTCACTCACAGGGTCTCCAACGAGCTTCGCCGCAATATCTACCCACCGTGGAAAAACGTCCAAATGCCAGCACCGAGCACTGCGCTGCCGAATAACGTCCAGCCCATCCCCAACTTGAAGCGCAGCATTGCCAGTAGCGCGCAGGTGCTGAGCGCCAATGCGGCGAGATCGACACTCCGCCATTCCGGCACATCGACATGCATAAAGCCGGTGGCTCGCATCTGCACGCTGTGAAATACCGTGTGCACGGCGAACCAGGCCGACAAGTTGAGTATCACACCCACCACAGCCGCCGTAATCGCAGAGAGGGCCGCGCTCAGTGTGCGGTTGCTGCGTAGGGCTTCGACGTAGGGTGCGCCGAGGAAGATCCACAAGAAACACGGTATGAACGTTACCCAGGTAGTGAGCAGCGAGCCGAGTACACCGGCGGCATACGGCGACAGACCGCCCGGATGGCGGAATGCCCCGAGGAAAGCCACGTACTGCACCACCATGATCAGCGGGCCAGGCGTGGTCTCGGCAAGCGCCAGACCGTCGAGCATCTCGCCCGGGCTGAGCCAGCCGTACGTCTCGACGGCGCGTTGCGCGACATAGGCGAGCACCGCATAAGCGCCGCCGAAGGTGACCAGCGCGGCTTCCCCGAAGAACGTGCCCTGCTGGGCGAACACGCTGGCTCGGCCGAAAAGCAGCATCGAGCCAACCACTGGCCCGAACCACAGTGCAAGACAGACCGCGAGCACGGCGACAGACCGACGCAGGGAACGCCTCGTATGGGTTAACTCGCCCCGGGCAATCCGTCGATCGATCAGATAGTCGCTTTCGGCAAGCGCCGCCGTTGATGTTGGCGCCGGAAAACTCGTCGATCGCCAGTGCCGGCCGGCGATGCCGATCAAAGCCGCGCTCAGGATGACCAACGGGAATGGTACTTTGAAGAAGTACAGTGCCACGAACGCGGCGGCTGCAATCGCGATCATCACGCGATTCTTCAGCGCTCGCCGCCCGACGCGCAGGACCGCCTCGATAACGACCGCCAATACGGCGGCTTTCAGGCCGAAGAAGATCGCGGTCACTGGGGGTAGCTGCTGGTACGTGGCGTACAACCAGCTCAGTACGCCTATGACGATGACACCCGGCAGCACAAACAAGGTGCCTGCAATCACGCCGCCGACGGTGCGGTGCATCAGCCAGCCGATGTAGATTGCGAGCTGTTGCGCTTCAGGACCCGGTAGCAGCATGCAGTAGCTGAGCGCATGCAGGAAGCGCGCGTCGCTGATCCAGCGGCGTTGCTCGACGAGTTCGCGGTGCATCAAGGCGATCTGACCAGCTGGGCCACCGAAGCTGAGCCAGCCTATCGTCGCCCACACGCGCGTGGCTTCCGCCAGACTGACGGGGTTGTCGGGTGTCTTTGCAGAAGCGGCCCCGGTCCACCGGCGCGGAATGCCGATCATGGGTGCGCCAGTGTTGGAAGCTCAGGGTTTCCCGACGGCGGCCTGCGCATCCAGCGCCGTTCGAAAAGCATGCGCCAGATCCTGCGCCTTGCCGGTGCTCCAGAAGTGGGTGAAATAGAAGTTCGGATGCTCGCCGATCATATGGCTGTGCAACGCCACGATGTGGACACCCGCCTTGCGCAACGCATGCAGGACCGGCTGCACTTCCTCGGCACTCATGATGAAGTCGCCGTCCATTGCCGCGGCTGCATCGCTGCCACTGAACGCAGCCCAGGTCGTCAGGCCCATCGAAGCGCCCACGACCATGCCTTGCATCGTGCCGGTGCGCCCGATCGTGACCTTGGCTACGCCCTGGCTATCGCTCGCCGGCTGGCCCACGATCTTGCTCACCGCATCCGCGTCGATGCGACCGGGCGCCGGCGTTGCGCCACCAAAGCTCGTCGCCGGTTGCGCGTGTATGCTGCGCACGGCACGAATCGCGCCCCAAACCGCCTTGACGCCCGCTGCCAGGGTTTCGGCCCGGCCTTCACCCCCGATGTGCATGAAGTACACCTTGGGCGTGTCGTGGAAGAAGTGATTGTGCAGCGCGGTCACGCTTAATCCATGCGTAAACGCGGCGTCCATCGCCGCATCGACCTCGTCCGCGAACACGACGGTGTCGCCCATCACCATCGCGCCGGTCGCCATCGGAGCAAACGCCGCCCACGAGCCCAGGCCCGCTGCCGGCGGCAGGGTCACGCCATCCACCGTGACGGTCACATCGGTGCGCGGCCAGCCGATCTTCACGACGCCGTCGGGCGCAGCGGTCGCCGTCGCCCCGCTCGCTTGACCGATTGCCTTGGCATCCAGTGACACCGGCGGCGCGGCGATGCTGTCGGCGGACATCAGTGCACCTGCAACCAGACATCCGGCGATCCGCGTCACCGTGATCCGTAAGGCAGCGAAGCGTTCATATCGGCGGGCGTTCATGATTCACCTCCGGGAAGTTCGCTATAGCTCGCGTACAGCGCATCGAGCACCGCGCTCATGCTGTGCAGAAGCTTGTCGTCGCTGGCTTGCTGCGCGCGGGCGCCGGCCATGATGGCTGCGAAGCCGGCGGCTTCTGGCACCGGGATGCCGCCCACGTCGAGGTAGTGGACCAGCGCCCCAAGCCGCGCAATTGCACGGTCGCTGTCCAACCCAAAACTCGCGGCCAGCACTTCGAACGTCACCCGCGCACCAATATGGGTGAACTCCGCGCCGTCAAAATCGAAGCCCAGCGCGGTCTTCGGGCAGTCCGCGGGTTTTTTCAGCCAGCGGAATTTCGCTTTCGGGTCGATGAAACGACGAATCAGCCAGGCGGAGGCAACGCGGTCGATCCAGGGACGCTCGCGCGTCGCCCAGGTACGTCCGCGGTACTGAGCTTTCTCGCGCTTTGGAATGACTCCCTTTGCCGCATGCGGCTCATCGGGCGAAAAGCGTGCGTTGAGGGCCGCCTCGGCATCGGCCAGCGCGCTCTCGACTTGATGCCGCGAAGCGCTCCGGAAAAAATCGATGGCGCCGAGGGCTGCGATGTCCCGACGCAGTGCCGCCGCCTGGCGACGGGCTTCGACTTCGTCGAGTTTTGCGATCTCGGTCTTGAAGGCATCGAGCTTCCCGAAGAGCTCGGCATAGTCCGTACTGCGATCGAATAGCCGCACGAACTCGCGGTGCTGCGCATCGTCCTCGCCGTCGAATGCGACGATGTGCGCCATGCCGCCGGCTGCGACGACTTCTTGGGCTTGTTCGGCAAATACCGCTCGGGCGCTCTCCGATTTCGGCAACAGATACACGCCGTCCCGTAGCGCCGCGGCCCCGCTTGCCTTGAGGGCGCGCCAGATGCGCATGCGCGCCGTTTTGTTCTCGCCGGACACGCTGTTGACCAGCATCAGCCACAGCTGGGACTCTGACATGTAGTAAACCCTACACTATTGTAGTACTCTTCACACATCTGATGCGGGGTTTCATCACGGCGGCTGCCAGCGCTGGAGGATTCCCATGAAATGGGTGACCCGAGAACGCCCGAAGATCGATCGCATCGCCTGTCCGTGGCTCATCGCGCGCTTCATCGATCGCGAGCCGGAGTTTCTGTTTGTACCGTCGGGAGATGTGCTCGCCACCGCGCGCGATCGCAGCGCCATCCCGTATGACGTGCCCGACGTTGAGCTCACCCACGTCGGTGAACAGTGCAGCTTCGATGCCTTTCTGAGCAAGTACCGACTCGACGACCCCGCGCTCGCCGAACTCGCGGTCATTGTGCGCGGCGCAGACACCGCGCGCCCGGAGCTCGCCCCACAGGCAGCGGGATTGCTCGCGATCTCCCTCGGACTTTCGTACAACTTTCGCGACGACCACGAAATGCTCAAACACGGTCTGGTGGTCTATGACGCCCTGTATGCCTGGTGTCGGCACACGCGGGGCGAGACGCACACCTGGAACCCCGCCGCGATCGGTGCGTACGGCGCGAACGTCGCCTAGCCAACCTGGCGGCCGGGCGCGAGAGCGTCAGAGGATAGAGACCTGCCACCGCACAAACACAAGCTGGAGAGTGTCATGAAAAACCTATGGATCGCGATGATGGCATTCGGCTTGGCGCTCGGAAATGTCTCCGCCCAAGCCCAGGAGACTAAAGACTCCGAGAAAGCCGAGGCAGCAGAAGCGGCGAAGAATGCGCCCGCACTCGCCGCGGCTCTGAAGGACGCCACGGTTTCACTGGAAGCCGGCTTGCGAGCAAGCGAAGCCGAGGGCAAGCCGATTTCCGGCAAGTTCGAGATCGAGGACGGAAAATTGCAGTTGTCGGTCTACACCTCCAAGGGTGGCCAGTTTTTCGAGGTCATCGTTGATCACAAGACAGGCAAGATCACGAAGGTAGAGCCCATCACGGAGGCGGACGATCTTAAAGACGCCAAGAAGCAATCCAACGCGATGGCCAAAGCAAAGTCCACGCTTGCCGACGCGGTCGCCAAAGCCGTGAAGGCTAACAGCGGCTATCGGGCGGTGAGCGTCGCGGCGGAAATCGAAGGTGGCGCGGCGAACGCGGACGTGGGCCTGGTAAAGGGTTCGTCGTCAAAGAACGTGGACGAAAAGCTCTGATTGCAGCGCCATCCGGAACAACGCGCTGGGTCGTTCTCGAAAGCCCCGAGGCTCCGAAGCCGTGTCGGAGCCCCTGCAATGAACCGAAACATTTGTCGGATACTCTCGGTCATGGTGATCGGCACGGCCGCAGCGCTAGCCTTCGCCGATACGGAATCGTTCGATCAGGTCCGCCCGGGTGCGCTGCCGCCCGGTTGGGAGTGTGGCGTGACCGGTCGCGGGTCACCCCACTGGGCGGTCGAAGCCGACTCCTCCGCCCCGAGCCAACCCAACGTGCTCAAACAGACCGGCAGCGGCACGTTTCCGTGGTGCGTCAGGAAGGCCGTCTCGATCGCCGACGGTTTTGTCGAAGTGAAGTTCAACCCGCTGTCGGGGCGCGAAGATCAGGCCGGGGGACTCGTGTGGCGCTGGAAGGACGGCGACAACTACTACATCGCACGAGCCAACGCGCTGGAGGGCAACGTCTCGCTCTATCACACCGAGGGCGGGCATCGATTGACGATCAAGTATGTCGATGCGCCAGTGACCGGCAACCAGTGGCACCGCCTACGAGTGGAGTTTTCTGCCAAGCACATCAAAGTCCTGTTGGATGGCAAACCGTACATCGACCTTGAGGATGGCCATATCACGGGCGCCGGTGCGGTCGGGGTCTGGACGAAGGCCGACAGCGTGACCGCGTTTGACGATTTCTCATTTGGCGGCACGTGAACGGACGGAGACTGATGCGAAGACGAGCCCGCCGAGGTCAAGGCCCTGCTGGAGGCACCAGCCGTCCTAGCCGACGTCCAGGATTTCTCGCTCTGGCGTTTGTGTCGATCCTGAGCGGCACCCTGTTTCACTCAGGCCAAGCCGAACCCCTGGTGCTCGAATCCAAGATCTCGCTGGGGGAAGTCAAGGGTCGCATTGATCACCTCGCCGTGGATGCGGCACGACAACGGCTGTATGTCGCGGAACTGGGCAATGACAGCGTTGGCGTCGTGGATCTCAAAGAACGCAAGTTGCTGCGAACCCTGCACGGATTTCGTGAGCCTCAAGGCATCGCCTACGAGCCATCGACCGACACCGTTTATGTGGCCAGCGCCGGCGATGGCTCGGTGCGCCTCTTGCATGCAGAAGACTTGACGCCCGCTGGGGCGATCGAGCTTGGGGAGGACGCCGACAATATTCGAATCGACGTGCACTCGAATCGCGTCCTCGTCGGCTATGGAAGCGGTGCTATGGCCGTCATTGACCCGGGCCGCCGCCAGAAGGTGACCGCCATTCGCCTGAAAGCGCATCCTGAGAGCTTCCAAGTGGAGCCGCAGGGAGGCCGGGTTTTCGTAAACGTTCCCGATGCCAACGAGATTGCGGTGCTCGATCTCGCCACCGCCAAGCAGACGAGTACCTGGCCGACAAAGAATCTACGCGACAACTTCCCGCTCGCGATCGATGCCGAGCGTCAGCAGGTCCTGGTCATGTTTCGGCATCCAGCGAAGCTTGCCGGCTTCAACCTTCGGAACAGCGGAATGACGCATGCCGTTGAGGCTTGCGGCGACTCCGATGACCTGTTTGTGGATACAAAGCGCAGCCTGATTTACATCAGTTGCGGCGAGGGGTTTCTGGATGTATTCGCCGCGCACGCGGATGACTTCGTGAGAGTGAGGCATCTTGCTACCGCGGCAGGTGCGAGGACGTCGCTTTGGGTGCCGCAATTTGATCGGCTGTTTTTGGCAGTTCGGGCTGCGAAGGATCCGGCTGCCATCTGGATATTCCGACCGTCAAATTGATCCCCAGCGGCACGCCCGCCCGCAGATGCCGTACGATCTCGATATGCGCGAGACAGGGAATAGAACGTACTTCGGACTGTCCGCAGGGCTCGCGGCTTCTTTGGCATCGGCGTTGTTGTTCGGTGCAACGACGCCCATCTCAAAGCAACTGCTGAAGGAACGCCGGAGGCCTCTCCAGGTTGTAGCGCATATAACTATTGGTAGGATGGAACATGGGCCAAACGTTGTATCGGCGCCCCCTGCCATCTGATGCGATTGCGTTCTCATCGCCTGAGGGGCGGCAGATATTCGTTGAGGCTCTGGAGACCGAGGGCCTCAACGGGTATTTCCGGCTTGCCGAGCAGTTCCACACCCAGTCCGACCCCGCCTTCTGCGGACTAGGTTCACTGGTCGTGGCGCTCAATGCTCTGGCAATCGATCCTGAGCGACTGTGGAAGGGGCCGTGGCGGTGGTTCGCCGAGGATTTGCTCGACTGCTGCGTGCCGCTCGCAGACGTGCGCGAACGCGGACTCGACCTTGACGAGCTCGCCTGCTTGGCGCGTTGTAACGGCGCTGAGGTAGACGTCCAGCGCCGCGACACGGCGAATCTTGAGGCCTGGCGCGCTGCGCTTGCAATCGCTGCCAGCGGTGAGGCCGTGCTCATTGCATCGTACGACCGCTCTGCCATGGGGCAGTCCGGCGCCGGCCACTTCTCGCCAATCGGCGGCTATCACGCTACTCGGGATCTCGCCCTGATCCTCGATGTTGCTCGCTTCAAATACCCACCGCACTGGGTATCAGCCGAGCATCTTTGGCGCGCGATGGAGCCGATTGATCCGGCGACTGGCCAAGCGCGCGGATGGCTGATGATGCGCCGGCGCGCGCGATCCAGCGCAGTAGGCTTCAGCGTGAGCTGCGTTGGCGAGAATTGGCACGGACTGTCCCGCCGTCTGATGGCGGTGATTGCCGAGCTCGGATTGTGCCCGGGCCCTGCGGAGCTAGCTCGTGCGATCCTGCCGCTGGCATCGCACCTTGAGATTCGCAGGGCAGGTACAGCGTCGCATCAGGAAGCGCTGGCTATCGGGCGAACTGCCCTGCACAGCACCGCGGTATATCCCCGGGTTCAGAAAGAAGTGGGTTCCGAACACGCCGAGGCGGTGACCATACTCTTGTTCGCAATGGCTGATCGCCTCAAGCCCAGCCAGCGCGAGGAACTCGGCACGTTGAATGGCCCCATCACCGAAGAGGTAGACAACTTGCGCGCCCAGCTTACGGCGCTACTGGACATTCAGGACGCGGCTCCGGGTACACCCTGATGACGCGGGAGCGGCCAGAAGATGGTGCGGGGCGCTCCCGGCGCTTCTGTCCCTCAGTATAGAGGGACCGGCCCACAGGGGGATTGGTCATGGAGTACATGGTGGGCGTAGTTCTGGCGTTGGGCGTCTCTGGACTCGCGACCGTCGTGGGTCTCGACCGTGATCGCGCTTTCTATCCAACGCTGACGATCGTGATTGCCTCGTGCTACGACCTATTTGCCGTCATCGCTGGATCGCTTCACGCGCTGATGTTGGAGTCCGCTGGCATCGCCGCATTTCTACTGCTGTCACTCATAGGGTTCAGGTTCACCCTTTGGTGGGTCGTCGCAGCGCTCGCCGCGCACGGCGTGTTCGACTGGTTCCACGGGCGCCTGATTGCGGACCCTGGCGTTCCCTCATGGTGGCCGATGTTCTGTCTGGCGTACGACGTCGTGGCAGCGGCGTATCTGTCGTGGCTTCTGGGCTTCTCAAGGGTTGCCGCGAGGTCGAACCGGGGACACAGCAGGTGAAGGAGTTTTCTCGTCGCATCAGGCCGTATGTGCAGGCGGAGTTTCTGGCAGCCGAAGAGTGCGATGGCAGGGGCGATTTCGCGGGCAGCTTCGAGCATCTTGAGCGGGCCCACGTGCTAGGCCAGGCCTCAACGCGCGAGCACGTCCGGGTTCACTGGCAAATGCTCCGATGGGCGGCGCGTCAGCGCCAACCGCAAGAGCTTGCTGCCCAGGTGCTGCGCATTGTCGGCGCCGCGGTCTTGACGGGGGCCGGTCTTGTACCCGAGGGAAATACAGGAGGAGGAAATGTGAGCGCCTTCCGACGCCTGCCCGTCCCGCCCGAACTGGCAGTCATCATCGCATCGGTGCGCTCCGGGTAGACCGCCACAGTTACCCGAAGGCGATGCCCGGTGATCAAGGCCTACCACGCTTTACCAACACGTATCACGCCAGGTGAGCTCTTCTTTTGTCGCGATCTTGGGCGCCTCGCATTCGGACTGGGTCAAAGCGCTTCACGTTGGAGCGCAGGCGTCTGGGTTGCATCCAAGTTTCTAGCCTTCATCGCTTGGTGATTGGCCTTACTCAAAATGAGAGGCCTTCTAAACCGGACTTACACACCGCAATCAAATCCCATCTTCCAGCCAGGCGCGAAAAACGCCGCCGCATTGGTCTCGCCGCTCGCTCCGCCAATTTGGCCGAGTCCGGTCGTCAGTCGCCGACATCCGCCGACCCTTCAGCGCCTCTCGCTCGAACCGTCAGCGCTCATCCACTCAACTAGCTGCAGCTGCTTGCGGTCAGGCAACCGATAGGTCGAAAAGTCGCGCTCATCGACGGTCAGGATCCGCCGTTGTCGGGATTCGGCTGCTAGCCACAGGAGCGCAACGTCGGCTAGATCGCAGTCCAGGTTCCGATATTTCTCCATGAGCGCCGCAAGCTTCGAATACACCGCTTGTGGGATCTCAAAGACTGTGAGGCCCTCGCGCGTTATCCACTGCAGCAAGTGCATGCGCGCCTCGATCGCGAGGAAATGACAAGCCTCGACAATCACGGGCGCTACGGTGATCAACCCCTCGCGATTGCCTTGCAAGAACCTCAGCGCGCTTTGGTGCAGTTCGTCGTTGCGACGATAAAGAGCAACTAGAAAACCAGTATCAACGAGCAGGTTGGCCACGGAATTGCCGTCGGAGCGCCTGTTGGCTACTGCGAGCGACGCCTCTACCAGGACTCCTATCGGAGCCAAACCCCTCCTGCCCCAACTCGAACGGCGCTCTGGTACGGGGTCTTGCGCTCAAAAGCTGTGTCAATGCGCGCCTCACCGCGGCGGTGCGCGTCGTGCTGTGTGCAGCACACCACTCATCGAGCTCGCGCTCCAGGGTACTGGGCAATCTGACGTTCAGGGCCATAGCATCCCCTTGCCGTATTACAATCTGAGCATAGTGTATCACAGCGCCAATCCATTTCGTTTTGATGCGCCGGGCGCTCGCAAGCCAGCCCGAAAATTACCCGCTACGGCTGGACCAAAGGACCGAGAATCCACGTTCAAGCTGCACGCGGACAGGGGGTAAGGTGGATAAATCGCGCATCTTCGCGGAAACGGTTTTCAAATCAATACGATACGGCCGAGTTAGAGTCCTCTCCCGGGCACAAGCTGCAGTGCCTTGCCGAGTAGGGGGCTACGGGGCCCGTTTTTTTACGACTTCCGTCAGATACGCAATGTGCAACGCTGCGACGTCGATGCATTTGTTCGCGACGGTGGCATTAGCCGTTAACACGCCCCGATGCGCTATGTCGTGGCGCTGTCGGCGGCTCCACATCCAATCTCCCCACCATGATTGGCGATCGGGGTGTTCCCCCGTTAGGTCATGGAAGGCCTCTCGCACGCGGTCTCCCTCAAAGGACCAGGTAACCAGCAATCTCTCTGACATGTCTATGAGGTCGCGGACGCTCTTACTGTGGTCCTTCACTGCATCCATCAGTCTCTCGAGCACCAATTCGGTGGCCCATTCTCCGGCCGCGGCCGCGATGATGATGGCAATAGCGTGCTGCCCAGCAGATGAGAGTGAGCGGGCTTCTGCGAGTAATTGGTCCCACTTCGGCCTCAACAGGGCGAGGGGTGTGTTCTTGTAGATGTTGGCGGTCGTGTCGTGCACGTATTGCTGCGGCGTCCCGCCTGTTACAAAGGTGCCGAGAGGCGACCCCGGCGGTAGCGGGTTCACCTTCGCGGACTGCTTCCTACGCCTTCCGGCCATAGGTGTTTGAGTCTACTAGTGGACGGTCTGAGGCGCAGCAACAGCGTCGGAACCTCTTGCAGAGCTTGGCGTCAAGACGGTCCACGCTCAGCCCGCCGGCTCTCGTTCCCGGCGCCGGTCGGTCGGCTGATTTCCGCTCCAAGTAAATCTTCGCAGCCTGAAATGGCGGACCTGCGTGCCGTAAAGCGAGGATCCGTGTCAGCCAGATCCAAACGCTGTCGCGTGCCCAAGTTGCTGGGCAGATGCAATTCCTGACTGGACCCTGCGCACGAAACCTCGGCAAGACAGAGCGGATTCCTGTAGCCTGCACCTCAGGCTCGTGATCTTTCGGCTTGTCTGCCTTTGGCCTTGTGCCGTTCCAGCGCATGTTCCGGCCAACGTCTGCCACCCTCGGAATGTCTGGCGAACCAGGAGGCAGGGCCTTCCTGCTCGTTTCCTTTTATTTTCGTGAGTGAGTCGCAGTGACCAAGCTATACGTTGGAAATCTTCCCTTCACAGCCACCGAGGATACCGTGCGCGCCCTGTTTTCACCGCACGGAACCGTT
>VBMV01000103.1 GCA_005878835.1 Gammaproteobacteria bacterium | reverse complement strand
TGGAGATGTCGAATGAAGACGCCGCGCGCGCCGCGCAGGCGCTGAACGGGACGGACTGCGAAGGCCGGGCCCTCAAGGTCAGCGAGGCGCAGCAACGCGACCGCTCGGTCGCAGACGGACGCGGACCGCGCCGCTACTGAGGTCGGTTCGGCGACTGTTACGCCGCGCATTAGAGCCGCCTTGGGTAGTACTGCGGCGTCTCCGAGGTGCAATCATGGCCTGGCGCAAAACAGCGACCTTTCATGCTCCGATTGAGGTCCTCGTGCTGACGTGCGACGTGTGCGCGTGCGACATCGGTCATGAAGACGAGCGCCGGCCGCGCGCCCACTTCCAGCTGAGCCGCCATCCGAATCCTGGTGCGATCGATGATCAGGAACCTGCGGTGGTAATCTGCTCCCGGGAATGCCTGCGTGCTTTTGTCGCAAACGTTTCCGGACCGGATCGCGCCCCACCGATGCCCCCGCCTTCGGTCGTCGGTAAAAAAAAGGGCCGCTAGGACGCAATCTTGCGCTCGGTTGCGGGTTGGCTTGTTTCGCAAAGGGACCGAGGCCTTGGGCGCGTGATGACCGGCGCGCTCAGCTCCAAGGCGCTCCGGCTTGATGGCTATGTTGAACGTGCGCGCTGTTCCTCAAGCGATTCCCAGCGCGCGAACTTCTCCAGTAGCAGCTCTTCGAGCTCCGCGAGCCGTTTGCGGTCGCTGCGCAGCCGCTCGCCTTCCAGTCGGTGATAATCCGGTTCGCTCATGCGGGCGGTGAGCTCAGTTTGCTCGCGCTCTAGCGATTCGATCTCCTCGGGCAGGGCCGCCAGCTCGCGCTCCTCCTTATAGCTCAGGCGCGTGCGGGTCTTGGCGGGAGTTTCACCCGCAGAGCGGTGGCGCGGGGCACGCCGCGCAGGCGTCTGCCCCGCCTCATTTGCGCGGCCGGCCGGCATCGGCGGCCGCTGCTGCAGGTAGTCGCTGTAACCGCCGGCGTACTCGCGCCACACCCCATTCCCCTCGGCGGCCAACGTTTGGGTGACGACATTGTCGAGAAAGCGCCGATCGTGACTCACCAGCAGCAGCGTCCCCTTGTAGTCCTGCAGCCGCTCCTCGAGTAGCTCCAGCGATTCGATGTCGAGATCGTTGGTCGGCTCATCCAATATGACAAGGTTTGCAGGTTGCGCGAACAGGCGCGCGAGCAGGAGACGATTTCGCTCGCCGCCGGAGAGCATGCTGATCGGTGACTTCGCGCGCTGCGCGGGAAACAGGAACTCCCCCAGATAGCTCACGATGTGCTTGCGCTCGCTGCCGAGCTGCACCCAGTCCGAGCCGGGACTGATGGCCTCGGCGAGGGTCGCGGTTGGATCGAGTTGGGCTCGCAGCTGATCGAAGTAGGCGATGCTCAGGCGGGTTCCGCGGCGTACCGTGCCGGCGTCCGGCGCGAGTTCGCCGAGAATGAGACGGATCAGGGTCGACTTTCCCGCGCCGTTCGGGCCGATCAGGCCGATGCGATCGCCGCGCATGATCCGCATCGAGAGATCTTCGATAAGCGGTCGGGCTGCGAAGCGCTTGCTCACCCTATCGAACTCGGCAACCAGCTCGCCCGAGCGCTCACCGGCATTGAGAGTGAGGCGAATGTTTCCGAGCCGGTCGCGTCGCGTAGCGCGCTCGATTCGCAATTGCTCGAGCCGGCGCACGCGTCCTTCGTTGCGGGTTCGGCGGGCCTCGACGCCTTTGCGGATCCAGGCCTCCTCCTGCTGCCAGAACTTCTCGAAACGGCGCCGCGCCGCGTCTTCCGCCGCGAGTTCCTCGTCCTTGCGCTGCTCATAGGCCGCGAAGTTGCCGGGGTAGGAGCGCAGTACCCCGCGGTCCAGTTCGATGATGCGGGTGGTGATTCGATCGAGGAAGGCGCGATCGTGGGTGATGACCATGGACGCGGGCACCTTAAGCAGCAGCTCCTCCAATCGTTCGATGGCTTCGATATCGAGATGATTGGTGGGCTCATCGAGCAGCAGCAGATCCGGCTGTAGCGCGAGCGCCAGGGCAAGCACAGCACGCTTGCGCTCTCCGCCCGAACAACTCGCCGGTGAAATGACGCCGGTAAGACCGAAGCGGTGCAGAAATTCCTCGAGGCGCGACTCCAGGCGCCAGTGCTCGCGCTCATCGGCTGGCG
>VBMV01000102.1 GCA_005878835.1 Gammaproteobacteria bacterium | reverse complement strand
GTCGCGTACACGTCCTTATCGCTCGCCCGCTCATCGACGTACTTGCGAAGCGCGTCGGTCAATTGGACATTGAGGCTGCTGCTCAAGCGGTGGCACTCCGAGAAAATCTCTGCGGATGCTTACATTTTGTCCGCGATGACAATAGATATCAATAGATGCCAGCGTGGCCGAGTTATCCTGGCCGACCTGGTCCCATGAAAATTCCTCCATTACGCGGAAGTTCATGTGGGCCCGGTAGGATTCGAACCTACGACCAAGGGATTCACTTGGCCCCGGCGTTTCCGCCGGGAGTGGACTATCTCTTCACCCGTGCACGGCCCGTGCGTGTGGGTGCGGGATGCTCAAGCCTGTTATCAAGGGCGCTCGAGCCCTCAGGTAGTCTCTGCACCTTCCGCCGGTGTACCGGCGGCTCGGCTCAGGGTTGCCATGGGATCACACATCCCGAAGGGTTCCCTGAATTCATCCCGTCCACTTCGCGCGTTTCCGCGCGAAGGCACCTTGTCGATGAGTCCCCTGCACTAACCGCTGTGCTACAGGCCCAACCGCGGCGATTGTAGCAGCGCCCCGGTGCTCAATAGCGAAACAGCGCCCGGGGCTCGTGGCAGCTGGTTCGCGAGAACGCCTCCTCGAGAGTCCCCTGGAACCATGAGATCTCACTGGCGCGATGGCCGCCGGCGCCGGCGTCGCGCCGGCCAGGGTCGTCGCGCTCGCGGCTGAAGGTCGGCATGCTGTGAGCGGCGGGGGACTGCGGGCCGGGAACGGGCTCCCAGCGCTTGTTCGGGCAGCCGCCGAGCGCGATCGCGGCAGTAACGACCGCGGCCGTGTTCAAAAGCGACCTCATGGCACGACCCTCTTGCCATCGCTGGCGGCAACGTTAGCATGGCCCTCCCGCTACGGATACGCCGATATCCGTCGCTGTGCTGCCAAGGAGGTCGACATGAAGCTCTACTATCTTACGGGTGCCTGTTCGCTGGCCTCGAACATCGCTCTGCGCGACGCCGGACTCAAATTCGAGCTGGTCAAGGTGGACCGGCACACCAAGAAGGCCGCCGACGGCCTGGACTTCAACGAGGTGAATCCCAAAGGCTACGTGCCGGCGCTCACCCTCGACAACGGCGAGGTGTTGACGGAAAACGTCACGGTGTTGCAGTACATCGCCGACCGCAATCCCGCGGCCAAGCTCGCGCCAGCCGCGGGCACGATGGAACGCTATCGCCTGATGGAATGGCTGAGCTTCGTCAACTCGGAGGTGCACAAGAGCTTCACGCCGCTGTTTCGCGAGGATGCACCGGCGGCAGCCAAGGAGTACGCGCGCAAGAACCTGGCGACGCGCTTCGACTACCTGCAGCGTGCCTTGGGATCGAAGAGTTTCCTGATGGGCACGCAGTACACCGTCGCCGACGCCTACCTGTTCACCGTGCTCAGCTGGGCCCGCCATGTCGAAATCGACCTCGGCAAGTGGCCGCAGCTGCGCAGCTACGTCGAGCGCGTAGGTGCGCGGCCGCATGTCATCGAGGCGCTCGCGTCCGAGGGCTTGGCCAAGTAGGGTCGGCGAGCGCGGCGCGGACCTGCCGGGTGGATGCCCGCGGTTTGCTGTTACCATCGGCAGCGTGCAGGCTTTGCACGTGAGAGGACGCAATGGCTACCAAACTGAACAAGCAGCTGAAGCGCGAGATTGACGTGGATGGCAAGCCCTTTATGGTCACGCTCTCGCCAGAGGGACTGAAGCTCACCGAGAAGGGCAAGCGCCTGGGGCGGGAGCTCACCTGGAAGGACCTCCTCAGCGGCGACGCCGCGCCGTCAGCGGCTCTCAGCGCGTCCATCGGTCAGGGGAGTTAGGGATCGGTAAGCGATGACTCAGGAGAGCCTGCGGGAGCTGCTCGCGCGCCTGCACGAACGCCTGAGCGCGAGCGGTTCGGTCGACCGCGAGGCGCGAGCGCTGCTCGGCACGGTGATGCGCGACATCGAGCGCGCGCTCGCCGCCGGCGCGCACACCGACCCGGCGACCCTGGCCCCGGCAACCGCCCAGGCCCCCGCGGCTGGAATCCCTGGCAGTGCACTTCGAGGCCGGCCACCCGGGGCTCGCCGAACTGCTGCGCCAGCTCATCGACGCCCTCGGCAAGGCCGGCATCTAGTTAATCGGCTGAAAGCCGCCGGCGGCCGGTTGCGCCTCAGTCATCCATCAGGAAGCTGCGCAGCTGCTCGCTGCGGCTCGGGTGGCGCAGCTTCCTCAGCGCCTTCGCCTCGATCTGACGGATGCGCTCGCGCGTGACGTCGAACTGCTTGCCGACTTCCTCGAGCGTGTGGTCGGTGTTCATGTCGATGCCGAAGCGCATGCGCAGCACCTTCGCCTCGCGCGGTGTGAGCTGCGCCAGCACCGAGTGCGTGGTCTCGCGCAGCGACTCCATCGTGGCCTGATCGATCGGCGAGGCCACCGAGGTGTCTTCGATGAAGTCGCCCAGGTGCGAGTCCTCATCGTCGCCGATGGGCGTCTCCATCGAGATCGGCTCCTTGGCGATCTTGAGAACCTTGCGCACCTTGTCCTCGGGCATCTCCATGCGCACCGCCAGCTCCTCCGGCGTGGGCTCACGGCCCATTTCCTGCAGCATCTGGCGCGAAATGCGGTTCAGCTTGTTGATGGTCTCGATCATGTGCACCGGGATGCGGATGGTGCGCGCCTGGTCCGCGATCGAGCGCGTGATCGCCTGGCGGATCCACCAGGTCGCGTAGGTGCTGAACTTGTAGCCGCGGCGGTACTCGAACTTGTCCACCGCCTTCATCAGGCCGATGTTGCCTTCCTGGATGAGGTCCAGGAACTGCAGGCCGCGGTTGGTGTACTTCTTGGCGATGGAAATGACCAGGCGCAGATTGGCCTCGACCATTTCCTTCTTGGCGCGGCGCGCCTTGGCCTCGCCGATCGACACGTCGCGGTTGACTTCCTTGACGTCGTTGATCGTGAGGTGATAGCCGCCCTCGAGCTGCTCGAGCTTCTTCTGCCGCCGCTCGATCTCGTCCTTGAACCTGGCGAGCGGCGCGGAATATTTCTTGCCGCCCTTGATATGCCGCGCGAGCCAGCGCGAGTTGGTCTCGTTCTTCGGGAACGAAGCGATGAAGTCCTTGCGCGGCATGCCGGCGTCGCGCACCGCGATGATCATGATCTCCTTCTCGAGCTGGCGAACCTCCGCCACGTGCGTGCGCAGGTTGAGGATCAGCGCATCGAACATGCGCGGCGACAGGCGCAGCTGCATGAACTCGTCCGCCAGCCGCTTGCGCTGGCGCAGCGTCTTGGGATCGCGCGCGCCGAGCTTGGCGATGGAGCCGAGCACGTGGGCGTAGACCTTCGCGATCGAGGCGAAGCGCGCCGCGGCCTCCGCGGGATCCGGGCCGGTGTCGACGGCTTCTTCCTCGCCGTCGGCTTCCTCGTCGGCTTCCTCTTCCTCGTCGCCTTTTTCCTCCGGCGCCAGCACCTCGACCTTGGTGGGGTTCTGCGGCTGGGCGATGACGTCCGGCGCGTTCGGATCGATGAAGCCGACGATCACATCCACCAGGCGCGCCTGGCCCGCCTTCACCGGCTCGAAGGCCCGCAGCAGGAAGTCGTAGGTGGGCGGATACATGGCGAGCGCGCTGCGCACCGCATCCAGCCCCTCCTCGATGCGCTTGGCGATGCGGATCTCGCCCTCGCGCGTGAGCAGCTCCACGGTCCCCATCTCGCGCATGTACATGCGCACCGGGTCGGTGGTGCGGCCGAGCTCGGCGTCGAGCGCGGCGAGCGCGGCCGCCGCTTCCTCGATGGCTTCTTCGTCCGCCGGGGCGGAAGGCTCGGTGGCGAGCAGCGACTCGGTGTCCGGCGCCTTCTCGAACACCGGGATGCCCATGTCGTTGATGGTGTTGACGATGTCTTCGATCTGCTCCGGATCGACGATTTCCGAGGGCAGGTGATCGTTGACCTGGGCGTACGTCAGGTAGCCCTGCTCCTTGCCGCGCGCGATCAGGAGCTTCAGCTGCGACTGCCGGTCCTCGGGCATGACCGGAACGCGTCGCTCGATGCCGAGCGGGCGCTTGTCGGCGGGCTTGCCGAGCGCGACGCGGCCTTCCGCGGGGCGCGCGCTGTCGTTGATCCTGGCGTGCGCCAGCGCCGGGCGGGGGCCGGCGGCGGGCTTCCTCGAGGCCGCGACGCTCCTGGCGCGGTCCTTCTCGCGCACGCCCGCCACCGCGGCGACCGCCTTGTCGGAGGCGGGCGATTTCACCGGCTTGCCTGAATGGGCGGCGGGACGCTTCTTGTGTGCTGTGTGGGGCTTGTGCTTGCGTGTCATGTGTCGGGGTGCGCTGCGGCGGATTCACCCTATGTGCTGCCCGGGAGGGGTCGGCTCAAGGGGTGCCAAGGCAAAGCGCGTAATATTATTTGACAACGGCGAAATCACCAAATGGAAACTAGCCTCCGTGCACATCGCGGTGGCCCATTTTTTGTATAAGCTGTTGAAATTCTTCAAGTTCGTGCGGCGCCAGGCTGCCCGCGCGGCTCTTGGTCTCGAGAGCCTCCAGGCGCCGTCCGGCCGCCAGATCGGCGAGCTTCACCAGCGCGCCACGCAGCTCGCCCGCCGCCGCCGCGGCATCCGTAATGACCTCCTCGCGCTCGAGGAGTTTCTGCAGCGCCTCCGCGCCCTCCCGGCCGCTCCAGCGCTGGATCACCTGGGCGGGGATCTGCGCCGGCTGCTCGCGCAGGTTGTCGAGCAGCTCGCGCAGCAGGCCGATGCCCGCCTCCTCGCTCGCATCCAGTCCGGCGCGCTCCGCGAGGCTCACTTCGCCCGCGATGGCCGGGTAGTGCAGCAGCCTCACGATGGCCTGTCGCACCAGACTGCCGCGTCCCGCTCCGGTCGCCCCGCGCGCGCTCGGGCGCCGCGCCGGCGGCGTCGCACCGGCGGCCGGCGGCTTGCGCGCCGAGCTCCACAGCTCCTGCAGACGCTGCGGGGGCAGGCCCACGACTGCGGCGAGCCGCTCGAGCAGCAACTCGCGGTAGACACCTTCCGGCACCTTGGCGAACAGCGGCCGCGCACTCTCCGCGAAGCGCGCGCGTCCGTCGGCGTGTGCCAGCTCGCTCTGCTCCGACAGCTCCCGCACCAGGTACTCCGACAGCGGCACGGCGCCCTGCACGCGCTCCTCGAACGCTGCGCGGCCCTCCGCGCCCACCAGCGTGTCCGGATCCTGACCCTCCGGCAGGAACAGGAAGCGGATCTCGCGTCCTTCGCGTGCCTCGGGCAGCGCCTGCTGCAGCGCGCGCCACGCCGCGGCTCGCCCGGCGCGATCGCCGTCGAAGGCGAACACCACCGCGGGCACGAGGCGAAAGATGCGCCGCAAATGCTCGGGCGTGGTCGCGGTGCCGAGCGTCGCCAGCGCGTAGTCGACCCCCGCCTGATGCAGCCGCACGACGTCCATGTAGCCCTCGACCACCACCAGGCGCGTGAGGTTCGCGCGCGCGCGCCGCGTCTCGTAGATGCCGTACAGCTCGCGCCCCTTGTGAAACAGCACCGTCTCGGGCGAGTTGAGGTATTTGGGCTCGCCCGCATCGATGATGCGCCCGCCGAAGGCGATCACGCGGCCACGGGCATCACGGATGGGAAACATGATGCGGTCACGGAAGCGGTCGTAGTGACGCTCCCCGTCGCGCATCTGCCCGCCCTCGCGCTCGACGATCAGGCCGGCGTCGGCGAGGCGCTGGCGCTCGGGCTCCGCGGCGCCGAAGCGCCGCAACACCTCGTTCCACGAGTTGGGCGCATAGCCGAGACCAAAGCGCGCGATGGTCTCGGGCGCCAGTCCACGCTGCGCCAGGTAGTCGCGGGCGCGCGCCTCGCGCGCCAACGCTTCCGCGTAGTAGCGCGCGACGCGCACCAGCAGCTCGAGCAGCGGCTCATCGGCGCGCCGCGCGCTGGCATCGACACCGCCCTCGTGCGGGACTTGCAGGCCGAGGCGCGTGGCGAGCTCCTCGACCGCCTCCGGAAACGCCATGTGATCGTGCTCCATGAGGAAGCCGAGCACCGTGCCGTGCTTGCCGCAGCCGAAGCAGTGATAGAACTGCTTGTCGGGGCTCACCCAGAAGGAGGGGGTCTTCTCGTTGTGGAACGGGCAGCAGGCCTTGTACTCGCGACCGGCCTTCTTCAGCTGCACGCGTGCGCCGATCACCTCCACGATGTCGGCGCGGGCGATCAGCTCGTCGATGAAGTTCTGCGGGATGCGACCCAAGTGCCGACCGCCGTGGTGAGCGCGACCTGTGGCCGCGCCACGAGGAAAATCAGCCCAGTCTCTGCTTGATCCGCGCGCTCAGCGCACCCATGTCGGCGCGGCCCTGGGCCTTGGGTTTCACGACCGCCATGACCTTGCCCATGTCCTTGATCGAGGCCGCGGCGGTCGCGGCGATCGCCTCACCGATCAGCGCCTCGATCTCCGCCTCGCTCATCTGCGCGGGCAGGTAGCCCTGCAGCACATTGATCTCGGCGGTCTCCTTCGCCACCAGGTCGGCGCGTCCACCGCTGTGGAACTGGGTGATGGCCTCGCGGCGCTGTTTGATCATCTTCTCGAGCACCGCGAGCACCTGAGCGTCGTCGAGCGTGATGCGCTCATCGACTTCGCGCTGCTTGATCGCCGCCAGCGCCAGTCGGATCGCCGCGAGCCGCTCTTTCTCGCCGGCCCGCATCGCGCTCTTCATGTCCTCGGTGATGCGATCCCTGAGCGCCATGGCAACGCGCTTCGCCTTACCGGGAGCTGCGAATGCCGTCGCGGGATACGCGCTTCATGTGGCGCTTGATGGCGGCGGCCTTCTTGCGCTTGCGCTCCTGCGTGGGCTTTTCGTAGAACTCGCGCCGCCGCAGCTCGGTGAGAATGCCGGCCTTCTCGCAGGCTCGCTTGAAACGCCGCAGGGCGGCATCGAAGTACTCGTTCTCACGCACGCGAACGCTCGGCATCGAAACCTCAAATCATTGATCGGGATGGGAATCTCGCCCGACCGGCCGGCCGAAGCGGAGACTTCAGGCAGTTCGGAGGGCGGGGGATTCTAAAGGAGCGAGGGGGCAAAGGCAAAAACCTTGCCTGTTGGCCGTGGCGGCGTGCACCACGTGCGCCGCGCGCGGCCGGCATGCACTACAATTTTTCCAGTATGCGTGTCCTGGCCCTCGAGTCCTCCTGCGATGAAAGCGCCGCCGCGGTGCTCGATGCGCGCGCGGGGCTGCTCGCGCACGAGCTCTTCAGCCAGGTGGAGCTGCATCGCGCCTACGGCGGCGTGGTGCCCGAGCTGGCCTCGCGCGACCACGTCCGGCGCCTGCTGCCGCTGGTGCGCGGCGCGCTGGAGCGGGCGGGGACCCGGCCCGGCGACCTCCACGGCGTAGCCTACACGGCCGGCCCGGGCCTCATCGGCGCCCTGCTCACCGGCGCCTCGCTGGCGCGCAGTCTGGCCTACGCCTGGGGCGTGCCGGCGGTCGGCGTGCACCACCTGGAAGGACACCTGCTGGCGCCGCTCCTGGAACCGGATCCGCCGCCGTTCCCGCACCTCGCGCTGCTGGTCTCCGGCGGGCACACGCTGCTGATCGAGGTGTCGGGCGTGGGTCGCTACCGCGTGCTGGGCGCCAGCCGCGACGATGCGGCGGGCGAGGCCTTCGACAAGAGCGCCAAGCTCCTGGGGTTGCCGTATCCGGGCGGCCCGCAACTCGCGCAGCTGGCCGAGCGCGGTGCGCCCGGCGCCTTCAGCTTCCCGCGGCCCATGCTCGATCGGGCGGGGCTCGAGTTCAGCTTTTCCGGCCTCAAGACCGCGGTCCTGCATGCGGTGCGCGGCCGCTCGCTCACCGAGACGCTGCGGGCAGACCTGGCGCGCGGCGTGCAGGAGGCCATCGTCGAGACCCTCACCGCCAAGGCGCTGCGGGCGCTCGAGTACACCGGGCTCACCGTGCTGGTGGTGTCCGGCGGCGTGAGCGCCAATCGCGCCTTGCGCGAGCGGCTCACCGCGGCCGCAGGCAGCCAGGGCGCGCGCGTGTACTATCCGCGCATCGAGTTCTCCACCGACAACGCGGCGATGATCGCCGTGGCCGGGTTGGCGCGCCTTCAGGCCGGTGAGCACGACGGTCTCGCCATCCAGGCACGCGCCCGCTGGCCGCTCGAGTCGCTGCCCGCGCTCCGCGCATGACCCTCACGGTTGCCCGTCGGATGCCGGCATGAGTGACAGCCACCAGAGCGATGACCGGATCTTCCTGCACGGACTGACCACCGAGTGCATCATCGGCTTCATCGACTGGGAGCGCCGCGTCAAGCAGACCGTGGTGCTCGACATCGAGCTGCCGGTGGACTGCCGGCACGCGGCGATCCGCGACGAGGTCACCGACACGCTCGACTACAAGAAGGTGGCCAAGCGGGTGCTGGCGTTCATCGAAGCTTCCGAGTTCAGGCTGGTCGAGACCCTCGCGCACCGCGTGGCGCTGCTCATTCTCGCGGAGTTCGCCGTCGCCTGGGTGCGCATCGCCCTCAACAAGCCCGGCGCCATCCGCAACTCGCGCGACGTCGGCGTGGTGATCGAGCGTGCGCGCGCCGACCTTGCGTCCGGCGCCGGCCCCGCCGCGGACCGGACCTGACACGGTGCCCGAAGTCTATGTCGCCGCCGGCAGCAATGTCGCGCCCGAACGCAACCTCGCGCGGGCGGTGGCCGAGCTCTCGCGCGAGTTTCCCGGTGCGCGCTTCTCGCCCTGGTACCGCAATCGCGCCGTGGGGTTCGCGGGCGATGACTTCATCAATCTGGTGGCCGGCTTCGACACCGCGCTGCCGGTGCGTGAGGTGCTCACGCAGCTGCAGGCGATCGAGGCGCGCTGCGGGCGGCCGCGCGGGGCGCCGCGCTGGGCGCCGCGCTCGATGGACCTGGACGTGCTGCTGTACGGGGGTCTCGTGTGCGATGAGCCGGGGCTGCAGCTGCCGCGGCCGGATCTCCTCAAGCGTGCCTACATGCTGGGCCCGCTCGCCGCGCTGGCGCCGCGGCTGCTGCATCCGACCGCGCATCTCACCATCGGCGAGCTGTGGGGGCGCTTCGATCAGGCGGCTCACCCGCTCGAGCCGCTGCCTGTCACCAACCGATGCTGCGGCCGCCGTCCACCGCGAGAATCTGGCCGGTGACGTAGGGCGCCCCGGTGGCGAAGAACAGGCACGCGCGCGCCACGTCCTCGGCCGAGCCGGGACGCTTCAGCGCCGTGCGGCTGGTGATCTTCTCCTGCAGCGCCGGGTCCGGTGCGTCCTCCGCCCACATGACCGGTCCGGGCGCGACCGCATTGACGCGCACGTGCGGCCCGAGCTCGCGCGCCAGGGACTTGGTCAGCATGATCAGGCCCGCCTTGGCGAGGCTGTACACCGGGTAGCGGCGCAGGGGCCTCAAGCCGTGAATGTCCGTCACATTGATAATGAGTCCGCGCCGCTCGTGGAGGGCGGGCGCCGCGGCCTGGGCGAGAAACAGCGGCGCCTTGAGGTTGGTGCCCACGAGATCGTCCCAGTCGATCTCGCCAATGTCACCGAGCGGTGTCGGGTAGAACGTCGAGGCGTTGTTCACCAGGATATCCAGCCCGCCGAAGGCGCTGATCGCGCCTGCCACCAGTCCCGGCAGCTGGGCAAGCTGCAGCAGGTCGCACTCGGCAAGCGCCGCCGAGCCGGGGCGCGAGTCGTTCAGCTCGCGCGCCAGCGCGGCCGCGTCGTCCGCCGAGCTGCGGTAATGCAGCACCACATCCGCACCCGCGGCGTGCAGCATCCGCGCGATGCTGGCGCCCACGCGCCGCGCCGCGCCGGTGATGAGCGCCGCCTGGCCGGTGAGCGCGTCGCGCGCCGGGCGCACGGGTACGGAAGCGGATATTTCCTGTGTCATGGGCCCAGATTATGACCGCATCGGGGACACGCTCAATCCTGCCGCCCCTGTCGCCGGAGGAGGCGCGCCACAGCGCCGCGGTCGCCGCGCTGATTCACGCCGAGCTGGCGGCCGCGGCAGGCTGGCTGTCGTTCGAGCGCTTCATGGAGCTGGCGCTGTACGCGCCGGGTCTCGGGTACTACAGCGCCGGCAGCTTCAAGATCGGCGCCGGCGGGGACTTCGTCACCGCGCCCGAAGTGTCGGATCTCTTCGGCCGCTGCCTGGCGCGTCAGTGCGCCGAAGTGCTGGCCGTCACCGGCGGGGAGATTCTCGAGCTCGGCGCCGGCAGCGGGCGCATGGCGGCGACGCTGCTCACCGAGCTCGCCGCCCACGGGGTACTCCCGCAGCGTTACGCGATTCTCGAAGTCAGCGCCGATCTCGCCGCCCGCCAGCGCTCGCGCCTGGCGCAGTTGCCGCCAGGACTGCGTGAGCGCGTGGTGTGGCTCGAGCGGCTGCCCGAGCGTCCCCTGCAGGGGCTGATTCTCGCCAACGAAGTCGCGGACGCCCTGCCGTGCCGCCGCTTCACGTGCCGCGCACGTGGCGTGCGCGAGTTGGGTGTCGCGCCCGGCGAGGGCGCCGACCCGCTCGCATTCCACGAACAGTACGCTGCGGCCGATGCGTCGCTGGCGCAGGCGTGCCGCGAGCTCAGGGCGGCCCTGCCCGCGCCGCTCCCGGAGGGCTACACCTCCGAGGTCTGCCTGCGGGTCGCGCCCTGGATCGCCGCCCTGAGCGAGTGTCTCGGGCGCGGCGTGCTGCTGCTGTGCGACTACGGCCTGCCGCGCTCGCATTACTACCACCCGCAGCGGGGCAGCGGCACGCTGCGCTGCCATTTCAAGCAGCGCGCTCACGATGACCCTTGCGTCAACGTCGGCGTCCAGGACATCACCGCGTGGGTCGACTTCACGCGGGTCGCGCACGCGGGGCTCGCCGCCGATCTCACGGTGAGCGGATTCGCCACCCAGGCGGCGTTTCTCCTCGCCCTGGGTCTCGAGGGCCTCGTGGCCGAGGCCGACGACACCGTGCAGCGCGCGCGGCTCGCGGGCGAGGCACGCCGCCTCATCATGCCCGAGGAGATGGGCGAAGCCTTCAAGGTCATGGCGCTCACGCGCGGCTGCGATGTCGCGCTGGCGGGCTTTGCGCTGCAGGATCTGCGCCACCTGCTGTGAGCCGACTGCCGGATCCATGAGGGGCCACCGTGACCGCGCCAGACTTCAAGCGGCTCCTTATCGGCCCTGATCGAGGGCTGCGGATGCTGTGGCGGGCGGTGATCTTCTTCGCGCTCGCCTACTGGGTGTTGCCTCTGGGGCTCGATCCCGCGTTCGCTTTCGTCGCCGACCGGCTCCACCTTGCGGCCGGACTCACCGCGGCAAACGTCGCGCTCAACGAGCTCGAGAATTTCATCGTCGCGCTGATCTGCACCGCCATCTTCGCGCGCTACGAACGGCGGCGCGTGGACAGCTACGGTCTTCCCGTGGCCCGCGCGTTCGGCGCGCACACCGGCGAGGGCGCGCTCGCCGGCATCGTCATGGCCGGCGCCGTGGCTGCGGCCATGTATCTGCTGGGCGGCATGCACATTCATGGGCTCGCGAGCGCCGGAAGCGCGCTCGCGCTGTCGGCGCTCGCCTGGCTCGGCGCGAACCTGTGCGTCGGCGTGGCGGAGGAATTCTGGTTCCGCTCCTATTTCCTGCAGGCGCTGTGGAAGAGCATGGGCTTCTGGCCGGCGTCGATCGTCATCGCGCTCATCTTCGCGGCTGACCACTACTTCTTCAAGACCGGTGAGAACGTCTGGGACGTCATCACGCTCGTGTCACTCAGCCTGATGATGTGCTACTCGGTAGCACGGACCGGCACGCTGTGGTTTGCGGTCGGCTTTCACATCGCTTTCGACTACATGCAGCTGTTCGTCATCGGCACGCCGAACGGCGCGCGAGTGCCACAGGGGCGCCTGCTCGAGGCGAGCTTCCAGGGACCCGCGTGGTTGACCGGCGGCGTACTCGGCACGGAGGCGAGCTTGCTCATGTATCCGATGATTGCGTTGGTGTGGCTTTATATCTGGTGGCGCTTTCGCGCCAACCCGCCCGCTTCGTGCGCGGATGGCCGGTAGCTGCTGCAGTCTTCGGCGTCAAAGTGCGCTGCGTGTAACTCAATATCGAAAGTCGAGAGGTTCAAGTGTCCGACACCCTCAGCACCGTCCTCCTCGGCATCATCGAAGGCATCACCGAGTTCCTGCCGATCTCGAGCACCGGGCATCTGCTCATCGCCGAGCGATGGCTGGGGGAGCGCTCGGAGCTGTTCAACGTCGCGATCCAGTCGGGCGCGATCCTGGCGCTGGTGCTCATTTACTGGCGCCGCCTGCTGAGTCTCCTGACCCGCTTCGCGGAGCCCGCCCACCGCGACTACCTGGCGAAGCTCACGGTGGCCTTCCTGATCACGGCGGCGGGGGCTTTTCTCGCGACCCGCCTGGGATGGAAGCTGCCGGAGTCGGTGGTACCCGTGGCGCTGGCGACCCTCGTCGGCGGGATCCTGATCCTCGTCATCGAGCGCTACGTCGCGGGCAAGCCGCAGAGCGCCACGGTGACCTGGAACGTCGCGTTCTGGGTAGGGCTGTGCCAGATCCTGGCGCCGGTCTTTCCCGGCGCCTCCCGCTCCGGCTGCACCATCTTCGCGGCCATGCTCGCAGGCCTCACGCTGCGTCCGGCGGCGACCGAATTCGCCTTTCTCGTGGGCATCCCGACCATGTTCGCCGCCACCGGCTACGAGTTCCTCAAGGTGCGCGGCCGCAGCGCCGGCGAGGACTGGCAAGCGCTCATCATCGGTTTCGCGGTGTCGCTGGTGGTGGCGTTCATCGCGGTGAAATGGCTGCTGCGCTACGTGCAGTCGCACCGCTTCACGATCTTCGCCTGGTACCGCATCGTGCTCGGATCGATCCTGCTGGCGCTGGTGTTGCAGGGAGCCCTGCGCTGACGGGCGCTTCGTGAGCGCATCACGGCGGGGCGTGCGCGCCGTCCTTCACGGCGCTGACGGCGGCGAGGCGCCGCCGGCGCACCTGCTCACCGATCGCAGCACCGCTTAAGCCCCGGCGCTCCGGCTCCGGCAGCGTCACGGCGGCCGCGGCCGCCAGCGCCGTCTTCAGGTACGCGACCTGCGGATAGGGCTCGTCCTCACGCCCGGTGCGCCCGCGCGCATCCGCCTCACACGCCTGCAGCAGCTCGGCAAAGCGCTCCGGGCGGCGAAAGGCGTCGCAGTTCTCCAGCAGGGTGAGGATCGTCGCCGGCTTCAGCTCGACGGCGCGGTGCACCAGCGTGTGGTGACGGGCGGTGAGGACCGCCAGCTCGCGGTGCGCGTTCGGGACCTTGAGGCGCGCACTCAGGGCCTCGATCAGCGGCACGCCCGCCTCCTCGTGACCGTGATGACTCGGCCAGCGCTCGCGCGGCGTGCGCGCCTTGCCGAGGTCATGAGTCAGCGCGGCGAAGCGCACGGCGCCGGAGGCGCCGAGCCGCGCCGCATGACGCAGCGCCAGCATGACGTGTACCCCGGTGTCGATTTCCGGGTGCCAGCGCGCGGGCTGCGGCACACCGTACAGCGCCTCGATCTCCGGGAAGATCACCGCCAGCGCACCGCAGGCGCGCAGGGTCTCGAAGAATACGTCCGGACGCGACTCGCCGAGCGCACGCTCGGTCTCCAGCCAGACGCGCTCGGCAACGAGCGCGCTCACTTCGCCCGCCTCGGTCATGCGCTGCATCAGCTGCACGGTCTCGTCCGCGACACGGAAACCCAGCTCGGCATAGCGGGCCGCGAAGCGCGCCACGCGCAGCACGCGCACCGGATCCTCGACGAAGGCCTCCGACACGTGGCGCAGCACGCGCGCCGCGAGATCCGCCTGTCCGCCGTACGGATCGACGAGCTGGCCGTCCTCGCTCTCGGCCATGGCGTTGATGGTGAGATCGCGCCGCTGCAGATCCTCCTCCAGACTCACCTCGGGCGAGGACTGCGTCGTGAAGCCGCGATAGCCGGGCGCAACCTTGCGCTCGCGCCGCGCGAGCGCGTACTCCTCGTGCGTCTGCGGATGCAGGAACACCGGGAACTCGCGCCCCACCGGCAGGTAACCGGCGCGCTCCAGCTCCTGCGGCTGTGCCCCGACCACCACCCAGTCGCGCTCGCGGACCGGCACTCCCAGCAGCCGGTCCCGTACCGCGCCGCCGACCAAGTAGACTCGCATGGTGCGCATGTTAACCGAGAGCCCCCCGCTCGGCGCGGCGAATCCCGCCGCACATGTTGTGTGCGGCGTGCGCGCGTTGCTGCTGGCGGCGGCCTGTGCGCTGCTGTGCGGCTGCGGCACCTTGTATCTCATGCAGGCCGCGAGCGGCGAGTGGCAGGTACTGCGCCGGCGTGTGCCCATCGATACGCTGCTGGCCGACCCGCACACGCCGCCGGCGCTGCGCGCGCATCTGGAGGAGGTGCACGCCGCGCGTGAGTTCGCCTCCGGCGAGCTGGGACTCCCCGACAGCAGCAGCTATCGCAGTTACGCCGACATCGGCCGGCCATACGTGGTGTGGAACGTGGTCGCGGCGCCGGAGTTCTCGGTCAGCCCGAAGCGCTGGTGTTTCCCGATCGCCGGCTGCGTCGCCTACCGGGGTTATTTTCGCGAGCAGCGCGCCCGCGAGTTCGCCGCCGCTCTGGCGGTGCGCGGTTTGGATGTGGCCGTCGACGGCGTGCCCGCCTACTCGACCCTCGGCAGGTTCGCCGACCCGGTGCTCTCGAGCATGCTGCGCTACGGCGACGATGAGCTCGCCGCCACCATCTTCCACGAGCTCGCTCACCAGCTGCTGTACGTGCGCGACGACTCCGAGTTCAACGAGGCGTTCGCCACCACGGTCGAGGACGCGGGACTCGAGCGCTGGCTCACGCAGCAGGGCGCGTCGCGGCGCCTGCAGCAGTTGCGCGAGCGCCAGGCGCACGCCGCGGCGTTCGTGAGCCTGCTGGCGCGCAGCCGCGCCCGGCTCGCGCTGCTGTACGCCTCGGGTGCGGCGCGCGATGAGATGCGGGCGGGCAAGGCGCAGATCCTCGGCGCGCTCGCGGCCGACATCCGCGCGCTCGAGCTGCGCGAGGGCGCGAGTTATCCGTTGTACGAGGAGTGGATTGCCGCGGGCCTGAACAACGCGCGCCTGGCTTCGGTGTCCACCTACTTCGACTGCCTGCCGGGCTTCACGCGGCTGCTCGGCGAATCCGGCAACGACCTCACGCGCTTTTACGCCGCGGCCCGCGAGCTGGCACGCCAGCCGCGCGCCGTGCGGCACGCGCGGCTCTGCACGGTACCGCCGGCGCTTGGCGGCTCGAGCCGGCGGCGCGCACACGGGAGCTCAGGCGAAGGCAGCCGGGCGGCGCTGCTCGAGGTAAGTGGGCAATACCGCGAGCATGGGCCTGGGCGTGATACCGAGCCTGCGGCAGCCATCCTCGCGGCACACGCTGTCGAGGGTGAGCGAGCGGAAGTTGTCGAGTGAGAACGGCTTGCCGGGCAGGAGCCCCATCACCAGGCCCTGGAGGCGCGCGAGTGTATCCGGCAGCGGCACGATCCGGCAGGGCAGGCGCGCCACGTGGGCGGTCAGGCGCACGATCTCGGCGAGCGTCATGACCTGCGGGCCGCACAGCTCGTAGGTCTGACCGGCGCCGGCGCGCTCCCCGAGCGCGCGCACCATGGCCTCGGCGACGTCGAACACGCAGATGGGCGCGAAGCGCGCCCGCGCGCGCGCCAGCGGCAGGCAGCCCAGCGTGAGCCGCAGCAGGCCGGCAAAGCGGTTGGTGAGGGAGTCTCTGGGCCCGAAGATCACCGAGGGGCGGAAGATCGTCACCGCAGGGTCGGCGTGCGACAGCTCGGGGCGCGGCGCGGCGCGCAGCCGCGCCTCGGCGGCGGCCTTGGAGCGCAGATAGCGGCTCGGCGCGTGCGCATCGGCACCGAGGGCGCTCATGTGCAGCACCCGGCGCACTCCCGCGGTGCGCGCCGCGGCCATCGCCTTGGCGGCGAGCTCGGTGTGCACCGCGTCGAAGCTCGCGCCCCGGCGCGGGTTCAGGATCCCGACGAGGTTGACGACCGCATCGCAGCCGCTGAACAGTTGACTCAGGATCCGCGGCTCGTGCACGTTCGCGACCCGCAGCTCGACGGTGTCGAGCACGCGCAGACGCTCGGTGCGCGCCAGATTGCGGGTGGGTACGCGCACCCAGTGCCCGGCGAGCGCGAGCCGGGTGACCAGCTCCGTGCCGACAAAGCCGCTGCCGCCGAGCACACAGACGTTCACATCACTGCCTTGCCTGCCGCGTGCCGCTCGCGCGGGCCGCCGCTTCAGCGCAGCGGGATCAACAGAATCGTGTTGCCGCGCCGCACTTCCAGCACCAGCACCGCGGCGCCCTTGGCGCGCTCGCGCAACTCGCGCAGATTGCCGACCCGGCCGCGATTGGCACCCACGATGACATCCTCGGCCCGCAGGCCCGCCTGGGCGGCGGCGCTGCCGGGCTCGACGCCGCGCACCAGCGCACCGCCGGCGTCGGAGGCGTCGGCGAGCGTCGCGCCTTCGAAGCCCTTGTGGATGCTCGCCGGACCGCCGCTGAGTTCCGCCGCGGTGTCGGCGATCACCGCGGTCACGCGCAACGGCTTGCCGTCACGCACCAGGCCGATGTCGATCTTGTCGCCGACCCGCAGCAAGCCGATGGTGTTGCGCAGCTCGCTGTTGGACTTCACCGTCTGCCCGTTGACCGAGGTGATGACATCCCCGGTGCGGATGCCGGCCTTGTCGGCCGGCGACCCCTCGACCACCTGCGACACCAGCGCTCCCAGGGGGCTGCTGAGCCCGAGCGAATGGGCGATGTCCGGGGTCACGGTGTACATGCTCACGCCCAGCTGGCCGCGCTTGACCGAGCCGTACTTGATGAGCTGCTCCATCACGCTGCGCGCCATGTTCACCGGGATGGCGAAGCCGATGCCGATGTTGCCCCCGCTGCGCGACAGGATCGCGGTGTTGATTCCGATCAGCTCACCGCGCAGGTTGACCAGCGCGCCACCGGAGTTGCCGGGGTTGATCGAGGCGTCCGTCTGGATGAAGTCCTCGTAGCCGTCGGGGTTGATGCCCGAGCGCGACAGGCCGCTGATGATTCCGGAGGTCACGGTGTGTTGCAGGCCGAAGGGGTTGCCGATGGCCACCACGAAGTCGCCCACCTCGGCCTTGGCCGAATCCCCGAGCGCGACCTGCGACAGCCCGTCCGGTTTGACCTTGAGGACCGCCACGTCCGAGGGCGTATCGCTGCCGACGACGTCCGCCTTGACGTCGCGACCGTCCTGCAGCGTGACGGTGATCTCGTTGGCGTTCTCCACCACGTGTGCGTTGGTGACGATATAGCCGCTCCTGGCGTCGACGATCACGCCGGAGCCGGCGCTCTGGAACGGCCGCTCGCGCGGTCCGGTATCCGGTGGCACGTCGAAGAAGCGGCGGAAGAAGGGGTCGTCGAGCAGCGGATTCTGCGGACCGCGCTCGCGAATGGTGCCGCGCGTGGCGATGTTGACCACCGCCGGCGAGACCTTCTTGATCATCGGCGCGAGCGTCGGCAGCGGCGTCTCGCCGACCGCCGGCGGCATGGCAGCCGGGAGCGGCGCCCCCGCGAGCGCCACCAGGGCGAGGAGCAGTTGAGGTCTCATGCCCTGGGAATTCTAGCCCGATTAGCGCCGGCGCGGATCAGGACCGATCCCGGGCGGAAGTTACGCCCCGGGCATCGGGCCGCGGCGGGCCGTTGACCCGGCACCCGTCGGGAAAGCCGGCAGTGCGAGCGTGCACTACCGGCTGACCTGCCCCGTCCTCACGCGGCCTGGACGGAAATGCGCCGCGGCTGCTCCTGCGGGCGCTTCGGGATGCTGACTTCCAGCACCCCATTCACGTGCCTGGCCTTGATGGCCTCGGCATCGGCGCTCTCGGGAAGGGTGAAGCGGCGCAGGAACGTGCCGGTCGCGCGCTCGACGCGCTCGAAGCCGTCCGCGGAGGTCTTGCTCTCCGAGCGGCGCTCGCCGCGGATCGTCAGCACGCCCTTGTCGGCCGTGACCTCGATGTCCTTGCCTTCGACGCCCGGCACGTCGGCGGCCACCACGAAGCGCTCGGCTTCCTCGCGCACGTCGACATGCGGGATCCAGCTGACGCTCGCGGCACCCGCGCCGTCAGCACTCTCGCCCACGGCGCGCTCGAACTGCCGCTGGAAGCGGCTCAACAGCGCCCACGGCTCGTAACGAACGATGGTCATGATTGCTCTCCTGTTGGAATGTTGGAAACAAAGCGCAAAGTCTTGCGCGGTTGCACCGGATGTGTGGCTCGGGGGGCGCGGTTTCAAGAGCCGCGGCCGATGATGCCGCCCGCAGGGTGGCGCCGCGCAGGCGTGGGCGGCTTGCTCCTGCAAGCCTTACCGGGCCGCGGGCCGCACAGGAGCCCGCGGCAGCCCTTGTCCGCCAGCGGGTGCGGACCCATGTTCGTGCACGCGACGCGCCGGCTTCACGGTGGCCATCCGCGCCGCAGAACAGGCCGGGGAGCGTGCCGCTGCGGCACGATTCCGGCCGCCTCAACCCCGCTCGCCTGTGGGCAGGCTGTGCAGAACCTGTGCCTGGTCTGGGTACAAGATGTTGGGGTTGGCCCGAGGCTCACCCCGGGCGCAATTCGAGAAAAAATCTTGTGCGTGCGGCGGCCAATAATTTCCTAAGACTTTGAAAATAATAATAAAAATATGCACCATAATATGAAGCCGTCAGGCTTGACGCTTCCCGGGACGCTCATTAGGCTTTTGACCCCGACACAAGATCTTGTGTTCGCGACAGAGCGATCAAGGGTCACGCGGTCGGGGGGAGATTTCAGGGACCTGACTGTCTTCAGGGCAGCAGGTACCGGTCAGGCTCGCGGCTCGTTGAGCGCCGCCTCGAGCGCTTTGGCCGGCATTCCCTGCAATCCGTCGGGCAAGGCGTCGAGAGCATTCGGAGCGCCGCGGATTACATGAACACTGTCGTCAAGATCGGTCCCAAGGACGTCGACGCGATTCCTTTCCAGGAAGCGTCGCTCGACATCTGGGACAAGAAGTATCGCCTCACGGCCAAGGACGGTGCGCCCATCGACAGGACGATGGACGACACCTACCAGCGCGTCGCGCGCGCGCTCGCCGACGTCGAGCATGAGGAAGTGCGCGAGCACTGGAACGAGCGCTTCCTGTGGGCGCTGCGGCGCGGGGCCATCCCCGCCGGCCGCATCATCTCCAACGCCGGGGCGCTCGAGCACAAGCCCGCCACCTCGACCATCAACTGCACGGTCTCGGGCACGATCCACGACTCGATGGACGACATCCTCAGGAAAGTCCACGAGGCGGGGCTGACGTTGAAGGCCGGTTGTGTCGCGCCGGGCACGTGGGTGCGCACCGAGAAGGGGCTCGTCACTGCGGATCAGGCCGTGTACGAGAAGCACAAGGAAATCCTGTGCTATGACCCTGAGGCGCACCAGTTCGAGATGCGCCCGATCCTCGCGCACATGACGACTCGCGTCGCGCCCGACGAGAACATTCGCATCACCTCGAATGGAGTGACGCTGACCACATCGCTGAGACATCCCGTGCTGGTGTTCCGGGATGAGCGGCTCATCTATGTTCGTGCGGACGAAGTCACGGAAGCGGACGCGCTCGTCCACTATCGGCCCGAGTGGGTCGGGGATCCGGAGCGCTGGATGGACGCGTGGTTCTCCGGAGCGCACCTGGGTGATGGCAGCGCGTACCGGAAGAAGTACGCATACAAGTCATCGCGGCCACGATGGGCTGCCAAGGCGTTCGCTCTCGGGGAGCGCCTTGTATTCAAGATCCGGGCGGCGGAACGGGAGGTCGTGGAGCGCTATGCAGCGTTTTTCGCGGACTTTGCCGAATCGCGCGCCAAGGTTGTGCCGTCAACGACCTCCTATGGCACGGCGGTCTGGGACTACACCGTGGCGAGTTTCCGCGCGAGTCGCGCCGTCCAACTGATCGACGGACAGATCGGTAACAAGTCAGCGACGCTGCGCGTGCCGAAATGGATCGCGGCGGAACCGGACCGTTTCTTCATTCCGTTCCTCGCCGGGCTGATCGATACAGACGGAACCGTCTCGACCGAGTACGGCAGCGCTTCGATCTCGATGAAGAATCGCGAGTTCGCTGAAGAGCTCAAATCGCTGCTCGGGTTGTTTGGCGTGCACGGTGCGATCACGGTGCGCAAGCCGAAAGAGCACGTCCTGAACGGCCATCTGGTTCGAGACGCCGGCATCGCGATCCTGAAGATCTCCGACTCGACCTTTCTCGGCAGCGTTGCCGCGTACATGGCGGATACAGCGAAGCGACATCGCATCCTGGAGCATCGGGCAACAGCGGGCCAGTACGATGTTTTCCAAGTACCTCGGCCCCTGAGGGATGCGCTCGAGCGAGAGGCCGCAAACCTTCCTCATCTTGAGAAACAGCGACTTGGCCTTTACCACGCGTATCATCAACGCGCCCGGGTAAGTCGCGTCTGGCTCGATCGCTGGGCTACGCGTTTCCCGGCGCTGGCAGATCTCATTCGTTTTGCGCTCAACCTCCGCCCCGTGGAGCGTATCGAGCGCTCGCTCGCCGTGCCGGAGACGTTCTTCGATTTCACGGTGGAGAAGCACAACAACTACCTGGCGGGCAATAACGGTCTTGCGGTGATCCACAACTGTGGCATCGGGTACGAGTTCTCAACGCTGCGTCCGCGCGGCGCGTACGTGTCGGGCGCGGGCGCCTACACCTCCGGTCCACTGTCCTTCATGGACATCTTCGACAAGATGTGTTTCACCGTCTCCTCCGCCGGCGGTCGGCGCGGCGCGCAAATGGGCACGTTCGATGTCGGGCATCCGGACGTCATGGAGTTCATCCGCGCCAAGCGTGAAAGCGGGCGGCTGCGCCAGTTCAACCTGTCGCTCCTGATCACCGACGAGTTCATGCAAGCGGTGCGCGAGGATCGCGAGTGGAAGCTCGCCTTCCCGCTGTCGCTGCGAGAATACGAATCCGACCGCCCCGATCTCAACGACGCATCAAAGTTCCTGTGGCGCGAGTGGCCGGTGCACGAAGGCTATGTCGTGAACGACGAGGGACTGGTGGCCTGCAAGATCTACAAGACGCTGCCGGCGCGCCGCGTGTGGGACGTGATCATGACGTCCACCTACGACTTCGCCGAGCCCGGTTTCATTCTCATCGATCGTGCCAATGAGATGAACAACAACTGGTGGTGCGAGGACATCCGCGCCACTAACCCATGCGGCGAGCAGACGCTCCCAAAGTACGGTGCGTGTCTCTTGGGTTCGGTGAACCTGACACGTTTCGTGAAGCACCCCTTCACCGACTTCGCGGAATTCGACTGGCCCGAGTACCGCGAAGTGGTGAAGGTCTTCACCCGCATGCTCGACAACGTGGTGGAGGTCAACGGCCTGCCGCTCGAGAAGCAGCGCGAGGAGATCCTGCGCAAGCGCCGCCACGGCATGGGGTTCCTGGGGCTGGGCAGCACCTTGGCTCTGCTGCGCATGAAGTACGGCTCGCCGGAAGCGGTGCAGTTCACCGAGGACGTGACACGCGAGATGGCGGTGGCCGGCTGGGAAGCGGCGCTGGAGCTCTCGCGCGAGAAGGGGCCGGCGCCGATCATGAATGAGGAGTTCACGGTCACGAAGGAAATGCTGCGCAAGCGCCCGGAGATGGCGCGCGATGGCTGGAAGCCGGGGGTGAAGATCGCCGGCCGGCTGCTGCACGCGAAGTACAGCCGCTACATGCAGCGCATCGCGCAGGTGGCGCCGCAGCTGGTGCATGAGCTCGCCGAGACCGGCGCGCGCTTCACGCACCACACATCCATCGCCCCTACCGGCACGATCTCGCTGTCGCTCGCCAACAATGCCTCGAACGGCATCGAGCCGTCGTTCGCGCATCACTATTTCCGCAACGTGATCAGGGAAGGCAAGAAATCCAAGGAGAAGATCGACGTCTATTCCTTCGAGCTGCTGGCGTATCGCGAGCTCGTCAACCCAAATGCCCAACCTGGAGCGACGAACGATGCTGAGAGACTGCCGGACTACTTCATCGCCTCCGACGGCGTCACTCCCAAGGAGCACGTCGAGGTGCAGGCTGCGGCCCAGAAGTGGGTCGATTCATCGATTTCTAAGACGGCGAACGTGCCTACGGATTTCCCCTACGCGAAGTTCAAGGACATCTATCTGTACGCACACGAGCAGGGGCTTAAGGGCTGCACCACCTTCCGCTTCAACCCGGAAGCGTTCCAGGGCGTGCTGGTGAAGGAGCAGGACCTCAAGAACACGATCTATAAGTTCACGCTCGAGGACGGCACGGTCGTGGAGGCACGCGGCGATGAGGAGATCGATTACGACGGCGAGCTCCACACCGCGGCGAATCTGTTTGATTCGATCAAGGACGGGTATTACGGGCGCATGTGAGGCTCGATGAGCTGAACGCAATTCCCAGGAACTGACCATGACCATCAAGATCGACCGCAAAATCGTCAAGTACCAGGTGCAGAAGCCGGCAGACAAGCCGGCAGACAAGCCGGCAGACAAGCCGGAGGACAAGGCGTCCGAGGCGCGGGCGGCCGCCGCCAGGGCAGCCTCGGAGGCCAGGGCCACGGCGGAGGCCCGGGCACCCCAGCCCGGCGAGCCGCTACTGGTGCGCGACAAGAACGGCCACACCGCCAAGGTCATCCGGATGCACGAGCGGCTCGAG
>VBMV01000048.1:4426-107390 GCA_005878835.1 Gammaproteobacteria bacterium | reverse complement strand
CGAGCCAGAAGGGGATCGAAGGCGGCTCACCGCGCGCGTCCTCGACCCGGATGCGGCCCTGCTCGACGCGCAGAATGCGGTAAGACACGTTGCCGAGCTGGAAGACATCGCCCTGCAGGCTCTCGACCGCGAAGTCCTCGTTCACCGTGCCGATGAACTGCGCCTGGGGCTCGAGAATCACCTGGTAGTCGGCGTTGTCCGGAATGGTGCCCCCGGAGGTGAGCGCGGTGAGTCGCGCCCCGCGCCGCCCCTTCACCCGGTGGTTCACGCCGTCGTGATGGACGAGCGCGCCGTGCCGGCCGCGGCGCGTGCTGTAGCCCTCCGCGAGCATGCGCACGACCTCGTCGAATTCGGCGCGCTCGAGGTCGCGGCAGGGATACGCCCCGCGCAGCAGCTCGTAGAGCCCCGCCTCGTCCCACTCGCGCGCCGCCACTTCGGCGACGATCTGCTGCGAGAGGACGTCGAGCGGCTTCGCGGGCACCGCCACCCGGTCGAGCTCCCCGCGTCGCACCGCCGCGAGGAGCGCCGCGCACTCGACCAGGTCATCGCGCGACAGCGGAAACAATCTTCCCTTCGGAGTGCCGCCCACCGAGTGACCGGAGCGGCCGACGCGCTGCAGGAGTGCCGCGATCGAGCGCGGCGAGCCGAGCTGACAGACGAGGTTCACCTCGCCGATGTCGATCCCGAGCTCCAGGGATGCGGTGGCGACGAGCGCGCGCAGCTCGCCGCGCTTCAGGCGGCTCTCCGCCGCGAGGCGGGATTCCTTCGCCATGCTGCCGTGGTGGGCGGTGACATGCTGCTCGCCGAGCCGCTCGGACAGATGCCGCGCGATGCGCTCGGCCTGCCGCCGGGTGTTGACGAACACGAGCGTAGTGCGGTGCTCGCTCACGAGCTCGGCCAGGCGGTCGTAGATCTGCGTCCACACCTCCCCGGACATCACCGCCTCGAGCGGGGAGGCGGGGATCTCGAGTTGCAGGTCGCGCTCGCGGACGTGTCCCGAGTCGATGATGGTGCAATCGGCCGCGCCGTCGGCGAGCAGATTGCGCGTGCCGACGAGAAATCTGGCCACTTCCTCGACCGGCTTCTGCGTGGCCGAGAGGCCGACACGCGTGAGCCGGCGGCCGGCGAGGGACTCGAGCCGCTCGAGCGAGAGCGCGAGATGCACCCCGCGTTTGCTGCCGACCATGGCGTGAATCTCGTCGACGATCACCGTGCGTGTGCTCGCGAGCATCCGCCGTCCGGACTCGGAGCCGAGCAGGATGTAGAGCGACTCGGGGGTGGTGACGACGATGTGAGGGGGGCGCTTCGCGCTGCGCGCCCGCTCGTGCTGCGGGGTATCGCCGGTGCGCACGAAGGTGCGGATTTCGATCTCCGGCAGGCCGAGCGCGGCGAGCTGCCCGCGGATGCCCGCGAGCGGCGCCTCGAGGTTGCGCTGGATGTCGTTGGAGAGCGCCTTGAGCGGGGAGACGTACACCACCAGCGTCTCGTCCGGCAGAGCGCCGGCGGTGACGCCAGTGCGCACCAGCTCGTCGATCGCCGCGAGGAATGCGGCGAGCGTCTTGCCCGAGCCCGTCGGGGCGGCGATCAGCACGTGACGCTGCGCGGCGATCGCCGGCCAGGCCGCGCTCTGCGCGGGCGTGGGCGCAGCGAAGGTGCGCGCGAACCATTGGGCGACGGCCGGGTGGAAAGCAGCGGGCATGGCGCGATTGAAGCACAGCCGGAGCCTCACGAGGAGCGCCGCAGCGCGGAAGTCACACCGCGTACAGTCAGTGATGCACCTTCGGGCTGTATGCGGGCGAGCTGCGCGCGCCGCTGGCCACAGCGGCCCGGAAGGGCCGGATGCACGAAAGGGGAGTAAAGTGCTCGACTCGTCCCTCGAGCCTAAGGTGTCGGAGGATGTGGGAAGAGGATGTTGAGAGCGCGGCGCGCCGCAAGGTCGCGTGGCTCATCGGGATCGTGGTCGCGGCCGTGATCGCCCTCGCCGGCTGGTACTGGTACGCGTCGCGACAGCGTCCGGCGCCTGCGACGCCGGTGGTGGCTCCCGCGGCGCCCCCGCCGGTGAGCGCCGAGCCGCAGATCGCGCATCCGATCGCGGCTGACAACGCGGCGGGCTCTGCCGCCTTGCCGGCGCTGAACGACAGCGACCCGGTCGTGCACGATTCGCTCGCCGGTGTGCTCGACCGCCGTGCGGTCGAGCAGTTTCTGGTGCCGCAGAACGTCGTGCGCCACCTCGTCGCCACCGTCGATAACCTGCCGCGCAGGAAGGTGGCCGTGGAGCTGCGGCCCGTGAAATCGACGCCGGGACAGACCGTCATCGCCACGCAGGGCGAGATCACGACCCTGAGCGATGCCAACTTCGAGCGCTATGCGCCGCTGGTGCGGGTGCTGCAGGCCACGGACGTGAAGGCACTCGCCCTGGTGTACCAGCGGCTGTATCCGCTGTTCCAGCAGGCTTACGAGGACCTGGGATATCCGGGCAAGTACTTCAACGATCGGCTGGTCGAGGTGATCGATCACCTGCTGCAGGCGCCGGAGGTGCCGGCGCCGATCAAGCTGGTGCAGCCCAGGGTCTTCTACGAATACGCCGACGCCGATCTGGAGGGTCGCTCGGCCGGACAGAAGCTGCTGATCCGCATGGGTCCGGCAAACGCGCGCGCCATCAAGGCGAAACTGCGGGAATTTCGCGCCGAGATCGCCAAGAAGAAATGACGCGGCCGAAGGCGTGCGAGCATGAGGGACGCAACAGCTTGGGACGGGGACGGTGTCGAGAAGCCGCTCGCGGAGCTGCGCTCGGTGTTGATCCCCGGTGAGACCCTGGAAGCCTGGGCGATTCAGCGGCGGATCTTCGCACTGTCGCACCGGCGGGTGCTGATCGCCGCCACCAGCGGCAGGCTGGTGGTGCTGGTGCGCAGGCTCATCGCGGGTTTCGATGTCTCCACCATCCGCTGGCAGGACCTCGAGGAGGTCACCTTGCGGGTGGGGGTGATCGGTGCGGATCTGACGCTGCGCGCCGGCAAGGCCACCGACCTCGCCTCGCTCGGTGCGCAGGGCTCGCAGCGGGTCGAGTTCCAGGGACTGCGCAAGGAGCAGGCGCAGGCGGTGTACCGCATCTGCCAGGCGCAGGACCAGGCGTGGCGCGAGAAGCGCCGGGTCCGCGAGCTGGAGGAATTGCGGGCGCGATCCGGCGGGATCCAGGTGATGTCAGGAGCTGCCGCGGCGGGCGCGGCGGGCGAGAGCGATGCGGTCCGGCGACTGCAGGAAGCCAGGCGGCTGCTCGACGCGAAGCTCATCACCGATGCGGAGTACGAGGCCATCAAGGCGAAGATCGTGTCGTCGTGAGGCGCATCGAAACGCACCCGCTCAAGGCCGCGGCTGCCGAGGCTTGCGATATCCAACGTGTGTGCACACGTAATCCACAGACGATCCACAGGGCAGGTGCGTTAGCCTTGTGAGCATGGTCGTCCGCTTTCGCCGCCGCCCCGACACGCACAACGAGGTGCTCGGGACTTACAGTTTTTCCAGCCGCACGGTGCAGGTGCTGAAGACACAGGATGACCGCATCCTGTGGACCTGCGACTGCGACAGGTTTCGCCACCAGGATGGACAGCGCGAGCCCCTGTGGTGCAAGCACATCGCCAGGGCGGCGGCCCGGCGCTCGCTCGAGCGCCTGACGCGCCGGGTGTCCGTGGCCCGCGGGCTCGAGCGCTAGCGCATCCGTTGCGCGATCAGCGCTTGGCGGCACCCGTCGGGATCCGGTATCCTATTAGACTCATTCCACGAAGGAGAATGCCAATGCGCTGGGAAATTCCACAGGCGACCGATTTCCGCTTCGGCATGGAAATCACTCTGTATATCGCCAGGCGCTGAGCCGGGTACCCGAGGGCGCTGGGCCCGCGGGCCCGAGCGCCTTGTGAGCCTCAATGCGTTGTGAAAATCAGGGTGCTGGGGTCTGCTGCCGGCGGCGGCTTTCCTCAGTGGAACTGCAACTGCCGTAACTGCTCGGGCGTCCGCAACGGCACCCTGCGGGCGCGGCCGAGAACCCAATCCTCCGTTTGCGTGGGAGGCCGCGACCCACTGCAGTGGGCGCTCGTCAATGCCTCCCCCGACATCCTCGCCCAGCTGCAGGCGAATGCGGTGCTGCAGCCGGCGCGCGCGCCGCGCGATACCGCCATCAGCGGCATCGTGCTGGTCGATGGGCAGATCGATCACACCGCCGGCCTTTTCATGTTGCGGGAATCCAGGGCGGCCCTGCCGGTGTGGTGCACCGACAATGTCAATGCGGATCTGACGCGCGGCAATCCGGTTTTCGAGGTGCTGGCGCACTACTGCGGCGTCGAGCGGCGCGCCATGATCCCCGACGGGAGCCCCTTCGCCGTCGACGGGGTCAGCGGCGTGCAGTGGCGGGCGCTCGCCGTGGCAGGCAGGCCCGCCCCTTACTCACCTAACCGCGAGTCCCCGGTGGCAGGGGATAATGTGGCGCTGGTGATCGGCGATGAGGGCAGCGGCGCGACGGCGGTGTATGCGCCCGGCCTCGCCGCCATCGAACCGCGACTATGGCGCGCCATGCAGGCCGCCGCCTGCGTGCTGGTCGACGGTACGTTCTGGAGCGATGACGAGATGATCCGACTCGGGGTGTCGCCGAAACGCTCGCGCGACATCGGGCACCTGCCGCAGAGCGGCCCTGGGGGTATGCTCGAGTGGCTGGACAAGCTTCCGGCCGGCACCCGCAGGATCCTGATTCACGTGAACAACACCAACCCGATACTCGACGAGAGCTCGCCCGAGCACGCCGAGCTGACGCGCCGCGGGGTCCAAGTGGCGTGGGACGGGCTGGAGATCGAGCTGTGACGGCTGCGGCCTGGACTGGCGCGGAATTCGAGCAGCAGTTGCGCGAGCGGGGCCGCGCCTACCACATCCACCATCCGTTCAACGTGATGTTGAATTCGGGCAAGGCCACGGCGGCGCAGATTCGCGGCTGGGTGGCGAACCGCTTCTATTACCAGATCAGCATTCCCATCAAGGACGCCGCCATCCTCGCCAATTGCGACGACCGTGGCGTGCGGCGCAACTGGGTACAGCGCATTCTCGATCACGACGGCCACGGCGAGGATGCCGGCGGGATCGAGTCGTGGCTGCGGCTCGCGGAGGCGGTGGGCCTGACGCGTGCTCAGGTGGAGAGCCTGCAGCAGCTGCTGCCGGGGGTGCGCTTCGCGGTCGATGCCTATGTGAATTTCGCACGCCGTTCGCCCTGGCCGGAAGCGGTGTGCGCCTCGCTCACCGAGCTGTTCGCGCCGCAGATCCACAAACAGCGACTCGCCACCTGGCCGGAGCACTACCCATGGATCGACCAGGCGGGACTGAAGTACTTCCAGAGCCGCCTCGCCCTGGCGCGGCGCGACGTCGAGTTCGCCCTGGCCGTGACGCTCGACCGGTTTCGCACGCGCGCCGCGCAGGAGCGCGCGCTCGAGGTGCTGCAGTTCAAGCTCGACGTTCTGTGGCAGATGAACGACGCCATGGCGCTGGCCTACGGAGTGACGCCATGAGCGATATCCCGGGGAGCGCGAAGCCGGCGATCGCGCACGGCATGCGCCTGCAGTGGGAGCCGGCGCAGGAGGCGCACGTGCTGCTGTATCCTGAAGGCATGGTCAGACTCAACAGCAGCGCCGGCGCTATCCTGAGCCGCTGCGACGGGGTGCGCACGCTCACCGACATCGTGACCGACCTGGAACGCACCTACAGTGTCGCCGGGCTCGGGGACGACGTCACCGCCTTCGTGGCGCTGGCGCTCGACAAGCACTGGCTGGAGCTGCGCGAGTGAGCAGCGCGACCCCGGTCGGACACGGACTCGCCGCGCCCAACGCGCAAGTGGGCATGTCACAGGCGCCGCGTAGCGCGAGCGCTCCCGGGCCGCCGCTGTGGCTGCTGCTGGAGCTGACTTACCGCTGCCCGCTGCATTGCGTGTTCTGCTACAACCCGACGGACTTTGCCAACACCGGGCCGGAGCTCGGCACCGGCGACTGGATCCGCGTGCTGCGCCAGGCGCGCGCCCTCGGCGCGGTACAGCTCGGGCTCTCGGGCGGGGAGCCGCTGGCGCGCGAGGACCTCGAGCCGATCGTCGCGCAGGCGCACACGCTCGGCTACTACATCAACCTGATCACCTCCGGCATCGGCATGACCGAGGCGCGCATACGTGCGCTGAAGGTGGCCGGGCTCGATCACATCCAGCTGTCGTTCCAGGACAGCACGCGCGAGCTGAATGATTTCCTCTCCAGCACGCGCACCTTCGAGCTGAAGTCGAAGGTGGCCGGACTCATCCGCCAGCACGGCTATCCGATGGTGCTGAACGTGGTGCTGCACCGGCTCAATATCGATCACGTGGGCGAGATCCTCGAGATGGCGGAAGCGCTGGGCGCGCAGTACGTGGAGCTCGCCAACACGCAGTACTACGGCTGGGCATGGCTCAACCGCGAGCACCTCCTGCCCAGCCGTGCACAGCTCGAGCGCGCGGAAGCGACTACGCGGCGCTTTCGCGAGCGCGTGGGCACCAGGATGCAGATCTATTTCGTCGTGCCGGACTACTTCGAGACCCGGCCCAAGGCCTGCATGAGCGGCCTGGGGTCGGTATTTCTCGGGATCGCGCCCGACGGCACGGCCTTACCCTGTCACGCGGCGCGCATGTTGCCCGGACTGCAGCTCCCCAACGTGCGTGAGTCGGACATCCGCGCCATCTGGTACGACTCGCCGGCCTTCAACCGCTTTCGCGGCGAGGCGTGGATGAAGGAGCCCTGTCGCAGCTGTCCGGAAAGAGCCCGGGACTTCGGCGGTTGCCGCTGCCAGGCGTACCTGCTGACCGGGGATGCCGACAATGCCGACCCGGTGTGCGATCTGTCCCCGCACCATCATCGCGTGACGGAAGCGGTGGCGCGCGCCGAACAGGCGGCTGCCGCCGCGGCGGGCGGCGTGCGCGAGCAGGCGCTGGTGTTTCGCGATCACCGCATCTCGATCGCGGTCGTACCGGGCGACCCGGTCCGGCGCTAGCGAGGCGTCCACCGATGGCGGTGCGGCGCGTGCTGAAAATGGGTGAGCCATTGCTGCGCGAGGTGGCAGAGGTCGTGACGCGCTTCGACGCGCAGCTGGCGGCGCTGGTGACCGACATGGACGACACCATGCGCGCCTTCAGTGGAGCCGGCATCGCCGCCCCACAGATCGGCGTGAGCGCGCGCGTGGTCATCTTCGAGCTGCGCGACAACCCGCGCTACCCGCACCTCACTCCCGTTCCCTACACCGTGCTGGTGAATCCGGTGCTCACGCCGCTCGGCAGCGAGCTGGATGACGGCTGGGAAGGGTGCCTGTCGGTGCCCGGGATGCGCGGGCTGGTGCCGCGGTTCCGCCGCCTGCGCTACCGCGGCTTCGATGTGCACGGCGCGCCGATCGACCGGACGGTGGAGGGGTTTCACGCCCGTGTCGTGCAGCACGAGATCGATCACCTCGACGGCATCCTGTTTCCGCAACGGGTGCGGGACCTGCGCAACTTCGGCTTCGAGGATGCGCTCACCGGGCAGATGACGCCGATGCCGGACTGACTTGAAGGAGACCGCCCACATGAGTCAGCGCGTCACGGGACCCTTCGAGGTGAAAGTCACGCCGCAGAAACCTGACACGCAGATCGCCCGGGCCGCAAACCTGGGCCGGCTGACCATCGACAAGCGCTTTCACGGCGAGCTCGAGGCGATCAGCAAGGGCGAAATGCTGGCCACCCAGACCGAGGTGAAGGGTTCCGCCGCCTATGTGGCCCTGGAGCGCGTGACCGGAACGCTCATAGGGCGCAGCGGCAGCTTCGTACTGCAGCACAGCGCCACCATGAATCGGGGCAAGCCCGTCTCCTCGGTCACCGTGGTGCCGGATTCCGGCACCGGCGAGCTCAAGGGATTGAGCGGCAAGATGAATATCATCGTCGCCGCGGACGGCTCGCACTCCTACGAGTTCGACTTCCGGGTCGAGCCACAGCCATCCTGAAGTCACGCCGTCAGAATCCCGGTGGCGCGGCGTCGCTGCGCGGCTGATGCGCCACGTCCCGCACCATGCGGATGGCGCACTCGCGCCCCTGGTAGTAGCCGGGAACGCGCGCCAGCTCGCGGTAGCCGAGCGCCGCATAGAAGGCGCGTGCGCCGGCGTTTCCCGCGCGCAGCTCGAGCGCGATCGTGAAGGTGCCGGCGGTGAGTGCGGTGTCCTCGAGCCACTTCAGCAGGCGCCGCGCGATACCGCGGCGGCGGTGTGCGGGCGCGACCGCCAGCAGGTTCAGGTGAGCGGAGTCATCGGCGTAGCGCATGATGGCGAAACCGACGATGGCGGTCCCGGCCCGTGCCGCCAGCACCACGCTGTCCGGATGGCGGATGTGCCAGGCGATGCGCGCCGCATCCCAGGCGGGCCTGAGCCCGCTCTCCACCAACTCCTGCGACATCCCCGCCAGCAACGCGGCATCTGCGATCCGGGCCGGCTCGAGGCGATACGGGTACACGACATCGAGCATAGCGCGGGCGCGGGTGCGGCGCCCGGCCGGGCGTTCAGGCGAGGGTGTGAAACACCTGCTGAACGTCCTCGTCCTGCTCCAGACGGTCGATCACCGTGAAGACCTCGGTCGCCTGCTCCTCCGGCAGCTCGCTCGGCACGGTGCAGATGTACTCATGCTCGGCCGACAGCGGTGCGAGGCCGCGCGCTTCCAGCGCCTCCTGCAGCCGGCCGAAATCGGCGAAGGCACAGCGGATCACCAGCTGCGGCTCGCCCTTCTCGCCGGCGCTCTCGCCCATCTCCTCGAGTCCGTGGTCGATGAGGTACAGCTCGAGATCGTCCTGGTCGATCCCCGCGGGATTCAGCCGAAACACGCCCATCTTGCGGAACAGAAAGCTGACGCTGCCGGTGGTGGCGAGATTGCCGCCGCCCTTGGTGACGATGTTGCGCACCGCCGCGACGGTGCGCGTCGGGTTGTCGGTCGCCGTTTCCACCAGCAGCGCCACGCCGTGCGGCGCATAAGCCTCGTACAGCACCTGCTGGTAGTTGGCGGCGTCGCGCCCCGCGGCGCGCTTGATCGCCGCCTCGATCCGGTCTTTCGGCATGTTGACGGCGCGCGCGTTCTGGATGGTCCGCCGCAGCACGGGGTTGGACGCCGGGTCGGTGCCGCCGGCCTTCACCGCCATGGTGATGTCCTTCGCGATGCGGGCGAACTGCTTCGCCATGCGGTTCCACCGCGCGAACATCGTGTGCTTTCTGACTTCGAAGATGCGTCCCATGGGCCTGCATGGTGCACGAACGGCAACAGGCGTGCCAGCCGTAGCCGGCCGGCGAGTCTGATTCAGTCGATGGTTGGCCGATAACTACGCGAGCTGCGCCTGCAGCATGCGCATGCGCCGCAGCTGCAGCGAGAGGCGGCGCTCGATCTCCCGCAGTTTGCTCTGCAGGTCCACCTGGTCCCACTGCTCCAGCACCGCGCGCTTCTTCTCGCCGAGCCACTGCTCCTTGACGCGCGCCCAGTCGGCCACCGCGGCGAGGAAGCTTTCGTACTCGTGCGCCAGGCGCGCGCGCAGCTGTTCGATGTGCGAGTGACCCGCGTTCGGGGTCTTCGCCAGCCGCTCGCGGGCGCGTGTGAACTGCATGGCGAGCAGCGCGCGCTGGATCTGGAACACCGGCGTGCGCTTCAGGCGCCGGGTCAGGCCGAACAGCTGCAGGCCCGCGATCAGCCACTTGGTCGGATCCCACTGCCACCAGCGCACGCCGTTGCGATAGTCATGCGCGAAGATGTGGTGGAAGTTGTGATAGCCCTCGCCGTAGGTGATGACCGCGAGCACCGGATTGTCGCGTGCGCTGTTGTCCTCGGTGTACGGGCGGCTGCCCCACATGTGGGCGAGGGAGTTGATGAAAAAGGTGACGTGATGGCTCCACACCAGCCGCAGCACGCCGGCGAGGATGAACATGCCCCACAGGTCGTGGAACAGGATTCCCACGATGAGCGGCAGGCCGATGTTGGTCGCCAGCGCGAGCGGCACGTAGTAGCGGTGCTGGAACGCCAGCATCGGATCGCGCCTGAGGTCCGGGATGTTGCAGAAGTCGGGCCTGCCGCTCGGGTAGTGACGCAGCATCCAGCCGATGTGCGAGAACCAGAACCCGCGCCGCGCCGAGTACGGGTCGCGGTCCACGTCGTCGACGTGCAGGTGGTGGGCGCGGTGGCCGCTGCACCACGCGAAGACGCTGTTCTGCAGCGCCATGGTGCCGAACACCAGGTACAGCAGCCGCAGACTCCAGTGCGCCTCGTAGGTGCGATGCGCCCACAACCGGTGATAGCCCGCCGTGATCGCCATGCCGTTGGCGCCGGCGAACAGCACGAACGCCGCCCAGGCCGCGGGCGAAAAGCCGCGCGTCAGGCCATACCACGGCACGAGGATCGCGGCGGCGCCAAGGGTCAGCGCGAACATCAGAGCATTGGTCCAGACCAGGGGGGGCGTCTGCTCGTTGCGGGTGGTGTCGGAGTTGCGGGTGGTGTCGGACATGCGCAGCCAAGTGTTAAATAGGGCGCCGTAACTTATCACGGCCGGGCGCCCGAGGTGGGACTTAAGTCGTTTTTGAGTATGCTGCGCCCCTTGCGGCACCCGTGTGAGCTCGATTCCATGACGTGGATCCCTCTACGCCCGGCGATCCTGCGCGGCGCGCTTACGGCCTCGCTGGCGCTGATGGTCTTCCTCTTGCCCGCGGGCGCTCGCGCGGCGCGGGCCTATGTTTCCAACGAGGACGACGGCACCGTGACCGTCATCGACACGCAGCGCCTGGCGGCGCTTGCAACCGTGACGGTGGGCAAGCGGCCCAGGGGACTGGTGCTCAGCCCTGACGGTGCGAGCCTGTACGTGGCGCTCACGGGGCTCCCCAAGTGCCCACCGCCGATCCCCGAGCAGCGGTGTGCCAAGCTGCCGCGGGACCGGCAGGCCGACGGCGTGGCGGTCATCGACACCGCGACGCTCAAGCAGACACGGCTGCTGAAGGGAGTCTCCGATCCCGAACGCGTCGAGATCAGCCGCGACGGACACTCGCTGTTCGTCACCGATGAGGATGCCGCGCGGCTCAGCGTGCTGGACGTGCTGCGCGGACGCGTCGTCGCCAGGATTACGGTCGGGCGCGAGCCTGAAGGTGTGCGCGCCTCGCCCAACGGCCGCTGGGTGCTGGTGACCAGCGAGAGCGGCAATTCCGTGGCCATCATCGATGCGCACACCCACACCCTGCTGCACACGGTTCTGGTGGGCACGCGCCCGCGCGATCTTGCCTTTACACCCGACAGCCGCAGCGCCTACGTGTCCGGGGAAGCCGACGCGTCGGTGTATCGCATCTCACTTCCGAGTGGTGCGCCCACCGCGCAGCTCGTGCAGCTGCGCCAGGAGGCGCGCCCCATGGGCGTCGTGCTCGACGCGCCACACGGGCGGCTGTATGTGAGCACCGGTCGCGGCGGTACCGTGGCGGTGATCTCGCCGCAGGACGGCAAGCTGATCGGCGAGATCGCCGTGGGCGCACGACCCTGGGGGCTGGCTCTGAGCGAGGACGGCACCCGCCTCCTCACGGCCAACGGCCCCTCGGGGGACGTGTCGGTCATCGATACCCACACCCTCACCGTGCTCGGCAAGGTGACGGTCGGCCACGGTCCCTGGGGCGTGGTGGTTGGCCCTTAGAGGCGCGCTGCGTGAGAGGAGCGGACGTGTTTGCAGTTGTTGGGCGATTCGGCCTGATGTTTACCGCAGCCGTGGCGGCAGTGGCCGTGGCCCAGTCCCCGGCGCTTCCCGCCCCCGTCGAGAAGGCGGCACGCACGTACATCACGCGCGGCGCGCTCGAGGCGCCGGTGCGCTTCCTGTCCTCGGACCTGCTGGAGGGCCGGGGACCGGGCACGCGCGCAGATCGGCTGGCGCGGCTGTATCTGCAGACTCGCCTGGAGGGCATGGGTTACCGCGCCGCCTTCGCCGGCGGCAGCTGGCAGCAGCCGTTCGACATCGTCGGCATCAAGTCGCAGTTCCCGAAGAGCTGGAGCTTCCAGGTCAGGGGCCAGCGAGTCGACCTCGGCTGGCGTGACGACTACATCGCCGCGAGCGGTCTGCAGAGTGACAACGTCGCGCTCACCGACGCCGAGCTGGTGTTCGTCGGTTACGGGATCCAGGCCCCGGAATACCAGTGGGACGACTTCAAGGGCGTGGATGTCGCCGGCAGGGTCCTGGTGATGATGAACAACGATCCGGACTGGGATCCGAATCTGTTCGCCGGCAAGCGCCGTCTGTACTACGGCCGCTGGGACTACAAGTACGCGAGCGCGGCGCGCCACCGGGCCGCCGGCGCGATCATCATCCACACCACAGCCTCCGCGGGCTATCCCTGGCAGGTGGTGCAGAGCTCCTGGGGCGGTGAGCAATTCGAGCTGCCGGCGGGGAGCGAGGCGCGGCTGCGCCTGAAGGCCTGGGCCACCGAGCAGGCGACGCGGCGCCTGCTACAGGCGGGTGGCCAGGACCTGGACAAGCTGCTCGCGGCCGCACGCTCGCGCGATTTCAAACCGGTGCCGCTCGGCATCCGCACCTCGGTCGCGTTCACCAACACACTGTCGCACGTGCAGACCGCCAACGTCGGCGGGCTGCTGCCCGGAAGTGATCCAGCCCTCGGCGCGCAAGTCGTGGTGCTGTCGGCGCATCACGATCATTTCGGCATCGGCGAGCCGGATGCCGGCGGTGATCGCATTTATCACGGCGCCGTGGACAACGCCTCCGGCTGTGCGCAGGTGCTGGCGATCGCGCGGGCCCTGGCGGCGCTGCCGCAGCCCCCGCGCCGCTCGATACTCGCGCTGTTCGTCGCCGGCGAGGAGCGCGGGCTCCTCGGCTCGAGCTACTACGCGCAGCATCCCTCGTTCCCGGCCGGCCGCATCGCGGCCGACATCAACATCGACGGCGGCAACATCTTCGGCCGCACCCGTGATGCGACCCTGATCAGCATGGGCAAGTCCTCGCTCGACGAGCTCGCCGCGCGGCTCGCGAAGAGCCAGGGCCGGGTGCTCAAGCCCGATCAGTTCCCCGACCGCGGCTACTACTACCGTTCGGATCAGTTCTCGTTCGCCAAGATCGGCGTGCCGGCCTTGTTCTTCGCGGACGGCACGGACTTCATCGGCCGGCCGGCGCTCTGGGGCAGGCAGCAGATCGAGGAGTGGGAGCTGAGGAAATACCATCAGCCGGCCGACAAGCTCGACGACAGCTGGAACTTCGACGGCATGATCCAGGACGCGCAGCTCGACATGCTGTCCGCGTGGCTCATCGCCCAGGCCGATGCCATGCCGACGTGGAAGCCCGGCGATGAATTCGAGGCGGCGCGCAAGCAAGCACTCGGCGCACTGGCCGGCAAGTAGACCCGCGGAGTCAGTAAGCATGTTCGAACGGCTCGAGTCCGTCATTCCCGATCCGATCCTCGGCCTCATGGCGGCGTTTCGCGCCGACCCCGATCCGCGCAAGGTGGACCTGGGTGTCGGGGTGTATCGCGACGATCACGGCGAGACGCCGGTGCTCGAGGCGGTGCGCCGGGCCGAGAGCGCGCTGCTGGCGCGCCAGAGCACCAAGAGCTACGTCGGGCCGGCGGGCAACCCCGCGTTCAACGAGGCCATCGAGCGGCTGGTGCTCGGCGAGGAGCACGAGGCGCGCCTCACCGCACGGGTGCGCACCGTGCAGGCACCCGGCGGATGCGGCGCGCTGCGCCTGGGCGCGGAGCTGATTCGCGCCGTCTCGCCTGATTCGGTGGTGTATGTGAGTACGCCCACCTGGGCCAACCACAGCCCGCTGCTGTCGGGGAGCGGCCTGAAGCTCGCGCCCTATCCGTATTTCGATCCGGCCACCGGCGGGGTGCAGTTTGCCGCCATGGCGGCGGCGCTCGGGCGGCTGCCGGCGCGCGCGGTGGTGCTGCTGCACGCCTCCTGCCACAACCCGACCGGCGCGGACCTGTCGCCGGCGCAATGGCGCGAGCTGCTCGAGCTGGTGAAGCGGCGGCAGCTGCTGCCGTTCATCGACATGGCCTACCAGGGCCTGGGCGAGGGGCTCGAGGCGGACGCGTACGGCATGCGCCTGTTCAGCGCCGAGCTTCCCGAGGTGCTGTGTGCCGTGTCGTGCTCGAAGAACTTCGGCCTGTACCGCGAGCGCACCGGCGCGCTGCAGGTGATCAACGAGACGCCGGCGGCGGCGGACGCTGCCTTCAGCCACCTGGTGCGCATCGCGCGCGGCATCTGGTCGATGCCGCCCGATCATGGCGCGGCGATCGTGCACGGGATACTCGCCGAGCCGACGCTGCGCACGAGCTGGCAGGCGGAACTCGCCGCCATGCGCCAGCGTATCCAGGGCCTGCGCCACGAGGTGGTGAAGCAGCTGCGGCAGCACTGCCCGCAGCGTGACTTCGGGTTCATCGCCACGCAGCGCGGCATGTTCTCCTTCCTCGGCATCGGCGCCCAGCAGGTGCGCGAGCTGCGCGAGCGCCATCACGTCTACATGACCGACGACAGCCGCATGAATATCGCCGGGCTGCGCGCGCAGAACCTCGAGTATTTCGCCCGCGCCACCGCCGAGGTCCTCAGCTCTCCGGCACGATGATGCGGTGCGTGGATTTCACCTCTTCCATCACGAAGTAGGTGTGCGTCTGCTGCACACCGCGCACCGCGGCGATGCGATCGCCGAGGAAGCGGCGGTAACTCTCCATGTCCGTTACGCGTACCTTGAGCAGGTAATCGAACCCGCCCGCCACCATGTGGCACTCCATCACCTCATCGTGCGCCAGCATCACCTGCTTGAAGCGCTCGAAGGCGTCGGGCGTGGTGCGATCCAGCAGCACCTCCACGTAGGCGAGCAGGCCGAGCCCGAGCCGGCCGGGGCTCAGGCGCGCAAAGTACCCCTCGATGTACCCGGCGGACTCCAGGCGCCGCACGCGCTCGAGCGTCGGCGTGACGGTGAGGTGCACCTCGCGCGCGAGCTGCGAGACCGCCGCACGGCCATCCTGCTGCAGCCGCGCGAGCAGGCGCCGGTCGATGCGGTCGAGAGTGCGCTCGCCGGCCGCGGTCGACGCTGATTTCGGGCTCATGGCAGTTGATTTCGCTATTAAAGTGGCTAAAACGGACAATTATTCTCTAAATAAAAGCATAACATAAGAGCAATCAACTAGGCAGGCGGACATGGACCGAGCGACGGCCCAACAGGTGAATCAAACGGGGACGGGCCTCGCGGCGCTGCGTGCGCAGCTGCGCGCGGCGACGCTGCGCCCGGAGGCCGACGCATCCGGGGAGCTGCTCGCCGACCTGTCGGTCGCGCGGGCGGCGCTCGAGCGCGCCGCGACCCGCGCCGCGCGCTGGGTCGAGACGGCCCGTGCGGATCGGCGCTCCCGGCCGCTCGTCGACAGGATGCTCGAGCAGTTCCCGCTCGACAGCGCCCAGGGCAAGGCGCTCATGAGCCTGGCCGAGGCGCTGCTGCGCACGCCGGACCCCAGGCGCGCCGACCAGCTGATCGCCGAACGGCTCGCAGCGGTGCGCGCCGCCGGCGTTCCGGGCGACACCGACCTGCTGCTGCGAACCGGGTTCACGCTGCTCGGCGCGGCCGGGCGGCTGCTGCCGGAAGTGTCGGCAGAGCTGTCGGGGCAGTTCTCCACCGCCAGCCTCGCCAGGCCGATGATCGCGCCCATCGTGCGCGCGGCGCTGCGCCAGTCGATGCAGCTGCTGGGGCACGCCTTCATCGTCGGTGAGACCATCGACGCCGCGCTGGCGCGCGGGCGCTCCGAGCCGGGACTGGCGCTGTGCTCCTTCGACGTGCTGGGCGAGGGCGCGCGAACCGAGTCGGACGCGCAGCGCTACTACGATTCCTATGCGCACGCGATCGGGGCCCTGGGCGCTCAGGCGGCGGCCTCGGTGCACGCGCGCTCGGGCATCTCGGTGAAACTCTCGGCGCTCGAGCCGCGCTACACGCAGCTGCAGAGCGCGCGGGTCAACGAGCAGCTTAGCCCCCGCATGCTGGAGCTGGCGCGCCGGGCGGCGCGCGCCGGCATCGGCTTCACCATCGACGCCGAGGAGGCCGATCGGCTCGACCTGTCGCTCGACATCGTCGAGACGCTGGCGCGGGACCCGGCCACGCGCTCCTGGCAGGGGCTCGGACTCGCGGTACAGGCCTACGGCCGCCGCGCGCCGCTGGTGCTCGACTGGGTGGCGGCGCTGGCCCGCGACAGCGCTCGACGCATGACGGTGCGCCTGGTCAAGGGGGCGTACTGGGACAGCGAGATCAAGCGCGCGCAGGAGCGCGGCCTCGCCAGCTTCCCCGTCTACACCTCCAAGGCCGCCACCGACGCCAGCTACCTCGAGTGCGCGCGGCAGCTGTTCGCCGCCGGCGAGGTGATCTACCCGCAGTTCGCCACCCACAACGCCTACACGGTCGCCGCGGTGCTCGAGCTGGCCCCGGCCAGCGCGGCGTACGAGTTCCAGCGCCTGCACGGCATGGGTGAGGCGCTGTACGAGGCGGCGCGGGCGGAAGTTCCCGCGCTGCCGCCGGTGCGGGTGTACGCACCGGTGGGCACGCACGAGGAGCTGTTGCCGTACCTGGTGCGGCGGCTGCTCGAGAACGGCGCCAACAGCTCCTTCGTCCATCAGTTCATGAATCCGCAGATCCCGGTGGAGCAGGTGGTGCGCGATCCGGTCTCTTCCCTGACCAGCAACGCCTCGCGGCCGACGCGGGTGCGCGAGCCGCGCGCGCTCTTTGGCGCCGGGCGCGCCAACTCGGAAGGGCAGGACTTCGGCGATCCGGCGGCGCTGGCTGCGCTGCAGGCGCTGGTGCAGCCGCACGCCGGCGAGACTTACGTCGGCGGACCGATCCTGAGCGGCCGCCGCACGCGCGGTGCCGCGACGCCGGTGACCTCGCCGGCCGACACCCGCGAGACGGTGGGGCTGACGCGCGATGCGAGCGCCGCGCAGATGCGCCACGCGATGCAGGCGGCGCAGGAGGCGCAGCCGCACTGGGATGCGCGGCCTGCGGCCGAGCGCGCCGCCTGTCTCACGCGTGCCGCGGACCTGTTGCAGCAGCGACGCGGGCTGTTCCTCAGCCTGCTGGTGCGCGAGGCCGGCAAGACGCTGCCCGATGCGGTGGCGGAGCTGCGCGAGGCGGTGGATTTCTGCCGCTATTACGCGGCGCGCGGCGAGGAGCTGTTCGGCGCGCCGCTCGAGCTGCCCGGGCCGACTGGCGAGAGCAACACGCTCTCCCTGCACGGCCGCGGCGTGTTCGTGTGCATCAGCCCGTGGAATTTCCCGCTGGCGATCTTCACCGGGCAGATCACCGCGGCGCTCGTGGCCGGCAACGCCGTGGTGGCGAAGCCGGCGCCGGCGACGCCGCTCATCGCTCATGCCATGACCTGCCTGCTGCACGAGGCGGGCGTGCCGGCCGCGGCCCTGCAGCTCACGCCGGCCGATGGCCCGGCGTTCGGCAAGGTGGCGCTCACCCACCCGGCCCTCGCCGGTGTCGCGTTCACGGGCTCGACCGCGACCGCCGCCACCATCAACCGCACCCTCGCCAATCGCGACGGCGCGATCGTGCCGCTCATCGCCGAGACCGGCGGCGTCAACGCGATGGTGGTCGATGCGACCGCGCTGCCCGAGCAGGTGGTCGACGACGTCATCACCTCTGCTTTTACGAGCGCAGGCCAGCGCTGCTCGGCGCTGCGCGTGCTGTACCTGCAGGAGGAGATCGCCGCGCGCGTGATCGCGATGCTCGTCGGCGCAATGCGCTGTCTTAAGATCGGCGCGCCGGCGGATCTGGCCACCGATGTCGGTCCGGTGATCTCACGGGCCGCCCAGCAGCGCCTGCAGCAGCATGCCGCGCGCATGCGCGCCGAGGCGAAACTGCTGTACGCCTGCGAGCTCGATGCCAGCCTGGCGCCGGGACATTTCTTTGCGCCACAGCTGTTCGAGTTGCGCAGCCTCGATCAGCTCAAAAGCGAGGAGTTCGGACCGATCCTGCACGTGGCGCGCTATCGCAGCGGGGAGCTGCCGCAGGTGCTCGAGGCGATCCGCAGCACCGGCTTCGGGCTGACGCTCGGGGTTCACAGCCGCCTCGAGAGCGTCGCCCGGCACGTGTTCCGATCGCTGCCGGTGGGCAACACGTACGTGAACCGCAACATGATCGGCGCGGTGGTCGGGGTACAGCCGTTCGGCGGCCAGGGCCTGTCGGGCACCGGACCCAAGGCCGGCGGGCCGCATTACCTGCTGCGCTTCGCCACCGAGCGCACGCTCACCATCAACACCGCCGCCATCGGCGGCAACGTCGAGCTGCTGTCCTGACCGGCCGGATTGTGGCGGTGGGGGTGGCCGGGCAGGGTCGCCTCACCCCATATCGCCGGCGCGCAGCTGCTCGGTGAGCGCTTCGAGAGAGTCGACCGGGGCCGCGCAGCTGCTGCCGCGGCACACGTATGCGACCGGGGCCGCGCGCGAGGTCTTGTCCGCCAGCGCTGGCGGAAGATCCGGCGTCTGCGCCGCTATCGCCAGCACCACGCGGCGCGGGGCGTACTGCCGCGCGAGCTCCACTCGCCAGCCCTCGATGGTGCGCGCTTCGCCCCTCAGGATCACGAACTCGGGCGGATCCAACAGCTCTTCGAGCGCAGTGACCAGGCTCACGTGCGCCTGCGGGTGCTGCGCCAGCGCCGGCCACGCGGCCCGCAGCGTCCGCTCGGCCGCCGCCAGGTAGCGCGGCTCGCCCAGCAGATGCCCCATGCGCAGCAGCACGCGGGCGGCGATGCCGTTGCCGGCGGGCGTGGCGTCGTCGGCGAAGACCTTGGAGCGGTGGATGAGCGCTTCGTGATCGTCGGCGGTGAAGTAGAAGCCGCCCGCTTCGGCGTCAGCGAAGTGCCGTAGCACCACTTCCAGCAGCTGCCGCGCAAATTCCAGCTCCGGCGCCGAGAAGCGCAGCTGCTGCAGCTCGAGTACCGCATCGGCGAGATATACGTAGTCGTCGAGGTAGGCGTTCAGGTGCGCGCGGCCATCCATCCAGCTCGCGAGCAGGCGCCCGTCGCGCCACAGCGTGCCGCGGATGAAATCGAGCGCGCGGCTCGCGGACTCGCCGAGCTCGTCCCGCCCCAGGGCGCGCGCGGCGATCGCCAGGCCGCGGATCATCAGCGCGTTCCAGGACGTCAGGACTTTCTCATCGCGTGCCGGACGCACGCGCCGAGCCCGCAGCGCCAGCAGTTTCGCGCGCGCGCCATCGAGCAGCGCCGCGATCTGCGCGACCGGCTTTCCGGCCTGCCGGGCAATGTCCTCGAGCGAGGCGGCCACGTGCAGGTGCCAGCGGCCCTCGAAGTTCGCGGGCTGATCGAGCCCGTAGCGCGGCGCGAACACCGCGAGCTCCTCTGCGCTCAGCTGCCCTTCGATGTCGCTGCGATCCCAGACGTAGAACTTGCCTTCGTGACCCTCGGAGTCGGCGTCGAGGCTCGAGAAGTAGCCGCCCTGCGGAGCCTGCATCTCGCGCAAGGTCCAGGCGGCGGTCTCCTGCGTCACGCGCGCGTACAGCGGATCGCTGCCGGCGAGCGCCGCCTGCGCATACACCGCCAGCAGCGCGCCGTTGTCGTAGAGCATTTTCTCGAAGTGCGGAATCACCCAGCGCTCATCGACCGAGTAGCGGCAGAATCCGCCACCCAGCTGATCGTTGATGCCGCCCTCGGCCATGCGGCGCAGCGTGAAGGTGGCCATGTGGAGGGCCTGCAGATCGGGCTCGGGCGCATGCGCACTGGCGCGCCAGTCGCGCAGCAGCCGCTCGAGACTCTGCGGGTGCGGGAATTTGGGCGCGGCGCCGAAGCCGCCGTCGCGGCTGTCGAAGGAGTGCGCCAGCTGCGCGCGGCAGGCCTTGAGCGGCTCATCGGTGAGCTCGGTGTCGGCGGCCGCCGGCGCCGGATTGAGCTGGGCGAATGCCGACATCAGCGCGTCGTTCTGCGAGCGCAGCTCCGCGGCATGATCGCGATAGTATTTCGCCACCCGCAGCAGCACGTCGCGAAACGCCGGCAGGCCGTAGCGGGCTTCCTTCGGGAAGTAGGTGCCGCCGAAGAACGGCCGCTGGTCGTCGTGCGTCAGGAACATGGTGAGCGGCCAGCCGCCGCCGTGCTGGGTGAGCATCTGCTGCGCGATCTGGTAGATCCTGTCGATGTCAGGACGCTCTTCCCGATCGACCTTGATGTTGACGAAGTGCTTGTTGAGAAGCCGTGCGGTGGCCTCGTCTTCGAAGCTCTCTTCCCGCAATCGGTGGCACCAATGACACGCGTTGTATCCTACACTCAGGTGAATCGGCTTTTTTTCGGCGCGTGCCCGCTCGAGCGCCTCGGTTCCCCACGGATACCACTGCACCGGATTGTGCGCGTGTTTCCGCAGGTACGGACTCGTCTCGGTCGCGAGATTATTCGTGTACTTCGGCGTGCCGTCGGCGTTGACGTGGCTCGTCTGCATCCGTGATCTCCTCCTCAAGATTGTATACTCCGCTTCCGCGTTCCCTGCCCGTATTCCATGTCAGACCCGCAAGCCCTGCACGCCGACTCTGCCGACGCCCCCGCGCGCGTGCTGCGCCTGAAGCGCGGCGAGGAACGGCGCCTGGCGGCGGGGCACGTGTGGGTGTTCAGCAACGAGATCGACACCGGCAGCACGCCCCTGACGGCATTCGCGCCCGGTGCCGTGGCGCAGCTGCGCACCCAGCGCGACGCATTCGTCGGCTACGCGTGCGTCAACCCGCACGCACTCATCTGCGCGCGCATCCTGTCGCGCGATGAGGCTCGCCCGGTCGACGGGGTGCTGATCGAACGGCGGCTGCGGACGGCATTGGCCCTGCGCGAGCGGCTCACCGGCGCGCCCTACTACCGCTGGGTCTTCGGCGAGTCGGACCAGCTGCCGGGACTGGTGCTCGATCGCTACGGCGCGGTTGTCGTCGGTCAGATCGCCACCGCCGGCATGGAGGCGCTGCGCGAGGAGGTCGCCGCGGCGGTACGCGCAGTGCTCGCACCGGCCGTGCTGTACTGGAAGAACGACTCCGCGGCGCGCGAGCTCGAGCACCTGCCACGGTTTACGGCGGCGGCGTTCGGCGCGCTCCCGGCCAACATCGAAGTCACCGAGGGCGGGCTGTCGTTCACGGCGCCGCTCGCCGAGGGACAGAAGACCGGTTGGTTCTACGACCAGAGCGCCAACCGCGCGCGGCTGGCGCGGTACGTGGCGGCGGGCGCGCGCGTGCTCGATGTGTGCTCGTACGTGGGAGCCTGGGCGGTCACGGCGCTGCGCCACGGAGCCGCGCGCGCGCACTGCGTGGATACCTCGCAGGCGGCGCTGGAGTTCGCGCAGCTCAACGCAGCGCGCAACGGCACCGCGGTGCAGGTGCTGCGCGCCGACGCGTTCGAGGCACTGAAGAGCCTTACGGAGCAGGGTGAGCGGTTCGACCTGGTGATTCTCGACCCGCCCGCGTTCATCAAGCGCAAGAAGGACACACCAAAGGGGCAGGCGGCGTACCGCAAGCTCAATCAGCTCGCCCTGGGACTGCTCGCGGACGAGGGACTGCTCGTATCCTGCTCCTGCTCGTACCATCTCGCGCCCGAGGAGCTGGTCAGCGCGATCCAGAGCGCTGCGCGCCACAGCGGGCGCTTCGTCCAGATCCTGGAAGCCGGCGGCCAGTCGCCCGACCACCCCGTGCACCCGGCGATCCCGGAGACCCGCTATCTCAAGGCGTTCTTCTGCCGCGTCACGCGCGAGGTCGGCTAAACTTCGCGCCTCATGCTGACCTACCCCGGCTTCAACAAGGTGGCCTTCGAGCTCGGCCCGATCAAGGTGCATTGGTACGGCATCATGTACCTGCTCGGGTTCGCGGCGGCCTGGTGGCTGGCGCGCCGGCGCGCCGCACAGCCCGGCTCGACCTGGAAGAAGAACGATGTCGACGATGTGATTTTCTTCGCCATGCTCGGTGTGATTCTCGGCGGGCGCATCGGCTACGTGCTGTTCTACGGCCTGACGTTCTGGGCAAACGACGCGTGGTATCCACTCAGGCTCTGGGAAGGCGGCATGTCCTTTCACGGCGGGATGCTCGGTGTCGCCACCGCGCTCACGCTGTTTGCCTGGCGCCGCGGCCGTCATCCCGCCGACGTCTACGATTTCACCGTGCCGCTGCCGGCGCTGGGCCTGTTCTTCGGCCGCATCGGTAACTTCATCAACAGCGAGCTGTGGGGTAAGGTTACGACCGTGCCGTGGGGATTTCGCGTCAACGGCGAGGTGCGCCACCCCTCACAGCTCTACGAGGCGGCCCTCGAAGGCCTGCTGCTGTTCACCGTGATGTGGTGGTTCACCGCACGTCCGCGGCCGCGCCTGGCGCCCTCGGGGTTGTTCCTGGCTCTCTACGGCGTGTCACGCTTTCTGGTGGAGTTCGTGCGGCTGCCGGATGAGCACATCGGCTATCTCGCCGGCGGCTGGCTCACCGAGGGGCAAGTACTGTCGGCGCCGATGATCATCGCCGGCGGCGCGCTGCTGGCGTGGGCGTACCGCGTGCGCGCGCCCTCGGGCAATTTCGCCATCGCACAATGAAACAGTACCTGGAGCTGATGCGCCGGATCCGGACCGAGGGCGTGCGCAAGGGCGACCGCACCGGCACCGGCACCCTGTCGGTGTTTGGGCACCAGATGCGCTTCGATCTCGCCCGCGGCTTCCCGCTGGTGACGACCAAGAAGCTCCACCTGCGGTCGCTGGTCTACGAGCTGCTGTGGTTCCTGCGCGGCGACACCAACGTCGCCTGGCTGCGTGAGCACGAGGTCACGATCTGGGACGAATGGGCGGACGAGCACGGGGAGCTCGGCCCGGTCTACGGCCGGCAGTGGCGTGCCTGGCCGGCAGAGGGCGGACGCACCATCGACCAGATCGCCCAGGCCGTCGAGCGGCTCAGGAGCGACCCTGATTCGCGCCGCATCATGGTCAGCGCCTGGAACGTGGGTGAGCTCGAGCGCATGCGCCTGATGCCCTGTCATGCGTTCTTCCAGCTCTACGTGGCCGCGGGACGCCTGTCCTGTCAGCTCTACCAGCGCAGCGCGGACGTGTTTCTCGGCGTACCGTTCAACATCGCCGGCTACGCGCTGCTCACGCACCTGTTCGCGCAGCAATGCGATCTCGAGCCCGGCGAGCTCATCTGGACCGGCGGCGACTGCCACCTGTACCTGAATCATCTCCAGCAGGCGGACCTGCAGCTCTCGCGCACGCCGTTCGCGCTGCCGCAGCTGGTGATCCGCCGCCGCCCGGCGAGCATTTTCGCCTACCAGTACGAGGACTTCGAGTTCGTGAATTACCAGCACCATGCGCCGATCAGGGCGCCGGTGGCGGTGTGAGCGCGGCGGTCACCGCCGCTCAGGCGCCACTGATCGAGGTGCGCGCTTCGCCGCTGCACGGCCTGGGTGTATTCGCCGCGCGGCGCTGCCGCGGCAGCATGCTGTGGCCGCCGCCGTGCGCGCCATGAACAACTCGCGTCGCCTGAGTGTGTCCGCGGTGATCGGCGCCATGGGAATCGTCTACGGCGACATCGGCACCAGCCCGCTGTACGCGCTGCAGTCGGCGCTCGATGCCGCCGGCGGTTTTGACGCCGAGGTGGTGCTCGGCGTGCTGTCGCTGGTCTTCTGGAGCCTCGCCATCTCCGTCACCCTCAAGTACGTCACGGTCATCATGCGGGCCGACAACGAGGGGGAGGGCGGGATCCTGGCGCTGTTCGCCCTCGCCCAACGGCGCCTCATCACCGGCAGCACCTGGGCGAAAGTGGCCGTGGCGCTGGCGCTGATCGGCACCGCGTTCTTCTTCTGCGATGCGCTCATCACGCCGGCGATCTCGGTGCTGGGCGCCGTCGAGGGCCTGGAGGTGCTGAACCCGGGCCTGAAGAGCGGCGTGGTCCCGGTCACGATCGTCGTCATCGCCGTGCTGTTTGCCTATCAGCGCCACGGGACCGCCAGGGTGGCCCGCCTGTTCGGGCCCATCATGCTGCTGTGGTTCGTGGTGATCGGGGTCATCGGCGTCATTCCCATCGTGCGCAGCCCGCAGATCCTGCTGGCCCTGAATCCCCTGCACGGCATCGGTCTGCTGGTCCATCGCGCGCCGGTGGCGCTGGCGATCATCGGAGCGGTGTTCCTGGTGATCACCGGCGGCGAGGCCCTGTATGCGGACATGGGCCAGTTCGGCCGGCGACCGGTGCGCATCGCCTGGTTCGCGCTGGTCGGGCCGGCGCTGGTGCTCAACTACTTCGGGCAGGGCGCGCTGCTGCTCGAACTCGGCAAACCCGTCCAGCATCCGCTCTACCACCTGGTATCCGCCGCAGTGCTGCCGTGGATGGTGATGCTGGCGACCGCCGCCGCGATCATCGCCTCGCAGGCCACGATCTCGGGCGCCTTTTCCATGGCGCGCCAGGCGGTGCACCTGGACCTGCTGCCGCGGCTGCGCGTGCTGCAGACCTCCGCCCTCGAGCACAGTCAGATCTACGTGCCGATCGTGAACTGGCTGGTGTTCCTGGCCGTCATCGCCTTCGTGGTCGGCTTCGGCTCCGCCGACGCCCTGGGTGGTGCGTACGGCGCCGCGGTGGTCGGCACCATGGTCGTCACCACGATCCTCGGCGCCTTCGTCGCCGCCACCCAGTGGAACTGGCCGAAATGGCAGGTGGCGGGCCTGTTCGGCCTGATGCTGGTGGCCGACGGCGCGTTCGTCGCGGGCAACATGACCAAAGTGCCCACCGGGGGCTGGATTCCGCTGACGCTCGGGGCCGCGCTGTGCCTGATATTCACCACCTGGCGCACCGGGCGGCTCGAGCTGCGCGCGGCGCTGGCGAAGTTGGCCGTGCCGCGCAGCGAGTTGGCGAAGCTGGTCGCGGGCGCGCAGCGCGTCCCGGGGACCGGCGTGTTCCTCGCCAGCAATGCCGGTCTGGTGCCGTCGGCGCTGATTCGCAACATCGAGCACAACTGCGTCGTGCACCAGCGCGTCATCATCCTCAACGTCGAGATCGCCGACACGCCGCGTCAGGATCCGATGCAGCGGCTGCGCATCGAGGAGCCGCTGCCGGGCGTGCATTGGATCACCGCGCGCTTCGGCTTCATGGAAACTCCGGACGTGGCCGAAGCCCTCAAGGCGTGCCGCGCACGCGGCCTGCGCGTGTTCACCGAGGACAGCTCGTTCTTCGTCGGCCGCCACGTGGTGCGCGCCCGACCCCTGCCGGGGCTGCGCGGCTTGCAGCGCCGCCTGTTCGCACGCATGCAGCAATACAGCACGCAGGCGGCGGAGTTCTTCCGCATGCCGTTCCGCGACGTCGTCATCCTCAACACCGCGGTGGAGATCTGATCGGCCCCAGGCGACGCACGGCGGGTGGCTTTGCGGGCGCCGCGCTGCTAATAATGTGCGATGAGCGCCGTGCAACCGCTGGTTTCGCTGATCGTTGCGATGGCGCAGAACGGCGTCATCGGCCGCGGCAACGCGCTGCCGTGGCGTTTGCCGAAGGATCTCAAGCGCTTCAAGGCCTGCACGCTCGGTAAGCCCGTGCTCATGGGCCGCAAGACCTTCGAATCGATCGGCCGCGCGCTTCCCGATCGCGCCAATCTCGTGCTGACACGGGATCGCGGCTGGTTGGCCGCCGGCGTGATCGTCGTGCACTCGGTGGAGGAGGCGCTCGCGCACAGCGGCGGCTGCGCTGAGCTGGTGGTGACAGGCGGCGCGGAGGTCTATCGTCTGGTGCTGCCGATTGCGCGCCGCATCTATCTCACCCACGTGCACGCCGACGTGCCGGGCGACACCTTCTTTCCCGGTTTCGATGCCACGCAATGGGCCGACGTCGAATGCAGCACGCATCCGGCGGATGAGGATCACGCCTATCCAGTCACGTTCGTGACGCTCGAGCGCCGCAACGCACCGCAGGCGCCGCGGCAGCACTAGGCCCGGGCGGGCGCTGAGCTTATCGGCGACAGGCGCTCGGTGATCAGCTTCTCGGCGAGCGCGCCGTCCGGCTCGCCGCCGGTGCCGCGGTCGAGCTCCTCGAGCAGCTGCGCCTGCACCGCCCCGCGACGCAGCGCCTCGGCGTACGCAATCTCGGGGTGAAACATCACCATTGAATAGCGCGGGATGAAGCGATCGGGAAAGCGCCGCTCCAACCCCAGGGCGAGGTCGCGGCGGCGCACGAAGCGCGCGTCCAGCACCGCATCGCGCATCTCGGTGTAGTTCTCCAGCGCCATCTGCGCAATGGCCGCGGCGTTCGGGCGGCGCGACTGCTCGAACTGCGCGAACACGGTCGGCCAGTCCGCCTGCCGCTCGAGCAGCGCATCGAGCACCGCGCAGTCTTCGAACGCGGCATTCATGCCCTGGCCGTGAAAGGGAACGATGGCGTGGGCAGCATCGCCCAGCAGCAGCACGCGGCCCGCGACCTGCCAGGCCGAGGCGTGTACGGTGCCGAGCTGCCCCTGCGGGTGGCTCGCGAACTCGGCCAGCAGGTCCGGCATCAGGGGCACCACGTCCGCGAACTGGCGGTCGAAGAACTCCGCGACCGCCGGCGGCCTGGCGAGCGCGGCGAAGCTGACCGCGCCGGCGCGCGCCAGGAACAGCGTCGCGGTAAAGCTGTCGTCGGTGTTGGGCAGCGCGATCAGCATGAAGCCGCCGCGCGGCCAGATGTGCAGCGCGTGGCGCTCGAGCGCCTGCCGGGCGGCCGCGGGCGGCACGCTCAGCTCCTTGTAGTCGTGGTCGAGCCACTCCTCGCGCACGCTCACGTGCCCGGCGGCTGCCAGGCTGGCGCGCACCACGGAGCCCGCGCCGTCGGCGGCGATGGTGGGCGTGAGGGCGCTCTCGTGCAGCGCCCCGCTCGCCTCATCGCGAAAGCGCAGCCGATCCCGACCCACTTCCGCGCCCAGGCACAGCTGGTTGAAACGCACGCTCACACCCGCGTGGCGCGCCGCCTCCTCGATGAGAACCCGGTTGAGAGCAGCGCGGCCGACCGACCAGATGACTTCGTGCTCGCGCTGGCCGTAGGGTTGCAGGGCGGTTCGCCCGGACAGCTCGTGCACCATGCGCCCGCGCATCGGGATCAGCAGCGGACGCACGCGGTCCATGACGCCGGCGCGCTCCAGGGCGAGCATGCCGCGGGCGGCCAGCGCCAGATTGATGGAGCGCCCGCGCTCGGGTTGCGTCTGCCGCGGATCGGGCCGGCGCTCGTGCAGCGTCACGGCCAGTCCGCGCCGCGCCAGCAGCAGTGCGAGCAGCGACCCGGCCAGGCCCGCGCCGACAATGTTGACCGCCCGCTGCGCCTGCGGGCTCAAGCGCTCTCCCGCAGCACTTCGCCGAGCGCGCGGGCGAACCGCCAGGCGTCTTCAAAGCGGTTGTACAACGGCACCGGCGCCACCCGGATGATGTCGGGCGAGCGCCAGTCGCACACCATGCCGCGTGCGGCGAGCGCCGCGAACACGCGCGCCCCGCGCGCGGCACCGCCCGCGATGCGCAGCGACAGCTGACAGCCGCGCCGCGCCTTCTCGCGCGGCGTGATGAGGTGTACCTGCTCCGCGAGCGGCTGCAGCAGCTGCTCGAGAAAGTAGCTGAGCTGCACCGACTTCGCGCGCAGCCGCTCCATGCGCGCCTCGGTGAAGATCGCCAGCGAGGCAAGCAGCGGTGCGGCGGCGAGGATCGGCGGGTTGCTGATCTGCCAGGCGGCCGCGCCGGCGGCGGCGCGAAACTGCGGCTCCATCAGAAAACGCGTCGTCTGCTCGTGACCCCACCAGCCGGCGAGCCGCGCGCCCGGCAGGCCGCCGCTGTGGTGCTGGCGCGGCTGCGCGTCCGCGTGACGCTGCTGGACGAAGCAGCCGCCGATGGCGCCGGGGCCGCCGTTCAGGTACTTGTAACTGCACCACACCGCGAAGTCCGCCCCGGCCTCGTGCAGCGCCAGGGGCGTATTGCCGATGGCGTGCGCGAGGTCGAAGCCGGCGATGCAGCCGTGGCGGTGCGCGGCGCGCACGATGCGCGCGAGGTCGAACGCCTGGCCGGTGCGAAACTGCACTCCCGGCCACAACACCAGCGCGATCTCCTCGCCATGCTCCCTGAGGCAGGCGTCGATGGCCTCCTCCGGCACGGTATCTTCGCCCGCGCGCGGCGCCAGCTCGAGCAACGCAGTGGCAGGATCGAGGCCGTGCCAGGCGATCTGGGAGGCGACCGCGTGGCGGTCGGAGGAGAACGCGCCCGCTTCCATCAGGATGCGGCTGCGCCGGCCCGTGGGCCGGTAGAAGCTCGCCAGCATCAGGTGCAGGTTCACCGTGAGTGAATTCATGGCGACCACTTCGCTCGGGTGCGCGCCGCTCAAGGCTGCGAGAGCGGCGGTCAGGTTCTCGTGATAAGGCACCCACGGCCGCCGCGCGTGCTCATGGCCCTGCACGCCGAGCCGTGCCCACTCATCGAGCTCCTCGATCACCAGCTCGCGGGCCGCGAGCGGCAGCAGCCCCAATGAATGGCCGCACAGGTAGATGAGCGGCTCGCCGTGCGCATCGCGCGGCAGTGCGAAGCGCTCGCGAAAGCCGCGCAGCGGGTCGAGCGCATCGCGGGCCCGCGCGGCCTCCAGGGTCGATTCCCCGCTCATGACGCCGGTGTCATCAACCGGTACAGCAACGGGCGGCTCGGCACCGCATCCCCGCCGAGCGCCGGCACCTGCAGCTCGAGGAGGTAGGCGCCGTCGGCCAGCTCGTCGGGCATGAAGGCGAGCTCGGTGATGGTGGCGCCGGGCCGCGCCGCGGCGCCGAGCTGCACCGAGCCCGGCGGCAGCCCGAAAAAAATGCGGTGCGCCGTGAGCCGGCCCTCATCGTGCGCGCGATCGATCGAAGGCACATCGACGATGAGGTGCAGGATGCCGCGGCCGACGAGCAGCCGCGCCGCCTCCTGCGACAGGTAAGGGGGCGTCGCCGCGCCGTAATCGCGCGCGCGCTTGTCCGCGGCGTTAGGCAGGGTGCGGATGAGCAGCGCCTGCGCCTCGAACGGGGCGCTCGCCGGCCAGCCGCGCTCCAGGGCGCGGCGCGTGATGAGCCGGTCGTTCGGGCGCGGCGCCGGCTCGCTCCCCTCACCGGCCGCGCCCGGTGCTTCCGCGCTGACCGACAGCAACAGCGCCGGCACAAATCCCGCCGGCACCACCCGCCAGGCATCGAGAGGCTCGCGCGTGAGGTGTCCGACGCATTCGGTGTGCGTGCCGTTGCAGTGCGGGATGAGCGTGATGAGCTCGCAATTGCAGCTCGCGCCGCGCTCGACCGAGCCCTCGAACCCCGCCGCCTCGAAGGGCTGCGAGCGGGCAGGCGGCGCGCCGAAATGACGCGGCTGCGGGCCCGCGAAATCCAGCGCCAGGGCCAGCATCACCGGGCGCGACACATCGATATGGAGCTCGCGGCTGCCGACCGCGATGCGCGCATTCACGAGCGCTCCATGACCTTGCCACAGCGCCCGCAGGTGCGCCTGGGCTGGCTCGCGAAGAAGCGCTCGAATACCGGCGGAAACTGCGTTTCGATATCGGTGAGCGGGAAGAACTCCTCGTACAGGCGCTGGCCGCAGTGCTCGCAGTACCACTGGAAGCCATCGAGCTCGCCCGGACGGCGTGCACGCTCGATCACCAGGCCCACGGTGTTGGCGGGTCGTTGCGGCGAATGCGGCATATTGGGCGGAATCAGCAGGACTTCGCCGGCCCTGATCGGCACCTCGACCGCGCGGCCCTCCTGCATGGTCCTGAGCACCATGTCACCCTCGAGCTGGTAGAAGAATTCCTGCCCGGGGTCGACGTGGTAGTCCTTGCGGGCGTTCGGGCCCCCCACCACCATGATGATGAAATCGCCATCGCGAAACACGCGCTTGTTGCCCACGGGCGGCTTCAGTTGCGCGCGGTTGGCATCGATCCATTGCCGGAAATTGAACGCTTGCAGGGATTGCATGTCTCCTCCGTGCCGTTCGCGTATGTTACGCGCAGCAAGGCTGGAGCGAGGAGCACGCGATGCGGTCAGGGTCCGGAGGAGCGAGCGCGGGGCGCGCCGGCGCTGCGGCGCTGGTGCTGTTGGCGGCCGGCTGCGGCCACCTGCCGGCCATGCACTGGCCCTGGCATCAGCGCCCGGCGCCCGCCGCCGCGCCCGTGCATGAGCTCGACATCAGCGCCGCCGCGGGCGCCCCGGACTCCTGGCGGCAGTACTGGAGGCGCAATACCCTGGTGGTGGACCTCACGGCCGCCAGCGGTTCGGGCAGCATCACCCTGAAGCCGGCTTCAGGGGCCGCCTGGCCGGTGCGGCTCGCCTTGCGGGTCACACCGGGGGCGATCGGGGTCCTGGAGGTACGTGCGGATCAGCGCCTCATCCTGCCGATCACGCCGGCCGGCAAGCCGACCGATCTGGAGCTCACACCGCGTCTGTACACCTCCGCAACGAAGCAGATGAGCGTCACCTGGGGGCCGAACAGCGCGCCCGCCCCCTAGCCGATGACCTGAGTGCCGGCGCACGGCACGCAGACCGGCGCCCGCTCGGCATCCAGGTCCACGGCGCTGAGCGCGCCGCCCCACACACAACCGGTATCGAGGCCGATGACGCCGTGCTCGCGCACCAGGCCGAGTGCCGACCAGTGGCCGAAGATGATACGCGCGTCGCGGCTCTCGCGCTGCGCGTGCGCGAACCAGGGACGCAGCGGCGAGGAGGGCGGCGGCGGCTCACCCTTCATGGTGAAGTCCACCCGTCCGTCGGCGGTGCACACGCGCAGGCGCGTCAGCACGTTGATGACGAAGCGCAGTCGCTGCATGCCGGCAAGCAGCGGGTGCCAGCGGTCCGGCTCATTGCCATACATGCGATCAAACAGCGCGCGCGGATCGCGCCGCAGCGCGCTGCCGACTTCCAGCGCCAGACTCAGGGTCAAGGCGACGGTCCATTGCGGCACCAGCCCCGCGTGCACCATGAGATCCGGCCCTTCCGCGTGCGCCAGGGGGCGCGTCAGGAGCCACTCGAGCAGCGCGTCCCGGTCCGGCGCCGCCAGCACCTCGTCCAGGGTGTCGGACTCGCGGCGGCGGTGCGCACCGTGCGCGAGCGCCAGCAGATGCAGATCGTGGTTTCCCAGCACCACGACCGCGTTGTCGCCGAGTGCGCGCACCCGCCGCAGCGTCGCCAGCGAGTGGGGGCCGCGGTTGACCAGATCCCCGACGAACCACAGGCGATCGCGATCCGCTGAGAACCTCAGCCGCGTGAGCAGAGCGCCCAGCTCCTCGTCACAGCCCTGTACGTCGCCGATGGCATAGCGGGTCACTGCAGAATTCCGGGCATCGCGAGCCGGAACGGCTGGATGGGCGCATCGAAGTGCGCCCCGTTGTCGGCGAGCATCTGGTAGCTGCCCTGCATGGAACCGACCGGGGTCTCCAGCACCGCGCCACTGGAGTAGCGGAACCCCTGGCCGGGCTTCAGGTACGGCTGCTCGCCCACCACGCCGTCACCGCGCACCTCCTCCACCTTGCCGTTGGCATCCGTGATGACCCAATGGCGGGTCAGCAGTCGCGCCGGCACCTGGCCCTCGTTGCGGATGGTGATGGTGTAGGCGAAGACGTAACGGCTCTCGCGCGGGTCGGACTGCTCGTCCAGGTAACTGGTCTCGACGTCGACGCGGATCTTGTGCTCGAGGGAGCTCATGGGCGTGATTCTACCGGAGTGCCCGGCCCACTAGCTGCGGCCGGCGCGCATCGCGAGCACATCGCACGGCGCGGCGTGCAGCACGGTGTCCTCGGTGAGATTGACCAGAATCGAGAGCCCGTGACGTTCGCGACTGCCGAGAACGATCAGGTCGGCCCGCCGCTCGCGCGCCACGCGCACGATCTCGGACTTGACATTGCCACTCTCGACCCGGCAGGAAGCGCCGCCCAGGCCGAGCTCGGCCGCGAGTCCCGCCAGGCGCTGCCGGGCGCGCTCGAGCAGCTCCTCCTCGATCTGCACCGAGGGCATGAGAGTCTCGCCCATGGGCTCGACCGGCACGAATTCCACCACATGCAGCAGCTCGACTTCGGCGCCGAGCGCCGCGGCGAGCGCCTGTGCCTTGCGCCCGATCGCGACGCTGTCCTCCGTCAGGTCAACGACCAGCAGGATGCGACGGTAAACTGTCATGACGAGTCCCCCATGCACCGCTGCCGGGAAGACTAGCGTCACCGACGCGCGCGGTCGAGGGCCTGTGCCAGGGTGTTGAATGCTTGCGGCGCGAGCGTCTCCGCGCGGGCACCGGGATCGACCGCGCAGGCCTCGATCTGCTCGCGGGTGAGCAGCGGCTTGAGGGCGTTGCGCAGGGTTTTGCGGCGCTGCATGAAGGCCGCGGCCACCACGGCCGGGTAGTGCGCACTGACCGCAAACAGCGGCTGCGCCCGCACGCTGACCCGCACCAGCGCGGACCACACCTTCGGGGCCGGCTGGAAGGCTCCGGGACCGACCTCGAACAGCCGCTCCACCCGGACCTGGGGAGCAAGCATGACGCCCAGGCGCCCGTAGTCCGCATCCCCGGGCTGCGCGGCGAGGCGCGCCGCCACCTCCCGCTGCAACATCAGGTGCAGGTCGAGGATCGCCGGCGCGTGCGCCAGCAGCCGGAACAGCAGCGGCGTGGAGATGTTGTACGGCAGGTTGCCGGCGATGCGCAGCCGCCCGCCGCGCTCACGCGCCAGGGCGGTGAAGTCGAACTGCAGCGCGTCCGTATCGTGCAGCACGCAGCGCGGCGGGTTGAAGCGCTCACGCAGCAGCGCCACGAGATCGCGATCGATCTCGATGGCATCGAGCGTGCAGGCCTCGCACGCGAGCAGCTCGCCGGTGAGCGCACCGTGTCCGGGTCCGATCTCCACCAGGTGCTCGCCGGCGCGGGGGTCAAGCGAGCGCATGATGCGGGCGATCACCGCCGGGTCGTGCAGGAAATGCTGGCCGAAGCGCTTACGGCGCGGCGCCTGGCGCGCTCTCGCGACGCCGGGCATCAGCGCCGCTGCACGGCGAGACGGCTTGCCATTCGCACCGCGGCGGCAAGACTGCGGCAATCCGCCTGGCCGGTGCCTGCCAGATCGAGCGCGGTGCCGTGATCCGGCGAGGTACGCACGATCGGCAGGCCGAGCGTCACGTTGACCGCGTGCTCGAAGCCTGCGTGCTTGACGACCGGCAGCCCCTGGTCGTGATACATGGCGAGCACCGCATCGAAGCCGGCGAGCACCCGCGGCACGAACACGGTGTCCGCCGGCAACGGCCCCTCGGCGCGGATGCCGCTCGCCTGCATCCGCGCGATCGCGGGGGCGATCACGCGCAGCTCCTCGTCCCCCAGGTAGCCGCCTTCCCCCGCGTGCGGGTTCAGGCCGCACACGGCGATGCGCGGCGCGGGAATCGCCCACCAGCGCGCCAGATCGCGCGCCAGGATGGTCGCCGACTCGTACAGCGAGTCGGCGGTGATGGCATCGCTCACGGCCCTGAGCGGCAGGTGGGTGGTGGCGAGCGCCACGCGCAGCTCGCCCGCGGTCAGCATCATCACCACGCGCGCGCTGCGGGTGCGTTGGGCAAGAAATTCAGTGTGGCCGCTGAAACGCACGCCGGCGTCGTTGATCACGCTCTTGTGCACCGGGGCGGTGACGATGGCGTCGAACTCGCCGCTGAGGGCGCCCGCGACGGCGCGCTCCAGCAGCGCGAGCACGTAGGGCACGTTGGCCGTGTCGGGGCGTCCCGGCACGCTCGGGCCCGCGAGCGGGTGGTGCTCGACGCCGAGGCTGCCGCCGCGGTGCGCAGCGCCAGCCGCTCCGGCCCGGTAGGCGTAGGAGTGCAGCGTGACCGCCAGGTTCAGCTGTGTGGCGCGCTCACTCAACAGCGTGCGATCGGCGAGGCACACCAGCTCACAGGGCAGCTCCTCGCGGGCGAGCGCCAGGCACAACTCCGGCCCGATGCCGGCCGGCTCTCCCGAGGTCAAAGCGATACGCGGAGTCACATCGTGAGGCATGACCGGAGGGGGCGCGTGAAGAGAACTTCCGGGGCCGTGAAAAACAGGGACGTTTTTCCCGGAGCCTCCAGGGACGGATCCACGGCGTCCCCGGAAGTTCTCTTCACGTGCTCACTCCCGCGTGCGTCTATGACTTGAACTCCACGAACGCCTCATCGCGCATGCGCCGCAGCCACAGCTCCGTCTCCTCGTCCGCCTTGCCGGCGCGGATCGCCTCCATGGCCTGCCGGCGCTTGAGCTCGTCGGTGTTGTCGAAGCGGCGGTGCCCGAGCACCTGCGCGATATGCCAGCCAAACTGCGTGTGGAACGGCTCGCTGATCTCGTTGTCCTTCAGGCCCGCGATCGCCTGCTCGAACTCGGGGGCGAAGGTTCCCGGCCCCGCCCAACCCAGGTCCCCGCCCTCGGCGGCGGATCCCGGGTCCTCGGAAGTGGTCTGGGCGAGGCCGGCGAAGTCCTCGCCCTTGCGAATCCGCTCGCGCAGCGCCGTGAGCTTCTGCCGCACGGTCGCATCGTCGGCGAGCTCGGTGGTCTTCATGAGGATGTGCCGCACGTGGACCTGATCCTCCACCGCCTTCTCGCTGGCGCCGCGCACCTCGTTCAGCCTGATGATGTGGTATCCGGTCGGGGTGCGCAGCGGCTCGCCCACCTCGCCCGGCTTCAGTCCGGCGATCACGTCGGTGAGGAACGTGGGCAGCTCGCCGCCCTTGCGCCAGCCCAGCGCGCCGCCCTCGAGGGCGGTCTGGCTGTTCGAATAGGCTACCGCGAGCTTGGCGAAATCCTCGCCGCCCTTGGCGCGCTGATAGACGTCCGCGGCGCGCTTGGCGGCCTGCTCGAGCTGCGCGGGGCTCGCATCCTGGGCCACGGCGATCAGGATGTGAGACACGTTGTACTCGTTGCGCTCGGAGGGGGTCTTGGCCTGCTTCTCGAGGAACTGATCGATCTCGCGCGGCGTGACGCTGATGTGCTGCAGCACATCCCGCTGGCGCAGTAGCGACAGCGTGATTTCCTTGCGCAGCTCATCGCGGTAGGAGGCGTAGTCTTCGCCCTGCTTGGCGAGGGCGTCGGGCAGCTGCGAGAGCGTCATGCCGTTGCGCTTCGCCACATCCTGCAGCGCTGCGTTCACGGTCTCGTCCGACACCTTGACGCCGGCGCGATTGGCGCGCTGCATCTGGATCTCCTGCAGTACCAGGCGCTCGAGCACCTGCTGGCGCAGGACGTTCTGCGGCGGCAGCTCGAGCTTCTGCTGGCGCAGCCGCCCACTCACGGCCTCCACCTGTGCATCCAGCTCGCTGTTGAGCACGACGCCGTCATTGACGATGGCCGCCACGCGGTCGAGCAGTTCACCCTTGGTCGCCAGCTCGCGGGTTTGCGCCTGCGCCGCTTGCTGCAGGGTGAGGGCCGCCACGATCACCGCGAGCCGCATCAGGGCCGAAGCCAGTATCCGCTGCATGTGATTCTCGTTCCTCTACCAGGTGCCCTTCAGCGGGCCCTGACTCTTCGAAGGTATCGCTTCAGGGGGCGTGTAGCCCCGGATCGCCCCGCTGAGGGAGGCGTCCGACGCCGATCCGACACTGGCGAGGCCGGCAAGTTCCAGCTGCAGCCAGACGCCGGTCTCCTGGCTGGCGGTTGGGTCGTGACTGTTCACGAACCGGCGTGCGCCCAGCCTCACCCGCCAGCAGCACGCACGGTACTCGAAGCCGGCGAAACGCTCCAGTGGGGTGTGATCGCGCAGCGAGTAGACGTCCCGCGTGAACACGTTCCACTGGCGCCGGATGGGCCAGGCCGCCGAGAACTCCACCTGGTCGAACCCCTGCTGGAACTGCCGCGCGACCCCCTGCACCAGCTGCTGCACCGGCACGAAGCGCTCGTAGCGGTAGGCGAGGTTGAGCACCGCATCGCTGGCGGGCTTGTACTGCAGGTTGACCGTAGTGCGTTCGCTGCGCTCATTCTGTGGATCCCATTGCACGCCGGCGTCCGCGCTCCAGGCCTGAAAGGCGGTGAGCGCGAGCTGCGCCACGAAATGCGAGCGCTTGCTGCTCGTCGGAGCTTCCCCGGGCAGGATCACACGCGGGGTCTCGAAGGTGTAGGACTGCCCGAAGGTGGCGGCCAGGAACTGGCGGCCGTTGTGCGCATCCAGCAGGCGGCTGGTGAGGCCGGCACTCACCTGGTTGGCATCGCTGACGCGGTCGGCGCCGACATAGCGGTTGGTGCGAAACAGCTCCACGGGATTGAGGTCCGGAAGCGCGCTGTCGAACACCGGTAGCTGGTCCTGGTTGCGATAAGGGACGTCGAGGTACTGGATGCGTGGCTCGAGCGTCAGCTTGCGCTGCTTGCGCGAGCCGCTGTCGCGCTCGAACACCAGGCCGGTGTCCAAGCTCGCGATCGGCAGCGTCCGCGACGGCGAGCGCGGCTCACCCGGGGCGGTGTTGTCGAGCCGGTAGCCGGTCGCGCGCCAGGCGAGCGCGGGGCGCAGGAAGTATCCCGGGCCGGTGAGGTCCAGCAAAACCCCCGGCATGGCATCCGCCCGCCAGCCGGTGACCCCGGTGGCGCCGGCCGGGCGCTGGAAGTCGACCAGCTCGGAATCGAAACCGTAGCGCACCAGTCCGGCCGGACCCAGGCCGTAGTCGGCGCTCACCGCGATGCGCGGCACCCGCGCGTAGGGGCGATCGTTCACCGCCAGCGTGTAGTCGATGGTCTGGTATTGCTGTGCCTCGCCATCGACGCTCCAGTGCTCGCCGCGGTACGAGAGCGTGGCGCGCCGCTCGATGAAGGCGGTGCTGGTGCCTTCGGGTCCCTGGGAGAAGTCCTCGAAGTAGAACGGATCGCTGACGTTCTCCGCTTTCACGCTCAGGCGGAAATCATCCGGCAGCTCGGCCACGTCGGACAGTCGCACGCGGCTGCGGCTGCCGTGGAAAGCGCCGTCGTAGGGCAGATAGTTCCAGTCCACCTCGCCGCGCTGGTGCGGCGTGAGAAAGCGCAGGTCAGCGCCGAGATCGGGCCCGCTGCGGCTGTACTCGATGGGCTGGAAGGTGAAGTCGGCGCTCGGCGCGATGTTCCAGTAGTACGGCACCGACAGCTGCAGGCCGGCGTAGGAGGTGTTGCCGATGCCCGGAAACAGGAAGCCGCTCTTGCGCTCAGTGCCCAGTGGAAACGAGACCCACGGCAGGTAGACGAGCGGCACGCCCATGAAGTCGACCTGTGCGCCGCGACCGGTGCCGACCCGGTTGCGCGTATCGAGCACGATGCTGTCGGCCTTCAGCTGCCAGGAGCTATCCTTCGCCGGGCAGGTCGTGAACATGACTTTGCGCAGCCGGATCACGCCCTGGGGCGTGAGCCTCATGTCCTGCGCGGCGCCGCGTGCGGCACGCTGGCGCAACGCGAACTCGGCCGACTTGAAGTCCGCGCCGGCCGCGGTCGAGTAGCTGCCGCCCGCGCCCGTCACGCTCACGAGGGGATCGCTGTAGTCGATGTGCCCCGGCGCACTGAGCGAGCTGTCCTGCGGGTTGTAGTGGACCTCGTTGGCGCGGATCTCGCGCTCGCCCTGACGTACCACCACGTTCCCCTCGAGCGTCATGCTGTTGTCGGCGCCGAGCGTTGCCTGGTCGCTGTCGAGGGAGATGTTGCCCTCACCCCGCAACGGCTTCGCCTCTGGCGCCGCGCCCGCCGCCGCAGGCGGCGCGCCCGCCGGAACGACTTGTGTCGGGCAGGGAGGGTCTGCGGCCCGGGCCGCCGGTAACATGCCGCCAAGCGAGACGACGATCACGATCCAGGATGGGCTCGGACGCGGCATGAAGAGCGGCATTATAATGGCGCGCCACGCCTGAACGGCCTGAGAAACCCGCAACGCTCACATGCTTGAGACCGACGCGCGAGTCGCGCTGATTGGGGACTGGTTGGCGCGCGAGCTGCGCCGGCCCGCGGCGCGCATCGAGCCGGCCTCCAGCGACGCGAGTTTCCGGCGCTATTTCCGCGTGTTCTGCAGCGGCGCCACCTACGTCGTGATGGATGCGCCTCCGGACAAGGAGGACGTGCGTCCGTATCTGAAGGTGTCGCGCCTGCTCGAGTCGCTCGGCGCGCACGTGCCGCACGTCCATGCCAGCGATGCCGAGCGCGGCCTGCTGTTGCTCGAGGATCTGGGTGCGACGCTGTATCTCGAGCGGCTCGAGGCCGGCGACGACCCCGAGCGGCTGTACGCGGATGCGCTGCAGGTGCTGGCGCGCATCCAGGTGCGCGGCGGCGCGGCCTGCGCGCAGCTCGCGCCCTACGGCCGCGCGGAGCTGTTGCGTGAGATGGCGCTGATGCCGCAATGGTTCCTCGAGCGGCACCTGGCGCTGACGCCCGCGGCCGATGAAGCGCGGCTCATCGAGGCCGCGTTCGAGTTTCTGATCGCGGCAGCGCTCGCGCAACCGGTGGTGTTCGTGCACCGCGACTATCACGCCCGCAATCTCATGGTGCTCGAGGAGCGCAATCCCGGGATCATCGACTTCCAGGACGCGCTCGCCGGGCCGGTGGGTTACGACCTGGTGTCGCTGCTGAAGGACTGCTACATCGCCTGGCCGCGCGCGCGCGTGGTCGAGTGGGTGAATGGCTACCGCGAGCTGCTGCGCTCGCAGGGCGGCCCCGCGGGCCACAGCGAGCAGCAGTTCCTGCGCTGGTTCGATCTCATCGGCGTGCAGCGCCACATCAAGGTGCTCGGGATCTTCTGCCGCCTGTGGTATCGCGACGGCAAGCCGGGCTACCTGCCCGACCTGCCGCGCACGCTCGAATATGTGCGTGACACCTGCGCGCGCTACCCGGAGCTCGCAGCTCTCGGACGCTTTCTCGAGCAGCGGGTCGTCGCGCAGCTGCCGCGCGCCAACGCGCGGGTCGCCGCGGGCCCGAAGCATGCGCGGGACGCGCGCGCATGAAGGCGATGCTGCTGGCGGCGGGCCGCGGGGAGCGCATGCGCCCGATCACCGACTCGCTCCCCAAGCCCCTGGTGAGGGTGGGCGGCAAGCCGCTCATTGTCTGGCACCTCGCGGCACTGGCGCGCGCCGGCATTCGCGAGGTGGTGATCAACCTCTCGTGGCTCGGCGACCGGGTGCCCGCGGCCCTCGGCGACGGCCGTGACCACGGCGTGTCGATCACCTACAGCGACGAGGGGCCGGTGCCGCTCGAGACCGGCGGCGGCATCTTCAAGGCGGTGCCGCTGCTCGGGCCGGGGCCGTTCCTGGTGGTGAACGCCGACATCTGGACCGATGTCGATTTTGCGACCCTCGAGCTCGAGGACGAGGCGCACGCGCACCTGGTGCTGATCCCCAACCCGCCGCATCATCCGCGCGGGGACTTCGGGCTCGAGGGGGGGCGCGTGGTCAGCCGCGAGAGCGACCGCTTCACCTACTCCGGGGTCGGCGTGTACCGGCCGGAGTTCTTCGACGGCTGCACCGCGCAGAGGTTTCCGCTGCTGCCGCTTCTGGAGCGCGCCATCGCCGCAGGCCTGGTGCGTGGGCACGTGCATCGCGGCGAGTGGTGCGATGTCGGTACCGCAGAGCGCCTGGCGAGCCTGGATGCACGCGTGCGTGCGGTACAATGAGCCCATGTCGGATCTGAAGGGTGGCCCGGTGGTGGCGGAGGGCGCGCGCGTCTACAGTGGCGAGAAATACCTGACGACTCAAGGGTTTACCGCCATCCGTGACGGCATCAAGCGAGGCGCCGACAGCGGGCGTACCCCGGCGCCCAAGCCGCCGTGGCTCAAGGCGAAGGCGCCGACCGGCGCTGCCTTCGCCCGCGTCAGGGCGCTCGTCAGGCAGCACCGCCTCGCCACGGTCTGCGAGGAGGCGAAGTGTCCCAACATCGGTGAGTGCTGGAACGCGGGCACCGCGACCATCATGCTGATGGGCGCGGTGTGCACGCGCGCCTGCCGGTTCTGCGCCGTGGACACGGGCAATCCGCACGGCTGGCTCGACGCCGACGAGCCCGAGAACGCCGCGCACACCGTGGAGCTGATGAGGCTCGCCTACGTGGTGCTGACCTCGGTCGATCGTGACGACCTCCCCGACGGCGGGGCGGCGCACTATGCCGCCTGCGTACGCGCCATCAAACGCCGCAACCCGCACACGGCGGTAGAGGCTCTGACGCCGGACTTCCGGGGAGTGCGGGCGGACGTCGAGACGGTGGTCGACTCCGGAATCGAGGTGTTCGCGCAGAACATCGAGACCGTGCGGCGCCTGACGCATCCGGTGCGCGATCCGCGCGCCGGCTACCAACAGACTCTGCAGGTGCTCGCGGCCGCCAAGCGGCGCCGGCCTGCGGTTCTGACCAAGAGCAGTCTCATGCTGGGCCTGGGGGAGAGCGACGAGGAGATCGACGCGACGCTCGCCGACCTGCGCGCCGCCGGCGTCGACCTCGTGACCCTCGGGCAGTACCTGCGCCCGACGCTCAATCACCTTCCGGTGCAGCGCTTCGTGACACCCGAGGAGTTCGACCGCTATCGCGAGCTGGCTCTGGGGCGCGGCTTCCTCGAATGCGTGTCGGGGCCTCTGGTGCGCTCGAGCTACCGAGCCGAGCAGGCGCTCAAGCGCAACAACGCCGGCCTCGACAACCGGCGCCTGGCGACATGAGCCTGGCACCGGTCATCCGGCGCCTGGGACTCATCGAGTACGAGCCCACCTGGCGCGCGATGCAGCGCTTCACCGAGGAGCGCGGCGCGTCGACCCCGGATGAGATCTGGTTTCTCGAGCACCCGCCGGTGTTCACCCTGGGGGTGAACGCGAGCCGCGCGCACCTGCTCGCGCCCGGCGATATCCCGGTGGTGCAGGTCGATCGCGGCGGTGAGGTGACCTATCACGGCCCCGGACAGCTGGTGGTGTACCCGCTGGTGGATCTCAAGCGTGCGGGGGTTGCGATCCGTGACTTCGTCACGGCGCTCGAGCGCGCCGTCGTCGATCTGGCGGCGCAGTTTGGCATCCGCGCCGAGACCCGGCGCAGCGCCCCCGGTGTGTACGTCGACGGGCGCAAGCTCGCGAGCCTCGGCGTGCGCGTGCGCCGGGGCGGCAGCTATCACGGCCTCGCCGTGAACGTGGCCCTGGACCTTGCGCCCTTCCGCCGCATCAATCCCTGCGGCTACCAGGGCCTGGAGATGACGCAGCTCATCGAGCTCGGCGGACCCCGCACGGTGAGCGCCTGCGCGCGTGCGCTCGAGCCGCACCTGCTGCGCGCGCTGGGCTACTTGCCAACCGCGCAGGCAGGCGCGCGCGCAGCCGCACAGGCGAGCGCATTGTAACCGGCCTGCGACTGACAGCGCGGCGCGCTGCGGCTAGCATGCGCTGATGGCAGCAGCATTGCGGTGGCGGCGCGCGGCCCTCGGTGCCGCGCTGTGTGTGCTCGCGCTCGCCGTCCTGCTCGCGTCCTGCCAGGGTGGGTCCGGGTCTGCGCATGCGGCTCGCGTGACGCTGCTGAATGTGTCCTACGACCCCACACGCGAGCTGTACGTGGATTTCAACGCGGCCTTTGCCAGGTACTGGAAAGCGCACCGCGGCCAGGACGTGCGTGTCGATCAGTCACACGGGGGCTCGGGCAAGCAGGCGCGCTCGGTGATCGATGGGCTCGCCGCGGACGTGGTGACGCTCGCGCTGGCAGCCGACATCGATGCGATCGCCGCTGACGCGAAGCTGCTGCCGCTGAACTGGCAGACGCTGCTGCCGGATAACAGCTCGCCCTATACCTCCACCATCGTCTTCCTGGTCCGCAACGGCAACCCGAAGGCAATTCACGACTGGGGCGATCTCGTGCGCCCCGGCGTGGCGGTCATCACGCCCAACCCAAAGACCTCCGGCGGCGCCCGCTGGAACTATCTGGCCGCCTGGGCCTGGGCGCGCGCGCAGCCGGGGGGCGACGAGGCGAGCGCGCGGCAGTTCGTGCGCCGGCTCTACCAGAACGTCCCGGTGCTCGACACCGGCGCTCGCGGCTCGACGACCACGTTCGTGCAGCGCGGACTCGGGGATGTGCTGGTGACCTGGGAGAACGAGGCGCTGCTCGCTGTGCGCGAGCTCGGCGCGGACCAGCTGCAGATCGTCATGCCCTCGGTGAGCATTCTCGCCGAGCCGCCGGTGGCGGTGGTGGACAAGGTGGCCTTGCGGCGCGGGACGCGCGAGGTGGCGATGGCCTACCTCAGGTACCTGTACAGCCAGGAAGGGCAGGAGATCATCGCGCGCCACGGCTACCGGCCGCGCGATCCCGAGGTCGCCGCACGCCATGCGGCGCGCTTCCCGCCACTGAAGCTCGCCACCATCGCCGACTTTGGCGGCTGGGCGCAGGTACAGCGCACGCACTTCAGCGATGACGGCGTGTTCGATCAGATCTCGGCAGATCACTCGACCAGCAGCTTGTAGCCGGCCGCGGCGGTGCGCAGCAGCGCGGGCGCCGCCGGATCGGCCTCGATCTTCTGCCGCAGCCGGTGCACCAGCTGCTTGAGGAGCTGCCGGTCACCGCCGCTGCGATGCCCCCACACCTGCGCCAGCAGCCGATCGGAGCTCACCGTGTGGCCGGCATTGGCGAGCAGCATCTGCAGCAGCCGCAGCTCGAGCTTCGTGAGGCGCACCGGCTCGGCGCGGCCGATGCTCACGGTGTGCTCCTGCAGATCGAGGGCCACGCGTCCGGCGGCCAGCGGGGCGGTATTTTCCATTCCCGCCCGGCGCAGCAGCGCCTTGACGCGCGCGAGCAGCGTGCGCGGGCTGAACGGCTTGGTGAGGTAGTCATCGGCGCCGAGCTCCAGCGCGCGCACCAGATCCTCCTCCTCGCCGCGCACGGTCAGCATCATCACCGGGATGCGCGAGCGCTTGCGGATCGCCTCGCAGACCTGAAAACCGGACAGGCCCGGCATGTTGATGTCGAGCACCACCAGGTCCGGGGACTCCTCCTCGAAGCGACGCACGGCGGAGGGTCCGTCGCCCGCCTTGAGGACGAGATAACCCGATTGCGTCAGGGTGAAGCCAATGAGATCGCGCAGATCCCCGTCATCGTCCGCCACCAGGACTTTCATGCGCCCTTCTCCGCCGGCAGGGTCAGGGTGAAGCGAGTGCGGCCGGCGGCGGTGCGCTCGAAGGCGACGCTGCCCGAATGCCGGTCGATGATCGACTTCACGAGCCACAGACCGAGTCCGAGCCCCGCCGCCTCCGGTTCCGCGCCGCCGCCGCGCCGAAAGCGCGCGAACAGCGCCTCGCCGTCGCTCGCCGCCGGTCCCGGACCTTCATCCTCCACCCAGGCGAGCACCTGACCCGCTCGCGCCTCGGCGCCGATGCGCACGGTGCTGTCCTCGGGCGCGAATTTGTTGGCGTTGGCGAGCAGGTTGACGAACACCTGGGTGAGACGCGGCTTGTCGCCGGCCACCAGCGGCAGATCCTCGGGCAGGCTGACCGCGAGGGTCTGGCGCCGCTGCGCCAGGAGCGGGCGCACCAGGGCGCGCGCCTCCTCCACCACCTCGGCGAGCGCCACGCTCTGCTGGCGGATGCCGAGCTGTCCCGACTCGATGCGTACGCTCTCGAGCAGGTTGTCGATGAGCTGTGTCAGACGCAGCGTGCCACGCTCCAGCGAGCTCACCAGCTCCTTCTGCTGCGCCGCCGGCAGCCGCTCCAGACCCGCGAGCAGCAGCTCGATCGACGCCAGCTGTGCGGCGAGCGGTGTGCGGAACTCGTGCGAGATGTTGGCGAGCACCGAGTCGCGCGCCCGGCGAACCGCCTCGAGCTCGGTTTCGTCGCGGATCACCTGTACCTGCAGGTCCTCCACCTGGGCGGAGCTGGTGATCACCGCGGTGCGCGGCTCGCCCGGCTCCACACCGAGGCGCTCGACGGCCTTGGCACTGCCGGCAGTGCGCGCCTGCAGGATCGGGCAGCGGAAATCGCAGGGACGCCGGCCGTCCTCGTTACGCGGCTGCAGGACGTCGCCGCAGAAACGGCCCACCGCTTGGCTTGGCGTAACACCCAGCAGTCGCGCTGCCTGCGGATTGAGGTAACGGATGATCCGGTTCCTGTCGACCGCGTACACCCCTTCGACGATGCCGCTGAGCACCGCCTGGGCCTCGGCTTCGCGCCGCCGCAGCGTCGTGGTGAGATCGATGAGGTTGCGCCGCATGGTTTCCATGGTGCGCGCCAGGGCGCCGACCTCCGCAGCCCCGCCCGGCGGAATCGAGGCGGAGAAGTCCCCCGCGCCGAGACGGGTGGCCGCGGCGGTCAGCGCGCGCACCGGGCCGGCGACCAGCTCGCCCAGGATCAAACCGGCGAACACCGCGAGCAGGCCCAGGATCAGCGCGGTCACCAGGAGCTTGTGCACCAGGTGACGGGTGGGCGCGTCGACCGCGCTGGTCGGCAGCAGCGCCTCGATGAGCGCGATCGCCTCGCCGCTGGAGGCGAACACCGGCACGGCGCAGGCATACACGTCCTGCGCGTCGATGCGCTGCACCGCGGAGTGTCCGTCGGCGAGCGCCGCGGCGTACAGCGGCGTGAACGTGGTCACCGGGCCGCTGGTGTAGGCGCGGTAGTCGATGAGCCTGATCTCCGCCCCCACCTGGCCGCTGAGCGCCCGCGCCAGCTTGCTGTCCAGGCGCCGCACCACGTACACGTGCATGCCCGCCTGACCGAGCGCGGCGCGGGCGCCGAGCAGCGGCACGCGCTCGGTCGCGGACAGCGCCATGAAAGTCGCGCTCTGCTCGGCGCTCGCGGTGAGTATCTGCTGCCAGTCGAGCGCCGGGCCCGAGACGGCGAGCGCGCTCTCGCCGGAGAGCACCGCGCAGCCATCCACGCCACCCGCCTCGCACGCGCGATGCAGGAACGGCGGCAGCGCGTCGCTCTGTCCTTCGGCCGTCAGGCGCTGCAGCGTCGGTCGCTCGGCGAGCGCGCGCGCGGTGGCGAGCGCGTCCTCGCCCATGCGCCGCAGGTCTTCGCGCGCGGTCGTGGCCGCGAGCTGCACGCGCGCCTTGCCCTGCTCGTCCGCCAGGTCGCGCAGCATGCCGCTCGCGTACCAGGAAATGCCGCCGCCCACCAGCAGCACCAGGCCCAGATGGATCGCCACCAGCCACCAGCCGAGGCTGGTCGTGGCCGGGTCCGGCCACAGCGAGCTCCACAGGTGTGCCAGGCGCGCGCGCATGGGCGTCAGCGGCGCCGGTAACCGGTGCGCTCGACCAGGGTCTTGACCACGAGCGTCAGGGCCGCGAGCAGGGTGAGGAGCGAGGCGACGGCGAACGCGCCGACGAAGTTATATTCGTTGTAGAGGATCTCGATGTGCAGCGGCATGGTGTTGGTCAGGCCGCGGATGTGTCCGGACACCACCGACACCGCGCCGAACTCGCCCATGGCGCGCGCGTTGCACAGCACCATACCGTACAGCAGGCCCCAGCGTATCTTCGGCAGCGTCACGTGAAAGAAGGTCATCCAGCCACCCGCCCCGAGCGTGATGGCGGCTTCTTCCTCGTCGTTACCCAGCTGCTGCATGAGCGGGATCAGCTCGCGCGCCACGTACGGGAAGGTCACGAACATGGTGGCCAGCATGATGCCCGGCAGCGCGAAGATGATGCTGAGGTCGTGCTCGCGCAGCCACACGCCGAACCAGCCGTGCAGGCCGAACAGCAGCACGAAGATCATGCCGGAGATCACCGGCGAGATCGCCAGCGGCAGGTCGATCAGCGTGATGAGGATGCTCTTGCCGCGGAACTCGAACTTGGCGATGGCCCAGGCGGCGGCGAGTCCGAACAGGGTGTTGATCGGCACCACCACCAGCGCCGTGGTGAGCGTCAGGCGCACGGCCGCTGCGGTATCCGGGTCGGCGAAGCTGTGCAGGTAGGCCTGCAGCCCCCGCTCGAGCGCCATGACGAACACGGTCGCGAGCGGCGCGAGCAGCACCGCCGCCAGGAACGTGAGGGACACCGCGATGAACAGCCAGCGCACCAGGGAGTGCAGCCAGGTGTGCTGCCCGGGTCGCGTGGCGTCGCCGGCGAGGGCGGAGGGGAGCGCTGCGCCCATCAGTGAGCCGCCCTGACGTGCCGGCGGCGCCCCCACGCCTGCAGCAGGTTGATGGCGAGCAGCACGACGAAGGAGATGCCGAGCATCACCACCCCCAGGGCCGCGGCGCCGTGGTAGTCGAACTCCTCGAGATGGATGACGATGAGGAGCGGGGTGATCTCGGTCTTCATCGGCAGGTTGCCGGCGATGAAAATGACCGAGCCGTACTCCCCGAGGGCGCGCGCGAACGCCAGCGTGAAGCCGGTCAGGAGCGCGGGCAGCACCGCCGGCAGGATGATGCGGCGGAAGACGTAGATACGGCCCGCACCCAGGGTCTCCGCCGCCTCCTCCAGATCACGCTGCACCTCCAGCAGCGCCGGCTGCACGGCGCGCACCGCGAACGGCATGCTGATCAGGGTCAGCGCGAGGGTCACGCCCACCCAGGTGTACGCGACTTTCACGCCCCAGGGCTCCAGGTAGCGCCCGATCCAGCCGTTGTGCGCAAACACCGTGGTGAGCGCGATACCTGAGACCGCCGTGGGCAGCGCGAAGGGCATGTCGATGAGCGCGTCGATGAGCCCTCTGCCCGGGAATTCGTAGCGCACCAGCGTCCAGGCGATGATGAGGCCGAACACCAGATTGATCGCCGCGGCGAGGAACGAGGCGCCGAAGGACAGGCGGTAGGAGCCGAGCGCCCGCGGACTCAAGACCACGTGCACGAAGTCGCTCCAGTGCAGGGAGGCGGCGGCCAGCGCCAGCGCGGCAAGTGGCAGCAGCACGATGGCGCTGAGGAAGAACGTGGTGAAGCCGAAAGTCAGGCCGAACCCGGGCAGCACGCTGGGCTGGCGGAAGCTCATGGCGAACCGCGGTACACGATCAGCATCGGCCACTGCCCGCCGTCGAGCAGTCCGCGGAAGCGCTCGGCGAAGCGTGTGAGCTCCGTGACGCCCACGATCAGCATCTGTGCGGGAGCCTCCGCCAGCCGCAGCGCCAGCTCCTGCGCGACGTCGCCGAAGCGCAGCTCGGTGCGCATCTCCAGGCCGTGGGCCAGCTGCGCCTCCGAACGCGCATCGAGCAGGTCGCGCATGCCGTGCTGCGCGCGCACGCGGGCGCTCTGCTGGGGGAAGATACCCACGTAGACGGCTTCGGCGGACAGGTGGCGCAGCACGCTCGCCGACACCGCCAGCGTGGCACTGCGCGAGCCTTCACCCATCCAGTGAATCAGCACGCGCTGCGGTACCGCCGCATGTTCCGGCAGCACCAGCAGGTCCTGCGCGCCGCGCCGCAACAGCCACTCGGCCCGGTGCGCGCAGTCCGCTTGCGAAGCGAGCGCGGTGGTGCCCACGAACGGGCCGTCCGCCGCGCACGCCGCCTCCGGCACGCCCAGCTGCGGCTCGGCGCGCATGGCGATGCGCGTCTTCATGCGCACGGCCAGCTCCGCGAGCAGCGGCTGCCGGCTGAGCGCATCTGCGAGCGCGGGGCTCGCGGCACAGGCGGTGAAGCTCGACAGCGGTGTAGGCAGAACGTGCACGCGGCGCACGCCGATGGCGACGTCCTGACCGGGGTGGATCTCGAAGCCGCGCTGCTCGTGCTGCGTGCGCGTCACCAGGAGCGACGCGCCGGCAGCGCCGTCCGGCTGCGCGAGCAGCGGGGCCTGCACACCATTCTCGAGGCGCACGCGCAGGCTCTCGAGCGCCCCCGTGAACACCACCTCGGCCACCACCCCGCGCGCGAGGTAGCCGGAGCTCAGGGCCTCGCGCGACGCGGCAACCTCCACTTCCTCCGGGCGCACGACTGCGACCACCTCGCGCTCGTCGACGTCCGCCGAGCGCTCGGCGGCAGCCACCGTGTTGGCGCCCATCTGGATGCCATCGGGCGTGCGCCGCGCCAGGATCAGGTTGGCCGCGCCGAGGAAGGTGGCCACGAAACGGGTGGCCGGGCGCGAGTACAGGTCGTGCGGCGCACCCATCTCCAGGAGCCGCCCGAGATTCATGACCCCGATGCGGTCCGCCATCGCGAAGGCTTCCTCCTGGTCGTGGGTCACGAGCACGGTCGTGATCCCGAGCTCGCGCTGCACCTGGCGGATGGTGCGGCGCAGCTCCTCGCGGATCTTGGCGTCCAGGGCGCCGAAGGGCTCATCGAGCAGCAGCACCTCGGGCTTGTGCGCCAGCGCACGCGCCACCGCCACGCGCTGCTGCTGGCCGCCGGAGAGTTGCGCCGGCAGCCGCTGATCCATGCCCTCGAGCGCCACCAGGCGCAGCAGCTCCTGGCGACGCTGCCGGCGCGCCCCGGCGCGCATGTGCCGCACGCGCAGCGCGAACTCGATGTTCTCTGCCACCGTCATATGGCGGAACAACGCGTAGTTCTGGAACACCAGCCCCACGCCGCGCTTGCGGGCGGCGACGTGCGTGACGTCGCGGCCGTGCAGTGCGATGCGGCCATGGTCGACACCGGATAGACCGGCGATGGCGCGCAGCAGCGTGCTCTTGCCGCTGCCGCTGGGGCCCAGCAGCACGAAAAACTCCCCGTCACCGATGTCGAGCGAGACGTCGTTGACCACCGGCGCGCCGGCGTAGTGCTTGGTGACCTGGTCTAGAGTGATGGACATTCCGGCGATGCTACCGGGGGCGTGACCGGATCGTCAGTGTCCACCCGGTAACGGGCGGGTGACAAACAGGTTACAGGCGCGGCGTGTTACGGCGGCCTCGGCGGCCCCTCACCACGGGGTGCCGGCGAGCTCGCGCTTGTAGTCCTGCAGTACCTGGTATACGCGCCGCCACAGCGGGCCGGGCCTGCCGCTGCCGACGGGGTGACCGTCGAGAGCGGTCACCGGCTGCACCTCGCGCGTGGCGGCCGAGATCCACACCTCATCGGCGCAGCGCAGCTGCGCCTCGCTGATCGGCAGGACGCGGCTGTGCAGGGCGGCGCGCGCCGCCAGCTCCTCCACCACCCCGCGCGTGGTGCCCGGCAGAATGCGGCGCGAGTGCGGCGGCATCAGCAGCTCGCCGCCGAGCACCACGTGCACGGCGGAGGCGGAGGCTTCGGTGAGCTCGCCGTCGCGCAGCAGGATGGTCTCGGACGCTCCCGCGTCCACCGACAGCTGGCGCAGCAGCACGTTCGCCAGCAGGGCGGTCGATTTGATGTCGCAACGCGCCCAGCGGCTGTCGTCGGCGGTCACGCACGCGACGCCGCGCTCGAGGATCTCGGGGCCGTTCACCGGCAGGGGCGCGCAGAACGCGAATACGGTGCGCGGGATCTGCGGCAGCGGCGCGTGGGAGCGGCCGTGCTGTGCGCCGCGGGTCACCTGCCAGTACACGTAACAGTCGCCGCCACCGTTGCGCTCGATCAGCGTGCCGAGGATCGCGCGCCACTCCTCGCGCGTGTGCGGATCCGCCATGCCGATGCCGGCGAGGCTGCGCGTGAGGCGCTCGGCGTGGGCGGCGAAGCGGAACGCTCGCCCGCCGTATACCGGCATGAGCTCGTAGACGGCGTCCGCGTACAGGAAGCCGCGATCGAGCGGGGAGATACGCGCCTCGGTGAGCGGCAGGTATGCGCCGTTCAGGTAGCACAGGGGCAGGGGCTCGGCCATGCGCTCTAAGGGCTCAATGGAACCACAATGCCACGCTGTCCAGCGCGCGCGTCCACAGCCCGCCCGCTGGTACCGGCGCCAAGGCGGTGAGCGGTGCGCGCGCGATCACCTCGCCCGTGGCGTCCGCCACGGTCAGCTCGCCCACGGGCTTGCCGGCGGTGAGCGGTGCAATCAGCGGCTCGCCGCTCAAGCGCGCACTGGTGCGCAGCCCCGCGCCCTGCCCGCGGCCGACGGTCGCGTAGACATCGTACGGCACGCCGACCGCGGCGAACTCGCTCGCCGACTTGTAGACGCGCGGCTTCAGCACCGTCTCGCGCGCCGCCTTGACGCGCACGGTCTCGTAAAAGGTGTAGCCGTAGTTCAGCAGGGCGGCGCTGGCGTCCTCGCGCGCCCTGACGCTCGGGGCACCCAGAACCACCGACACCAGCCGCATGCCGTTGCGGTTGGCGGAGGTCGCGAGGCAGAAGCCGGCGCTGTCGGTGTGCCCGGTCTTGAGCCCGTCGACCGACGGATCCTTGCCGAGCAGGCCGTTGCGGTTGTCCTGGCGGATGTTGTTCCACATGAATTCGCGCAGGCTGAACAGCGGATAGAACTGCGGAAACTCGCGGATGAGCGCATCGGCGAGCGTCACCGTGTCGCGCGCCGTGGTGTAGTGATTGGGGGAGGGTAGGCCGTCGGCGTTCTCGAAGTGGCTCGATCGCATGCCGAGGCGCCGGGCGTACTCGTTCATCATCTGCGCGAAGGCGGCCTCGGTGCCGCCGACCTTCTCGGCGAGCGCGATGCTGGCGTCGTTCCCGGACTGCACGATCATGCCCTTGACGAGAATGTCGGCCGGGATCTGCGTGCCGACCTGCACGAAACTGCGCGAGCCCCCCGTGCGCCAGGCGTGCTCGCTGATGGTGACCATGTCGGTGAGTTTCAGCCGGCCTTCCGCGAGCGCCTTGAAGACCACGTACGCCGTCATCAGCTTGGTGAGGCTCGCAGGCTCGGCGCGCTCGTCGGCGTGCCTCTCGGCCAGCACGCGGCCGCTGAAGTGATCGACCAGCAGATAGGAGCGCGCGTTGACCTCGGGCGGTGCGGGTATCGGGGCCGCGGCCTGCGCCGGCGGCGTCGCGGCGGCGAGCGCCAGCGCGACCCAGGCGAGGACGGTGAACGATGAGCGGACCACGGGTGCGGATCTTAACCCAAGCGCGACGCGCTCAAGCGCCGCTGGCGTGCGGCGCGCCAGGGCGGCGCGCGCGCTTCAGTCGAGGGCCAGTCGGGCGTCGCGGATGCCGAGCGCTGCGAGGCGCGCGGCGAGTGAGTCGAATTCCGCGACGCCGCTCACGGGCCCGAGTCGCACGCGGTACAGGCGTGATCTGCCTTCCAGGGGCGAGAGGATGAAGGCGCTGGCCAGTCCCGCGGCGTGCAGCCGCTCGAGCAGGTGCTGCGCGTTGTGTGCATCGGCGAACGCGCCCGCCTGCACATACAGTGAGGGTGGCGGTGACTGCGCGCTGCGCGTCAGCTCATCGGGCGCGCCCGGCGTCAGCGCCCGCACCTCCACGAGTGTGGTCCCTTCGCGGATCATGTCGAGCTTTGCGGCCGCCGTGTAGGACAGATCGATGAGGCGGTTGGCGACGAACGGGCCGCGGTCGTTGATGCGCACCACGACGCTTCTGCCGTTGCGCAGATTGGTGACGCGCGCATAGGTCGGCAGCGGCAGGGTCCTGTGAGCCGCGCTCATGCCGTACATGTCGTAGGGCTCGCCGCTCGAGGTGTTGCCCCCGTGGAAGGTCGGGCCGTACCAGGAGGCCACGCCGCGTTCCAGGTAGCCGTCGGCGGCGGCGAGCACGAAGTAGCGCCGGCCCAACACGTCGTAGAACGGCGGATTGCCGTGGGCGCTGCGCGGCTCCAGGCGCGGCACGGCATCGGGGATCGATTCGACGCCCACCGGCGGCGGCGGCACGGCCGCCGGCGGGGGCAGGCGCTGCGCAGGCTGCGGCGCGCGGCGCGCGCTGATCGCGCACCCCGTCAGCAGAATGCACAGTGCGGCGGCGCTCGCCGCCGCGAGCGGCGCCGGGAGGCGCTGTGCGGCGCTCACGGCGCGGCGTCGTGCACGCGCTGCGCGACCGCCTGGGCCAGCTCGTGCACCGCCATGGCGTAGCGCGCGCTGGCGTTGTAGCGCGTGAGCACGTAGAAATTATGGAATCCGACCCGGTAGGCCGGGCCATCGCGCTGCTCGGCCGAGATCAGCACCACCGGAGTGTCGGCCGGTACGCTCATCTCGACCTTCACGCCGTGCGCGGCGAGGCTCTCGACGGTCTCGTTGAGCTCCAGATTGTGCGGCTCGATCTGGAAACTCGGGTCGGGCTCGAGCCGGGTCTCCGCCAGCACCGGCCCGCCAGCCACCCAGCCGTGCTCGCGCAGATAATTCGCCACGCTCGCGAAGATCTCGTCCCAGTCACCCCACAGGTCGCGCGGCCGGTCGGAGCTGGCAGCCACCGCATAGCGCCGATATTGTGAGGGCATGAACTGTGGCACGCCGAGGGCGCCGGCGTAGGAGCCGGGGACGGTGCGCGGGTCGAGCTTGTTTTCCTTCGCCAGCAGCAGGAATTCCTCGAGCTCGCCACGGAAGAACTTCTGACGCGGCGGATAGTCGAACGCCAGCGTTGCGAGTGCGTCCAGTGCGCGGTAGGGGCCGGTATTGCGCCCGTAGTGCGTCTCGACGCCGAGGATTGCCACCAGGTATTCACACGGCACCTGGTACTCGGCGGAGACCTGCTCGAGCGCGTTCTTGTGATCGAGCCAGAAGCGCACCCCGTCGCCGATGCGATCGCGGGTGAGGAAACGGTCGCGATATTCCCACCAGGGCGCCACCTTCTCGATGGGGCGGTTCATGGTCTCGATGATCCTCGGCTGCGGCTGCGCTTCCTTCAGCACGGCGCGCACGTCCTTGCGGTTGAGGCCGTCGCGGCTCACCACGTCGTTGACGAATTCGATGATTTCGGGACGCTGCAGGTCGAAGCCACCCGCGACCGCCTCGTCCGGCTGGGCGCCCGCCGGAGCGCAGGCGAGCGCGGCGAGCAGGAAGTAACGGCACTTGTTGAAGGCCACGTGTTCGACTACGACCCGACGAGCTTACGCCGTGAGTACAGCGCCATGAGAATACCGAAGCCGGCGAGGAGCGTCACGACCGAGCTGCCCCCATAGCTCACCAGGGGCAGCGGCACACCGACCACCGGCAGCAGTCCCGTGACCATGCCCGCGTTGATGAACACGTACACGAACAACGTGAGCGCGAGACTGCCGGCCAGCAGGCGCGCGAAGGTATCCTGGGTCTGGGTGGCGAGATAGATGGCGCGGCCCACGACGAACAAGTACAGCAACAGCAACAACAGCAGGCCGAGCAGGCCGAACTCCTCGCCGATGACGGCGAAGATGAAGTCGGTGGAGCGCTCGGGGAGGAATTCGAGCTGCGCCTGGCTGCCGTTCATCCAGCCCTTGCCGAACACGCCGCCCGAGCCGATCGCGATCTGTGACTGGATGATGTGGTAGCCGGCGCCGAGTGGATCGGCCTGTGGGTTCAGAAACATGAGCACGCGCTTGCGCTGGTAGTCGTGCATGAAGCTCCAGCCGAACCAGGCCGCCAGGGCCGCGAGCACCAGCAACGCCACCATCACGCGCACCCGCAGGCCGGCGAGGACGATGACCAGCATGCCGGCGAGCGCGATGAGCGCGGCCGTGCCCACGTCGGGCTGGATGGCCACCAGCCCCACCGGCACCAGGATCAGCACGCTGAGTGCGCCCAATGGCGCCCAGCCCGGCGGCAGCGGCCGCTCGTGCAAGTACCAGGCGCACATCATCGGGACTGCGAGCTTCATCAGCTCCGAGGGCTGGAAGCGGAACAGTCCGAAATTCAGCCAGCGGCGCGCGCCCATGCCGACATGGCCGATCGTGACGACGAGCATGAGCAGCACGCACCCCGCCGCGTACAGCCACGGGGTGGAGCGGCGCAGGAAGTTCGGATTCACGCGTGCCAGCACCAGCATGGCGATGGTGCCGAGCAGCAGCCGCAGCGCCGTGCGCACTATCGTGGCGATGCTCTGGCCGGAGGCGCTGTACAGCACGATGAGCCCGTAGGCACAGATGAGCCCGAGTCCCACCATCAGCGGACCGTCGATCTTCAGCGCCGAGAGCACCCGTGCGGCGCCGAAGAGCGTGCGGCGCGTGCGTGAGCCGGAGCTGACGTCCTCGTAGATCATGTCTGTGGCTTGAGCTTGCCGTCCGCGCCGAGCAGATAGGCGTCCAGCACCTTGCGGGCGATGGGCGCCGCGGCGCTCGCGCCCGCCCCGCCGTTCTCCTCCAGCACCGCGAGCGCGATGCGCGGCTGATCGGCGGGCGCGAAGGCGATGAACCAGGAATGATCGCGCAGCCGCTCGTTGATCAGCTTGGCGTTGTACTTCTCGGTGCGCGCTACCGTGAACACCTGGGCGGTGCCGGTCTTGCCGGCAAAGCTGTAGGCGGCATGCGCGCCAATCGCGGCGGCCGTGCCGCGCGTGACGACCCCGATCATGCCGTGCACCACGCGCTGCCAGTCTTCGGGCGCGACGCCGGGCACCTCGCCGTCCGACAGCGGGGCGATGCGATGCAGCTCCCCGGTGCGCGGATCGCGGTAGGCCGCGAGCACGCGCGGCCTCCAGATCTTGCCGCGCGTCGCGAGGATGCTGGCATAGTGCGCCAGCTCGATCGGCGTGACGGTAAGGTACCCCTGCCCGATGCCGAAGCTCACCGTCTCGCCAGGGAACCACACGCGGTCCTGCGGACGCGAGAACGCCTCCTTCTTCCACGCGCGCGAGGGCAGGAGCCCGGCCTTCTCGCCGCCGATGTCGATGCCGGTCGGCTTGCCAAAGCCGAACGGTTCCATAAACGTGGACATGCGGTCGACCCCGATCTCGTTGGCGAGGCCGTAGAAGTAGACATCGCACGAGCGCGCGATGGCATCGTCGAGATCGACCGCGCCGTGATGCTCGTTGTGGTATTCACGGTAGATGAAGGAGCTGCCGGGCAGATGGAACGAGCCGGCGCAGTAGCGGTGCGCCAGCGGGTCCACCACGCGATAGGTGAGCCCGGCGAGTGCGATCACCGGCTTCACGGTCGAGCCCGGCGGATAGGTTCCGCGCAGCGCGCGGTTGAACAGCGGACGGTCGATGTCGTTTTGCAGGATGCCGTACTCGCGCGCGGTGATGCCGCGGCCGAACATGGTGGGATCGAAGCCCGGCAGGCTGACGAGCGCGATCACGTCGCCGTTGTTCGGATCGAGCGCCACGACCGCGCCTCGATGCCCGGCGAGGGCGGCCTCGGCGGTGCGCTGCACCTTCAGGTCGATCGACAGCAGCAGATCCTCGCCGGCTCCCGGCGCCTTGGTGCGCAGGTTGGGGACGAACGCGCCCTGGCGCTCCACCGAGCGTCCCAGCGCGTTGACCAGCACCTCGCGAAAGCCGTTGGTGCCATGCAGCTGCGGCTCGTAGGCGCTCTCGACACCGAGCTTGCCGATGAGGGAGGTGCCGGCGTAGGCGGCGCGGTCGATGTGCTTCAGATCCTGCTCGCTGATGGCGCCCACGTAGCCGAGCGCGTGCACCGCCAGCTCGCCATTGGGGTACCAGCGGGTCTGGCGGGTCTTGATATCCAGGCCCGGAAACTCGAACCGTCGCACGGCGAAACGCGCGATGTCCTCGTCCGACATGCGCAGGCGGATCGGCACGCTGTCGAAGCTGCGGCTCGAGTCGATGGTGCGCTCGAGCTCATCGACGTCCTCGGCACGGATGAGATCGAACTGCACCAGGCGCGCGAGGGTCTGCTGCAGGTCCGGCACTTCCTCGGGCACCAGCTCCAGCTGGTAGGCGGGCTGGTTGCCCGCGATCACCTCGCCGTGGCGGTCGAGGATCAGCCCGCGCGCCGCCGGGATCGGCTCGTTGCGCACCCGGTTACCCTGGGAGAGGTCCGCGTAGTATTCGTGGCGGAACACCTGCAGCACGAACAGCCGCACGATCAGGCCGACGATCGCCACCGCCATGATCGCGGCGCACGCCAGGGCGCGCTGATCGAAGAGGCGCTGTTCCCGCCAGTGATCCTTGATACGCACCGCCGGCATGGTGGAACCCCTCAGAGACCCTCAGCCAAGGATAGTTCCGCTCACGCGTGCCCGCGCGAGCCGTAGGCCAGTATGGCGGCGACGGGCGGCCACAGCAGTGCACCGGTCACGGTGTGGACCCAGCGCAGCGCACTGATGACCGGGTGGCCGCTCCAGCCGTCGATCGCGAACAGCACGAACTCGTAAACGGCGAGCGCGGCGAACACGATCAGCGCCTGCTGGAACGCGGGCTTGGAGCGGATACGCTGGTGCTCACGCACGGCGATGTACGTGACCAGCGAGAGCGCCAGCGCGTGCTGCCCCAGCACCGGCCCCTGGAACACATCGAGCGCGAAGCCGGCGAAGAACCCCAGCGCGATGTCGCCGGTTCGTGGCGCGTTCACCGACCAGTACAGCACCGCGAGCACCAGGAACACCGGTCGCAGGACGTCGAGCCATGGCGGCAGCGGCAGCACGGTGAGCACGAGTGCCACGAACGCCGTGAAGACTATGCGGCCTCCGCTCGGCGCGCTCACGGCTGTTCCTTCGCCTGCGAAGCATCCGGCTGCGGCGTGGGGGGCTGCTGCTTGGAGGGCTCCGGCGTGCCCGGCTGCGGTGTGGCCGGCTCCGGCGTAGCGGGGGCCGGCTGCGGTGTGGCAGCCTTGGGCGCGGCGGCCTTGGGTGCGGCAGCCGGTTCGGTAGCCTGGGGCTCGGTAGCCTGTGATTCGGCGGGCTGCCTGCGCGGCACAGCCGCCGGGGGTCGCGCCCGGGCGGGCTGCGGGGTGGCAGCCGGCGGCCCTGGCGCTGTGGGCTGCGGTCGCGGTAGGACCGCCTGCGGTTGCAGGGAAGGGATGCCGCTCTTGAGCTCAACCAGGGACTTGCCCGCGGGCGTGGGGGCCATTGGGCGGTCGGCGCGGAACCATACCAGCATGACCTCGCTGTCGGTGTCGACGTGCGCGAGCGGCTCGGCCCGCACCTGAGCCAGCGGCTGCACGGCGTCGCGGTGCACCGCGGTGACGCGCGCCACCGGATAGCCCTCCGGAAACACGCCACCGAGCCCCGAGGTCACCAGCAGATCGCCGCTCTTGATGTCCGCATTGGCCGGCAGATAGGGCAGCGCGAGTGAGGTGGCGTCGCCTGCGCCGACGGCGATGGTGCGCAGCCCCGTGCGCTCGATGCGCACCGGAACGGCGTGCTCCGGGTCGGTGATCAGGATGACTTCGGCGCTCCAGGGACCCACGTGCGTCGTCTGGCCGATCAGTCCCCGGTCATCGAGCACCGCCTGTGCCTTGAAGACCCCGTTGACCGCCCCGCGGTCGATGAGCAGGCGCTGCCTGAGGCTGCTCAGCTGGATGCTGACGATCTCCGCCGCGAGCCAGCGGTCGGCGACCGGTGGCAGGGCTGCACGCAGTCCGCGCAGCTCGCCGTTCTCGCGCGCCAGGGCCTCGTAGCGCATCGAGCGCAACTCGAGGTCGCGCTGCGCCGCGCGCAGGCGCGCATTCTCGGCCTGCAGCCGCTCGCGGCTCTCGAAGCTCTGCCCGATCCAGCGCCAGGCTGCGGGCGGGGAGTTCACCGCGAGCTGGATGGGGTAAGCGGCGGCTTGCAGCAGGTAGCGCAGCTGCTCGAGGTAGTGCTGGCGCTGATCGAGGTACATGACCACGACGGCTACCGCCGCATACAGGGTAAAGCGAAAGCCGGCAGAGCCGCCCCGCCCCTGCCACGGTCTGCCGGCTGGTGTCCCGAAGGCGGCCACTCAGGCTCGCGCGCTGCCTGCGCTACTCAAGACCGAAGTGACCGGGGCCCAGCTCGTCCATCAGCTCGAGAATGCGCCCGCCACCGCGCGCCACACAGGTCAGGGGGTCGTCCGCCACCACGACCGGGAGCCCCGTTTCCTCGGTGAGCAGCTTGTCGATGTCGCGCAGCAGCGCGCCGCCGCCCGTGAGCACGATGCCACGCTCGGCGACGTCCGCGCCCAGTTCCGGAGGAGTCTGCTCGAGCGCTTGCTTCACCGCGCTTACGATGTTCTGCAGCGGCTCCTGCAGCGCCTCCAGAATCTCGTTGCTATTGAGCGTGAAGCTGCGCGGCACGCCTTCGGAGAGGTTGCGGCCCTTGACCGAGAGCTCGCGCACCTGCTGCCCGGGATAGGCCGAGCCGATCTCGATCTTGATGCGCTCGGAGGTCGCCTCGCCGATGAGGATGCCGTAGTTGCGGCGCACGTAGTTCATGATCGCCTCGTCGAAGCGATCGCCGCCGATGCGTGCGGAGTTGGCGTACACCACGCCATTGAGCGACAGTACGGCCACCTCGGAGGTGCCGCCGCCGATGTCGAGCACCATCGAGCCGCGCGCCTCGTGCACCGGCAGTCCCGCGCCCACCGCCGCGGCCATCGGCTCGCTCACGATCGCCACGTTGCGCGCGCCCGCGCCTTCGGCCGACTCGCGGATGGCGCGCCGCTCCACCTGCGTCGAACCGAACGGCACGCACACCAGCACCCTTGGAGAGGGCTTGAGCGTACGGTTGCCGTGCACCTTGTTGATGAAGTGCTGCAGCATCTTCTCGGTGTAGGTGAAGTCGGCGATCACGCCGTCCTTCATGGGACGCACGGCCGTGATGTGCCCGGGCGTGCGCCCGAGCATGGCCTTGGCCTCGGAGCCGACCGCCACGATCACCTTGCCGCTGCGCCCGGGCTCGTCCTGCACCGCGACCACCGAGGGCTCGTTGAGCACAATGCCCTTGTCGCGCACATAGATCAGGGTGTTCGCCGTACCCAGATCGATCGACAGATCGCTCGAAAAATAACCGCGCAGGCGTTTGAACATGCAGCGACCGGGAGTGAGCGGCGGGCGAGGCCGAAAGTGGCGCGTAATCTAGCAACCGAGGGGACATTGAGCAAGGCAACATGTATGATTTTGCGTTGGTTTTCTCACTTCGCCACGCGCGCCGCGAACCTCCCATGGCCCTCACACGCGAACAGATCGCGAGCATCGCCACCCTGGCGCGGCTCGATCTCACCTCCTCCGAGGTCCCGGTGTACCAGGACAGCCTGTCGCGGATCCTCGACTTCGTCGGCGCCCTGGATCGCGCCCAGACTACCGACGTCGCCCCGATGTCGCATCCGCTTGCGGGCCTGTCGCAGCGTCTGCGGCCGGACGTGGTGAGCGAGCAGGACCGCCACGAGCAGTATCAGGCGAACGCGCCCCAGGTCGCCGCCGGCCTGTACCTCGTTCCCAAGGTCATCGAGTGAGGCGGGCGTGAGCGGTTGGCACACCGACACGCTGACACAGCTGGCCGCGGGCCTGCGCGCCAGGAAGTTCTCGAGCGTGGAGCTGGTGCGCGCGTTGCTCGCGCGGATCGATGCGAGCCAGGCCACGCTCAACGCGTTCATCTCGGTGACTCGCGAGCAGGCGCTCAGCGATGCGGCCGCCGCGGATCGGGCACTCGCCGCGGGCAGCGCCGGCGCACTCACCGGCGTGCCGATCGCCCACAAGGACATCTTCTGCACCCAGGGGGTACGCACCACCTGCGGTTCGCGCATGCTGGATAACTTCGTCTCGCCCTACGACGCCACGGTGGTGGCGAGACTCAAGGCCGCCGGCGCCGTCATGCTGGGCAAGACCAACATGGACGAGTTCGCGATGGGCTCCTCCAGCGAGACGAGCTTCTACGGACCGGTGCGCAATCCCTGGAACCCGCAGCTCGTGCCCGGCGGCTCCTCGGGCGGCTCCGCCGCCGCGGTCGCCGCGCGCCTCGTCCCGGGTGCGACCGCGACCGACACCGGCGGCTCGATCCGCCAGCCCGCGGCTCTGTGCGGCATCACCGGGATCAAGCCCACCTACGGGCGCGTGTCGCGCTACGGGATGATCGCGTTCGCCTCGAGTCTCGACCAGGGCGGGGTGCTGACGGCAACCGCCGCCGACGCCGCACTGGTGCTGCGCGAGATGGCCGGGTTCGATGCCAACGATTCCACCAGCGTCGACACACCGGTCCCTGACTACGTCGCCGCCCTCGAGCAGCCGCTCGCGGGCCTGAAGGTGGGACTGCTCAGGGAGTTCTTCGACCAGGGACTGGATGCGCACAACGAGCAGCGCGTGCGCGAGGCGCTGAAGGTCTACGAGCAGCTCGGCGCGCGCCTGACCGAGGTGAGTCTGCCGAACCTGCCGCTCTCGGTGCCGGCGTACTACGTGGTGGCGCCGGCGGAATGCTCCTCGAACCTGGCGCGTTTCGATGGCGTGCGCTTCGGGTATCGCTGCGAGAAGCCGCGCGATCTCAGGGATCTGTACAGCCGCTCGCGCGGCGAGGGTTTCGGGGCCGAGGTGAAGCGGCGCATCATGACCGGCACTTACGTGCTGTCGGCCGGTTACTACGATGCGTATTACCTGAAGGCGCAGCGCGTGCGCCAGCTCATCAACGCCGACTTCACGCGCGCCTTCGCCAGCGTGGACGTGCTCATGGGACCGACGACGCCGACGCCGGCCTTTGCGATCGGCGCCAAGACCTCGGACCCCATTACCATGTACCTGAACGACATCTACACCATCGGCGCGAATCTGGCCGGGCTGCCCGCGGTGTCGATTCCGTGCGGTTTCGTGCAGGGCTTGCCGGTGGGCCTGCAGATCGTGGGCCCGCACTTCAGCGAAGCGCGGGTGCTGAGCGCGGCGCACGCGTTTCAGCGCGTCACCGACTGGCACACGCGCGTGCCGCAGGGCTACGCATGAGCGCCTGGGAAACGGTCATCGGGCTGGAGATCCACGCCCAGCTCGCCACCCGCTCGAAGATCTTCTCCGGCTCCGCCACCGCGTACGGCGCCCCGCCCAACGCCCAGGCGAGCCTGGTGGACCTCGGGTACCCGGGTGTGCTGCCGGTGCTGAACGCGGAAGCGGTGCGCATGGCCGTGAAGCTCGGGCTGGCGATCAACGCGCGCATCGCCGGCACTTCCGTGTTCGCGCGCAAGAATTACTTCTACCCGGATCTGCCGAAAGGCTATCAGATCAGCCAGTACGAGCAGCCGATCGTCGCCGCGGGCGCGCTCGACATCGTGCTCGACGACGGTGAGGTCAAGCGCATCGGGATCACCCGCGCGCACCTCGAGGAGGACGCCGGCAAGTCGCTGCATGAGGGCCTGCCGGGGGTGACCGGTATCGACCTGAACCGCGCCGGCACCCCGCTGGTGGAGATCGTCTCCGAGCCGCACCTGCGCTCGGCGAAGGAGGCCGTCGCCTACATGAAGAAGGTGCACACCCTGGTGCGCTATCTGGAGATCTGCGACGGCAACATGCAGGAAGGCTCGTTCCGCTGCGACGCCAACGTTTCGGTGCGCCGCAGCGGCGCGCAGCAGCTCGGTACGCGCGCGGAGATCAAGAATCTCAATTCCTTCCGCTTCGTCGAGCGCGCCATCAACTACGAGGTCGCCCGTCAGATCGAGATCCTGGAGTCCGGAGGTGCGGTAGTGCAGGAGACGCGCCTGTACGATCCGGACCGGGGCGAGACGCGCTCCATGCGCTCCAAGGAGGAAGCGAACGACTACCGTTACTTCCCCGATCCGGACCTGCTGCCGGTGGTGCTCGACCAGGCGTTCATCGAGCAGGTGCGCGCCACCTTGCCGGAGCTGCCGGACCAGAAAGCCGCGCGCTTTGCCTCGCAGTACGGACTGTCGGCTTACGATGCGGGCGTGCTCACGGGCAGCCGCGAGCTCGCCGCGTACTATGAAGATGTCGTGCGCGAGCTGCCGCGCGAGCCAAAGCTGGCGGCCAACTGGGTCATGGGAGAGCTCGCCGCGGCCCTGAACAAGGAGAATCTCGAGGTCGGTTCCGGCAGGCTCCCGGCGGCGCGCCTGGCGGGGCTGCTGCGCCGCATCTGCGACCAGACCATTTCCGGCAAGATCGCCAAGGAGGTGTTCGAGACCATGTGGTCGGAAGGCGCGAGCGCGGATGCGGTGATCGACGCGCAGGGCTTGCGGCAGATCACCGATACCGCCGCCATCGAGCGCGTGATCGATGAGGTGATGGCCCGCAATCCCGCTCAGCTCGCCGAGTACCGCGCGGGCAAGGACAAGCTGTTCGGATTCTTCGTAGGTCAGGTCATGAAGGCGACCGCCGGCAAGGCCAACCCGGCGCAGCTGAACGAGCTGCTGCGCGCAAAGCTCGCTTAGCAAGATGGACCCGCACACTGTCCCGAGCAGCGACCAGGTGCGTCGCTTCATATTCGAGAAGCAGCCGGTGCGCGGCCACTGGGTGCGCCTCGAGGGCGCCTGGCGCGAGCTGCGCGCACATGCCGATTACCCACCGGTCGTGAGCGAGCTGCTCGGCCAGGCGGTGGCCGCCTCGGTGCTCCTGGCCGCGACCCTCAAGTTCCGCGGCACGCTCACCTTCCAGTTGCAGGGCAACGGTGCGGTGGGCCTGCTGGTGGCGCAGTGTGCCCATGATTTCCGAGTGCGAGCCGTAGCGCGTTGCGCCGGCGTTGCGCTGGGCGGATTGTCCGGCGACAGCCGGCGCGGCGCGATCTTCCGGCGCCTCGTCGGCACCGAGGGCCGCATCACGGTGACGATCGAGGCGGAGGAGAAGAGCATGCGCTACCAGGGGGTCGTGCCGCTTGCGGGCACTTCGCTCGGCGAGTCGCTGGAAGCGTACTTCGCCTCCTCGGAGCAGCTGCCGACGCGCGTGCTGCTCGCGGCGGACCATGCCTGCGGTGCCGGCATGCTGGTGCAGAAGCTGCCCGATGGGGATGCGGGTGACCCGGAGGAGATCGCGGCGGTCTGGGAGGGCGCGCAGCGTGGTATCGAGGCAGTGACCCCGGCGCAATTGCTGCAGTGCTCGGCCGAACAGCTGCTGGCACAGCGCTTTACCGAGCACGACCTGCGGCTGTTTCGCGGCTCACCGGTGCGATTCGAATGCCGCTGCAGTCAGGGCCGGGTTGCGGGGCTCCTGCGGGGGCTCGGCGCCGAGGAGGTGCGCGGCGTGCTCCAGGAGCAGGGGGCCGTGACGGTGACCTGCGAGTTCTGCCACCGCCCGTACCGCTTCGATGCAGCGGACGTGGAGGCATTGTTCGCCGAAGACCCGCCAGATGGCTCTCAAGTGATTCATTAGCACGATCTAAAAGGCTAATTAACTCGCTGGAAGAACAATTGTCGGCTCGGCAGAGATTCTCAGCTTGTGGGTGGCAAGTTAATTAAAGAATTGTACAATCATTGAATGAGCTCGACGGCTGCTCCGATCCTGGTGGGATGGTTGCGGGCGGCCGGCGAGCCCACCCGGCTACGCCTGCTTGCGCTGTGTGCCGACGGTGCATGCAGCGTCTCAGATCTGGCGCAGGCGCTGAGGCACAGCGAGCCGCGCGTGTCGCGGCATCTGAGAATCCTCTGCGAGGCGGGGCTGCTGGTGCGGGTGCGACACGGACAATGGGTCAATTACCGCCTCACCGACGGCGCCGAGGCCGCGAGCTTCGTGCGCGGCCTGCTCGCGCAGCTCGACCGCGGCGATCCGATGCTGGTTCGCGACCGCAACAGTGCACGCGCCGGCGCCGCGCCCGAGACCCAGACGCTCGCGCACGGCGCGGAGTCACGTCTCGGCCGGGCCCTCGCCGAGCTGGTGGCCGCCGGGGGACTGAGCGCCCCGCTCGAGGCGGTGCTGGTGTTCGGGGTCAGCCACCCCGAACTGCTCGAGAGCGCAGCGCGCGCCAGCCGGCGCTGCACCGCCATCGCGCACTCGCGGCGGGCGGCGCAAAGCGCACGCGCATTCGCGCAGCGGCGGGACTTCAGCTGCCGGGTGCTGCGCGCCACGAGCCCCGAGGTCCTCAGTGATGCGGATCTGGCGCGCGCCGGCGAGGCATTCGATGCGGTGCTGCTGGACACCTTCGCGAGCGGGGACACGCTGGCGCGCCTGCTGGAACAGGCGCGGCGCGTGCTCACCCCAAACGGACGGCTGTGGGTATTCGAGCGTTATGAATCGCTCGAGAGGTCGCGCGAGCGCATCGTGGAGCATCCGCTCGCGCGGCTGCGCCGCCTGCTGGGCGATGCCGGCCTCAGGTGCGAGCGCCTGAGTCCCGTGGAAGCCGACGGCGAGCACGTGCTCGCGGCCGTCGCGCGGCCTGCAGCCGCAGCCCCCGGGCGGGTCGGCGGCACGGCGGGGGCTGGAGCGTGAGTGCGCGTTCGGTGGAGCCGCCGATTCGCGTGTCATTCGAATTCTTCCCGCCGGCGGATGCGGCGATGGCGGCGATCCTGTGGGACTCCATCGAGCGCCTGGCGCCCCTGGGACCGCGCTTCGTTTCGGTAACCTACGGCGCGGACGGCTCCACGCGCGAGCGCACTCACGAGCTCGTGACGCGCATCCAGCGCGACACGGCGCTCACCGGCGCACCGCACCTCACCTGCATCGGCGCCTCGCGCGGCGAGATCCTGGCGATCGCGCGCGGCTACTGGAGCCAAGGCATCCGCCACCTGGTCGCGCTGCGTGGCGATCCCCCGCAGGGCCAGAGCTCACATCGGCCGCACGCCGCGGATTTTCGCTACGCGGTGGAGCTGGTCGCAGCCCTCGCCGCGCTCGCGCCGTTCGACATCTCGGTCGCGGCCTACCCGGAGGTGCATCCGGAGGCGCGCTCGGCGGCGGAGGATCTGGCCAACCTCAAGCGCAAGATCGACGCCGGTGCGACCCGCGCCATCACCCAGTTCTTCTACGACACGAGCGTTTTCCTGCGCTTTCGCGACGCTCTCGCGGCCGCCGGCGTGCACGCGCCCCTGGTGCCGGGCATTCTGCCCATCACCCGCTTCCCGCAGGTGCGGCGCTTTGCCGAACGCTGCGGCGCGAGCATTCCCCGCTGGCTGCACGAGCGCTTTGCCGGCCTCGATGACGATCAGGACACCTGCCGTCTGCTCGCCGCCAGCGTTGCGATCGAGCAGGTCGAGGCGCTGAGGCGCCACGGCGTGCGCGATTTTCACTTCTACACCCTCAATCGCGCGGCACTCACCTACGCGATCTGTCACGCGCTCGGGCTGCGCCCCGTGGCGCGCGCGGCGGGCGCCGCACGCCAGGAAGCCTTGGGGTGAGCGCCTGCCGGCACGCCACGCACCCGCCGCCAGCTCAGGTGCGCGCCGATCGCGAGGCCGCGCGGGAGCTGCCCGCGGCGGCGCGCGCGGTCGCGACGCCCTACGCGCTCGAGCCGCCCGATGAGACCGAGCGTCGCACGCGCGTCGAGCGTCTCAAGCGCCTCCTCGGGGAGCGCATCGTGCTGCTCGACGGCGCCATGGGCACGATGATCCAGGGGCACAAGCTCGATGAGCGCGGCTTCAGGGGCGAGCGGCTGCGCGAGCACGGCCGCGACCTCCGGGGCAACAACGACATTCTCACGCTCACCCGCCCGCAGATCATCACCGACATCCACCGCGCCTATCTCGCCGCCGGTGCCGACATCATCGAGACCAACACCTTCAATTCGAATGCCATCTCACAGGCGGACTACGCGACTGGCGCGCTCGTGCCGGAGCTGAACTACCGCGCGGCACGCCTCGCCCGCGCCGCGGCCGACGAGTTCGCGCAGCGCGCCGGCGAAGCGCGCTTCGTCGCCGGCGCGCTCGGACCCACCAACCGCATGAGCTCGATGTCGCCCGACGTCAACGATCCGGGCCATCGCAGCGTCAGCTTCGATGAGCTGGTGGCCGCCTACCTGGAAGCGGCGCGCGGGCTGCTGCTCGGCGGCGTCGACCTGCTGCTGATCGAGACCGTGTTCGATACCTTGAACGCCAAGGCGGCGATTTACGCGGCCTTCACGCTGTTCGACGAGACCGGGATCACCCTGCCGCTCGCGCTCTCGGGCACGATCACCGACGCATCGGGAAGGCTGCTGTCGGGGCAGACGACCGAGGCGTTCTGGAACTCGATCCGCCATGCGCAGCCGCTGTTCGTCGGCCTCAACTGCGCGCTCGGGGGCCGGCAGCTGCGGCCCTACGTCGAGGAGCTCGCCGCCGCCGCCGATACCTACGTGTGCGCGTATCCCAACGCCGGCCTTCCCAATGCCTTCGGCGAGTACGACGAGGGGCCGGCCGAGACCGCCGATATTCTGCGCGAGTATGGCGAGTCGGGCCTGGTGAACGTGGTGGGCGGGTGCTGCGGCACCACGCCCGAGCACATCCGGCTGCTGCACGCCGGCCTCCAGGGTCGCGCGCCGCGGCGGCTGGCGGCAGTACCGGTGAAGTGCCGGCTGGCTGGACTCGAGCCACTCAACATCGATGACGACAGCCTGTTCGTGAACGTCGGCGAACGCACCAACGTCACCGGCTCGGCGAAATTCCGCAAGCTGATCGAGGCGGGCGACTACGGCGCCGCCCTCGAGGTGGCGCGCCAGCAGGTCGTAAGCGGCGCCCAGGTCATCGACGTCAACATGGACGAGGGCATGCTGGACTCACAGGCCGCCATGGTGCGCTTCCTGAACCTGGTGGCGGCGGAGCCGGACATCGCCCGTGTGCCGGTGATGATCGACTCCTCGAAATGGTCGGTGATCGAGGCCGGGCTCAAGTGCGTGCAGGGCAAGCCGGTCGTCAACTCGATCAGCCTGAAGGAGGGCGAGCAGGTGTTCCTCGAGCACGCCCGCACGCTGCGCCGCCACGGGGCGGCGGCAGTGGTCATGGCCTTCGACGAGCACGGTCAGGCCGATAGCATCGAGCGCCGCCTGGAGGTCTGCGCGCGCGCCTATGGCCTTCTGACCGGACGCCTCGGCTTTCCGCCCGAGGACATCATCTTCGATCCCAACATCTTCGCGGTCGCCACCGGCATCGAGGAACACAACGGCTACGCGCTGGCGTTCATCGAGGCTACGCGCCGGATCAAGAGCGAGCTGCCGCACGCGCTGGTGAGCGGCGGTGTGAGCAACGTGTCGTTCTCATTCCGCGGTAACGACGCGGTGCGCGAGGCGATGCACTCGGTGTTCCTCTATCACGCCATCGCCGCGGGCATGGACCTGGGGATCGTGAATGCCGGACAGCTGGGCGTCTACGAGCAGATCCAGCCGCAGCTGCGAGCGGCGTGCGAGGACGTGATTCTCAACCGGCGCTCGGACGCCACCGAGCGGCTGCTGGAGGTCGCGGCGCGCTTCAAGGGCGAGGGCGGCGCGCGTCGCGAGGAGGATCTGCAGTGGCGCGAGCTGCCGGTGGCCAAGCGCCTCGAGCACGCCCTCATCAAGGGCATCGATGACTACATCATCGCGGACACCGAAGCGGCGCGCCTGTCTTTCGAGCGGCCGCTCGAGGTCATCGAAGGGCCGCTCATGGACGGCATGAACGTGGTGGGTGATCTGTTCGGCAGCGGCAAGATGTTCCTGCCGCAGGTGGTCAAGAGCGCGCGCGTCATGAAGCGCGCGGTGGCGCACCTGGTGCCGTTCATCGAACAGAGCAAGGACGCCGGTGCGCAGCGCTGCAACGGCCGCATCGTCGTGGCCACCGTCAAAGGCGATGTGCACGACATCGGCAAGAACATCGTCGGCGTGGTGCTGCAATGTAACAACTTCGAGGTCATCGACCTCGGCGTCATGGTGCCGTGCGAGAAGATTCTCGAGACTGCGCGGCGCGAGCGCGCCGACTTCATCGGCCTGTCGGGACTGATCACACCCTCGCTGGAGGAGATGGTGCACGTGGCCGCGGAGATGCAGCGGCAGAGCTTCCAGGTGCCGCTGCTGATCGGCGGCGCCACCACTTCGCCGGCGCACACCGCGGTGAAGATAGCGCCGCAGTACGCGGCCGGCGTGGTGTACGTGAAGGACGCGTCGCGCTCGGTGGGCGTGTGCCGGAAGCTGAGTGCGCCGGCGCAGCGCGCCGCCTTCATCGCCAAGGTGAGCGAGGAGCACGAGCGCCGCCGCGAGCAGCATGCCGCCAAGAAGCTCAAGGTTCCGCAAGCCTCGCTGGCCGCGGCGCGCGCCAACCGCCGCCCCCTCGACTGGGCGGGGTATGCGCCGCCGCCGCCGCGCGTGCCGGGTGTGCAGCGCTTCGCGGACTATCCGTTGAGCGAGCTGCTCGGCTACATCGACTGGATGCCGTTCTTCAACGCCTGGGAGTTCGCCGGGAGATTCCCCGACATTCTGAGCGATGCGGTGGTCGGTGAGGCGGCCAGCAACCTGTACGCCGACGCGCGCCGCATGCTCAAGACGCTCATCGCGGAGCGCTGGCTGAGCGTGCGCGCCGTGGTGGGCCTGTTCGCGGCCAACTCCGTCGGCGATGACGTGGAGATCTATCGCAGCGAAGCGCGCGATGAGCTGCTGACGCGGCTCAATTTCCTGCGCCAGCAGAAGGGCAAGCCCGACGGCCAGCCGCACGAGTGTCTGGCGGACTACGTGGCGCCTCGGCCAAGCGGGGTGCGCGACTACTTCGGCGCGTTCGCCGTCACTGCCGGCTTCGGGATCGAAGAGCACCTGGCGCGCTTCGCGCGCGCGCACGATGATTACTCGAGCATCATGCTCAAGGCCCTCGCCGATCGCCTGGCGGAAGCCGCCGCCGAGCATTTCCACGAGCGGGTGCGGCGCGAGCTGTGGGGCTACGCCGCCGCGGAGACGCTCACCAACGAGCAACTGCTGCGCGAGGAGTATCGCGGCATCCGCCCGGCGCCCGGCTACCCGGCGTGCCCGGATCACACCGAGAAGGCCAAGCTCTGGAGCCTGCTCGACGTCGAGCGCAGCGCCGGCATCCGCCTCACCGAGTCCTACGCCATGTACCCGACCGCGGCGGTGAGTGGCTGGTACATCGCCCACCCGCAGGCGCGCTACTTCGCGGTCGGCAAGATCGACCGTGAGCAGCTCGAGGACTACGCGCGCCGCAAGGGGCTGACGCCGGCAGAAGCGCAGCGCTGGCTGGCACCCAATCTCGGTTACGAGCCGTGAGGGCGCGCGTCCTCACACCCCATCCGTCACGACAGCTCGATGCGCAGCCGCCGGAACCAGGCTTCCGTGCCGCGGTGCTGCAGCACGATGTGACCCTCGCGCAGCTGGCCGAACTGCGCAAAGTCGCGGAAGCGGCTGCGCGCGATGCGCTGCGCGAGCTCCTCGCTCGCGAGGTCGCAGCCCAGCACCTGACGCTCGTCGATCCAGTACTCCACCAGCGCACCGTTCACCACGATGCGCGCGCTGTGGTAGGCATTGGCGCTGCTGCGCTGATCGTGCCACGGCGCCATGAGTCCGTAGAGGGCCCCACAGGAGGTCAGGGCGTCTGCGCCGTCCTGATGGTGCTCGTCATCCAGCAGCTGCAGGGCGGGTCCCGTGTGCGCGGCGGGCCCGATCTCCTCGCTCACGCGGTATGCGACCGCCGAGCTGCCGCCGCGCGGCAGCCGCCAGTCGAAGTACAGCACGAAGTCGCGAAAACTCTCGCGGCTGATCAGGTCGACCCGGGGACCCGACGCGATGGCGCGCAGCACGTCGCCGTCCACGCTCCAGGCGGCCTGCGGAAACTGCTGCTGGGCATAGCCGCGCCAGTGCGTTGCGGTGAGTTCGCGCTCCATACCCCGATGCTACCGCAGGAAAATGCCGCGTGAAATCGTCCTGAAGAGGCGCGGCGGCGCGAGCGGGGGCAGCAGGGGCCCGTCTTCAGCGCGCCGTGCGCCGCTCGCTCTCCAGCGCGCGCAGGTACCCGGGGCCGCCCAGGCCGCGCATCTGGCCGAGAATCCAGTCGCGCCGCGCCAGCACGTAGCGGGAAGGCCGCTCGACGCGCAACCGCAGCGGGTTCGGCAGCACGGCGGCCAGCAGCGCGGCCTCGTAGGAGCTCAGGCGCCGCGCGCTCTTGTGCCAGAAGTGCTGTGCCGCGGCCTGCACGCCGTAGATACCGTCACCGAACTGCGCCACGTTCAGATACATCTCGAGAATCCGTTCCTTGGGCCACAACGCCTCGATCAGCACGGTAAAATAGGCCTCCAGGGCCTTGCGCACCAAGCTGTGCGCGGGCCACAGGAACAGGTTCTTCGCCACCTGCTGTGAGATCGTGCTCGCGCCGCGCAGGCGCTTGCCGCGCTCGCTGGCGCGCACCGCCTCGCGGATGGAATCGAAGTCGAAGCCGGCGTGGAACGGGAATTGCTGGTCCTCGGAGGCGATCACCGCGCTGGCCGCGTAGGGCGAGATCTGCTCGAGACTCACCCACTGGAAGTCGGTGTGATAGGCGCGCTCCTGCGCTGCCCAGGCCTGGGCAGCCGCTTCCAGCATGAACGCACTGGTCAGCGGATGCAGCCAGCGCAACAGCAGCACCGGTACGCCGGTCAGCAGCAGCCACCCGAGCAACGCGACCACGAGCCACTTCAGCAGCCGCCCGGCGACGCTGCCGCGCTGCCACCCCGGGCTGCGCGCGCGTTCGCCAGTCACGGCAAGCGCGATTTCGCGGGGTGGGTAGCCGGCTGCGCGCGACGGGCGGACACGATCATGACATCCTCGAGCGGGGCATCCTCATAGCCCTTGCGCTTACCCCTGCTCACGCGCGCAATCCTGTCGATGACCTCCATGCCCTGGGTGACGCGGCCAAAGACCGCATAGCCGTAGTCGCGCGGCCCGTGATCGAGGAAGGCGTTGTCTGCGAGGTTCACGAAGAACTGCGAGGTGGCGCTGTTGATGTCGCTGGTGCGGGCCATGGACAGGCTGCCGCGGGTGTTCTTCAGCCCGTTGCGGGCCTCGTTGCTGATCGGTGCGCGCGTCTTCTTGCTGGCGAAGTCCGCCGTCAGTCCGCCGCCCTGGATGACGAAGCCCGGCACGATGCGGTGAAAGATGGTGCCGTCGAAATGGCCGTCATCGACGTAGCGCAGGAAATTCTCGACCGTGACCGGCGCCTCCTTGGGGAACAGTTCCACCAGGAACTCGCCGTGTGAGGTTTCAAATCTGATCATCGCTGTCCTTCCGTCATGCGCTCGTGGCCGGCCAGATCGCGGTGCGAGCGTACGTGAGCGAAGCCCGCCTCGACAAGCTCACGCCGCACATCCGCGCCCTGGGTGGCGCCGTGCTCGAGCAGCAGCCAGCCCCCGGGCGCAAGGTGCCGTGGCGCGCCGCGCGCCAGGGTACGCAGGCACTCGAGCGCGTCCAGGCCGGGCGTGAGCGCCCGTGGCGGTTCGTGCCTGAGGGAGGCAGTCTCGAGGGCCGGATCGTCCTGTGCGACGTAAGGCGGGTTGCTCACCAGCAGATCGAAGCGCTCGCCCCGCAGCGGCTGGTACCAGTCGCCCTGCCGCAACTCAACCCGGCCGAGCCCCAGCCCCGCCGCATTGGCGCGAGCGATGGCGAGCGCGTCCGCGCAGGCATCGGTCGCGACCACCTGCCAGCGTGGACGCTCGCTGGCGAGTGCGAGTGCGACCGCGCCGCAGCCGGTGCCCAGGTCTGCCACGCGACCCGCGGCTGCGGTGCGCAGCGCCAGCGCGCGTTCCACCAGCAGCTCGGTTTCCGGGCGCGGGATCAGTACCGCCGGGGTCACTTTCAGGGTGAGTGACCAGAAGTCCCGGGAGCCGGTGAGGTAGGCCAGAGGCTCGCCGGCCGCACGCCGCGCGAGCAGACGCCGGTAGTGTTGGGTGTGCGAGGGGTCGGCAAGCTCTTCCGGATGCGATTTCAGGCGCGCGCGCGCGACCGCCATGACGTGCGCGAGCAGCAGCTGCGCGTCCAGCTCCGCGGTTGCCGCAGCTTCCGTGCCGGCGGGCGCGGCGCGCAGCCGGCGCACGCCCTCGGCCAGCAGCTCCGCCACGGTCAAATTCGCCCTCATACGCGCAACTTCGCTGCGCCCCGGTAAGATGGCGCAATGCCAAACATACTGTACCCGCCCCCGCGGCCGCAGTCCGTCGGGGAGATTCTGGATTCGGCTTTCCGGATCTTCAGTGCCACGCTGCTGAAGTGTCTCCCGTACTCATTCCTCGGCGTGATGGTCGGCCACCTTACAACCTTCTACGACCTCGCCACCGGGCATCCCGTAGTGCCGACGACGCTGCGCGCTCGGCAGACTCACGATCCACTGTGGTGGATTCTGTTGATCGTGGCCACATTCGCCGTCACGACACTGACCAACGCCGTGCTGCTGCGTCAGTATGCGCTCGCGACGGGCCATCCCGCGGCGACCGGTACCGAGCTCTCGACCGGCGCACGGCGGGTTGCCGGTGTCTTGCTGATCGCGATCCTGATGACGCTGGCGGTTGTGGCGACCTTCATCCCGGTGTTCCTGGTCGCATTCCTCATGAGTATTGGCTTGTCGACTCCCCCGTCACCCGCCGTCATCTTGACGATCGTCGGCCTGTGCGTACTGGCGCTGATTCCTGCCTCGTGGGCCCTGATCCGCTGGGTCTGCGCCGTCCCGGTGTACCTGCTCACCGATCGCGGTCCGGTGGTCAGCATGAGTCACAGCTGGCAACTCACCTCGGGTCATTTCTGGCGCCTGAGTGTCATCTACGCGGTGGGCATCGCGTTGATCATCGTCCTGTACGTGCTCTCGGGCGTGATCGGGGCGGTGATTGCGTTGCTGCTCGCGCACGGGGATGTCGCTGTGATTACCGCAACATCGGCCGTGGTAGTCACGCTGCTGGGGGCTGTCATCACGCCGTTCTACAGTGCGCTGGTCCTCGCCGTCCTGGGCGACGTTGCGGTGCGCCGGGAGGGCGCCGACCTCGCACAGCGCCTCGCGGCCCCCGCCCGATAGACATGAGCCGCTGGCTCCTGGCGCTCGTCTTTGCAGCCGCCGGGTGGCCGGGCGCGACCGCGCGCGATGCGCTCGGGGCAATCGATGTGTGCCTCGCGCAGCTGGATCGTGGTCTCGACGTGGGCTATCAGCGCATTGCCGCGCGCTGCCCGGACCTCACGCCGAGCCTGATGCAGAGTCCGTGGGCGGCCTGGCTGCCGCGCGACTGGAACCAGCCCGAAAACCTGCTCTCGGCCGAGGGGCTCACGGAGCTGCGCACGCTGCTCACCCGCGAACTGGCCTCCGCTCCGCAGGGGCGCGCACCGCGGGTGGCGCGGGTCGCCGCGGTGCTCGCGACGCTCCAACCGGATCGGCCGCGCGCGGGCTGGTGGGTGCGCTTGCGGCAGTGGCTGCGTGAAGCGCTCGCGCCGCCGCCGCAGCGCGCAGACCCGGGATGGTTGCGGCGCATGGTCGCAGACTCCGCAGTGTCGCAGGCTGTCCTGGAGGGCATCGTCTGGGGGGCGCTGGTACTCGTGATGGTGCTGGCCGGTGCCGTGGTCGTGAATGAGCTGCGCGTCGCCGGCGTACTGACGGGTTGGCACGCAGCGCCGCGCAGGGCGCGCACCGCCGCCCGCCAGGCGACAGGGGTCACGCTCCAGGACCTGGAGCATGCGAGCCCGTACCGGCGGCCAGCTCTGTTGCTGGAGCTCATCGCGGCGCGGCTCGCGGAGCAGGATCGGCTGCCGCCGGCGCGCGCGCTCACGGTGCATGAGCTGACGCGCGCCGCACGCCTGCCCGGAGAGTCCGATCGCGAGCGGCTGAGCGAGCTGGCCGCGGCGTGCGAGCGCGTGCGCTTCTCGGGCCGGGAACCGGCCCGAGAAGCCCTGGCCGCGGCGCTCTCGCGTGGACGCGAGTTGCTCGCGGCGCTGGAAGCGCCCGTCAGGTCTGCGCAGGGCGCAAGGTGAGCGCATGCGCGAGCGTCTGATCACACTCGGATGCGCGCTCGGCGCGTTGCTGCTGTTCGGTGCGCTGCTGGTGCGCGGCGCAGGACTGGACTCACGTCGCGTCGCGCTGCCCACCACCATCGAGCGCCACGGCAACGGACTCGCTGGCGCGATGAGCTGGCTCGAGGCCGAAGGCATCCGCACCCTCTCCCTGCGCGAGCGCTTCGATACTCTGGCGAAGCGCCGGGACCTGCCCGCTGCGGGCAACCTGCTGATCGTGACCGTGCCGGTGGCAACGCCTTTCAGGGTGCAGGAGGCGCGTGCCGTGGACCACTGGATCAGGGCCGGCAACACCCTGCTGGTGCTCGCCGCCCTGTCGGACACCCCCGCTTGGGCTCGGGGCGGACTCGGCGTTCACAATGACCTGCAACAGCTCACCGGTCTGGACTTCGAGACCCTGCACGGCGCAGAGAGCCCGCAGCACGCGGCAACGCGCCTGATCGAGGCCTCGCGGCAGCTGGCACGGCCGCAACGCGGCACGCTGGTTCCCAACCGGCCTCATGCGTACCTGCGCGGGGTGGGCCGCGCGCTCGCCTGGTCGGATTACCCTCCGCAGGCCTGGACCGTACGGCTGCCGCGGGATGGTTTCGTTCTGGTCCTCGGGCACCAGAGCGAGACGGGTGAGGGCGTGTTATGGATGCGGCCCGCCGGCTCGGGGACCCTTATCGTGAGCGGCTTCGGTTCGCTGTTCAGCAACCGCGCGCTGGCGGATGCGGACAACGCCCGTTTGCTCGCCGACATCGTGGGCGCTACGGTGCGCCCCAAGGGCGCGGTGCTGTTCGATGATGAACATCAGGGACTGGCTGCGGCTTACGATCCAGCCAAGTTCTACAACGACCCGCGCCTGTACGGCACTATCGGGGTGCTGGCGGCGGTATGGCTCGTATGGGTGCTGGGCGGCACGCGCCTGCGGGTGCCGGCGACGCGCAGGCCGGCGCCGCGGGAGGCGGAGCTGGTGCGCGCCACCGGGGGATTTCTGGCGCGCGTGCTGCGCCCGGCCGCCGCGGCGCGCCGCATGTTCGAGCACTTCCGCCGGCGGCTTCCCGCGCGCTCTCACCGTGGGGCGCCAGGCGAGAGCCTGCCGTGGCAGTGGCTCGAGCAGCATCCGCGCCTCACGCGCGCGGACGTGCAGCAACTGAAGGACTGGTGCGCGCAGGCCCATTCGGACCGGCGCGTGCCCTTGAGGCGTCTGCATAACCTCATCGTTCGCACCGAAAGGCAACTGGCCGCATGAGCGCATCGATCCGACAGCTTGAAGATCTGCTGGTGCGTGAGCTGGGGCGGGTGGTGATCGGGGCGCGCACCTCGGTGCGCGCGCTCACCGTGGCGCTCGTCGCCCGCGGCCACGTGCTGGTGCAGGGCGTGCCGGGTCTGGGCAAGACGCTGCTCGCCAAGGCTCTGGCCTGTGCCCTGGGCGGGGAGTTCAAGCGCATCCAGGGCACCGCGGACCTCATGCCGAGCGACATCATCGGTGTGCACGTGTTCGACGAGGCGCAGCGCGCCTTCGTGTTTCGCCCCGGACCGCTGTTCGCCGACGTGGTGCTGGTCGATGAAATCAACCGCGCGGGACCCAAGACGCAGTCGGCGCTTCTGGAGGCGATGGAGGAGCGGCAGGTGAGCGTCGAGCGCGCCGCCTGGCAGCTGCCGGCGGACTTCCTGGTGATCGCCACGCAGAACCCGCGTGAATTCGAGGGCACCTATCCGCTGCCGGAGTCGCAGCTCGACCGCTTCATGCTGCGCATCGACATGGACTACCCGGCTCGCGAGGCGGAAGCCGACATCCTCGCGCGCTACGGCGGCGTGCTGGCCGCCGGCCAGGAGGCGCTCGGGCAGATCACGGTGCTGGGGCGAGCGCTGATCGGCGAGGCACGCGCGGAGGTGGAGAAGATTCATGTCGCCGGGGCGCTGCTGTCCTACGTGCTGGATCTGGCGCACGCGTCGCGCGAGCACGCGCGCCTGACGCTCGGCCTGTCGACGCGCGGCGCGCTGGCCCTGCTGAAGGCCGGCCGCATTGCCGCCGGGCTGCGCGGCGGCGACTTCGTGACCCCCGACGATATCAAGGAAGTGGCCGTGTCGGTGATGGCACACCGCCTGGTGCTCACACCGGAAGCCGCGCTCGAGGGCGTCACCGACCTCGACGTCGTGCAGGGTCTGCTGTCCGAGACCCCGGTGCCGCGCTGAGCGCTCGCCCGTGCATCTCGCCCATCGAGCCTACGTTCTGGTGCTGCTGACCGCGGTCATGGCGATCGCCGGGATCTGGTCGAGCGAGCCTGCTCTTGCCGATCTGTGGCGCATCCCGGCGGGATTGTTGCTGCTGGGGCTCGCGCTCGAGGGATGGTGCGTGCGCCGCCTGCCGGTCGCGGTGCGCCTCGCCACCGCGCCGCGCGCCTTTCTCGGGCGGCCGCACGCAGCCGCCTTCGTGTTCACCAACGCCTCCGCCCGGCCGCTCGCCGTCGAATACGCACCGGCGCTGCCCGCGGGCTTCGAGCCCCTGGCGCAGGTGCGCCGCGTGAGCGCGCCGGCGCACGCCACGGTGCAGGATTGCGTGACGCTGCTGCCGGTGCGGCTCGGGCCACAGGTGTGGCCGGCGCTGCCGGCGCGCGTGCTGGGTGTGCTGCGGCTCGCGTGGTGGACCTGCGCCTCGCATCCTGAGCAACGCCTGGTGGTGGCTCCCGATGCGCTGCACAACCGGGTGCGCCCGCGGGGACTCGCGGGTGGCGCGCGCCCGCGGCGTGTCGCGGGTGCGGGCGCGGAGCTGCACCAGCTGCGCGGCTACGTGCGTGGCGACCCGCTGGCCAGGATCGACTGGAAGGCAACGGCACGCGCCGGCGCGCTGGTCACCCGGGAGTTCAGCGAAGACCAGCATCTGGACATCCTGGTCGCCATCGACGCCGGCCGCTTCAGCCGTGTGCGCGCCGGGGCTCTGGACCGTCTCGGCCTGTATGCCAACCTGGCGGCGCGTTTTGCCGAGATCGTCACGCACCATGACGACCGCATCGGACTGGTGGTGTACGCCGAGCGCGTGCTCGCCAGCTGCGCGCCGGCGCGCGGGCTCGCCGGGGTGACACGCCTGCGCGGGGTGCTGGAGCAGCTGTCGGTGCAGGCGGCGGAGTCGGATCCGACCGCGGCCGCGGTGAGCATACGCGCGCTTCTCAAGCATCGCGGGCTCATCGTGCTGCTCACGGACCTCGACGACGCCAACATTGCCGACCAGCTCTCGCGTGCCGTACGGTTGCTCGCGCCGCCGCACCTGGTCGTGGTCGCAGGCGTGCACAGCCGGGAGATCGCAGAGCTCGCTCAGGGCGAGGCGCGTGAGTGGCTGGACCCGTGGATCGCGCTCGCCGCGGCCGAGCACGAGGCGCGCGCCGCCGCCCAGCGCCAGCTCCTGCAGCGACTCGGCGCCCCGGTGGTGGCGGCGCCGGCAGAGCGGCTCGAGCAGGCAGTGTTCGCCAAGTACGAAGCGCTGCGTCGCTCGCGGCGCGTGTAGCGGTCAAGGCAGCGCCCGGCGGGCGCGCCGGCCAAACAGCCAGCCGGACAGCAGCGCGATCATCACGAGCCAGTAACTGACACCGATCGCAACTCGTGCCCACAGCGCGAAGCGCGGGTTGGGTGACACGTAGCCCTCCAGCATCCCCGAACCCACCAGCAGCAGCGCACAGGCGAACAGCAGCTTGCCCGAGCGCAACGCCGCCACGCGGAACGATTCGATGCGGCCGGCCTGCGCCGGGCGGATGAGCGCTTCGCCCACCGCGGCCCCCGCGGCGCCCGACAGACACATGACCGAGAGCTCGACGCAGCCGTGCGCCACGATGAACGCCAGCAGCTGCGCGCGCAGCCCATGCAGGCTCACGAACGCGAACACCGCGCCCAGCATCAGGCCGTTCAGACCGAGGATGTAAAGAGTGCCCAGTCCGAACAGAAACCCGGCGCAGTAGGCGAACAGGCTCACGACGATGTTGTTCGCCAGGATCTGTACCGACAGCACCGAGGAGGGCACGATGTTCAGCAACCCCTCCGTCCACAGCTGGCCGCGCTCGACGCTCGCGATCAGATCGGGGGAGGCGAACAGCGCGATGAGCTCCGGGTAACGCCATACCAGCGCGTAACCGCCGATCACGGCCAGCGCGAAGATCGCCGTCGACCACAGGATGTAGGGACTCAGCCAGCGCACCACCGCCGGTAGCTCCTCGCGCAACAGCGTCAACACGGCGCTGCCGATGCGCCAGGCGCCGTGATGCAGCGTCGCGTGCGCGCGTGCGTAGGCGGCTTCCAGGAACTCGCGGGTGCGCGAGTCCGGCATGAGCACGCGCACACGCGCCAGATCATGGGCCAGCAGGCGATAGTCGTCCGCCAGGCGCGTGGCGTCCGCGGCATCGTCGCCGCGCCCGCGGGCGAGGCGGCGGGCGCGCCTGTCCGCCTGCCGCCACAGGTCCGCGCGCTGCAGCAGACTGACGGTAAGAGCGCGTTGCCGGGCCGAGCCGTTCACGTGACCTACCCCTATCGGGGACGCGCCAGGCGCTCGAGGCGCGTGCGCCAGGCGGCCTCATCATCGCCGGACTCACCGGACTCGCTGCCGTAGCGCGCCAGTACCTGCCGTGCGAGCCGCACGCGCGCCTCGGGCTGCAGCGCGGACCAACGCTCCAGCAGCTCGGCGACGATCTCCGCGCCGGCCGCGTCCAGCCGGCCGGCGCGGTGCGCGTCACCGGCGGGGGTCGGCAGGCGCGCCTCCGCCTGCTCGAACACCAGCAGCGTGCCGGCCGCCATGTCCCCGATGCGCAGGTTGTCGCGCGTCAGCACCACCGTGATCAGCCCCACGCCGTAGCACAGCGGCAGGCTGTCGACCAGGCGGAATACATTGCGGGTGAGGAGCGCACCGGCGCTGGGCGCGCCGCCATCGCGCGCCACGATCCGCACGCCTGCCATGCGCTTACCCGGCGTGCTGCCGCGCATCGCGAGCTCCACCGCGTGGTGGTAGAGGAAATAGATCGTCAGCGCGGGTGCGACGACCGCGCCGAACCAGCGAGCATCGCTGATCAGGGGCGGCGTGACGTTGAAGCGGCCATTGTAAAAGAGTGCACCGCATACGAACCACCCGAGCGCCAGAATCACGCGGATGTGCCAGTCGACCAGGAAGGCGTACGCGCGCGCGCCCGGACCCGCCACCGGCAGCGACACGTCGATGCCGGTGACACTGTCGACGGTCAGACCCGGTGCGGCCTCACTCATACTTCCTCTGCCAGCAGCTCGGCCTGGTGCTCCTGCTGCAGCGGCCCGATCAGCTCATCGAGCTCACCGTCCATGACCTGCTGCAGTTTGTACAGCGTCAGGTTGATACGGTGATCGGTGACGCGCCCCTGGGGGAAATTGTAGGTGCGGATCCTTTCGGAGCGGTCGCCGCTCCCGACCTGCAGGCGCCGCGAGTGCGCCTGCGCGCTCTGCTGCTTCTCCTGCTCGGCGGCCAGCAGGCGCGCCTTGAGCAGCGCCATGGCGCGCGAGCGGTTCTTGTGCTGCGAACGCTCGTCCTGACATTCCACCACGATGCCGCTCGGCAGGTGCGTGATGCGCACCGCGGAATCGGTCTTGTTGACGTGCTGGCCGCCCGCGCCCGAGGAGCGGTAGGTGTCGATGCGCAGCTCGGCCGGGTTGATCTCGACCTCGTCGACCTCATCGAGCTCGGGCAGGATCGCCACCGTGCATGCCGAGGTGTGAATGCGCCCCTGCGCCTCGGTCGCCGGCACGCGTTGCACGCGGTGCGTTCCGGATTCGAACTTCAGCAGCGAGAACGCACCCCTGCCGACGATGCGGCTGATGATCTCCTTGTAGCCGCCGTGCTCGCCCGGGCTTTCGCTGAGCACCTCCACCGCGAATCCCCGGCCTTCCGCGTAGCGCGCGTACATGCGGTGCAGGTCACCGGCGAAGATCGCCGCCTCATCGCCCCCGGTACCGGCGCGCACCTCGAGGAAGATGTTCCGGTCATCGCGCGGATCCTTCGGCAGCAGGAGCCTGCGCAGCTCGCTCTCCGCGGCTTCGAGCTCGCGCCGCACGTGCCCCACCTCCTCCTCCCCGAGCGTGCGTATGCCGGCGTCCGGATCGGCCTGCAGGTCGCGCGCCGCAGCCAGGTCGCGTTCCAGGCCGTGGTAGCGGCCAAAGCGCTCCGCCAGCGGCTGCAGGCGCGCGTACTCCATGGACAGCTCGCGGAACTGCTGCGAGCCGCCGGCTACCTCGTCGGTGGCCAACAATCGGCCCACCTCCTCGAAGCGGTCGGACAGTTTCTGCAGGCGCTGGCGGATGGATTCCTTCATGGCTGTGCCTTGGGGCGCGGCATTCTCCGGGATGTCTGCAGTTTGTGACAAGTTGCGCAATGCGCGCCGCTTGCGGAGGCTCTATAGTGCTCCGGTGAGTATGATCAGCTGCTTGCGTAACTCGAGCCCAGTCCTGTGCGCCTCGCTCCTGGCGGCCTCGCTGCTTGCCGGATGCGCCGCCGTCCGGCCCGCCAGCAGGGCCGCGGCGCCGCCGACCCCGGGCGGGGATGCCAGCGCCCTCACCGTGATCGCCGAGGTAGCCCTGAAGCGCGGCGACTGCCGGGCGGCCTCCGAAGCCTACGCGCATGCCGCCACGGTTGCCGCGGACGTTCAGCTTGCCCGCCGCGCCACGCAGGTGGCGATGGCTTGCGAGCATCTGCCCGCCGCCTGGGCTGCGGCGGGCCGCTGGCGCGCACTGGCGCCGGGTGATCGCGAGGCCGACGCCCTGTACGCGGCCGTGGCGCTCAAGCTGTATCACACCACCGAGGCACGCACCGCCATCCGTGACTACTGGCGCGCCGAAGAGCACGCCAATTCGGCAGGCGCCGGGGGCACCAGGCCAACCCAGCCAGACGGCTCTGCCGGCGACCGTGTGCCCGCTCCGGACCCAACGCCGGCCGCGCCGCGCGCCACCCAGCGTACGGCGAAGAGCATGACCGAGTTGACGGCGCTGCTGCTGGAGGAGTCCGATGCGCCCGCCGTGTTGATGGCCATGAGCGGGGCGCTGGAGCCGCCGGCGAGCTCGCCCGAGACGCTCACACTGTTGGGTGAGCTGGCGCTGGCTGCGTACGACGGTGAGCGCGCGCAAGGGTACGCGCAGCAGGCGCTGCAACGTGACCCGAAGGATCCTGCCGCCCTGCGGGTGCTGGCGCGCGCCTACGTCGTGCGCGGCGATGCCCCGCAGGCGGTCGCCACGGCGCGCGAGGCGAAGGCGCACGATGCAACGCGCAGCGGCTTCGAGCTTGCGGAGGTTCTCGCCTCGCTCGATCGCAACGAGGAGGCCCACCAGGAGCTCGAGCATCTGCGCTCCGGCGGCGCGCCGGCCGCGGAGGTCGATCGGCGGTTGGCGCTGCTGGCGTTCGCATCCGGGGACCTGAAGGAAGCCCGCCAGCGCTTCACGGAGCTGCTGTCGAGCGGCCAGGGCAACGAGACGGCGCAGCTGTATCTGGCCGATATCGCGGCGCGTGACGGCGATCCGGAGGGAGCGATCGCGGCCTACCGCCGCCTCTATGACTCGTCGGTGGCGCTGTCGGCGCGCTCGCGCGCCGCCTCGCTCCTGCTCGATCGTAACGCGCGCGCCGAGGCGCTGGCGCTGCTCGATGACTACGCCGCAGACCACCCTGAGGATGAGCTCGACCTGACGCTCGCCAAGGCGCGGCTGCTGGCCGAGCACGGCGAATCGGACACCGGGCTGGCATTGCTGGCCGCCGCGCTCGAGCGCCATCCGCAACACCCCTCGATCGAATACGACCGCGCAGTGATTCTCGAACAGGCGGGACACGTGCACGAGTCGGTCGAAGCGCTCGAGCAGATGCTCAGCGAGCGACCCGACGACCCGACTCTGTTGAATGCGCTGGGTTACACGCTGGCGGACCACAGGCTCGAGCTGGCGCACGCCGAAGGGCTCATCCGCCGCGCGCTCGCCGTGATGCCCGACAACCCCGCAGCGCTGGACAGCCTCGGCTGGGTGCATTTCCGTGCCGGCGACGCCAAGGGCGCCATCAGCACTCTCGAGCACGCCTACTCCCTCGGCCACGACGCCGAGATCGCGGCGCACTGGGGTGAGGCGCTGTGGGCAAGCGGCAGGCCCGGCGAGGCGCGCCGGGTGTGGGCGGCGGCGCTGGCCCGCGAGCCCGATTCAAAACCGCTCAAGGCTACGCTCAAACGGTTCCTGCCCGATGCGCAGTAGGGTGCTGCGCGTCGGCGCAGCGGTCCTGTTGTGCGTGTTGGCCGGCTGCCGCACCGCGCCCGTGTTCTTTCCGGTGCCGGCCCCATGGGAGGTGCGCCGATCGCAGCTGCAGGCGCGCGAGCACTTCGATCTCGGTGGCCGCGTGGCGGTCGCAACTGCACACGAGGGCTTCAACGCGAGCCTGCATTGGGAGCAGCAGGGCGTGCGCTCGCAGCTGACGCTCGAGGGCCCGCTCGGAACAGGTGCCGTGCAGATCAGCGCATCGGGCAATGAGCTTGCCATAGTCACGGCGCGCGGCCAGCACCTGGACAGCGCCGCGGCGCACGCCGATCTTGCGACGCGTCTCGGGTTCGATCCGCCGCTGGCGAGTCTGCGTTACTGGATCCTCGGAGTGCCCGACCCCGCGCAGCCCGCCGCCGAGGAGCTCGATGAGCGGCAACAGCGCCTGCAGGCTCTCACCCAGGCCGGCTGGCACATCGACTACAGCCTGTACGTCGCGGTCGGCGGTGAGTCGCTGCCGGCGCGCCTCACGCTGCGACGCGACGCGGTGCGTGTGCGGCTGCTCGTGGATGACTGGCAGTTATGACAGCCGCGACGGCCGATCCGCTCAGCGGGCCGCGCCCGCAGACGCACTGGCCCGCCCCCGCGAAACTCAATCTGTTTCTGCACGTCATCGGCCGTCGCGCGGACGGTTATCACGAGCTGCAGACGCTCTTTCAGCTCATCGACCTGTGCGACACGGTCGCGATCAGTGTGCGCGAGGACGGGCAGATCGAGCGGCCGGTGGGCCCGCCGGGCGTACCGGGCGAGACGGACCTGACCGTGCGGGCGGCCCGGGCGCTGCAGAGCGCCACCGGCACGCGCCTCGGGGCAAACCTCAAGGTGCACAAGCGCATCCCCCTGGGCGGCGGCCTGGGCGGGGGCAGCTCGGACGCGGCGACGACGCTGCTCGGGCTGAACGAGCTGTGGAGCTGCGGGCTCTCGGTGAGCGAGCTCGCGGCCCTTGCCAGACCGCTTGGGGCGGATGTGCCTGTTTTTGTTCAGGGTTCCTCAGCCTGGGCCGAGGGGGTCGGCGAGCGCCTGACACCCGTCACCCTGCCCGCGAGGTGGTACGTCATCATCCACCCGGGAGTCGCGGTGAGTACCCATGAGGTGTTCCAGAGCCCTGAATTGACACGAAATTCGCCCCTCATCACACTACACGCCTTTTTTGAGTCGGGGGGGCGCAACGACTGCGAGCCGGTGGTGCGCTCGGGCTCACCGCAGGTGGCGGAAGCGCTCGAGTGGCTGGCGCGGTTTGCGCCGGCGCACCTGACGGGCACCGGCTCGTGCGTGTTCAGCGCGTGCGGGAGTGCCAGTGAGGCCGAGCGCCTGGCGGCGCGGGTTCCCGATCGCTGGAGGAGCTTCGTGGCTCGGGGCCTGAACAGCTCGCCGGTGCACGAGCTGCTCAAGCACGGGCGGCAAACGTGAGGCGGCTGTAAGATGCGCGCCCGCCAGCTCGCCGCGCGGGCGGACAGATGCTGGGGTGTCGCCAAGTGGTAAGGCAGCGGGTTTTGATCCCGCCATTCGGAGGTTCGAATCCTTCCACCCCAGCCAGTTTCATGAGGCCGGCGCGGGATGCGCGCGGGCACGGGGCTCACGCCGTGGAAATTGCACACAGCGCAGAGAGTATGAGTACCAGCGAGACACTGGCTCTGTTTGCCGGCAATGCCAACCCGGCGCTGGCGCAGGACATTGCGCGCAGCCTGCAGATCTCGCTCGGGCGTGCGTATGTCGGTCGTTTCAGCGACGGCGAGGTCAACATCGAGCTGATGGAGAACGTGCGCGGGCGCGACGTGTTCATCGTGCAGTCGACCTGTCCGCCGGCGAACGACAGCCTGATGGAGCTGCTGGTGATGGTGGACGCCTGCCGCCGCGCCTCCGCCGCTCGGATCACGGCGGTAGTGCCGTACTTCGGCTACTCGCGCCAGGACCGGCGCCCACGCGCGACGCGCTCGGCCATCACGGCGAAGCTGGTCGCCAACATGATCTCGAGCGCGGGAGTGAATCGCCTGCTGACGGTCGATCTGCACTCGGATCAGATCCAGGGATTTTTCGACATTCCGGTCGACAACGTGTATGCCTCGCCGGTGTTGCTCGGCGAGGCGTGGAAGCAGGCCTACCGCAACGTGATCGTCGTGTCGCCCGATGTGGGCGGCGTGGCGCGCGCGCGGGCCTTCGCCAAACGCCTCGACGATGCCGAGCTGGCGATCATCGACAAGCGGCGCCCGCGGCCGAACGAGTCAAAGGTGATGAACATCATCGGCGAGGTCGAGGGCAGGACCTGCATGCTGGTCGATGACATGGTCGACACGGCCGGCACGCTGTGCCAGGCCGCGCAGGCGCTCAAGGACGAGGGTGCGCTGAAGGTGGTGGCCTACATCACTCACCCGGTGCTGTCCGGCGGCGCAGTGGAAAAGATCTCGCAGTCGGCGCTCGATGAGCTGGTCGTGACGGACACCATCCCGCTGGGCGCCGAAGCCAAGCGGGCCGGCCGTATCCGCCAGCTGTCGGTGGCGGAGCTGCTCGCGGAAACCATCCGCCGCATCCGCGACGAGGAGTCGGTGAGCTCGCTGTACGTCGACTGAAGTTTTTCCTGGGATGCCGGTCGCGGACCGGCAGTGTTGTGCAACCAGCGGAGACATGTAATGCGTATTTCGTTCACCTTCGGCGCGGATGTCCGCGAGATGCAAGGCAAGGGTGCGAGCCGCCGCCTGCGTCACACCGGCAAGGTCCCCGCCATCCTGTACGGCGCCCGCGAGGACCCCCAGGCCCTCATTCTCGACCAGCAGAATCTTCTCACCATGATCGCCGACGAGCGCTTCTACTCCTCGATCGTGCGGCTGAAGATCGGCGAGCGCACCCAGGAAGCCATCATCAAGGACGTGCAGATGCACCCGGCGAAGAACGTGGTCGTGCACGTGGATCTGCAGCGCGTGGTCGAGAACGAGACGATCCGTATCCGGCTGCCGATCCACTTCCGCGGAGAGAGCGTGTCGCCCGGCGTCAAGACCCAGGGCGGCGTGGTATCGCACATGCGCGCCGACGTCGAGGTCAGCTGCCTGCCGAAGGACCTGCCGGAATTCCTGGCGCTGGATCTCTCGGACATGAGCCTCAACGACACCAAGTTCCTGGCGGACATCCCGCTGCCCGCAGGGGTGTCGATTCCGGAGCTCACGCAGCGCAACGCGCCGGTCGTATCGATCCATGCTCCGCGTGCCGAGGAGCCCGAGCCGGTTGCCGCAGAGGCCGCCGCCGCCGTGCCCGCCGAGGGCGCGGCTCCCGCCGTTGCAGGCGCTCCCGGGGCTCCGGGAGCTGCACCCGCGGCGGCCCCGGGCGCTGCGCCCGCCGCCCCAGGCGCTCCGGCCGCCGCCGGCGAGGCCAAGAAGGGCGGGGAGAAGAAGGAAGCCGCTCCTGCCAGGAAGGAGGGCGGCAAGAAGTAGCCGCCACCACAGGCACTGCTCAGACCCGTCACCGGCCGCCGCGGGAGCCAGGGCGCTCCTGCGGCGGCCGGCGGCGTTTGCGGTGTGAGTCAACGACATGGCAGGTGAGCCGCTCAAGCTGATTGTCGGGCTCGGTAATCCGGGCACCGAATACGCACGCACGCGGCACAACGCGGGCTTCCAGTTCGCCGACGAGCTCGCGCGCCGACATGGCGCCACATTCCGCAGCGAGCCCCGCCACCGCGCCGAACTGGCGCGCATGCGCGTGGGCGACACCGAGCTGTGGCTGCTGAAGCCCATGAGCTACATGAACCACAGCGGCGACCCGGTGCGCAGCGTCGCGGCTTTCTACAAGGTCCCCGTCGAGTCGGTGCTGGTGGCATACGATGAGCTGGATTTCCCAACGGGGGTGGTGCGGCTCAAGCAGGGCGGCGGCGCCGCCGGCCACAACGGCATGCGCGACGTGATCGCGCACCTGGGGGATACGTTCTGGCGGTTGCGGATCGGCATCGGTCACCCGGGCGACCGGGCGGCGGTGCTCGATTACGTGTTGGGACGCCCGCCGGCCGCGGAAGCGCAGCTCATCCACGAGGCGCTGCTGGCGGCCGCGGATATCGTGCCGCTGCTGCTCAGCGAAGGCGCGCAGATCGCCATGAACCGTCTGCACAGCCGCGAATCCGCACCGGGCGCGCCGACGGCGCCCGCCAACTCCTGAAGCACGAGACGAGTCCTCTTCATGCCCATCCGCTGCGGCATCGTTGGTCTGCCCAATGTCGGCAAGTCGACTCTGTTCAACGCGCTCACCCGCGCACAAGTCCCGGCCGAGAACTATCCGTTTTGTACCATCGATCCGAACGTCGGCGTGGTGCCGGTGCCCGATCCGCGCCTGGCGCAGCTGGCGGCGATCGCCAGGCCCGAGAAGATCGTTCCGACCACGGTCGAGTTCGTCGACATCGCCGGGCTGGTCGCCGGCGCCTCGCAGGGCGAGGGCCTCGGCAATCAGTTCCTGTCGCACATCCGCGAAGTGGACGCGATCGCCCACGTGGTGCGCTGCTTCGAGAGCGGCGACGTCATTCATGTTGCAGGTAGGATCGATCCGCTATCGGACATGGAGATCATCGACACGGAGCTGGCGCTCGCGGATCTCGCGACTCTGGAGAAGGGGCTGGATCGCGCCACGCGGGCGGCCAAGAGCGGCGATCAGGACGCGATCCGCAGGCGCGCGCTGTTCGAACGCGCCAAGGCGCAGCTGGATGCGGTGAAGCCGGCGCGCGCGCTGGCGCTCACCGAGGAGGAACGCCGCGATTTGCGCGAGCTGCAGCTGCTCACGGCAAAGCCGGTGATGTACGTCGCCAACGTGGCGGAGAACGGCTTCCACAACAATCCGTTCCTGGCAGCGCTCGAGCAGCGCGCCGCCGCCGAGGGCGCCGTGGTGGTGGCGGTGTGCGCGGCCATCGAGGCGGAGATCGCGCAGCTCGAGGAGGCCGAGAGCCGCGAGTTCCTCGCCGACCTGGGTCTCGAGGAACCGGGGTTGAACCGCGTGATCCGGGCGGCCTACCGCCTGCTTGGTCTGCAGACTTTCTTCACCGCCGGTCCCAAGGAGGTGCGCGCCTGGACGGTGCGCCTCGGGGCGTCCGCGCCGCAGGCGGCGGGGGCAATCCATACCGACTTCGAGCGCGGCTTCATCCGCGCCGAAGTCATTGCCTTCCCGGACTACCTCGCCGGCAGGGGCGAAGCCGGTGCGCGCGAGGCCGGCAAGCTGCGCCTGGAGGGCAAGGAATACCTGGTGCAGGAAGGCGACGTCATGCACTTCAGGTTCAATGTTTGACACTGAGCGGGGATGTACCCGCCCGTAGAACTACTGCCCGCCGACGCGTCGCCGTGCCTTGAGCAGCACATCCACCGCCTCGGGCCGATCATCCCAATAGTCCAGCCGCACCCTGCCGTCCGGCAGCTGACTCACCAGCGCTGGAGCCGCGCTGAACGTGCAGTACCAACCCGACGGCAGCACCACGGCATTTCGCGGGCGTCCCAGGCTACGATCGAAGACCAGCTCGTCTCCTTCCAGGCGGTAGCTCAGCGGTGCCGTGTAGGTCTCCGCAATGCGCAAGCGCAACGTCTGCCCCGCCTGCAGCGGCGCGAACGGAATCACGACCACCCGAGCGGTCGGGGCCACCGTTTCGCCCACATTGATTTTCGACGCTATCATCTCTGCGCCGCTCATCTCGTGCGCCTGCAACTCTTCTCCGGTATCGAGAACACGCGCAGAAGGATGACTGGCCACGCTGCCCTCGCGAACTACATTCGCGTAGCCATTCACCCCGGGACGCGCTTCCGTGTAGTCGTGGTACAGGCTGAACGCGTGAGTGTCTGGCTGCTGCAGGAAGTAGACAATCTCGCGGTCCTGATGGGCCCGCTCGGACAGCCGTTCCTGCTCGGTCTGCCCTTCAAACGGTGACTCCCAGCTGCGTTGCGTGGTCAAGGCCTTTGGCAATGCCGCCGCACCCACCTGCGCGTCCTTGATTGCCCTCAGCACGAGCGGCGCCTCGCCCGCCCCGGGATGCAGAAAGCTGAGCGCGATCCGCCCATCCTTCTCCGTCAAGATCTGCGAGGGCACCGTCATTCCCACGGCCTCGTATCCGGAGGGCAATACGATTTTGTTGCGCTTGATACCGAGCGGTCGATTGAAGACGATCGTCTTTCCATCCAGGTAGTAGCTGTTCGCATCCTTATAGGTCTTGAGGATCACCATGCGGCTCTCGCCATGTTCCGGCACAGGCCGCGCGAGCGTCACTCTGATGTAGTTGGTCGCAGGATCCGCATCAGGCATCAAGCGGTCTTTGCGTGCCTCCACACCGCTGACCACCTCAAAGTGCAGTGGGGTGCCGAGCATTGCGTCGTAGACGCTCTCGTCACTGGCAGAACTACCCTTGCGAATGGGGTTATAAAAAAACTTCGCCCCCGCAGTCGTTGCGGTCACCTCGTAGTAAATCCTGAAGCTGGCGGTCTCGGGAGCCAGCAGCTCATAGCGCGTATATTCGTCGGCCTCTGTCTGGTTTACCGCCGACGGGAAATACGGCCTGTCCTTCGTTGTCTGAGTAGCCTGGGCACTCACCGCCGGGCAAATCGGCAGCGCGAGGCAAACCACGACTCCAATCAACTCCTTCATCAGGCTGCCCTCACATCGCTGCGATCGACCGACGCACTTCGTGCGCCCGTGATTCTGGCCCGGGGCGCAGGATCGCGGAGGCTCCTGTGCCAGCGCAACTCACGGTTCCGGGTCCAGGGTTCGAGCCCCTCTCTTCAGCCAGTGGAATCAGTGAGATAGATGATCCGTGGGAGCCAGGCAGAGAGGCGTCATGCACGTCGGGTTCAAGGTTTGACACCCCGGGGCGCGGCTGAGGACAATGCGCGCCGCTTCGTGGAAAGGTAGCTCAGCTGGTTAGAGCACGGCACTCATAATGCCGGGGTCGAGGGTTCGAGTCCCTCCCTTTCCACCAATCAGATCAGAGTGATAGCGGTCGCCGCCCAGATTGGCTCGCCCGCTATAAGCGCACGGTAAGCGCAGAAGGTCGACCTTCTGCCGATCTTGATCACGAAATCCATGTGTTCGCAGCTGCGCTTATAAGCGCGCAAGTGCGCTCCGGTCTGGTCAGCCGGTGGATCGCGTCCCGGCGAGTGGTGTACGAGTCGTAGGTTTTGGTCAGGTTCGACTCGTGCTCAGCTGCTCGAAAGCCGCGCTCTGATTACGTTGGATATCGGCTTCGCCAATATCCAGCAGCACCCGCCGAGTCAGTACCCCGGGATCATAGTGCTGCGCCTCCGCACGCAGGCCCACGGCCCGGTGGGGAGTGCCTTGGCTCAAGCCATTGACCTATCTCAGCGGGAACCCTTGGGCGGTCGCTTGTGAATCGTCGAGGTCGGTCGCGTGCCGCAGACAGAAAACCAGCCGCGAGCGTCGGTGACAGAATTCTCGTCGAGTTTGAATCTCACGCCGCAGTGGACACGTGTGACACCGCGGTGACCGTGAGGTCACCGCCGTGTCTGACTAGCGCCCGCCGCTCACGGTCTTGTAGACCGCGTGGTAGTAGGTGACCGCGTAGAGCGTGTCGGGCTCTTCCGGATCCATCGCCAGGCCCGTGATCGACGTGTCGTAGTGCGTGGTGCCCCCAAAGCCGAGGTTGATCGGGAACCAGGTCTCCGCGGCATCGGTGCTCTTGAACACGCCGCCGTCTTCCATGCCGAGGTAGAGCACGTTCGGATGCCGGGGGTCGATCTGCAATGAACCGGTTTCCGCCACGGCCGCGAAAGGCAGGCCGACACTCTTGGGTGTGAACGTCGCGCCTCCGTCTATGCTCTTAAGCAGAGAGTAGCCGCCGGCGTACACGATCGACGAGTCGATCGGATCGACAGTGACGCTGGTGAAGTTGCCCGAAGCGTCGACTTCCACCCACGTGCGGCCTGCATCCTGCGAGCGCCACAGCCCGCCATTGTCCGGGAAATAGACGGTCGCATGATTGTGCGGATCGACCGTCACCGTGGGACCACTGAAGCCCAGATACACCCCCGCGGGCGCACTGGGAGCGCGGTCGATGCGGGTGAAGCTGTTGCCGAAGTCGGTGCTCTTCCACAGACCCTCTGCGTTGCCCACAGTGGTGGCGTAGACCGAGTGGTCAACCGGATCGACCGCGATGCCATAGACGGTGATGTCGGCCGGACCGAACCTCCGGCGCTGCCAGTGCCTGCCGCCATCCTCAGATCTGTAGAGGCCCCCACCCCACACCGACCCGGTGTACACGCGGCGCGCGTCCTGCGGATCGAAGGCCACCACACGCGGTCCGTTGCTGGTCAGGCCTTCAGTGCCGCCGTCGTGCCAGCTGCGTCCGCCGTCGTTGCTGGCGAGCAATCCACCGCCATTGGTCGTGAGCAGCAGATGATTGTGATCGCCCGGATCGATGGCAATCGAGTCCCCTTCCTGGCAGGCACAGCGCTTCAGCAGATTCCAACCGAGCCGGTGCCAATCGGAATCGCTGACCGAGCGCACGAAGGCGCCGTCGAAATTGGTGCCGACGTAGACCGATCCCTGGCTGTCGACGCTGAGCACATTGCCCAGGCCGGAGGAGACCTGCGAATTCTTCCAGGTCCTGCCGCCGTCGATGCTCTCTGACACACCCTGCGTGGCGGTGCCGGCGTACAGCGTCTGGCCGCTCTTCGCCAGCGACAGGATGCTCGTGACTCGAGGCGAGCCAATGCGCACGAACGAACGGCCGCCGTTGGTGCTCCTGAACACCCCGTGACCATCGGTGCCGGCATAGACGACGCTGCTGTTATCGGGATCAACCAGGATCACGTTGACATTGGAGTCGATACTGATGGGCTTCCAGGTGGTACCCGCGTCGGCCGATTTGAAGGCGCCCTGTCCCGCGGAGCCGGCATACAGAACGTTGCTGTTGTGCGGGTCGATGGCTATCGCGAATACCAGTGCGTCGCCCAGGCCGTCGGCCACATACGACCAGGTAGCGCCGCCGTCTGTGGTCTTCAGGAGGTAATCGATGGGACCGGAAGCACCGTACATAACGTCCGGGTTGTTCGGGTCCATGACCAGGGTCAAGCCGCCCCAGCTACCGCCGGTCCAGTGGGCGCCGCCGTCAACCGTCTTGTAGAGACCGTCGAATTGCGTGTTGACATAGACCACGTTCGGATTGCCGGGCGCCATGACCAGGCCCGAGATAGTGCCCCCGGCCGGAAGTCCCGTATTGACCGCTCGGAACGTGGCACCGCCATCTGTGCTCTTGATGACCCCGCCGCCCGTAGCGCCGATATAGATCGTGTGCGAGCGGGCATCCGCGGCGATGTTCGCCTCGATCGCCGGCGGTGCAGGTCCGATCGAGCGCCAGCCGACGGGCCCTCCAACCCCCGATTTCGTTGACCCGGACGAGACTTGACCGAGATTGGCAGTCCAGCCGGTGATGGGCAGCGCGAATGAGATTACGCTGACGAGTGTGCGCAGGATGAACTTCGCCCTAAATTGGATGGGCGAAATCATCAGTTGTGCAGATCGAGATTCGTCTGGCGATCGCGCCTGCGTTTTCTGACAACGTGTGAGCGCAAGCCACGCGCACGCGCCAACCAGCGTACTCAGAAGCAGCCAATCAAGGCTGCCGCCCCCTCCGTTGCCACCGCCGCCGCTGCTTCCGCCGGTGCCGCTTCCCGTCGATATCACTAGGGAGACTGCAGCACCGCTTGTCACCCACGTGCCTGCCGCCGGGTTCTCGCTGATCACGTGGCCGGAGGTGACCGCGCGGCTCGACTGCTGAGTGACCGTGCCCGTCGTGAGCCCGATACTCGTGAAAGTCGTGGTTGCCTCTGACTGTGTCTCGTTCACAACGTCCGGTACCTTCACGCCCATACCCGTGCCGCAGAACCCCCGGGGCGCCGCCACGGTGAACCCAAGCGCCGCATCGCCCTGAAGTGCGAAGAGCACCTGCTGGTTCGTCGCCGTTTCTGCCCCGACGAGGATCGTGCCGTCCGCCTGCCGCACCGGCGCCGGATAGCTTCCGCCCGCGAGCATGACCCCGGCTGGAACGGTGACCATCCCCGGGGCCGTCGGGGTTTGCCAGGCATTCGGCATGACTGGGTAGCTCCAGCCGACTAGGTCTGCGTTCAGCGAGTCGCTGGCGAGTAGCGCCAGCAGAATGCTGCCGTCACCCTGGACTGCGCCGACGATCGGATCGCTGTACGTGTGGCCATCGATCGCGGGCACCGACAGGAAGCCGTTGCCGTTGACGTTCGCATCCCCTGCGCCCGTGCATGGGTCGACCGCGTACAGCACGGCGTTGTGAGAGACAGAACCCATGATGATCAGATTCGGGTTGATCGTTTGCGAACTGTTCCACTCGAGGCTGCCGCCCTCCCAGTTGTCGCCTGTGGGAGTCACGACCCCCGCCCTGCAGCAGAATGTGAATCCAGAGGGGTCGCCGTCAGCCGATACCATGTCCATCGCCAACCGGCTCGGCGCGGAGCCGTCCGGTCCAGCAACAAAGATCGACCGATCGCCGAGGACCGTGCATCCCCGTGGCCGCACGTTTAAGCATGGCCGCGATTTGGTCCACGTCACGACCCCAGGCGTCCCACCGTTCGGATTGAAACTGGTGTCGAGCGCTGCGACGCCGTTGGCGTCCGGCGGCAGCAAGCGCTCGACTATGACCCCGCCGCCCTTGACTTCACCGGCCAGGACGAGCCCGTGTGTCACCGGGTCGATGCACAGGGCGTCGAATGCGTTGACTGAGTTCGGGTCGTTGTAGTTGGCGAAGCTGGTCGTCACACCGCTTGCGCCGAAGGCCGTATCGATGGCGCCGCTGCTGAGCCGTCGGGTGAGCGTGAACGGTCCAACGTAGCCGCTTGGGTGCGCGCCGACGAGCGAATACACACGGTGGTTGACGTCGCTATGATCCACCGCGTTGGACCGCCCGTAACTCGTCGAGGTCAGCGCTTCAGACACACCGTTGGTCCCGTACGTGGTGTCCACGGCGAACCAGCTGGTATTTGAGGCCAGCGCGATCCCGGCGCCCGCCATGCTCAGTGCGAGCAACCAGGCGGCCTTGCGCAAAGCCTTGGCTCTCATCGGCGCTCTCCCGATTTCCGTAGCGAGCGTGGCCGGCACGACTGCAGGACAGACGGCTCGAGCAATGTGACGACATGGAAACTTCATGTTCGTTCTCCCCGTGACAAGTACGGCAGCGAGTCACCGATTCACTGCCTGACAGTGATCGACGGTATAGACGTCGCGGGCGGGGCTTGCTGGAACCTTCCGGGAAGGCGGGTTCCTATTTGCGGGAAGAAGGCGGGAAGGCGGCGGCAAACGCCGGCCAAAACGCCTTATGTGAGGAGAGACGGCCTCAGGTCATGGCCCCCAGCGCTTCACAAGCTGCAGGCTGACCTGTCGCCCGACCAGCGAGGCATTGGCGGCGTCGTAGCCAAAGACGCCGGCCAGCGGGTCGAATTGGTCAATGAAGGGAGGGGATTGATCGAAGAGGTTATTCACGCCGAGATTGCATTGGGTATTGGCGATCCACCCCTGCCCACCTTCGACGCGATAGCCAAGGTTGAAGTCGACCGTCGTCCACGAATCGACGCCCCGCTCTCGCACGGAGCCCGGATCCAGGTACGCGCCGGAGAAGTTGACGGTCGTTTGGACTGTCCAGCCCCTTGACGACCATGAAAGGTGCGCAGCCCAGCGCTGTTTTAAGGGGCTGCCTACCGTATTGATCAAGTCGAAGACTGGCGCCGTGGGTGTGATCTGTTGTTCCTGGGCAAATGTATAGGTGCCGCTCAGACCGAAAGCCCATCTGCCTCTTGCGGAGTCGATGGCATAGTCCAAGGTGAAGTCCACTCCGCGTGTCTTGATCCTGGCGAGATTGCGAAACCGGCCGTCGATAATAACGGCGATCGGTTCACTGCAATTGCCGGTGCCGAAGAGCCTCCTGACGCTTTGGCAGACGGCATCGATCTGCGCCTGCGTCGGGTTGCGCGTGATCAACGACGCAAGTTGCGTCTCAAAAGCGAGAAAGTCCGCCGTGTTTGGACCTACATTGCGGATCTTTCCCTTGTAGTCGATGTCAAAGTACGTCATGGACAGGGAGAAATTCGGTGCCGCCGGCGGCGCCACGTCCGCACCGACGGACCAGGCTGTCGCCGTCTCGGGCTTCAGGTCTTTCAGCGTGCCGAATAGCAAGAGAGCCAGTGTCCCCTGCGGAGACTTCGGATCGCTGACGACTCTTATTTCGCCGTCGCCGATCAGGTCGGGGTTGGACCAGAGAAAGGGTGGCGGCCGGAATGACGTGCCCCAGTTGCCGCGCAGTTTGAGGATGCGGAATGGGCGCCAACTCAAGCCCACTTTGGGATTGAAGGAGCTGGCGGTGTCGCTGTAATGGTCATAGCGGCCGGCAAGCGACAAGTCGAGAAGATTCAGCGTTGAGTTCGCTGCCGCGCCGGCAATCGGTATCGCGAGCTCGGCAAACGCGGCCGCAGCGTCTCTGCCGCGGTTCTCGGGGCTAAGGGCAACGCTCAGACCCACGGAGTGCTCTCGGCGGAAGTCGCCGCCACCTGCAAAACGGATGGGGCCCGCAGGCCCCGTGAACAACGTCCCGTCCGCGATGACACTTGCCATGGCGGTGGTGAATTCATCCGGATAATCAAGAGCGACGCTTTGATTGCGCAAGGCCGCAAGCGTTGCGGGAGCGGTGTGTGAGCCGTCGCCAAAGAGGTTGAGCGCGGTTGCCGGGTCGGCGCTGGCGAGTAGGACGTCAATGGCGCCGGTGTTAAGGTTGTTATACTCGAAGAATCTCGTGCTCGATTTTGAATAGGCGGTTGAGAGCCGCAGTTGCCACCCCCGCGGCAGCACACCCTTGATGCCCGTCGATATGAATGAGGTCTCGGTTCGTCCGTGGTCGACAACCGGCCCGACATCTGCTGTGAAATCGTAGGCCACACGCACCGGGCCGCCCAGATGGTTGAAGGCATTGCTGGCCGGTACCAAGAAGGTGCCGGTGGGTTGTGGGAACGTGGAGTCGAATTCGCGCGATGAGTAGCGCCCGTCGACGGATAGCTCCCAGTGCCTCGACAACATGTAGGCGGCACTTAAGAAGACGCTGCGCATTTCCTGCTGGGGCAGGATGTCGTTGTCGATGACGGAGTTGGTGTAATTGGCTGTGCCCGGAATGAGCTGTGTGGCGGTTAGATTCGATCCGTCCTGGCCGCGCGGGATGGCGCGTGTGACGGGATCGAGGATAGTGCCGGGGTTGCCGCCGACGCCGCGCAGGTCACTGCCGCCAAAGCGCCGAAAATCACCATTGGCCGCGCAATAGGTCCTTGCGCTGCATGCCAGGGCACGGCTGTCGTCATATTGAAAGCCGAGCAGCGCGTGCCCGTCCGGCCCGGCGTGACCCCAGAGCCCCGCGATGGTCCGCTCGGTGGCGTCTCCGCCCGCGGTCGACGCCCGCGCGCGCGCTTCGAAGCCTTCGAAGTCTTTGCGAAGAATGACATTCACGACGCCACCGATGGCATCTGCGCCATAGAGCGCAGAGGCACCCTCCGGCAGAATCTCGATGCGTTCGACCGCCGAGGCCGGGATACTTGAGATATCGACGAACGAACCCTGATAGCCGCTGGCTCCCTGACGCTGACCGTTCACCAACGTCAAGGTGGTGCCGAGCCCCAGTCCGCGCAATTGCACTTCGGCGCCGCGGTTATCGTAGTTGTTGATCTCGTCTCCGTCGCGGGTTGCAGCGTTGGTCCGGCTGAAATTCTGCGTCACGGTTGCCAGCACGTCCTCGATCCGCTCGTAGCCACTGGCGTCGATCTGCTCACGAGTGATGACGAGCAGCTTGGAGCCCGCGGCGTCGGTGCCGTGGATGTGACTGCCGGTCACAACAACCTCATCGAGCTCGTCGGCAGTCTGAGTCCCGACTGCGGGCCCTTCCGCGGGCGCGCCCCGCGCCCCGGCCGCACAAAGCATCCCCACGCAGACCCCAATCGAGAATGTCTGAATGCCGACCGCGACGCGGCGCATCACATGCCTAGCTTCGGTGAGGGTCGTCGGGTCGCCGCGCATCAGGCACACTGCCGCGGCGCCGCAGCTCCTCGAGCTGGCGACGCTGCTCGTCGACGTAGCGCTGCACGTCAGTCGCGATCGCCTGGAAGCGCGGGTCACCGTGCAAGGGCAACCACACGGGGTCGTATCTAAACGTGTACCACCAGAACCAGTAATCCCCGGCGCGGAAATCTTCCGCCAGGGCGTCGAGAGCCTCGTCTCTACGTCCATCCAGCATGAGAGCTTCAGCGCCACTCCGGCGCACGGCGCCCGCGTATTTCGCGCCATTTCGGAAGATCCATGACACGGCAGCACGCCGCAGTGTCTGCGCCTCGGATGCATGGCCTTGTGCCGCCAGCAGCTGCGACAGCAAGATCGCCGCTTCGCAATTGCACTCATCCAGATGCGCTGCCGGATCGCCTTCGAAATAGTTGCGCGCCTCGATGAACGCAATCGCCTTGCGCAGTTCACCGGTCTTCAGCGCATAGTCGCGCACTGATTGATTTGCCAACCAACCGCTGCAACCGTCCCACCCGGTGTCGTAGGCAGCACGCCCCGCTGCACGCCAGTCACCCGCATACATAAGCAGTACGCGCGGGGCGGGCGCGCCTTTCGGCACAGCGGCCACCGCGCGGGCCGCTTGCTCGTCGCCAAGATCCAGATACACGGCCATGGCCGTGTTACGCGGTTCGAGATTGTGCGGGTCGAGCGCAATGGCGTGCTCCAGAATCGCCACCGCGTCGGTCAGCCTGCCGTGGAACATCCAACGATACTTGCCAACCTGGAATAGCGCAGGAACGAATTCCGGATCGAGCTCCAGCACGGAGATCATGCTTTGCTCGAGCGTGGCTGCGCCGCCTTCGCTGAGGCCGCCTGTGGCAGCGTCGAAGTGGGCGCCGGGCGACATCGGGTCGATCTGCAGAGCGCGCTGCAAGATACGCTTGGCTTTTTCGCGCTGCACCGGGTAATCCCCACTGTCTCCGCCTGCCTGCACCCAGCCGAAGTCCTGGTAGTCCAGGAATTCGGCGTAGGCGGTGAGGCCGCGGCCATTGCTAGGATCGAGGGCGACACCCCTGAGAAAGTCGGCATCGCGCGCCTCGAATGGCGCATTAGCCCACATGGCCCGCGCAAAATAGGCGGCGCCCGAGTTGGGGTCGAGCGCCAGCGCACGCTCGATCAACGGCCGGAAGCGTCGGCGGGCCAGATCCATATCCTCATTGTGCAAGTGAGCCGCCTGCAGCCGGGCATCGTAGAGCGATGCGTAGGCCGCCGCGAAATTCGCGTCCAACGCGATAGCCTTCTCAAAATACGGCACCGCGGCCTCCGATTCGGCCACCGAAAACCGACCGAGCAGGGCGCGGCCGCGCAGGTAAGCGAGGTAGGCCTCGACATTACCGCTGCGCACTTGCGTGGCCGGGGGGGGCGCGAGTGCGCCGAGTTGTGCTGAGAGCTCGGCGGTTACTTTATCGGCGATCTCGTCCTGGACGGTGAAAATGTCACTCAGGGCTCGATCGAAGTTCGTCGACCAAATCATCGTGCCCGCGGTCGTATCAACGAGCTGCACGGCCACGCGCAAACGATCAGCGTTGCGCTGCACGCTACCATTGACCAGATAGCCGCAATTGAGTCGCCGACCGATTTCCTGGGAATCGATACTTGTGGTGTTCAGCGCGAACGAAGAATTGCGCGCTATGACAGCAAGCCCGGTGACGCGAGACAGTCGGTTGAGGACCATCTCCGGCAGACCGCGCGCCAGGTAGGCATCGGCTGTATCCGCGCTGATGTTTTCGAATGGCAATACGGCCACAGTGCGTGCGCGCGTGCCGATGGGTGCGTCTGCAAGTTGCGAAGCTTCCTTCGGGATCGCGGCGCTCGAGCTGTGATCTCGGATGAGAGTGCGCGCAGCGATGCCGACCGCGAGCACGACCACCACAAAGGCCGATAGCCCGAGCCACTGCCTCGGGCTCAGCTGCGCACGGACGGGTTGAGATCTGCTCGCGGCCGTGGCTGGAATTGAGTACTCGATGCGTGGCGTGGCGGCTACTGGCGCCCCGAGCGGCGCCGCTGGGCGCTCGGCGCGAGTCACGTCGGCAACCAGCCGGTACCCGCGACGGCGCACCAGGGAGATATAGCGGGGCTCCTTCGCGTCATCTCCCAGCGCCTCACGCAGGAGATTGGCTCGCTTGTTCACCGTCTCCGGACTCACCATCAGGCCGGGCCACACACGCGCCATGAGCAGGTCGAGGCTCAGGACGTTCGGCGCGCCGCGAATGAGTGCTACGAGCAGCTGGAACGATAGATTGGGCAGAGTGATCTCGGTGCCCAAGCGCATGACGCGCTGCTGTCCGATATCAACGCGCAGATCGCCGACGACAAAGATCTCGCTGTCAACGTCCGGCGCGTCGTTTGGGGTCTGGTTCATAAGTCCGCATCGACGCTTGAGTGCGGTCACCTATGCGCTCGCGTTCCGACAGCCGCCCGCACTCAGTAGCGGATGAGATGAGGTTAAAATCTTTGGGGATTGTACGCCGTTGCGATCCGCCCAGCCCTGCTTGCGGCCTCCAGGGATCTCAGCGGTGGGATAGGTCATCCACTCCTTACCGCGCACCGGGTGTTGGTTCCGAACGGGAGGTCCGCACACGCGACGCGGGTATGTTTGCGGGTATTCAGAAGCGATGACAGTGAAGAAAGCCATTAAAATCCGGGCCTTAGAAAACGATTTCAATTCCGGCCGGGGGGCCACCCCACCGCCTTTGCCCCTCGCCCGATTGGATAGAAGAAGAACACGGTGCACGTCATGTGGGTGTTGATTAGCGCATCGCTAAATAGATCGGGGTTACAAGCGGGCGTCCCCAGCTCACCGCCGTGGCCGGCATCAAGACAATCGAGTACCGGGACTTCAAGCCTTACTGGACGAATCGCCTCAGGAGGGTCCGTAGGCCATTCAGGCTGGTCCCCCGAAATGGAATGTCCCCACCCATCCCCGTGGTAACCGTCCTAATAGATCGCGTCACACCCAATCCTAACGGGATTCGAACCCGTGTTTCAGCCTTGAGAGGGTTGCCAATTCCGCGACCATCCACTCATTCACCGGGCGGTGGCAAAACGGTGTCGGTGCCCTCAACCTTGGTTCCCGAGCCGCATGAACGCTGTAGACCGAACGACTATCAAATCACTACGCGAGGCAAGGCGAGTTGTTGTCCTGACGGGCGCTGGAGTGTCCGCAGAGAGCGGTGTGCCGACGTTCCGCGACAAGCAGACCGGCCTGTGGGAACGCTTCGATGCCGCTGAACTCGCGACAAGACGACGGCAGCCATTACGGCGGTATCGTTAATCCTGGTTCTGGCCACGGCCGGCGCGTGGCATCACACCTACCAGGACCTCCAGGCGTCGCGCTCGCAGTTCGTGGGAAGTACTCTTAGCCCTGTGAGCGTGCTGCTAAAAGAGAATCAGGCGATCACCAACGAGCTGCAAGCGGAACCTTATGCGGAGAAGGACACCGGAATCCTGGGGTCCTACCTCCTTAAGATCCGTCGCGATGGTGTGGCCAAGCACGCCGATATGAAGCAGCGCCTCGACCAGCTCGCAGAGAATAACGTAGCCATCGTCACGCTGATCAAGGCGTATTCGTCCTATGCCAAGACGCCAGGATTCACAATAGAAGCGGACAAGTTCCGCAACTACGCCTCTGCCTGGCGCGACCGATGGAACTCAGTGATGGAGCTATTCATGGCGGGTGGGAATTACGCAGCGTCGGAAGTTCCGTTTCCCAAGGGATTTCTGGATACCGTGCAAGCGGAGATTGCGGCTGCTCGATAGGGGCCACGGGTGCGCCGAAGCCCGGCGAGCGGCCGTATGTGATCGCCCGCGTTGGACTCAATCGCTCAGTGTTGCTTCAGGCCGCGGCGAGCGCCGCTGGCCAGGGCAACCCACCCGACCAGTTCACCAGTTCGCTGGCGAGTCGCGCGACAATGGAAACAGCGCTCAGCACCCGCCGATCATGCCACACTCGCGAAAGCGAACCCCTTCAGGACCCAAGACCGGATTCTTGCGCACCACAGGGGAAAACCTCGGCCGCCGCTTCCACCAAACCCCTGCAGGCGTCCGAGATAATCAGCCGCACGCCTTTTAAGCCGCGCTCGTCTCAGGAGGCTGCCGCGGCTATCAGTACGTCATGCCGCGCCTCATTATCGAGGACGCCGGCGAAGCCTCGCTTGATGACCCCCAGCGGCTGCGACTGTCAACGGCTTGCATTTCCGTTGTCTTTGAAAGACGGGCTCATTTTAGGAGTGCCAGGGTCAATTGCCCCGAGCTGTTGGACTGTGCGAGACAGTTCACTCTGCGTGTGCCACCCGGTCTTTTGCTGAATGGATTTCAGCTGAGTGCGGGCGGTGTGGATACTGACGCGGAGTGTCTTAGCCGTTTCACTGAGGCTCGTGCCAGCGGCTAAGGACTTGAGTAACCGGTCTTCCGCGGCGGTCAATCCAAAGAGGTCGGCGATGAGGCTCGTTGGGCCCGACGTCAGGTGTGCTGGGGTCAGCCAGACTAGGCCCAGAGGGCCACCCCACGAGCCGGGGTTCGTGGTCTCCGAGAGTGGTGCGGTCGAAAGCATCACTCTGCGAGCACTGGTTCCCACGGTGAGTGCCGCCGTTCCTCCACGACCATCGCGCAGACGTCGCAGCGCCTCCACGCAGCCCCTCGGATCCCTAAGGTCCGGGGAGGGTGTAAGACGCCCATTGATACTCCGCAGGCGCTCGCCCGTGCGCAGTTCCGTTTCTGCGGCCCGGTTGGCAAAGACAATGCGGCCAAGGCGATCAATCAAGAAAAGTGGTGCCGTCACGGCATCGAGAGTCCGTGACAGCAACGCATTTTGAAGCGACAAGTCCCGTGTTCGCCAGAACGTATCCAGCGCGAGCACAAGGTGCGGCGTAACCCGAGCGAGAAGGGCTCGTTCCTGGTCTCCGAACGCGGAGTGACCCAGGCCTCGGTAAAAACTGAAGCTCGCTGGAACGGGAGCGCCCCGCCCGGGGGGATCGCGCAGTAACACGTTCAAGAAGCGGTCGATATCATGGCGTGCGAGGAATTCGTTGAAGAATCGGCTGCGGAGAAACACTGCTCGAGGAATTAGCTCTTCACCTGTTGAGATCATGCCTGTCTCAGCCTTTCGGCGCTTGACCTCGAGCATCCAGACATCCTCTGGCGCAAACTCTTGGGCATACTCAATGCTCGTCGTGGGATCCATTTCCGAGCCGACGTGCCAGAAGTCCTCCTCGCGGTAGGTGGGGACGGAGAATATGAATGCGCGGTCTGCGTTGAGTGTGCAGCGCATCGCGTCGACAACCTGCTTCCATCGGGCCGGGTCCAGCGGCGCCGCATGGATGTCGAGGATCAGCTGGTCGATGTTCGGGCGGGTGCGCATGTCACTCGCGCGCCGACTAAAGCGCCACTTTTCTACGTTGTGTCGATCGCCGGGGCAGTGCACTAGCCCTGGACCCCTGTCAAAGATAGTACCTCAGTTAGGCCTCGAGGACCGCGTTCCGTACACCATTTGGGTGATGTCGGGAGCCGACTGGACAGGGTCTAATGTGCGTCGTCCTAACTCGACTCCTGCTTCGGCTACTACATGAGCCGGAAGTCTGCAACCTTGAATCCGAAGACGATCGGCGCGGATCTGCGAGTATCTTGTTCGCTTACTCACGCTGAATGGCGTGCCGTGCAGGGCCTCGCGAAGGGTAAGCGGGCTGCGGACATCGCCGCTGCACAGGGTATTTCCGTGCATACCGTTCGAACGCATCTCAAACGGGCGATGGCTAAAGTGGGCGTCCATTCGCAAATTGCGCTGGTGGCACGGGTGTTCTCGGGCTTCAGATAGCAGGACACGTTGGCCCACTCAGGGCTGATCGCACGGGGGGCATACACCATGTGGGTGATGCGACAGTCACTCATTTCCTGTGCAATAGCATCCAAGTGCAAGTCCATTCACTTGCCGTAACGCCGCAAAGAGGAAAAGCAAATGAAGACTATGTCGCGGCGGCAGGGTGTGGGCACTCAACAACCGACGACGCGAACATGAAGAACTATTTTATTCCTTTGGCTGCTGCTTATCTCGCGATGAGCGCGGTGCACGCCGCCGACCCTGGGGTGTTCATACCAGGTATCGTAAGAGGCATATCAATGAACACCCTTGTGATTGCGCGGGGTGTTTTGATCGCTCACGGTCACGTCAGATTGGACAGGCTCGCCGACTTCCCGGCGTCGTCCATCAGTCGTGGCTGCTCGAGCGCGTTAGGAAACCCCGATCAGTAATCGCCCGACTCTCTCCCAATTCAAAAGAGGTGCGTTCCATGAAGCTCGAGGCGTTAGCGATTGGATTGATAGCGGCGCTGGCGGCGGCCGGGTCAGGAACGGCGCTTGGCGCGGGCAACGACGTCGTGATCGGCGACATCGATGACCTCTCCGGGCTGTATGCCGACATCGTGGGCCCGGCCGCAGTCGAGGCCATCAAGATGGCGATTGCGGACTTTGGTGGCACGGTACTCAACCGGAGGATTGTTACTCTGGTCGTGGATCACCAGAACAAGCCGGACATTGGCGCGTCGAAGTTCCGCGAGTGGGCGGACCAGAACGGCCTCAACCTGCTGCTCAGCGGAGCGAATACCGGTGTCGCCATCGCGATGGCGAAGGTCGCCGCGGCGAAGAAGGTGCCGTTCATCGTCATCGGCGCGGGCGGCGCGTCGCTGACAAACGAGGACTGCACCGCCTACAGCGTCCACTACTCTTACGACACGACGGCGCTCGCCAACGGCACGGCAACCGCGATCGTCACGAACGGCGGAAAGACCTGGTTCTATGTGACGGCCGACTACGCATTCGGCACCCAGCTGCAAAACGCCGCCTCCAAGGTGGTTGAGGCTAACGGCGGTAAGAATCTCGGCGCCGTGCGGGTTCCGCTCTCGGCGTCGGACTTTTCCTCCTTCCTGCTGCAGGCGCAGGCGTCCGGAGCGCAGGTGCTGGGACTCGCGAACTCGGGTTCCGATTTCAGCAACTCGCTCAAAGCCGCCAATGAGCTCGGGATTACAAAGACCATGAAGCCGGCGGCGCTGCTTGCCTTCATCACCGACATCCATAGCCTCGGTCTGCAAGCGGCACAGGGCCTGTACCTGACGACGTCATGGTACTGGGACCTGAATGAGGAGACCCGTGCGTTCGGCAAGCGCTTCTTCGAGAAAATAAAGAGGATGCCGACTATGAACCAGGCGGCCTACTACTCCGCGACGATGACCTACCTGAAGGCCGTCAAAGCCGCGGGGACCACCGACTCGGATAAGGTGATGGCGGAGCTGAAGAGGACGAAGATCAAGGACTTGTTCGTCAAGGGCGGGTATATACGCGCGGACGGCCTGATGGTGCAC
>VBMV01000048.1:0-4363 GCA_005878835.1 Gammaproteobacteria bacterium | reverse complement strand
GAGCAGGCCTTCGGCCCAATCACGGGACTTTGCCCGCTCGCACCGAAGTAGCCGTGTGCCGTCGCAACCACGGAGTCAGCAAATGACATGCCTCCGACCGCTTATCGCACTTGCCATCCTGGGAACCCTCGTAGCCTGCTCGACACCGGGAAGTCCGCGATCGACCCCTGACTCGGCCGCCTCGATGAGCAGTCCGCCTGGCGTAGAAGACATCTACGTCTTTCGTTCGTTGCGCGAAGAGCGTTCGGCGCCCGACGCTTTCTGCGCTGCATCAAAGACGGGCTTCACAGCAAAAGCTCAGGATCGGTTTTCGTTCAAGGCAGTCGTGACGCGCGCGCCGGACGGCAAGGTCGTCGATGCGAGGCTTCATGACGCGGGCACTCTGCATGCCTGCTTTGACGGCGCTCCTGGCGTGGATGCGAACTTCTACGCAGAAGGCGTGATAGCGGGCGTCTCCGCGACAGGCAAGGGAAAATGCACGACGATTGTGGCCGACTTCCCTGAACCGGGCATCACGAGTGTGCGGTGCTTTCTCGTGCTGTCGAACCTTACGGCGCCGTACGTCGCCGGAGTACTGACGACGAATAGCGTCACTAGCCGCCAGCCCATCGGTGATCGATCGGATCCACTCGGATATATACAACCGTCGATCGCGACGATTCGACTCTGGCGCAAACGATGACGTATCAGAGCTCGAATGGCCCCAAGGCCGCTCAGCCCAAGCATTCGTCTTCCGCAAGCTGTTGGGGCATTGTTAACATCCCCATTAAGAGCGGCGGCCTCAAGGGGTCGATAGCGATCCTCAAGTCTATAATGAATCGATAAGTCCAAGAGTTGGGGGCATCAATGTCTGAGCGTCGTCCCACTGTCTTGCGTCGGGACATTCTCAAGATTGGTGGCGCGACGCTGTTGCCCCTTGCTTCCATACTAGGACTCACCGCTCCCATACAGCGCGCTCACGCCGGCGCCCGCGCGTTCGAGTCTAATTCGTTCGACCGCGCGCAGGCCGGACTCCTGCTCAGCGTGGCGCGGACGCTGTTCCCGCACGACTTCCTCCCCGATAAGCAGTATATGAAGATCGTCGCGGTGCTCGACGCCAAAGCGGCAGCCGATAAGAGTGTCGCGATGATGGTGGGCGCAGCGCTGGGCGCCTTCCCCGACGACTTTGCCACCATGAAGGAGGCCAAGCGGGAGGACTACCTGCGCACCCTGGAGGGATCCCCGTTCTTCCGTCTCGTCTACCAGGAAACGCTCGTGGGTCTTTACGGTGACCCGGCGGTCTCGACCCTTCTCGGCTACGAGGGATCGTCCGTGGAGCACGGTGGGTACCTCAAGCGCGGCTTCGACGACATTTCCTGGCTGCCGACAAACAAGCCGCTCCTAAAATGAGCGGAACCGCTCGTTTCGATCTCGATGACGCTTCTGTGATCGTGATCGTGGGGTCGGGCGCTGGCGGCGGCACGCTCGGCAACGAGCTCGCGCAGAAGGGCATTAAGGTTGTGTGCCTCGAGGCGGGCCCGCACTTGACGCTTGGCGACATTCGCAACGACCCGGCGGCGATGTTCGAGAAGCTGAGCTGGCTAGATCCGCGCGTTGGCGCCGGTGATCTGGATCCGCAACTGCCGGCATGGATCTGTAAGACTGTCGGTGGCACGACTGTTCACTGGGCTGGAGCCGCACTCAGGTTTCAGCCCCACGAATGGCGTGCGCGCAGCACCTACGGGGAGATCGCCGGTGCCAGCTTGCTCGACTGGCCGACGACTCACGAGGAGATGCAGCCCTGGTACGATCGGGCGGAAAAAAAGATGGGTGTTGCGGGCTCATCCCAGACAGCAATAATAACTACAAAGTGCTGGCGTACGGGGCGCGAAAGCTCGGGTACCGCGAAGTTCATACAGGCAACATGGCTATCAACTCGCAGCCCTACGACGGGCGGCCTGGCTGCCTGCAGATCGGATTCTGCATGAACGGCTGCGCGATCGGGGCCAAGTGGTCGACGCTTTATACAGAGGTTCCTCGCGCCGAGGCGACTGGTCACTTCGAGCTGCGCCCGGCGTGCCACGCCGTCCGCATCGAGCACGATGCTGCCGGGCGCGCCAATGCGGTTGTGTACAAAGATGCTAACGGCGTCGACCAGCGGCAGCGTGCACGCATCGTGTGTGTGGCCGGGAACGCGATAGAGACACCGCGTCTGTTACTGTTGTCGAGCTCGGGAACGTTCCGTGACGGACTGGCGAACTCGTCTGGCCAGGTCGGACGCAACTACATGGTGCACACGACCGGTGCGGCATTCGCGGTCATGCCGGGCGAGGTTCACCCCGACCGCGGCACGCAGATGGCTGGAATCGTGATGGACGAAGCGCCCCATCGTAAGAACCGTGACTTCGTCGGCGGGTTTCTCCTGCAGACGTTACCACCGCAGGGCCCTCTCGGTTTCGCCAGGAATGCGAAGCCCGGCGCATGGGGACGCCTGTACGCTCGCGACATCGAGGGCTATCGTAACGTCGCCGGCCTATGGATCGTCGGCGAGGACCTGCCCCAGGCCGGCAACTCGGTGACACTCGATCCGAAGGTTCGGGACCAGCACGGGCTGCCGGTCGCTCACGTACGCCGTGTCGACCACCCGAACGATGCAACGATGCGCAAGCGGGCCTGGGAGGTTGTCCGGTCTATTTACGAGGCTGCCGGCGCGCGCACGATTCATACGCGGGGTCCTTTCCCCGCCACGCACAACATGGGCACCTGCAGGCAAAGCACGAGCCCAGACGACGGTGTCTGCAACAAATACGGACAAGCGCACGACGTCGGCAACTTGTTCATCGCGGATGGCAGTCAATTTGTAAGCAGCGCAACTGAGAACCCGACGCTCACGATCGTCGCCCTCGCGATTCGGCAAGCCGATCACATCGCTAGAAGAATGGTGCGGCGGGAACTCTGACGTTGCCCGACCTGAGTGAGCGGCCAACGTCAGTCATGGAGCCTCTCAACGGTCCGTCAAAGGGGAGAAGCGGACACTGTGGATCCGAGATCCACCGACCGTCGCAGCCACGGGCCCCAAGCTCGGCGCGTACCGCACCGTTAAGCGCGAGGGAGTTAGAGCGCGGTGGACAACGGGGGTTCCCGACAGCAAAAAGGCTGATCTCATTCCAGAGGGATGGTTTGAGGCGTGCGCGGATGCGAACTTCGCGAGCGATCCTGTGGGTGCTGGGCTCGTGCCACCGGTATTGCGCGCGCCAAATGGTGTACTGGCAGATGCCCGCGACTCCTGGAACGCCGGCAAACCCCTATACGACCCCGGTGAGATTCGCGTTCCCACATTCTTGGCGCACGCGGAGTGGGATGCCGACCTCCCGAGTAGCATGCTTTACGCTTATTTTGAAAAGCTGGTAAGCGCGCCCTACAAACGCTACGTGCAAATCGGGGAGGGTACACACTTCGTCATGATGGAGAAGAACCGGATGCAACTCTTCCACGCCGCGCAGCAATTTCTAGATGAAGATTTTCGCGTCGGACAGTAGTGAGCGGCAAAAGCGGTAAACCCTATGGCCCGCTCGAAGGCCTTGACACGAGCCGAGGACATCACTCCTGTCATTCCGGTCTTGCGCGGCTCGCGCGTCATCCTCGATCGTGATCTCGCCCACGATCTACGGCGTCACAACCAAGCGCCTGAACGAGCAGGTGAAGCGCAACGCCGAGCGCTTTCCCCCGGGCTGCACAAGCGCGCAAGCGCGCGTGAATTTCGCGTGATTCTCCTGTGCCCAACCGTGCTCTTTGGTGCCCAAATGGCTGCTACGCCGTCCCGTCCAGCAGATCCGTAGTAAAAAGATGTGCCTACAATCAGGTACCTACCACTAAGCGGCGAGAGCCTGATCCTTCGGCCTGGCACTCATAATGCCGGGGTCGAGGGTTCGAGTCCCTCCCTTTCCACCACCAACACTTTTCAAAGACTTGCACATCACGCTACCAACCTTAGAACGGTTCTCGCGTGAATTCCGCGTGAGTCTGCTATCCGATTCACCGCCGCAACGAGATTGCCGATCTCAAGTGGGAATCGCCGTTATTAAAAGAACGTCCCACCGTCCGGACGGGATTCTCCGACGTAACAGCACGCGCGTCTTATCCGGCTAGTGGACTGTAACAACCATTTGTAGACTATAATGGCGTCCATGAGCGATGCCATTGAGCTGACGAAAGTGGAGCGGATGGAACTCGAGCGTCGAGCGGCAAGCCGCACGGGACGTGCGGAGGATGCGCGGCGAGCCCGTTTGATCTTGCTGTTGGCCGAGGGCCATACGTGGGATGAGGCGTGTGAACGCGTGCCCTGTAGCCGCGGTTTTGTGGCGAGCTGGACGCGGCGCTTCGA
>VBMV01000162.1 GCA_005878835.1 Gammaproteobacteria bacterium | reverse complement strand
AACGGTGTCCCCGGGTCGGACCCGGGTGTTCGCGCGATTCTGGAACCACCGCGCGCCTTCGTTGGCGACTACGCTGCCGTCTGCATGTACGACGTATACGCGGCTGCGGTCGGCGCGGACGGTTTCGCCTCCGCTCATTGCGATGTAGTCATCCCGGGACAGTCCAGGCTGGTACAGATGAGAGGTTGCCGTTTGCACCTCCCCGATCACTGTTACCTCTTGCTGGAATTTCGGTACGAGGAGCTCGTCTCCGTCGCGAAGAACGATGTCTGCAGGCGATCCGATTGGTGCGCTTGTTAGGCGCCGCAGGTCCACCACCAACCTTCCCACCGCTCGTGCCTGACGCAGCTGGGTGAGAAGCGATTCGCCTAAGGCCGCGGCCGCGGCCGCGCCAGCGGCGCCAGCGGCGCCAGCCTGCGTACTCGCCCCGATTGCCCCAGCCGCAGCTCCCTGCAGCGCAACGAATGCGACATCGTGCTGCATGCGCCGACCAAGCAGGTCCAGCTGCGCTTGCTCCCGGTCGCGTAGTTCCTTGCGGGTAAACACGCTACCCTCCGCGAACCCGTACTGCGTCAGGCCGCCGGCGCGCAGCAACACCGACTTCAGCGTCTCTCCTGGCCTGACGGAGTAATCACCGGGAAACCTCACCTCGCCCCGGAGCGTGATTTTCTCCTGGTCGGCCCATGACTGAACCTCCTTGATGCTCAGAGTGTCGAAGGGCTCAAGCCGCAGGTTGGCAGCCGGATCCCCGCGCAGAACCGCTGCAAGATCGACCTTGATGAGGTTCGTCTGGCGCGACTCGCCGTTTACGACCTGATAGCGCGTCAATTCGGCACTGCCCCCGTATGCCGCATCGCTCAAGCCCCCACCAGCCCTGATCAGGTCGCGCACCGTCATCCCGCCCTCGAGTGGATACTGCCCGGGAACGTTGGCATCTCCGTCGATACGCACCACCTCTTGCGGGAGCCCGATGTTGGACTGTAGCTTCAAGCCCTCCAGCAGCGGTTGGATGACTCTGTCGCGGCTCGACTGCAGATCGAAGACCATGATGCGATCGCGCGCCATCAGGGCCACGTCCGCCGGTGACCCCGGCGCCTGCCACGCTGCAGCCAAGTCAGCGGATAGGACGCTGATACGTCCATCGGGGGGTAATTCCCTGCGGATCAGCGCATAGTGCAAGTCGGCGTTCGGCTTGAGATCGTCCACGGAGCGCAGCACGTCCGTCAGGCGCATGCCTTCGTGATAGGCAAACACCCCAGGCGTGTAAACGTAGCCCTGCACCGCAATACCGGCATCCAGTGTCGGGCGCAGGCGCGGGACCCACAGGCTGTCGCCGTTGCGCACGCTCTCGACCCGGCCCGCGCTGGCACCAAGGTCGACCTGGAGTACGACCCGATGCAAGGCGGCATCGATGCGCGTCAGCGCGAGTTTCGCCGTGTCGGCTTCCGGGGTAAGTCCCCCTGCAAGCTGAACCAGGTCGGCAACGGAGCTGTCACTGCGAAATTCGTAGATCGCCGGACGGTGGACTTCGCCATCGACGGTAACCGTAGGCCCGACTGGCGGGACAAAGATCACGTCACCTGGCAGAAGTCTGGCGTCGTCGCTCGCGTCCCCGCGAATAAGCATGTCGTAAAGATCGAGCCGCCGCACGAGCTCGCCGCGGCGTTTCAGCTGAATATTACGCAGGGAGCCAACCGGTTTCACGCCACCCGCAGCAAACAGCGCCGAACTGATCGTCCCGAGGCCACTGATCGTGTAGGAGCCCGGCTGCTTCGCGTCCCCCAGCACAAACACCCGAATCGTGCGTGTGTCAGCCATCGTGACACTCGCACGCACTCCGATCATCTGTCGTCGGACGCGCGCCTCCAGCTGAGTTTTTACGCTCTCGAATGTCTGGCCGGCGACGCTCATCGGCCCAAGCTCCGGAAAGCTCACCCGGCCGTCGCGACCGACAACGAGCTGAAAGTCATCATTCTCCTTCCCGTAGAGTTGCACCTCGAGCTGATCGCCCGGCCCCACAATGTAGTCCGAGGGCACCGGCACATTCGTGGCCGGGGCAAACGTCGAGATCTCGCGGTCAAACAGATCGTAACCGAATGGTTTCAGAGCCGTGGGTCCGACCTTGTTGAGCGGCAACTTGGTCACGCGTACGTACAGGTCGCGCAGCGCAGGCTCGACGCCCAGGCGAAGAGTAGCAAGCTGCTCGGTAAGCCCGGCAAGTGGTATGGGTGCAAATCCGGGCAGGCTAAGGACACCGTCCCGCGAGAGCTGATAGGGATTCTTCGAGCGGATCAGATCGATCATCGCGTTCATCATCTCGCGCCGCTCCGTCGTGAGCTCCGCTTGCGCCTGCCCCGACTTGGCGTAGCCGCCGGCGGTCGGGTTCGTCGAGGTCGTGGCTGCTCCCGGAGTCAGTGCGGGTGGGCTCACGTTCGGGCCTGCGGTAGAGCCAGTCGCTGGATTCACGCCCAGGGCCGGCGCGAGATTCCCCAGACGGGCCAGCGCGGACGCCTGCAACGTCGTTGGTTTCTCGGTCTCTGCGAGCGGACTGGAGTCGATGGTGATGATGATCCAATCCTCGCCCTGCAAGAATGGGCTCAGACGGTCCAGCTCCGCGCGTTGCTTCTGGGCGTCCATCAGCAGATTGCGCTGTTGCTGCAGCATGAAGTTCAGCTGCTCTTCCGCCGCTTGTTCCTCGCGACCGCCGAGCCCGCCCTGCGTACCAGGCCGGCCCTGCTGCCCGATTCCCCCGACCTGTTGCGAGATGGCAGCGCGTTGCTCGGGGGATAGGCCCTGCAGCATCTGCAATCCCATATTCTGCCCCAGCGCCGCATCGACGCAGATCAGCATGGTGGCCGCGAGGGCAATCGAGACAGGCGGTACGAATAAACGCGCGCGCCGAGGCATCAGGGTCCTTCACATCCGCGAGAGAGTGGCGATTGTACTGGAGCTCCGCGCTCCCGAGCCACGCACCGGCCCGGTGACCTACCCGCATCGTCTGGCATCTGGCGGCACCGCGTGTTCGGCCGCCAGATGCTCATCGCCGCCATTTCTCAACCGTCGCCAGCAGCTTCATCACCGATGCCGGCGCCGCATGACCTCCGCCCGGGTCCTGCACCGCCGGCGCAAGCTGCTCGGTGAGCCTCTTGCCGAGCTCCACTCCCCACTGGTCGAAGGCATTGATGCCCCAGACGACGCTCTGCGTGAAGACGCTGTGTTCGTAGAGCGCGATGAGCTTGCCTAGGGTTGCGGGATCGAGCTTCTGGAACAGCACGACGGTGCTCGGTCGACTCCCGGGGTGGACCTTGTGCGGGATGAGAGGCTCGATTCGTGCCGGCGGCATCTCCTGGCGCTCGAGCTCCGCCCGCACAGTTTCCGCGGACTGCCCTGTCATGAAGGCCTCCGCCTGAGCCAGGCAGCTCGCGATCGCGAGGTTCTGCTGCTCCTGGTTACCGCACGAGGAGCGCACCGGCAGGAGGAAGTCGAGCGCGGCGCGCGCTGTGCCCTGGTGCAGGAGCTGAAAGAAGGAATGTTGCGCGTTGTTGCCCGGCTCACCCCAGATCACCGCCGCGGTCTGCCAGTCCATCGGCTTGCCATCGAGACTTACGGACTTGCCGTTGCTCTCCATCTCGAGCTGCTGCAGGTAGGCCGGGAAGCGGCGCAGCGAGTCATCGTAGGGCAGCACCGCGAGCGTCGGGAGATTCATGAAGTTGATGTTCCACACCGCGATGAGCCCCATCAGCGCCGGCAGGTTCTCAGCCCAGGGGGCGGTGCGGAAATGCTCGTCCATCTCATGCCCGCCCTGAAGGAACTCGAGGAAGTTGCGCTCGCCGATGGCAATGGCGAGTGATACGCCGATGGAAGACCAGACCGAGTAGCGGCCGCCGACCCAGTCCCACATGGGGAAGCGGTACTCGGGATGTACCCCGAATTCATTCATGGCGCGGGTGTTGACCGACACGGCCGCGAAATGCCGCGGCACGGCCTCCTCGCCCAGCTTGCCCGCGAGCCAGGCGCGCGCCGTACGTGCGTTGGTCAGCGTCTCGAGCGTCGTGAAGGTCTTGGAGGAGACGATGAAGAGTGTCGTGCCCGGATCGGCGTCGCGCAGCACGTCCGCGAGGTGCACGCCGTCGATGTTGGAGACGAACTCGCAGCGTGGCGCGCCCAGGGTGAAGGCGGAGAGCGCCTGCACCGCCATGGCAGGACCCAAGTCCGAGCCGCCGATGCCGACGTTCACCACCAGGCGAAAGGGCTTGCCCGCGGTGCCCTGGATGGCGCCCTCGCGCACGCCCTGCGCAAAGCCGAGCATGCGGGCGCGTTCGGCCATCACCGCCTGCTCGATATCGGCGCCGCCCACCCCGGCGCCGCGCGGCTGGCGGAGCGCCACGTGCAACACGGCGCGATCCTCGGTCGTGTTGATGTGTGCGCCCTGCCACATGGCATCGATGCGCGCGCGCAGGCCAATCACGTCGGCCAGCTGGAAGAGCTTGGCGAGCGCGATCTCATCGAGCCGCTGGCGCGAGAAGTCCAGGAGCAGCCCCGCCTGCTCGCGCGACAGGCGCTCGAATCGCCCGGGATCGCGCTCGAAGAGCTCCTGCACCGGCACCGCCACGAGGCGCGTGGCGTGGGCGGTGAGATCCGCCCACACCGGCGTGCGCGGACCGGGACGTGTCGTGGCTGGCATGAGGCGCTCCGACCTTAGGTGCGGTAGTAACCCGCGATCGTGTCGACGACGTACTGTAGCTGCTCTTCGCTGAGCTCGGGGTAGATGGGCAACGCCAGGGCCTCTGCGGCGGCCCGCTCGGACTGCGGGTAATCCCCCGCCTTGCAGCCGAGGTACTCGAAGCACTGCTGCAGGTGCAGCGGCACGGGGTAGTAGACCTCCGTGCCCACGCCGGCCGTCGCGAGGTGCGCTCGGAGGGCATCTCGATCGCGCGCGCGGATCACATACTGGTTGTAGATGTGGCGCACGCCGAGCGAGGCGTGCGGCGTCCGGACGGCATCCTCGAGCTGCGCCCGCCGGAAGGCCTGGTCGTAGAACGCGGCGTTCCGCTGGCGGCCGGCCGTCCACTCATCGAGCCGCTTGAGCTTCACGCCGAGCACCGCCGCCTGCAGCTCATCGAGCCGGAAGTTCCCGCCGATGAGCGCGTGGTAGTACTTGGGCTTCCCGCCGTGCACGCGCAGCACCGCGATTCGCTCGGCGAGCTCGGCGTCGTTGGTGACGCACATGCCGGCATCGCCGAAGGCGCCCAGGTTTTTCGTGGGAAAGAACGACAGGCAGCCGATGTCGCCGAAGCTCCCGGCGCGCTTGCCCTCGGCGTCCGCCGCGCCGATCGCCTGCGCCGCATCCTCGATGACTTTGAGGCCGTAGCGTCGCGCGCTCGCCATGAGCGGCACCATGTCGGCCACCTGCCCGTACAGGTGCACGGGCATCAGTGCGCGCACTTTCGCGCCGCTGCCGCGATGCAGCAGCTCACTCCCGCGCCGCTCGCAGTGCTTCTCGAGGAAGGTCTCGAGCGCCGCGGGTGAGAGGTTGAAGGTCACCGGATCGATGTCGCAGAAGAGCGGCCGCGCGCCGACGCGCGCAATGGTTCCGGCGGTGGCGAAAAAGGTGAAGGGGCTCGTGATGACGGCATCGCCCGGCCCGATCCCGAGCGCCATCAGCGCGACCAGCAGCGCATCGGTCCCCGAGGACAGCCCGATGCCATGGCGGCACTGGCTGTAGGAGGCGATGCTCGCCTCGAGCTCCTTTACGGCCGGTCCCAGTATGAAGTGCTGACTCGCGCAGACCTTCTCGATGGCGGCATGGATTTCCGCAGCCATGGACAAGTACTGCGGCTTCAGGTCGAGCAGCGGCACCTGCATGGCGGGCTTCACTTGCGCGCGGGTCACGGCCATCGACTGCTCCGGCCGCTGGAGATCAGCGGACTGATGATTCTATCAGCGCTTATATCCGTAGTATTCGCAGAACCACTCGACGAACTTCCTGACCCCCACTTCGATGGGCGTGGCCGGCCTATACCCCACGTCCCTCACCAGATCGTCGACATTGGCGTAGGTCTCGGGCACGTCGCCCAGCTGCAGCGGCAGGAAGTTCTTCACCGCCTTGCGCCCGAGGCACTCCTCGATGACCTCGATGTAGCGCATGAGCTCGACCGGCTTACTGTTGCCGATGTTATAAAGCCGGAACGGCGCCGAGCTCGAGGCCGGATCCGGAGCCTTGCTGTTCCAGTTGGGATCCGGCTGCGCGATGCGCGCCGTGGCCCGCACCACCCCTTCGGCGATGTCATCGACGTACGTGAAGTCGCGCCGGTGGTGCCCGTCGTTGAACACATCGATCGGCTTGCCCTCGAGGATGTTCCGCGTGAAGAGGAACAGCGCCATGTCGGGGCGCCCCCACGGCCCGTAGACGGTGAAGAACCGCAGCCCCGTGGTCGGCAGCTTGAAGAGCGAAGAGTAGTTGTGCGCCATCAGCTCGTTGGCGCGCTTGGTCGTGGCATAAAGGGAGAGCGGATGATCGGCAATGCGGTGCTCCGAGAAGGGCATGTCGGTGTTGGCGCCGTAGACTGAGCTCGTCGAGGCGTAGACCAGGTGCGCGACGCCGTGGTGGCGGCAGCCTTCCAGCACGTTGAGCGTGCCGACGACGTTGCTGTGCACGTAGGCGTGGGGATTCTCGAGCGAGTAGCGCACACCGGCCTGAGCGGCGAGGTGGACCACACGCTCGAACTTCTCCCGGGCGAAGAGCTCCGCGACCCCCGTGTTATCGGACAGATCCAGCTTGACGAAACGGAATTTCGCATGCGGCGTCAGGCGCGCAAGCCGCGCCTGCTTGAGCGTCACATCGTAGTACTCATTGAGGTTGTCGAGGCCGACGACCTCATCACCGCGCGCCAGGAACCGCTGGGCGGTATGGAACCCGATGAATCCGGCGGCGCCGGTCACGAGAATCTTCATAGTCGGCCGTCAACCGCCGAGGCTGGGAATACGTGCTTGACGTCGTACAGCACGTGCTTCGGCTTGCACAGCGCCCGCACGCCGCGCGCGCCGAGCTCGCGAAACTGCCGGTGCGCCACGGCCACGATCGCCACATCATAGCGCCCGCGCTTGAGCGCCCGCACCGGCTGCAAGCCGTACTCATGACGGCACTCGGAGCTGTTCGCCCACGGATCATAGATGTCCACCTGCGCGCCCTGCTTCTGCAATTCGCGCACCACGTCCACGACCTTTGAATTCCTCACGTCGGGGCAGTTCTCCTTGAAGGTGATGCCGAGCACCAGCGTGCGCGCCCCCTTGACGTGGATGCGCCGGGCGGCCATGAGCTGAGTGATCTGCCCTGCCACGTGCAGCGCCATGTTGTCGTTGAGCCGCCGCCCGGCGAGGATCATCTCGGGGTGATAGCCGATCTCCTGCGCCTTGTGGGTGAGGTAATAGGGATCCACCCCGATGCAGTGACCGCCGACGAGTCCCGGCCGAAAGGGGAGGAAGTTCCACTTGCTGCCCGCCGCGTTCAGCACTTCCTCGGTATCGATCTCGAGCCGATTGAAGATGAGTGCGAGCTCGTTGATGAGGGCAATGTTCACATCGCGCTGGGTGTTCTCGATCACCTTGGCGGCTTCCGCCACGCGGATGCTGGAAGTCTTGTGGGTACCGGCGGTCACGATGGAGGAATACAGCTCATCGACGAAATCCGCCACCTCGGGCGTGGAGCCGGACGTGACCTTGCGGATCGTCGTGAGACGGTGCTCACGGTCACCGGGGTTGATGCGCTCGGGGCTGTAGCCCGCAAAGAAGTCGCGGTTGAATTTGAGCCCCGACACGCGCTCGAGAATCGGCACGCAGACCTCTTCGGTGCAGCCAGGGTAGACGGTCGACTCGTAGATCACCACCGCGCCGCGCTTGAGCACCGCGCCCACCGTCTCGCTGGCACGCATGAGAGGCCCGAGATCGGGCCGCTTGTAGCCGTCGATCGGCGTGGGCACGGTGACGATGAAAACCTGGCAGCGCCTGAGGCGCTCCAGCTCGGTGGTGAAGGTCAGGTTCTTCGCCGCCTTGAGCTCCGCCGCTGTGACCTCGA
>VBMV01000046.1 GCA_005878835.1 Gammaproteobacteria bacterium | reverse complement strand
TTACGCTCTCAGGACGGCGTGGTCGAGGAGGCGGCGATGCTGGAAGCCCTGAGCGCCGCCCGCGAGCGTAAGACGAGCGTCAAAGATACGTTGTCATTCATGGGCTTAGGGTGGTCGAGCTCGGCCTGAAACAATTCAGTTTACCCCAGGGGGGCCTGGGCGCAATTGTCAAATTCTTGCGGATTCTGAGGCAGCAGGCCGCTTGGGGGGCGGGGTGCGCGTCACACTTGGATCAGGGGCCAAAAAGAAAGCCCCGGCACGAGGCCGGGGCTTTGTGACACTGAGGGGATCCTCAGAAGTAGATCACTTGCACGCGGTCGGAACGTACTTGGCGGGGATAGTACCCGCGGTAAGGGCAATACCCGTAAAGACCTGCGCAGTCGCCGTCGCGACGCCCGTTGACGTGCAGGCCCAGTCGATATTACCGGTCAAGCCCGCCACGGTCAGGTCCTTGTACGCGCCGCCAGAGTTGATCTCGGGCGTCAGGAGAATCGTCTCGTTGTTGCCAGCGAGCTGCGAGATGTTCGCGTTGCTGAACTTGATCGTGATCACCCCGTTGGCGGCGTTGACCGTGATGTCGTTCACATACTTGGTCGGGCTGAAGGCTCCCATACCCGCCTGATAAGCCGCAACACCCTGGATGCCGTTCGACTGGAATGCTTCGGCGACGCCCGTCTTGGGACCAGCCGCGAGGTTCAGACCCTCAGTGATTTTCGAACGGACCGTGTAGTCCGTATACGCCGGGATCGCGATCGCGGCGAGAATGCCGATGATCGCCACCACGATCATCAACTCGATGAGGGTAAAGCCCTTTTGCACAGACTTCATTGCAAAAACTCCTAAAGGATTGAGGTACAAAATTAGCTGCGCAAAAAGGCGCTGCCTGAGGGAAACACAGCAAGGGGTGTGCCAGGGGCTCAGTGAACGCTTAAGTGTTTGATGTTAAAGCAGAAATAGCTACCGCCCCGATGCTGGCATTTAACATACTTCTGTCGCACACTGACGCCACCTGCAGGAGCTTGCGTCAGAAAGTGACCCAAAACGTCACCTTGGCTGTCGCTTTGATCGAGCGCCGATCTATTCGATTCCGAGCTTCTTGATGCGGTAGCGCAGGGCGCGGAAGCTCATGCCGAGGAGCTTCGCCGCCGCCGTCTTGTTGTAGCGAGTCGTTTCGAGGGCCTTCACGATGGCATCGCGCTCGATGCTCTCGAGCTGGGTGCCGAGTGCCGCGCCGCCTGCAGCAGGCGCCGTCGCGCCGAGGGCCGGTGGCTCCGCAGCGGCGGGACGCGCACCCGCGCGCAGGCGGATGTGCTCCGGCGTGATGCTGCCGGTGGTGCTCAAAGTGAGCGCCCGCTCCAGCACGTTCTCGAGCTCGCGCACGTTGCCGGGGTAACGGTACGCCTGCAGCGTCTGCACGGTTTCCGCGGACAGCGTGGGTACCGTGGCGTTCATGCGGCGCGCCAGGCGGGTGAGGATCGCCTCGGCGATCTCCGGGATATCCGCGCTGCGTTCGCGCAGCGCCGGCACCCGCAGCTCGATCACGTTGATGCGGTAGAAAAGATCCTCGCGGAACAGCCCCTGCGCGACCAGATCGGCGAGATCCTTGTGGGTCGCGGACAGGATGCGCACGTCGACGCTCTCCTCGCGCGGCTCTCCGATGGGCCGCACGGTCTTCTCCTGCACCAGGCGCAGCAGCTTCACCTGCATGTGCAGCGGCAGATCCGCCACCTCATCGAGAAACAGCGTCCCGCCTTCGGCGCTCTGGACGAGTCCTTTCTTGTCTGCCACGGCGCCTGTGAAGCTGCCGCGCTTGTGCCCGAAGAGCTCGCTCTCCATGAGCTCGGTGGGAATCGCGCCGCAGTTCACCGGAACGAAGGGGCCTTCGCGGCGGGCGCCGCTCTCGTGGATCATGCGCGCGGCGAGCTCCTTGCCGGTACCCGACTCGCCGCAGATGTGCACCGGAGCCTGGCTGCGCGCGACGCGCACGATCATCTCGCGCAGCTGCTCCATGGCGGCTGAGCTACCGAGCAGCCGCGGGGCAAAGTCTGCTGTCTTCTCATCCGGCGCGGTGCGCAGCCTGATGGCGCTTCCTACGAGCTTCCGCAGCACGCCGAGGTCGAGCGGCTTCGAAACGAAATCGAACGCACCGAGCTTGAGCGCGCGCACCGCGGATTCGACGTTCCCGTGCGCCGTGATAACCGCCACCGGCAGGTCGGCGCGGTTTTCCTGGATCCACGCGACCAAGTCGAGTCCGTCGCCGTCCGGCAGGCGCATGTCGGTGAGACACAGGTCGAAGCGCTCCGCCTTGAGCAGACGTCGCGCGCTCTGCAGGTCGGAGGCGGTGCGCGTCTTCAGGCTCATGCGGCTCAACGTCAACCCGACGAGCTCGAGGAGATCGGGCTCGTCGTCCACCACGAGCACAACGGCCTGCTCGACCGCACCACGAGGGCTCTGCGCCACTTCGTTCATCAGCT
>VBMV01000061.1 GCA_005878835.1 Gammaproteobacteria bacterium | reverse complement strand
AGAGATTTTCTCGGAGTGCCACCGCTTGAGCAGCAGCCTCAATGTCCAATTGACCGACGCGCTTCGCAAGTACGTCGATGAGCGGGCGAGCGATAAGGACGTGTACGCGACACCGAGTGAGTACATCCGCGACCTGATCCGCCAGGACATGCAAGACCGAGCGATCGCTCTGAATGTTCTGGAAGGCCTCGATGATCTGAAGCACGGCAGGTTTTCTTCCAAGTCCATTCGCGATTTCAAGAACGAGGACTGACGCCCGGTGCGGCGGGCGCGCTACGTTCTGACCGCCAGAGCGGCCGCAGACCTGCGTGAAGCGCGAGCGTGGTCTGGTGCGAGATGGGGCAGGGAACTGACGAGCCGCTACTTCGATGATCTGCACGCAGGCGCACAGTTCATCGCAGAGAACCACAGCGCACTGCGTCGGCGGCAGGAACTCAGCGGGGGAACCCGCTTACTGGTGTACCCCGTGCGAGAGCTCTACATCGTGTACGAGCCACTCGCCGAGCGATTCATCGCGGTTGTCGCCGTGATCCGTCAGGGGCGCGACATTCCAGCCATTCTCCAAAAATGGTCTGTCCCAATCCGCCGAGAATTGATCGAAATCAGAGCAAGAGTCGCGCGTGGCGAGATCACTTGGCCGACGCGATCCGCCGCCAGCGCGCGCCGGAAGAAATAGCCGCGTCGCTCCCAGGCCTCACCTGAGGAGTGGATGGCGATTCGCAGGAAGCGCGCGTGAACGAGCGGCAGCACGGCCAGAACCGGTCGATCGCAGCGGCGCTCCAACTCACCCGGTACCTGTCATTCGCGATATCGGCGCGGGAGATGGGGTACGTTGGCACACGCAAAATTTGCGGACCGGCACCAGTGCCGTCGACGGAGTAAGATTCTCCGAAAGCGGTCAGACGCCGTGCGATGACATCGCCAGTGAGAAGCGGGTTCTGCCTACGGCGTTACGTGGCTGGAGCACTCTGTGCTCTGCTGCTCTTGTCCGGGTCGTCGTGGCCAAAATCCGCCCCCGAGGCGAAGCCTCTAACCGCAATTCTCCTCATCGCGCGAGACGACCTGCCCGATTCCAATTTCGCGGCCTCGGTTGTGCTGGTGATGAACAACCTCGGTCCCGCCCCGGTCGGCGTCATCATCAACCGGCCGATGCCGATTCCTGTCTCGCGTCTCTTTCCCGATCTCAAGCGCCTCGCGAAGGTGCGCGACAAGGTGTACTTCGGCGGACCCGTTGACTTCGGGTCCGTGTGGTTCCTGTTTCGCGCCGCCGCACCGCCCGAGCACGCGATCCAAGCCTGTGACGGAGTCTACTTGAGCGCGGACCGGCAGCTGCTGCTCCAGCTGCTTGGCCGCGACAATCCCGTGGACAGTCTGCGGATCTTCGTCGGCCACGCCGGCTGGGCACCGGGTCAGCTCGAGGCGGAGATCGCACGACGCGACTGGACCCTCAAGCGCGCCGAGATGGAGGCGATCTTCAGCGACAAGTCCCAGCATCCCTGGCCCTCGCCGCAGGCCCCAAAGCGCGGCACTTAACGACCCGCGTGCCTTCGACATCTGACGTCGTCAACGGACGTGTTGACGCGGGAGCCAACAGGCGGCGGAACCCGTCCAGCGCGTTCACGACACCAGGGCGACAAACTCTTTCAGCCCGCGCAGAGCAGCCCAATCCGGATCATGCTTGATCCATTCTTTGCGCCATCCCGAGCGCACCACTTTTTTCAAACATCTCAAGGCGTCGGCGGGCCGGCCCAGGATTGCATAAAGGCAGCCGACGTTGTACAGAACGGCGGAGTCCTTGCCGTCCAAATCCAGAGCGCGCGCCGCCCAGGCCAAGGCGGTCTTTCGCCGGCCGATCCGGGCCAGGCACCCCGCTCCCAGGTACAAGGCGCGCACATCGCCCGGACTCACCGATAACTGCTGCTTGGCAACTTTGACCGCTCGTGTGTAGGCGCGCGAGGCCGCCTCGCGACGCCCCAAACCCGTGTACGCGAGCCCCAGCAGAGCGGGCGCTTGGTAATCCTCGGCGCGTACCTTGCACGCCGATCGCAACGGCGCGATAGCCTCCTTGTATTTTCCCTGTGCCAGACAGGCGCGCCCATAGAAATAGTGGGCTTCGAAAAAATTCGGATCGATGTCAATGGCAATCCGAAACACCTCTTCGGCTTCCGAGTAGTTGCGCAACGTCGATAATGCCACTGCGCGCGAAACCTGCGCCTCAGCAAGTCCGGGACTCAACATGATCGCCCGTCGGCTAGCGGAATCGGCGAGCCGCAGGTTGTCCACCGTGGGCTCCCAATAGAGATAGAGGTAGGAGCAACAGTCGGCAAGACCCGAATGAGCGATCGCGAATTCCGGGTCGAGAGCGATGGCACGGCTGAACATCTCTCGCGCGCGCTCGAAGCTTCTGCGCCGAAACTGATGGAACAGCTGCCTGCCTCTGAGGTACAGCTCATAGGCTCGCGGGTCTCGTGTGCGAAATGACGTCTGTGTACCCGCACCTGGCGAAGTCCGATTTGCGAGCCATTCGTCGAGCTCAGCGCGAACTGCATGGACAGTGCCCAACTTGAGGTGCAATTGACGATGCACCGGAAGGTGTTCGTTTCGCTCCCATCGCTGCACAGTGCGAACGTCCCGATGCAGGTAGGCAGCAATCTTCTTCCACCCACGCAAGGCAGCGCCAACGTCAGCTGCCGAGTCCAATCCCGCTGGAGCGGAGCTGGAAACTAGCGGCGCGGTGGTGGACATGATTGCCATTCTACGACAAAGAACGGCACGACTTTTTGACGCAGAACGTCGCTTGTGCAGGCGAAATTATACCCCTAGCCTGCCGTGACATCTTCTGGCAGCAGGTTCGTAGTGAAGGGTGTGCATCATGTCCAGGAATGAAGACTTTCTGGTCAGCCGACGAGACGCGCTTTGTGGTGGCGGCGCGAGTGTATTGGCTGCAATGATCGCGGCGCTACTGGGCGACACGAAGGCTGTGCGAGCCGAGACGATTTCCGGGTCGGTACCCGAAATCGATGCACTGGCTGTGCGGGTGGTGGTTGACAGCTATCAGTTTGCCGTCGCTCCCAGCAGAACACAGCAAGGGCTTGAGATCCAGCACTTCGGTTGGGGCATCCGCAAGGACAGTCCACCTCGACGCACACTGGTCAGTGAATTCGGTCTGGCCATGCACGTCGAATCGCGTCGCGGTACCCAGACCCGCAGCGCGCTCGTAGACTTTGGATTTACCCCCGAAGCGCTCATCAACAACACCGAGCTGTTAGGTATCGACGCGTCTCTGCTCGATGCTCTGGTGCTGAGCCATGGACACTATGACCACTTCGGAGGACTCGTCGGGTTTCTCCAGAAGCATAAGTCAAGGCTCAAGCCGAAACTCCCGCTCTATGTCGGCGGTGAAGACTGCTTCTGCTCACGACAGTGGACTGGACCACCGGTACGCGGCGACTTCGGTACGCTCGATCGTCAGGCATTGAAGGACGCCAACCTGTCAGTCACGTATGCCGAAGGGCTTTCGCTCGTCGCCGACCATGGATTCACTACTGGCCAGATTGGGTTACGGAGCTTCGAAAAGTTACTGTCGCCGACCGCGATGAAAATCGGTGTGGAGGGTGGTCTGGGCTGCTATGCCGAGAGGCTTCCAGAGAACGAGCGCACCCAGACCCTCGTCCCCGATCAGTTCCGGCACGAGATCGCGACCGGCTTCAACCTCAAGGGCAAGGGGCTCGTCCTTCTGACCTCCTGCAGCCATCGTGGCGTGGTCAATGCCATCAAGCAAGCTCAGGCGGCATCCGGCATCGAAAAGGTCCATGCGCTTATCGGTGGCTTTCACCTGGCGCCCTATCAAGACGAGTATGTGCAGCAGACTGTCGCTGCGCTAAAGGAAATCAACATCGACTATGTCATTCCGCTGCACTGCACAGGTGAACCGTTCTACGATAAGGCCAGGGCGGAAATGCCCGGGAAGGTACTGCGCTCCTACACTGGCACCCGTTTCGTGTTCTCCTGAACAGCGCATTTGTGGCTGGTTCGGTGCGTCGCCAGGACTATGCCCGCAAGGGCCCGAAAATATCTTGGCCTGGTCGGCACAGAGTCGGTCTGAGCCAATGCGTTCTGGCGATGAGTACCCGCCACGACTTACCGCCATCAATTGAGTGGGACTAAAAAGCGATCTCGACGAGGCGTGTAGCGATCGGCCGGATCGAGCGAAACGACGACGCGGATGGCGCGTCCGACGATGTTGCGGCGGGGCACGAATCCGAAGTAGCGAGAGTCCGCGCTGTTATCTCGATTGTCGCCCAGCATGAAGTACCTGCCGCTGGGAACCGTCAGCGGGCCTAACAACCCCTTCGATGTGCGATTCGGCAAGATCATGATCTCGTGGGCCCTACCCACGCCCGCTTCGCGCAGCACCACTGGATTCTGTGCAGCGGTCGATGCAAGCAGCCCCTGTAAATGCTTGACGTCTCCCACGGTGTAATCCGCGGGATAGCCATTCACGATGAGGCTCTCTCCGTTCAATGCCACCGTATCGCCCGGCACTGCGATCACTCGCTTCACGAGCGACTTTCCGTCGGAGGGGGAGTCGAACACCACTATGTCACCCCGCGCCGGATCCTCACCAGCCGTCAGGTGCACCAGCGTAAAAGGGATACGCAACCCGAAGACATGCTTATCGACCAGGAGGCGGTCGCCCTCGAGAATCGTCGGATTCATCGATCCCGTGGGTACGGTGACCCAGTCGGCCCAGGCTGAGCGAAAGCCGAACATCAGCAACAGAAACAACAGGGTGCCTCGGTAGTTGCGCCAAATGTCGGCGAACTGTTTCCTTTCGACCGTATCCGTCATGGCTGGCCTCGTGGATGTGGAGATTCGACCGTCCCGTGCGTGCTGCGTTCCCTGGACTTTGATAGGCGTGACTTCGGTCCCTTATGGCGGAGCCAGCGATGGCGCCGGCCGCCGGAGAGCATGCAGCGACGCCATGGGTTCGGCTTGCGCATTGCCCGGTCCCTGCAGTAGGGATTAGCGTCGCTCGTAAGTCCAAGCCAGGAGGTCGTCATGAGTATTCGCATCGGCAGCATCGCCCCCGATTTCGAGGCGGACAGCACCCAGGGACGCATCCGTTTCCATCAGTGGATCGGCAGCTCCTGGTGCGTGCTGTTCTCGCATCCGAAGGACTTCACGCCCGTGTGCACCACCGAGCTCGGCTACATGGCGCGTCTCAAGCCCGAATTCGAGCGCCGCAACTGCAAGATCGCCGGCCTGAGCGTCGACCGTGTGGAAGACCACGCGCGCTGGCTCGATGACATCAAGGCAGTGACCGGTACCGCGCCCAACTATCCGTTGATCGGCGATCCGGAGCTCAGGATCGCCAAGCTCTACGAGATGCTCCCGGAAACGGCCGGCGCCAGCTCGACCGGGCGCACGCCTGCGGACAATCAGACCGTGCGTACCGTATTCGTCATTGCGCCCGACAAGGCCATCAAGGCGATGTTCAGCTATCCGATGACCACTGGGCGCAACTTCGACGAGGTGCTGCGGCTGCTCGACTCCCTCCAGCTCACCGCCCGACACAAGGTGGCGACGCCGGTGAACTGGAAGCAGGGCGAGGACGTGATCATCGCAGGCTCGGTGTCCGACGAGGAGGCGAAGAAGATCTACCCGAAGGGCTGGCGCTCGCCGAAGCCTTACGTGCGCTTCGTGTCGCCACCCTCGTGAGCGATCCGACTTGTCGCGAGCGCTGAGCGCTGCGGTCCGGCGCTGCCGGCCGAGCGTCCAGCGCGCCGCGACGGCGCGGCCGCGCCGCGTGCCCGTGTCATCGGCTCGGGAATCACCATGAGCGAGCTTGCGGATTTCCCTGTCACGAGCAAGTGGCCCGCGCGGCACCCTGAGCGGATACAGCTGTATTCGCTGCCCACCCCGAATGGCGTCAAGGTCTCCGTCATGCTCGAGGAGACCGGCCTGCCTTACGAGCCCCACCTCGTCGACTTCGATAGCAACGAGCAGCGGTCGCCGGAGTTCCGCTCGCTCAATCCCTACGGCAAGATCCCGGCCATCCTCGATCCCGACGGTCCCGGCGGGCAGCCACTGCCGTTGTTCGAATCCGGTGCGATCCTGATCTATCTGGCCGATAAGAGCGGCCAGTTCCTGCCGCGGGATCCGGCCGCCCGCTACCAGAGCATTCAGTGGCTCATGTTCCAGATGAGCGGCGTCGGCCCGATGTTCGGCCAGCTCGGTTTCTTCCACAAGTTCGCCGGCAAGGACTACGAGGACAAGCGACCGCGCGAGCGCTACGTCGCGGAATCCAGGCGCCTGCTCGAGGTGCTCGAGGCGCGGCTCACCGGGCGCACCTGGATCATGGGCGACGCCTACACCATCGCCGACATGGCCATCTTTCCCTGGGTTCGCAACCTCATCGGCTTCTACGAGGCCGGCGAGCTCGTGGGCATTGCGAACTTTCCGCACGTCACGCGCGTCCTCGATGCGTTCCTCGCCCGTCCCGCGGTCCTCAGAGGTGTTGCCATCCCCACGGCGGCCGAACCCTCATGACGGCAGGCGCCGCCGGCCAGACTTACGCAGAGCCTTGCCCCAAGACCAGCCGCACGCTGTGGGTCTTGCCGTCATCAACCAGCGTAATCCTCGTTTGCCCATCGCTCAGCGTCTTGCCGTCGCACTCGGCATGGACGATCCCATGGCTGACACTGCCAGGATTGTCGATCAGGATTTGGTAACGCGCGGTGCGATACTTGAACACGATCTCCAGGTGCGGCCAGCTCTCAGGGATGCATGGCGTCAGGAGCAAGGTTGCCCCTTGCACGCGAAATCCGAGAATCCATTCGAGGCCGGCCCGGTACATCCAGCCGGCCGAGCCGGTGTACCACGTCCAGCCGCCGCGCCCGACGTGCGGCGCTACCGAATAGACGTCTGCGGCGACGACGTAGGGCTCCACCTTGTAGCGGTGTACGTATGCGCGCGTGGTGGTGCGGTTGATCGGATTGAGGAGCGAGAACAGCTCCGCCGCCTTGTTCCCCTGCCCGAGGATTGCGTACGCGATCACCGACCAGGTGGCGGCGTGAGTGTACTGCCCGCCGTTTTCCCGGATACCGGGCGGATAGCCCTTGATGTAGCCCGGATCGAGCGGTGTGCGGTCGAAGGGTGGCGTAAACAACAAGGCCAGACTGGCATCGCGCCGGATGAGCTCGCTCTCTACGGCGGACATGGCACGCCGGGCACGGGCCGGCTCGGACGCCCCGGCGATCACGCACCAGGATTGTGCGATGGAGTCGATGCGGCACTCGGCGCTGCCCGCCGATCCAAGCGGCGTTCCGTCGTCATAGTAGCCTCGCCGGTACCAGTCGCCGTCCCACGCCTCCTGCTCGAGCGACTCTCGCAGCGCTGCCGCGTGGGCCAGCCACCGTGTCGCGCGCGCGTGTTCCTCACGTGCTCGCGCCAGAGGCGCGAACGCCACGAGTGTTGCCTGCAGGAACCATCCGAGCCAGACGCTCTCGCCCTTGCCCCTCTCGCCCACGCGGTTCATACCGTCGTTCCAGTCGCCGGTGCCGATCAGAGGCAGACCGTGTTCTCCGACCTGCAGGCTCTGGTCGAGCGCTCGCGCGCAGTGCTCGAAGAGGGCGGCGGCGTGATCCGAGACTACCGGCTGGAAATAAGCGTCGTGCTCGTCCGGCAACAGAGCGCGGCCTTCTAGAAAGGGAACTCGCTCGTCCAGGAGCGCGAGATCCCCGGTCGCCTCGACGTAGTGGGCCGTGGCGTACGCCAGCCAGACCCGATCGTCGGAAATGCGCGTACGAACTCCGGCACCGCTCGAGCCCTCCCGGGTCTGCGGCAGCCACCAGTGCTGGACGTCGCCCTCGATGAACTGGCGTGCCGCCGCGCGCAACAGATGTTCGCGTGTCAGCGCCGGTCTCGACACGACCAGCGCCATGGCATCCTGGAGCTGGTCGCGGAAGCCGTACGCGCCACTTGCCTGATAGAAGGCCGATCGGGCCCACATGCGGCAGGCGAGCGTCTGATAGAGCAGCCAGCGATTGAGCAGGATGTCCAGGGCGCGGTCCGGTGTCTTCACCTGAACCGTGCCGAGTACCTCGTCCCAGTACTCGATCACCGCGCGCAGCTCGGCATCGAGATCGGCCGATCGATAGCGTGCGAGCATGGCTTGCGCGTCCGTGGCATTCGCCGCCTCGCCCAGGAAGAAAAGGATCTCCACGGTCTCATTCGGCGCGAGCTCGAGCGCAGTTTGCAGGGCACAGCACGGATCGAGACCGGCGCCTACGCGTCCCGACAGGGCAGTGCCCCCGGCGAGGGCGGCCGGCCGGTCGAGCGTGCCATGTCGTCCGAGAAACTCCCGTCGATCGGCGGTCCACTGCGTCTGCCGTCCGGCCAGATCCGCGAACGCCACACGCGAGCCGAACTCGGCGCTCCACGGGTTGCGCGCGAACATGGCTCCCGTGTCGGGATCGATGGCCGTCACAATGAACGGCGCGCAGGCGGCCCGCGAAGACCCGAGCACCCATTCGACATACGCCGTGACCGAGAGTCTGCGCGGACGCGGCGAGGTGTTGCGGATCTTCAGGCGCGAGATCTTGAGGGCGTCGCCCGTCGGCACGTACGCGAGCAGATCGAGCGCGATGCCGCGCGAGGCGTGCTCGAAGCGGCTGTATCCCAGTCCGTGCCGGGCCCGGTAGGACGCGCCCGGATCCTGCATCGGTGCGGCTGTCGGTCCCCACAGCTCGCCGGATTCCTCGTCGCGCAGATACAGCACCTCGCCCGGGCAATCCGTGACCGGATCGTTCGACCACGGCGTGAGCTGATTCTCGCGACTGTTGAGCGACCATGTGAAACCGCCGCCGTCGGCCGCGATCTGGAACCCGAAGCCCGGATTGGCGACGACATTGATCCACGGAGCCGGCGTCGACTGCCCCGGACCCAGGAGAATGACGTATTCGCGCCCGTCCGCGGCGAATCCTCCGAGTCCGTTGAAGAATTCGAGCTCGCGCGACGCCGGATCGACCGCCGGCGCTTCGACAGGCGGCTCGCTCGGCGGCGGCCGCGGGGCAGGCGCGGCGTGCGAGTGCAGAGGGTCCAACTGGTCCGCCAGGCTGCCGCGCTGTCCAACCAACACCACCCGAGCAACGGCGGCAAGCCGCGCACGTGTCTGTTCCGGGACCAGATCCATGCGCAGCAGGAATACGGCCCCGCGCGCCTCGTCTGCACCGAGCTGCGGCCTTGACTGGCTCACGCGAAGCTGCGCCTCCAGCGCGACCTGCAAGTCCTGGACATAGGAAGCCGCTCTCTCGTTCAGAATCACGAGATCGACGGGGAGCTGCTTCATCCGCCAGTATTCGTGAGCCCGCAACAGCTGTCGTGCGATGCCGATGTCTTCGACGTCATTGATCCGCAACAGGACGATCGGGAGATCCCCCGAAATCCCGTGAGCCCACAGCGCCGCCCGCCCCCCGCCGCCGCGGCCTATGGTGTCGGTCGACGGACGCATCGACGCGTCGGCAAAGAGCACATGGCCCGCGAGGCGTTGAAACAGGCTTGCTTCAGCCGCATCGATGCCGAGATGGCGCAGCTGCACCTGCGCCTGAGTCCAGGCCAGCGTGGATGCGCGTACGAAGGCGTTCGGCTCGTGATGCTTGTCCACCAGGTCCAGCGCGTTCTCGCGGGACGATGCGCAAGCCGTCCAGAATGCGACGTGCACAGTCGCGCCCGCCGGCACCCGGACACGCTGCCGCAGCACGAACACCGGGTCGAGGACCGTGCCGACCGTATTGGACAAACGCCGGCCATCCAAAACCGCGACCGGCCTCCTGATCCCGCGCCCCCGGCCGAGAAACCGGGCTCTGTCGGTCTCGATCTCCGGCTTGCCGAGCGTCTCGCCTTCGACGACCGCATGATGGGCCGCCCAGATCTCCGGCTCGGCGGGCGAGCGCCGCCGCCGGGTTGCCAGGATGGCGCCCTGCTTGGCGACATATTCGGTTTGCACGAAGAGCTTCGAGAACGCCGGATGCGCCGCGTCGGCTGCGGGGCGCGCGAGCGCCAGCTCGCAATAGGACGTGATCTCGATGTCGCGCACGCGGTTGCCGCCGTTCGCGATCGATACGCGGCGAACCTCGGCGTCATCCTCCGGCGAAACGACGATCTCCAGGGTCGTCGCGACCATTGCATCACGGCGTACGAATTCCGCACGATCCTCGGCGAAGGTCACCTGGTAGCTGTCGGGCTCGGTGCCGCTCGGCTGATAGCTCGCGGACCACACGGCGCCGCTCTCGATGTCGCGCAGGAAGAAATAGCTGCCGCTATCGTCGCGCGTGGAGTCTTCGCGCCAGCGGGTTACGTCGAGAGCGCGCCAGCGGCTGTAGCCCGAGCCTGCATCCGTGAGCATCACCGAGTAGCGGCCGTTCGAGAGCAGATGCGCCTGCGGCGTGGCTGTGTGCGGCGTGAGCAGACGGCGCACCTCCGGGAATTGCACGATCCGCGCCGCCGTCGTGACTTCCTCGGCCCGCGGATGCGCCACCGAGACATCGCGCGGCGTGCGCTCCTGCAACAGAAGCTCGGTCGCCTGGATGCTCGGCTCCGAGTGGAACCGCTCGCGCATCCTTCCATCGAGGAGCACATTGGCGAGAGCCACCACCGTCATGCCCGCGTGATGGGCCATGAACGCGCGCACGGTCGCAACCCGCGAGCCTTCCGGAAGGCGGCTGCGCGTGTAGTCGAGCGCCTCATAGAACCCGTAGCGTCCGCGCGCGCCGCACAGGGTGAGCTGCTCGAGATTGCGCACCGCGCGTCGCGGATCGACCATCGCCGCGAGTGCCGTAGCGTACGGCGCTATCACTGCGTTTTCACTCAAGCCGCGCTTGAGCCCGAGGCCGGGCACGCCGAAGTTCGAATACTGGTAGGTGAGCTCGAGGTCGCGCACGTTGTAGGCGGATTCGGAAATGCCCCACGGGATGCCGAGCTCGGCGCCGTAGCTGATCTGGCGCCGGACGATCAGGCGGCTGGTCTGTTCCAGAAGACTTCCGGCCGGTGCACGCATGACGAGCGACGGCATCAGGTACTCGAACATCGAGCCCGACCAGGAAATGAGCGCCGCCCCGTGTCCGACCGGAGTGACCGCGCGCCCGAGGCGAAACCAATGCCGCGCCGGCACGTCGCTCTTGGCGATCGCCACGAAGCTCGCCAGGCGCGCCTCGGAAGCCAGCAGGTCATAACAGCTCGGGTCCAGAGCGCCCTCGGCAGTGCGGTAGCCGACGGAGAGAAGCCGGCGCTCTGCATCGAGCAGGAAACCGAACTGCATCGCCTCGGCCATGGCGCGCGCCGTCAACTCGATGTCTGCCAGGCGCCGCTTCAGGCTGCGGGCTTGCTCGTCGGTCTGCGCGACATCGCGGCGCCAACTCTCGATCGAGCCTTGCGCCGCCTCCGCCCAGAAGAGTATGTCGGCGCCCGCGTCGGCGCTGAGTTCGCCGGCCAGCACTCGCGCGATGTCGACCAGGGTCGCGGCGTGCGCTGCGCTGTGCGCAAGTCGCGCCGCGAGCTGCCCGGACACGGCCGCGCCGTTGCCCAGCGCGGACGCGAGGACATCGAGGGCGTCTTCGAGCTGACGATGCGTGATCGCCTGGGTTCGCTGGTCGGCGGGAAGCTCCCGCAGGGCCTCGCGCGCGAGAGTCAGGGCATCGTCGATACCGGCAAACGGCTCGCGAAGTGACAGGGGCGCGTCGATCCATTCGCGACAGGCGTTCGCCAGGGCGAGCAGATGCGCCGCCAGATTGCCGCTGTCCACGGAAGAGACGTAGCGCGGGTCGAGGGGACGAAGATCCCGCGTGTCGTACCAGTTGTAGAAATGACCGCGAAAGCGCTGCAGGCTGCTCATCGTCGCGAGCGTCGCTTCCAGTCGCTCGACGGTCTGCAGCGTGCCGGCCCAGCCGAAGTCGCGGGCGCTGACCGCCGACAGCAGGTACAGGCCGAGATTGGTGGGAGAGGTGCGATGGGCCAGAACCGGCCGCGGGTCCTCCTGAAAGTTGTCCGGCGGCAGCATGTGGTCCTCCGCAGTAACGAACGTCTCGAAGTAGCGCCAGGTGCGCCGCGCGACCAATCTCAAGGCGCGGGCATCCGAGTTGCTGAGCGTCAGGCGACCCTCGACGAGCGGAGAGCGGCTGATCCAAACGGCAACGGCGGGAGATGCGATCCACAGGATCACGAACGGCGCCGCCACCCACCAGGCATCGGGCCGCAGCCATTCCACGAGGACGGCGGCGGCGACGGCGATCGCAACGCCGCCACTCATGCGCCGATAGGCGCCGCCGAGGTCGAGCCGCGAGCTGAGGTTCGCCTGGGCTGCAGTGACCCACTGCAACAGATTGCGCCGTGTCACGAGCAGACGAACCAGTGTTCGGCCGATGGCATCGACCATCAGCCACGCCTGGTGTGCAAGCAGGACAATCAGCAGGGCAAACTGCGAAGCTGCAAGCGCGGCATCCTTGCGCAGCGCACGCAGGTGGCTGCGGGCGTTGATGCCGGCGCGGCGCGGCACGATCGCTGCGAGCACCGGCAGCAGGGTCGGCAGGGCGATCGTCGACACGACAAAAGCCGTCCAGATGAGGGCGGCGTGTCGCGGCAGCAGCCATCCCGCCAGCAACGCGAGCGCGCTTGCCGGCGGGGACGACGTGCGCCGCAGGTTATCCAACATCTTCCACCGGCCGATCAGTGGCAGCGTGCCGCGGCCGCCGGCCACGTCATCGCGCCTGCCCAGGATCCACGGCAGCAATTGCCAGTCGCCGCGCGCCCAGCGATGTTGGCGCGCGGCAGCTACGTCGTATCGCGACGGAAACTCCTCAACGACCTCGACGTCGGAAACAAGACCGGCGCGCGCAAATATCCCTTCGAACAGATCGTGGCTGAGCAGCGTGTCCTCGGGTACACGGCCGGCCAGCGCGGCGTCGAAGGCGTCGATGTCATAGATGCCCTTGCCGGCATACGAACCCTCACTGAACAGATCCTGGTAGACGTCGGACACTGCGGCTGAGTACGGATCGATGCCACTCGCGCTCGAAAAGACGCGCTGAAACAGCGACCCCTCGCGACCGACCGGCAGCGACGGCGCAACCCGTGGCTGCAGAACGGCGTATCCCTCGCGGACATCGCCGCTTGCGGCGTCGAACCTCGGCTGGTTCAGCGGGTGGGCCATCTTGCCGACCAGCCGCAGCGCCGTTTCTCGCGGCAACCGGGTGTCGGCATCCAGCGTGATGACATAGCGCACGTCGGGCGGAACGGCAGGCGGTCGCCCCCCTGGATGCAGGAAGGTCGTGTCGGTCGCGCCGCGCAGCAGCTGGTTCAATTCCTGGAGCTTGCCGCGCTTGCGTTCCCATCCCATCCACCGTTTCTGCCCGTCGCTCCAGACCCGGCGACGATGCAGCAGCAGGAAGCGATCGCCTGCAGCGCCCGTGCCGTGAAGACGGTTCAGGCGCTCGATGCCTGCCACCGCAATGTCGAGCAGCGCCGCGTCCCCCGCGGCGTTCTCGCTGGGGGCGTCTGTCCAGTCCGAAAGCAGCGCGAAGTAGAGCTCGCCTTCGGGCGACGCCAGGTAGTGAACCTCGAGGCTCTCGAGCTGCGCTTCCAGCGCCGCGCGCGTCGTGAGAAGTGTGGGCACGACTACCATCGTCCGCAGACTTGACGGGACGCCGCCGCGCAGCGCAAGGCCCGGCAGGGTCGTTGCGCCGAACCTCATCATGGCGGCCCGATTCACCAGTGCGACGGCCGCATCGATCGACGGGATGAGGCCGAGCAGCGCGAGTGCAGCAAGGCGCAGGCCGGCGATTCCCCCGGCGTGGAGCGCCAGCAACGGCACCGACAGCACGACCGCGGTGATCAGCGCGATGGCGCCGATATAGCTGCCGACGCCAGGCGCTGCGTTGAATCGGCCGGAGTGACTCCATACCGAGGCCCGATAGCCGACCGTGGCTGCGAAGGCGCGTCGCCCGGCAGCGATGAGGTAGTAACCCGGATCGAGCTCGCGGCCTGCGACGGCCTTGCCGGCAGCCGACAGCGCTGCTTGGGCAATCTCCAGCTCCGTCCGATTGGAGCCTCGCGCCAGCTGCTCGATCGCCCGCCGGTAAAGGTCCCGGGAGGGGAAGTCCATCGCCCCGAAGTCGCTGCCCGCACGCAGCGCTTCATCGACGAGGCTGACGCTCTCGAAGAACTCCCGCCAATCCACATCCGAGAGCAGCCGCATGCTGGTGATGATGTTGCGCACGGTCACGTTCGAGGCGCCCTGGCGCTGATGCTCGTCGTGCACGATCGCTTCGGACGTTGTTCCTTGCGCCGCCAGCCGCTCCTGCAGCCATCGCAGAGCCGGGGTTGCTCGCGGATCCTGATCCCGCAGCCGGTGGATGAGCTGGACTACGAAGGCGGGCGCAAGCGCGGCGTGGCGTGCATGGCTGCGAACCAGGGTATCGGGCTCCGCCGGATACCCGTCGACCCCCAGCAGCCGGTCCGCCACGGCATCCGCTTCCTGGCGTGCGGCACGACTGCTTACGATGCGTGTCGCGGCACGGCGCAGATTCTCGACCAGCACGATCCGCAGCGTGATCGCGACCGCCCACAGCTCACCGATGGTGAGCGGCTGAACGCGCTGATAGGCGCGCACGAACTGGCGCAGCGTTTCCGGATCGAAACGGCTGTCGGTATGGGCAACAAAAGCCCAGGCCAGGCCGAACACGCGCGGATAGCCATTGAAGGGCCCGCTGGCAAGCTTGGGCAGCAGCCGATAGAAAGCCGGCGGGAGGTCCTGGCGCACCTCGCGGATCTGATCTTCGACGAGGTGGTAGTTATCGATCAGCCATTCGGCAGCGGGAGTGATCGCGCGACCTTCGGCCACCGCCGCGACGATGGCGCGATATGCCGCGAGCAGGGCCGACTCATTGTCCCTGAGCCGCACGCTGAGAGAGCGGCGGGCCGTTCGGCGCCGGGTGACCTGCTGTGCGGCCGCGAGGCTTGCCGCGTGCTGCTCGAGACGCTCGATGCTGAAGAGCTCTGCGCGCAGCAGCTCGCCATCGTCCCAGGGCGAATCGGCCGAAGCCCACCCCAGGACGCGAGGCACGAGAGAACTCAATCTGATCGCGCGTCGACTCGAAGGCATGCCGCGTGCCGGATCACCTCTGCGTCGCGGCTCGCGTCTGCGCTTTCGCCCCAGAGTCGTTCCACCTTGTCCGTCAAGCGCTTTCAAGTCGTGGTAACCATGTCGTCAGGAATGATCCTCTCTTTATGCGACACTGTGTGAAGTCCGTGACCAGATCGGTACGTTGCCGGACACTCACGCAACCATCGCTCCGTCTCAGCTGGCGCTCGGTCATGCTGTGATGTTGGCCGACGGGACGCTGGTCCCGCCAGGAGCTGAACATGCAACCGTGTCAGCGACACCGCCGCTCAGACGGGCTGGTAAGCCTTCACCCCTGTCTGCCACAGCAGGAACGCATAGGTATCGGCTGCCTCGCGGTCCTGCTGCGCGCGGGTGGAGCCGACGCCGTGGCCGGCGTCGAAGTCGACGCGCAGCAGGATGGGCTTGCGTGAGCTGCTCGCCGCCTGCAGCCGCGCGGTCATCTTGCCCACGTGAAAGGGGCCGACTCTGGGATCGGTCACTCCGGTCGTGAGCAGCACGGCAGGGTATGCCACCCCGTTCTTCACGTGCTGATAGCTGTCGATCTCCTTGAGCGCGCGATAGCCCGCTGCCTCGGAGATCGCGCCCCACTCGGGCTCCTCGCCGTAGCCGTTCTGCTCGGCGACGTAGCGCAGTGGATTAGACCAGCCGACGCCGTCGATCACCGCGGCGAACAGCTCCGGGCGTTCCGTCATGGCGCGCCCCACGGTGATGCCGCCCGCCGAGCGGCCGCCGATGGCGAGACGGGCCCGCGACGTGTACTTCCTCGCGCACAGCTCCTCACACACATCGATCAGGTCGCGCCAGGTGTTGGGCTTGTTCGCCAGCTGCCCGGCCTTGTGCCAGTCGCGGCCGTATTCGCCACCGCCGCGCACGTTGGCGTAGCCGACGATGAAACCCGCGTCGATCAGCGCCAGCGTCCGTCCCGCGAACGCCGGCGTATAGGCGCTGATACCATAGGAACCGTAGGCCGAAATCCACGCCGGCGTGTTGCCGTCGCGCTTCAGTCCCTTCCTGTAGATCAGCGAGCAGGGAATCGGCGTACCGTCCCGGGCCTTGACCATGAAGCGCGTCGTCTCGTAAGGACTGACGTCGATCGGCGGTTTGGGAGTCAGTCCCGTGGGCGCGACCCGGCCGCGCGCGTCGACGCTCCAGATATCCGCCGCGGTGAGCCAGCCGGTGAAGGAGAACAGCGCGCCGTCCTCGCTCGCCGTCACCGCCAGCGCCGCGAGCGTGCCGTCGAAGGGCAGCGTGATGTCCACGACCTGAGCATCCCGCGTCAGACGCCGCAGCTTGCCCAAGCCCCCATCGATCATATGAAGGTACAGGCCGTCCCGGGCGCGTCCAATGCCGTGGATGACCATGCTTGCTTCGGGGACCACCTCGGTCGCGCTCGCGACCGAGGGCGCGCTGGTTGCCGTCCTGAGGATGCGGCCGCGCGGATGGCCCTTGTTGGCCAGCAGATAGAGCGTGTCGCCATCGATCGCGGTGTCGGTGATCTCGTCCTCGAAGCCCGCCACCGCCGTCCACTGCGCCCGGTTGGCCGCTGCATCGGCGACCGGAGCGATGAAGACGCGCGTTTCCTCGCGCACGTCGGCGAGCAGCAACAGCGCATGGCGCGAGCCCTCGTGGACCACCACGTAGGGCATCTGGATGCGCTCGTACTGCACCCGGGGGTCCAGCCCGCGTTTCATCAGGATCGGGTCCGACTCAGGGTCGGCGCCCAGTTTGTGAAAGCGCGCCTGGCTGTCGAGGTAGCGCTCGGGCGTGTCGACGGCGCCCGTCAGCTGGTTGTAGAAAAACCCGCTTCCGTCGGCGAGCCACTGCGGGTTGGCGTCCTCGGTGTTGGCGATGCGCTCGGGCAGCTCGCGTCCGTCGGCCACCCCGAGAACATGCAGGATCGAGTCCTCGCTGCCGTCCTTCGAGACGCCGTAAACGACGTGCGAACCGTCGGAGGATGCCCGCCACCAGTCCAGCGACAGGTGGCTGGTCGCGCTGCTGAGCAGCGTCGGGTCGATCAGCACGCGGCTGGCGCCGCCGTCCTCGCGCACGAACAGCTTGAAGTTGTCGGCGCCCGCAGGGCGCTGCTGGTAGAAGAGCCTGCCGCCGGCGCGCTGCACGAGCAGCGTCGCCGCCGCGTCGCCCGACAGCTGCTGGATGCGCTGCAGGAGCCGGTCGCGACCGGGGATGGTGTTGAGCACCGCGCGCGTGTGCTCATTCTGACCCCTGAGAAACGGCAGCCAGTCCGGGTCCTTGTCGTTCTCCATCCAGCGGTAGGGGTCGCTGAGGGTCTCCCCGAAATAGGTGTCCTTGACCACCGCGACCCGCGCCACCGGCGCGGGCGGGATGGCCGCGGCGGCGGCCGCGCGGCGGCGCGTCAGCCATGCCGCGAAGACCCCTCCGGCAGCGGCGAACAGCTCGCGACGATTGATCCAGCTCATCATCCAAGCTCCAGTGACCGTGGGGCTAGGGCGCGTCCGGCAGCCAGTGCACCTGGTGCTGCATCTGCCCGGCGAGGTCGTCGAGATCACCCGCGCCGCGCGCCAGCAGCGCGATGCTGCCATGCTCTGCGGGCACGATGATGCCGGTCATCCCCGCCTCGTGGAAGGTGCGGCGCGCGCGCACCTGCTCGTGGCGCAGGATGAGCACCGTGACCGGGCCGCGCGCGGTCTGTATCACCAGGTGCGGCACGTAATGCCCGCGCAGCCAGCAGCTCTGCGCGTACCTGATCCTGTCCGAGGTGACGTCGAGCGCGACGCCGGCGCCGCGCAACGCCTGGGCTATGCCCTGGGCGCTGACGTGCTGCGTGGCGAGCCAGCTCCGCGGTTCTTCCTGGACGTGCGCCACCACTTCGTGGGCGAGCGTGTCGCTCGGCCGCAGCAGCCACACCGCGAGCACGGCAAAGCTCGCGAGTGCGACACTGGCGGCCAGCGCCCACTGTCGCCAGGCCGGCGGCCCCGCGGAGCGCAGGCGTGCGATGTCGGGCGGCCGCTCCAGCGCGCGGCGGATATCGGCATCGAGAGAGCGCATCTCGTCGCGGAACCTGGCGCAGGCCGCGCACGTCGCCAGGTGCTCCTCGAGCGCGGGCGTCGTGGCGAGCGGATCCGCGCCGATGAGCAGCCGTGCCTCGTCGCAGCTCACGACAGGCTCTCCGGGGCGGCGGCGTCGGGGGCGGCCGTCAGGCCGCAGATGACGCGCAGCTTATTGCGTGCGCGGAACAGTCGGGTCAGCACCGCGGTGGCGGACAGCGCCAGCTCACGGGCGATCTCCTCGGTGGAAAAACCGCCCACCACCTGCAGGATGAGAGGCTCGCGATATTGAATGGGCAATCTCATGATCGCATCGCGCAGCGCAAACAGCTCGCCGCCGGGTTCCGGGAACCCGGGGCTCGCCTGGGTCTCGAGCGCTTCGTCCAGGCTCACCAGCTCGAGGCGCTTGCGCTCGTAGAGCCGGGCGTGCTCGCGCCGTACGATGGTCAGCAGCCAGGGACGCGCCGCGCCTGGATCCTTCAGCGCGTCCCGGGATCGCCACGCGCGCAACAGCGCCTCCTGCACGATATCCTCCGCAATCGAGCGGTCGCGAGCCAGCCAGTGGGCAAAGCGCAGCAGCTCCGGACGCATCGATTCGAGCAGTCGCGTGATGGGCGCGTCCGCTGCGGGCACGCCTCCGCCGATTGAGGAGACCGGGGATCCAGGCTCAGAATTGCGCATGAGTGCTGCAGTACCTGAAGACTGAAGATTATACGCACGCACCTCGGCGGCTCCGGCAATATCGCGCCAGACCGCCCGGTCCTCTCGCCCAACTGTTACCGAACTCGAGACAGGAGCACCCGTGAAGGCACTCGTTCAATGGCTGATCGATTGGCCCCGGCGGGTCGCCGGGCATCTGGGCTGGCTGGCTCCCTCGTTCGCCCGCTTCACGGTCGGCTGGGTATTTCTGTGGAGCGGCTGGGGCAAGCTCACCACCCTGCCGCAGGTGACCGAGAATTTCATCGGCTGGGGAATCCCCGTGCCGCACCTGCTGGCGCCATTCGTGTCGGGAGTTGAATTCTTCGGCGGACTGTTCCTGCTGCTGGGCCTGCTGACGCGCATTTCGGCGGGCGCCCTCGCCGTCACCATGATCGTCGCGATCCGCTCGGCGAAATGGGCCGAAGTCGATTCGCTCGAGACGCTGCTCGGGTTCGATGAATTCGAGTACCTGGCGCTGTTCCTGTGGCTGGCCATCGCCGGCCCGGGCGCGCTGTCGGTCGATCACTGGCTGCAGCATCGGTTCGGCCACGGCACGGACACCCGCGCCGCGGCTGACCATGCCGCCGCGTGACAAATCGCCCCTCGCCCCGGTCTTCTGTCTAACCGGGCCTCACCCGGCCAGATCTTCACAGCACGAGGAATGCACAATGCAATTGAAAAACAGCTCCGGCCTGGCCGTCGCGACCGCCGCCGCCATGCTCTTCGGCACCGGCCTGATCAGCACCGCCGTGGCGGGTACCGAGGCCAACACCCAGTGCGCCGGCGTGAACGCCTGCAAGGGCCAGTCGGCCTGCAAGAGCGCCCACAACGCCTGCAAAGGCCAGAACTCCTGCAAGGGCCAGGGCTTCCTGGAAATGAGCAAGAAGGAGTGCGCGGCGGCGAAAGAGAAGATGAAGAGCGACAGCAAGTAACGACCCCCACCGCGTGCCGGCGCGCTCCGGCGCGCGGTTCGCCCGGTGCAGCGGCCATGGCCGGCCGTTGCGCCGGGTTTTTGATGAGGTGCCTGACAGGAGGCGTGGCCGCACCACTGCGATCGCGCGGCCCGCGGGCCTGTGACAGGCTGCGGGCCACGGGTGCGACGGCACGAAGCACGGGAGCGCGCATGAGGATCGCGGAAAAACCGTGGTGGCAGTATCGCTGGTATCTGCGACCGTTCTTCTGGAACCAGAGACGCAAGTACGGCCAGGTGTTGAAATCCGCGCTGCTGTGGGGGCGCTCGCCGCGGGTATTTCTCGGCGTGGCGTGGCTCTACGGCGCGCTCGAGCGCAAGGGCTCGCCGCTCGAGCCGGCCCTGCGCTCGCTCTTGTCGCTGCGCGTCGCGCAGCTCAACGCATGCCGGTTCTGCGTGGACATCAACTCGGCATTGCTGGACTCGCGGGCAGGCTCGAAGTCTCGGAGCGAGGCGCTGGAGCGGTGGCGTGACAGCAGTGTGTTCAGCGAACGCGAGCGGGCCGCGCTCGGCTACGCCGAGCTCATGTGCCGCGGGGAGTTCCCGCTGGGCGAGGAGCTCACGCGGCGCCTGCACGGCTGCTTCGACGATGATGCCATCGTCGAGCTCACCGCACTGATCGCCTTTCAGATCCTCTCGAGCCGATTCAACAGCGCGCTCGAGGTGCCGTCACAGGGTTTTTCCCGCTAGGATGACCCTGAAATAATTTCGAATTCATCGCGACCCCACAATCATCCGGCCGATGGGGTAAAACGTATGCCCGGTCCATCCAATTTGATCGCGGCGCCTCCAGGACGGCCGTAACCGAACGCAGCGAGAGGGCCCGCATGGCCTATGTCTAAGAATAGGACGCCAAAGCTCGTCGTTGGCATCGTTGCTTCGTTCATGGGTCTTGCCGGCGTGATCATTTTTCTGCTGGCAACAAAGATTGTGAGCGTCCAGATTGGAATCCTGATGCTTGTCATGTCAGTGGGAATGCATCTCGGATTCGGAATTCTGATAGCTGTCTATCGCTTGATTGGTAAGCTGGAATGAGCGAAGGCTGCCTTCTGTGGCACCCTCGCTAGGTTGCGCCGAATGGTCCGGGAAACGCTGCATCCAAAGTCTGAAGGTCTCGCGGCGTGAGGGCTATCGAAAGCGCCACAGCGTTTTCCTTGACGTGCGCTGGAGAGCCAGATTCGGGAATTGCGATAACGTTCCCGCTGCGAATCACCCAGGCCAACGCAACCGCGGCGGCCGAGCAATCATGCGTAGCGGCGATCTGCGCCAGCGTGCGGTCACCTACCAGGAGGTTATTGTCGCCGCCGAGCGGAGAATACGCCATCACCGGCATATTGTGCTGCTTGCACCACGACAGAGCCGCAGGCTCAATGTGACGGTAGTTGAGACTGTAAGGGACCTGATTGGTTGCGCAGCGATGGCCGTCTGGAACGCGGAACAGATCTTCCATCTGGCCGCTGTTGAAGTTGGATACACCCCAAGCGCGTATCTTCCCCGCCGTACGTAGTTGTTCGAATCCCGCTACAACGCCGGAGAATTGCGTGCTGGGGACTGGCGAATGCAGCAAATAGAGATCGAGATAGTCGGTGCCGAGACGAGCCAGGCTCGCCTCGCAAGCGCGCGCGATGCCATCTCCAGACAGTTGGTTGGGCTCCACCTTGGAGACCAGGAATATACGGTCGCGCTGACCGGCGATCACGTGACTGATCAATTCCTCAGAGCGGCCGTTGCCGTAATTTCCCGACGTATCGATCAACGTCATTCCGAGCGAAATGCCTATGCGCAGCGCCTCTTCTTCAACAGCTGGCGGATGCCTTCCCAATCCGAGATGCGAGGAGCCTTGACCGAGCGCCGGGATGGTGGTGCCGTCTGGAGCCTTTACGGTACGCCCTGCAGTCTTCGATGCCGCGCCTGTGCCAAGAACCCGTGCACTTCCTTTCACCGCAACCATTGCACTCATTGTGGGCAACGATAAGCCGAACGCCGCACAACTCGCATTGAACTGACGTCTGCTAAGCAAATGCTTGATCATAGTGTCATCTCCTTCCGGCTAGACAATTGTAATAGTCTGAATGCGGTATGCCGATTACTCTTGCCGCTCAGCGCCGCTGTAGCGCACTGCACGAACGGGAGCCGTACAGCGCCGCTTTTTTTAGACATGAGATTCCCGAGCGAGACTCAATCTGACCCCGAGTTGTCGTTCGCGAGCGTCGGCTTTCGGGTATCCATCTGACCTGCTGTCACCAAGTTCTCAGGCCGGAAACTTCAACTTCCGCTCGATCGCCTGAAGCACGGTGCCGTGCGCAAGGGGTCCAGGAGCGTGTCGGTCTCCAGACTCACCAGGTCCGACAATGCCGCGTGGGGCTGATGGGAAGCGGAAGCGTGGGCCGAGCACGGGGCTACCGAGTTACCCTCATTGACTCTCACGAGAGGAGCGGTCGAAGCTGGCTGTAGCGGTTGCGCGAGGACAGCGACTGGCGCGGCTATGCCAGGAGCTCTCGATCACTTACGCGCCCTGATTGCTGGACAGTACAGGCCGCGTAGCATTTGCCCAAAAGTGAATTCCTCAATTCCTCAAGGTCTGTGGCCAGGAGCATCTACGAAATGCCCGGGAGCGATGGAACATGCGTCAGCTGTTCGTGCACCTTCCGCACCGATACTTGTCTGCTCGCCGTCTAAGGCGATACGCGCAACCGCAAAACCAAGTGCGTGGGGGAAGACTCCTTGTGAAACTACCGTTGCGTCTTAGCCACGTATCCGCTGTCGCCCGGTTCCTTCTATCGGTGCCACTGGTTGCCTTATCGAACCTTGCATTGGCCGGGTCGCCGATCGGTTCGGACCCAGTCTGGCTCGGCACCATGGGCAATACTCTTTTCTTCATTGCCCAACCTGCCTCGAGCGCGAGCGCAGGAAGCGCCGCTCTCTTCAAGTCCGACGGCACGGCCGCGGGCACGACGCAGGTCGCGCCAATCAATGGGTTCGGCGTCCTGACGTACGAGGCAGGAACTCTGTTCATCTCGGCAGGCATGAAGTCGTATTTTCTTGCGAATACAACCGCTGCTGGACAACAGGTCTGGGTTACCGATGGTACGAGCGCGGGAACGCATCAAGTCACGGACATCATCTCCACCAACCAAACGTACGGCACCCCGATCCTACTCGGTCTCATCGGAGCGAATCTGGTCTTCGCACAGATCGTGTCGAACAACACAATGCAGTTGTTCCTGACAGACGGTACCGCAGCGGGTACCAGCACTCTCTCCAACTTCGCACAGAATCAGTACGGTCTAGTAAGCGACAGCATAGCCATCAACGGGAAGGTCTACGTAGCACTCGAATCCAACCTGGCGTGTTGCGCGCCTGATCTGTGGGCCACCGACGGCACCAGCGCCGGCACGGTCCGGATCGACTCGAACGAGGGTTATCCTACGTTCCACCTCCAACCGAGCTCGCTTCGGGCGTTTGGGGAATCCGTCGCGCTTCTAACCGATACGGAAAACCAGGGTGTTCAGCTCTCGATGGTGAATACGACAACCAATGCTCTCACCATCTTAGCCACGGGATCGGGCGCATCCTATGGCAGCACCATAGCGGCGATGGATAGTTTTATCCTGTATCTGAGCGGCAGCCCCAACTCTGGGCAACAGCTTTGGCGATCGGACGGGACGCTCCCGGGTACAGCAATGGTCGTAGGTTTGGGATCGGGAGTTCAGTTCTCCCAACTCGGACAGAACATCGTGATGACGCGAGTCGGCGATCGCGCCATCTTCCAGGCGGAGAGTGCGCAAAATGGGCCGCAGCTTTGGAGTTCCGACGGTACGGCGCAGGGGACGGTGCCTCTCATTGCGACGCCTACGCCAAGTGGTTCCGGGTACGTCCAACCACTCTTAGGGGTTGCCGGCACTCATGGATATTACGCCGTCTACAATGGAACGGATTTCCGAGTAGTCGTGACCGATGGAACTGTGGCGGGTACTCATGTGCTTACCGACGCCAGCCCCATTGATCAGAACAGTGTTCCTGGTGCTGGTACGCCTGGTGCTCAGGTGGTCGCGGGCGACGACACTCTGGCTTTCCTCTACATCTATCACCAAGATGCATCGGGCAACACGAAGCATCTGTACGCGTACTCGCCCGAGTCAAATTCGCTAACCCACCTCCTGGATAATGATCTCGCCGATTTTGCGAGTGAGCCGATGCTGACGTACGCAGGGCAATTGTACTTCAGGGGCAGCGATCCTGTGCATTCCGACAACCCATGGGTGAGCGATGGAACGGTTGCGGGAACGCATATCCTGGTGAACCTATCAAACGTGGCACCGATCGCGGGCAACGATTCCGCGAGTTCTGAAGGCGCCGCAGCCGTGACCATTGACGTGCTTGCGAATGACTCTGAGTCAGGTGGAACGATCGACACTGCGAGCGTGCAAATAGTCTCCAAGCCGACGCACGGTGACGTGTCGATCACGAGCTCCGGATCGGTGGTCTATACACCGGCCTCGGGGTTCGCGGGCTCCGATTCTTTTACCTACACCGTAAAGGACGTTCAAGGTGCTCTGTCTAATGTTGCGACCGTCAGTGTAACTGTGACCGCCGCGGCATCTTCATCTAGCGGCTCTGGCGGTGGCGGTGCCGTAACACTGTTGGACCTGCTGGCGCTCGTAGGCTTTGCGCTGATACACCGCATACGCTTGATGGGATCGGTTTGAACCGACAGTCCGCTATGCGGAAAGACCAGCGCCGCCGCCGGTGACTGCTCCTTTGGCCGCTAACCGCCGCAGCACTGTCGTCAGTTCTTGCTGATTCTCTCGATGAGCCGTTCGGTCATCGAACGCTGCTGGCGCGAGAATTGATCCACACAGGCGCGCAAGTACGGACTCAATTGCCGTCTCGCATAAGTGACATAGCCGACCTCGCGGAGCTCGTTGAGGGTGTGGCTGTAGTCCTCGAGGATCGCCGCTGCGAAGAGTTTTCCGGTGCGCGCCGCGCCCACGCGTGTTGACGAGGAGAGCCAAAGTGCTCGATCGGGCAGCGCACGTGCGGCAGAGATCGCCATCACGGATGAAGTCTCGAATATCGAGCGTCCCTGTCGCGCCGCCTCGACCTTCAGTTCTTCCCATCGGCTGCTGATGTCTTTGACAGAGGGAAGGTCGACCGGCCTGAGTCCACGCGCCTGCAATCGAATTTCCGTCCACTCCTCGCGAAGGCGGGCGACATCAACGGGCGGCGCATTGATCGTCCGGGCCAGGCGTGATGAGGTCTTCTCCAAGCTATCGAGCAGCTGATCGACGTTCTCGAATTGCGCTTCCTTCTCCAGGAGGCCCTCTTCCTTCAATGCCTCGGCAATCTCTGCGATCAGTCGCCGCCCGAGGCCGCTGAGATCGGCAAGCGCCGCGAGTACCCATACCGGAGAGATGCGAAACGCCGCGATGCCGAGCAGCTCTATGGCATGACCCACGCCGCGCCGCGCAAGAAAGTCCTGCGCCTGCGGCACTTCGCCGGGGTAGACGCCCTTTGCGCCGCCGACTTGCTCGATCACGTAGCGCAGCGTCGTGTCCACGAGGGTCTTGTACAGCTGGCCGCGGCGCACGGTTCGTGGCAACACGACCTCGCCGATTTCACGCAGCAGTCCGGCGCTGAAGCCCAGCGCCGTGCGGATCACGCGTTCCGGAAGCGACAGGAGGTACGTCCGCGAAGACATCGCAGCACTCTACAGCCGCATTTCTTCAAATGGCGAGTCTGCGTCGTCCACGTCGCGAGCATCTGTGGCTGTGCCTAAGCTAAATAAATGCGGCGATAGTCCGGCGTGCCCGCAGCCGAAATCGGTCACCTGCGACCGCGACTGGAGCCGGGCACGCCGCGTGTGGGCTGCGCCTCGAGCGGATTCTCGGGCCAGTCGTGCTTCGGGTAGCGCCCGCGCAGGTCCTTGCGCACTTGCGTATAGGCGCCGCGCCAGAAGCTCGCCAGGTCGCGCGTCACCTGCACGGGGCGCCGCGCCGGTGACAACAGCCTGAAGGTGACGGGCACGCGGCCGCGGCCCAGGCGCGGCGTGTCCGCCAGCCCGAATACTTCCTGCAGTCTCACCGACACGGCCGGCGCGCTGTCATCGAGATAGTCGACGCGGATACGCGAGCCGCTGGGCATGGTCAGGCTCGCCGGCGCCCACTCCTCGAGCGCGCGCCGTTGCTCGGAGGTCAGCCGGGCACGCAGGGCATCGGTGAGCGGCACGCGCGCCAGGTGCTCGCGGCGCGTAACGCCATCGAGCCAGGGAGTGAGCCAGGTCTCCAGGGTCGCGCCCAGGGCGGCATCGGAGACCTCCGGCCATGGGGGCTGCGCTGCCTGCGCGCCGACGAGCGCGGCGCGCACGAACTCGATCCGTGCCTGCAGATCGCGCGCATCGCGATCCCACGGCAGCGCCGCGATCCCCAGCTCCCGCACCCCGGTGAGCATCGCGCCGCGGGCCGCCTCCGCAGGAACCTGCGCCAGCGGTTGCTCCTCCAGCAACAGGGCATCCAGCTCGACCGTGCGGCGCGCGATGACGGCCTGCTCGCGTGTGCTCCATTGCACCGATTCGCGGCGCCGGATGCGATCCGCGAAATGCTCCGTCAGGTCGTGCCGTTGCAGGGGCGCGGCGAGCAGGATGCGTGCATCGCGCTCGCGATCATCCAGGTCCACCGCCACGATGAGCTCCTGGCGCGCCAGTCCCTGGGGGCCTGCGAACGCCGCGCCGCGGCCGTTGGCGAGAACAAAGCGGCCCACCCCGCCCGCGCGCTTGCGGCCGATCCGGTCCGGGTAGGCGAACGCGAGCAGCAGCCCCGGGTCAGCACCCGTGTCGGCGCGGCCTGCGCCGGCGGCGCCGCCGGACTCGTCCGCTTGCCGTTCCAGATCGCGCGCGGCGCGCCGGGCCCGCTGCAGCGCCGGCCGGTCGAGCGCTGCAGCCCGGTCCTCTCCGCGCATCACCTCGAGACGCGCACGGATGTCCGCATCGCGCGTCCCCGCGCCGGCGCGCAGCAGATCGCGTTCCGACAGCAGCGCCGCCAGCTGCGCGGCGAGCGGCAGCGCTCCCAGCACGCGCGCACGCAGCAGCATGTGCGCCAGGCGCGGATGCGCCGCGACACGCGTCAGCTCGCGCCCGTGCGCGGTGATGCCGGCGGCGCTGTCCAGTGCGCCGAGACGCTCGAGCAGATCCCGCGCGCTGCCCAGCTGTGCGGCGGGCGGTGGGTCGAGCCAGCGCAGCGCCGCGGCATCCCGTGCGCCCCAGCTCGCCAGCTCCAGCGCCAGCGGCGCGAGGTCGGCGTCCAGGATCTCCGGCGCAGTGAACGCCGCCAGACTCGAGTGCGCGCCCTCGCTCCACGCCCGGTAGCAGACACCCGCCGCCAGGCGTCCGGCACGGCCCTGGCGCTGATCCGCGGAGGCGCGCGAGATGCGCTGTGTCTCCAGGCGGCTCATGCCGGTGACCGGATCGAAGCACGCGCGCCGCACCAGTCCCGAGTCGACCACCACGCGCACGCCTGGAATGGTGAGACTCGTTTCCGCGATGTTGGTGGCGAGCACCACCTTGCGCACTCCGCTTGCGGCCGGCGCCAGCGCCGCGTCCTGCTCCTCGCTCGCGAGCTCGCCGAACAGCGGCAGGACCTGCACACCCGAGCCGAGTTGCGCGGCGCTCAGGCGCGACTGCACCCGGCGGATTTCGCCCGCTCCCGGCAGGAACACCAGCACGTCGCCGCGCTCCTCGTGCAGCGCACGGCTGACCAGCTGTGCGATCAGCCGCTCGGGGGACTCCTGCGGGCGCCGGCCCGAGGGCGCCTCGGGCAGCGCCGGCAGGCCCTTGCCGGCATAACGGGTCTGCACCGGGAAGATGCGGCCGTGCGCGGTGACCAGCGGCGCGTCGTCCAGCAGCCGCGCCACCGCTGCCCCATCGAGGGTGGCCGACATGACGAGCAGCCGCAGCTCGGGCGTGAGGTGCTCGCGCGCATCGAGGGCGAGCGCAACTCCCAGATCGGCCTGCAGGCTGCGTTCGTGGAACTCGTCGAAGATGACGGCGGCGACGCCCTCGAGCGCCGGATCACTCTGCAGCAGCCGCGTCAGCACACCCTCGGTGACCACCTCGATGCGCGTGTCGCGCGAGATGCGCGTGTCGAAGCGCATGCGGTATCCGACCGTGCGCCCGACGCTCTCGCCGAGCGTGTGCGCCATGCGCTCGGCAATGGCGCGCGCCGCGAGGCGGCGCGGCTCGAGCATGATGAGCCGTTTACCGCGCGCCCACGGCTCCTCGAGCAGCGCGAGCGGCACCACCGTGCTCTTGCCGGCGCCGGGCGGCGCCTGCAGCACGCCCGCGCGCCGCGTGCCGAGCGCCGCGCGCAGCGCCGGCAGCGCCTCATCGATGGGCAGCCCGGAGCTCACCAGATGCGCACGCGCTCCTGCGGGGGCAGGTACAGCTTGTCCCCGGGGCGCGCGTTGAACGCGGCGTACCAGGCATCGATGTTGCGCACCACGCCGTTCACGCGATACTTCGCCGGGCTGTGGGGGTTGCTCGTGACCTGCGAACGCAGATCCTCGTCGCGCTGCTTCTCGCGCCACACCTGCGCCCAGGACAGGAAAAAGCGCTGCTCGCCGGTGAGGCCGTCGAGCACCGGAGCGGGCGCACCGTGCAGCGAGAGGTGATAGGCCTCGTTCGCCACTGACACGCCGCCGAGGTCGCCGATGTTCTCTCCGAGCGTCAGGCGACCGTTGAGGTGCAGCCCCGGCAGTGCTTCGTAGCCGTCGTACTGCGCGGCGAGCCGATCGACGCGCTGATGGAATGCCTGCTCATCCTGCCTCTGCCACCACTCGCGCAGCACGCCGCGTGCGTCCGACTTGGCGCCCTGATCATCGAATCCGTGACCCATCTCGTGTCCGATGACGCCGCCGACGCCGCCGTAGTTGACCGCCGCATCCGCGTCGGGATCGAAGAAGGGCGGCTGCAGGATGGCGGCCGGGAACACCACCTCGTTGAACGTCGGATTGTAGTAGGCGTTGATGGTCTGGGGCGTCATGCCCCACTCGCCGCGGTCGGTCGGTCCCCCGAGGCGCTTGAGCTGGCGCTGCCAGTCGAAGGCCTCCGCGCGCGCGGCATTGCCGAAGGCGTCGCCCGGCCTCACCTCGAGGGCCGAGTAATCACGCCACTTGTCCGGATAGCCGATCTTGGGGTGAAAGGCGGCGAGCTTCACCAGCGCCACCTTGCGCGTCGCCGCACTCATCCAGGGCAGGTGCTCGATGCGGCGCCGATAGGCGGCGCGCAGGTTCTCGACCAGCTCGAGCATCTTCTGCTTCGAGGCCGGCGGAAAGTAGCGCTGCACGTAAAGCTCCCCGGCCGCTTCCCCGAGCCCCTGGTCGACCGCACGCACGGCGCGCTTCCAGCGGGCGCGCTGCTGCTGCTGGCCGTGCAGCGTGCGTCCGTAGAAGTCGAACACTTCGTCATCGAAGGCCTTCGGCAGCACGTCCGCGTTGCCCTCCAGGTAGTGGTAAGCGAGGTACGTCCGCCAGCGCTCCACCGGCACCTCACGGAACATCACGCCGAGCGCCTGCACGGCATCGGACTCGCGCACGATGAAACGCGGCTGGGCTTCGAGCTCCGCGCCCGCGAGCAGCGCTGGCCAGGGGAAGCCGGGCGCAAAGGTGGTCAGCTCCTCGCGCGTGTGCGGGTTGTAGGTCAGGTCGCGCTCGCGGCGCTTGGCACGCGGCCAGTGCGCGGTGGCGATCCGGGTTTCGAGCTCGACGATGGAACGGGCCGCCTGCGCCGCATCGTCCTCGGCGGCAAGCTTCAGCAGGCGCTCGATGTGCGCGGCGTACCTGGCGCGCAGCTCCCGGTAGACCGGCTCGTCCTTCAGGTAGTAGTCGCGATCCGGCAGTCCCAGCCCGCTCTGCGTGATCGTCACCATGTAGCGGTCGGGATCCTTCTCATCGGGAGCGGTGCGGAACTCGACCGGCGCGGTGAGCCGCAGCTCGGCCCGCTCCATGAGGCGGCCGATATCCTCGTGGGTGCGGGCGGCGGCGATCGCCTCGAGTCCTGCCCGGGCGGGCGTGAGCCCGGCGCGCTCAACGGCGTCGGTATCGAGGTACGCCCGATAGAAATCGCGGAGCTTGCGTATGTTGCTGCCGGGGGTCGCATCCTCGGGCAACGCCTCCAGGATCCCGCGCAGCTGCTGCAGCGAGCGCTCCTGAAGCTCATCGAAGGCGCCCCAGCGCGAGCGGTCGGGCGGGATGTCACGCGTGTCGAGCCAGTGACCGTCGGCATAGCGATAGAAGTCATCCCCCGGCTTCACGCTCAGATCGCGGGAACCGAGCTCGACGCCCCATTGCCCGATCTGTGCGTGCGGCGCCGCGGCGCCCGGCGCCGGCACGCACAGCGCCGCGCCCGGTGCCGAGAAGCCGACCGCAGCCGCGGCCGTTGCGATCACGGCGAGATGCGCGGTGCTCCGTTCCAACATTTGCATTGCTCCTTCGCTCAGTGCCGCCACGCTGCCAGCGCGAACAACAGCCAACCGCCGATCCAGGCGAGCCCGCCCAGGGGCGTGAGCAGCCCGAGCGCGCGCGGCGCACCGAGACTGAGGCCATAGAGACTGCCCGAGAACAGCACCACCCCGGCCACGATCAGCGCCGCAGCGGCGCGCAGCGCGCCGCCATCGCAGCTGCGCAGCGCCAGACCGACGCCGATGAGACCGAGGGCCTGAAAGAACTGATAGCGCACCGCCGTCTCCCACAGCTGCAGCCGCTCGGGCGCCAGCTGGTTCCTGAGCGCGTGGGCGCCGAAGGCGCCGCAGGCGGTGGCGAGCGCCAGCAGCAGGCCCGCGATGGCGAGCGTGCGGGCGCTACTCACCGTGCGGGCCGAAGAACGGCTTGATCAGGTCGAGCGGCAGCGGGAAGACGATCAGCTGGGTTCTCTCGTGGGCGATGTCGGCGAGAGTCTGCAGGTAGCGCAGCTGCAGGGCGCTCGGCTGGAGCGCCAGTGCCTTGGCCGCCTCGACCAGTTGCTGGGCCGCCTGCGCCTCGCCCTCGGCGTGGATGATCTTGGCGCGCCGGGTGCGCTCGGCCTCGGCCTGCTTCGCCATGGCGCGAATCATGCTTTCATCGAGGTCGACGTCCTTGATCTCCACCGTCGAGACCTTGATGCCCCAGTTTTCGGTGCTCTGATCGAGGATGCGCTGCAGGTCGACGTTGAGCTTGTCGCGCTGCGCGAGCAGGTCGTCCATCTCGTGCTGGCCGACGACCGAGCGCAGCGTGGTCTGCGCGACCTGGCTGGTGGCGTCGAAGGCGTTCGCTACCTGGATGATGGCCTTGCCGGCATCGACGACGCGGAAGTAGACCACCGCATTCACCTTCACCGAGACGTTGTCGCGCGTGATCACATCCTGCTTGGGCACGTTGAGCACGATGACGCGCAGGTCCACGCGGCGGGTCCTCTGTATGCCGGGCCAGATGAGCACCAGCCCGGGACCCTTGATGCCGGTGAAGCGTCCGAGCGTGAACACGACGACACGCTCGTATTCGTTCAGCACGTTGATGGCGCTGAATACCAGCACGATGATGAATATGGCGATGGCGATCACGAACGACATGAGTGTCTCCAGTGGCGAGCGGCGCTCAATGCGGCTCGACCCACAGTGTCAGACCTTCCACCCTGACGATGCGCGCCAGGTCGCCGGCGCGCAGCGCGGCGTCGCTGCGCGCGTTCCACAGCTCCCCGCCGTAGCGCACCTTGCCCCTGCCAGTGAAGTCCGCGACCACTTCCGCGGACTCCCCGATCATTGCCTGCGTGCCGGTGGCGACCGGGCGGCGCATGGAGCGGCTCGCGAGGTACACGATGCCCGCGATCACCAGCCCGCCCATGGTGGCGAAGGCGCCGATCAGCGGCCGGCCCACATTCATGCCCGGCACATCGGTGTCGAAGAGGATGAGCGAGCCGACGACGAATGCAATCAGACCCCCTACACCGAGCGAGCCGTAGGTCGGGAAGAAAAACTCCGAGATGATCATGGCCGTGCCGAGCACCACCAGCGCCAGCCCCGCGTAGTTCACCGACAGGATCTGGAACGCGAATAACGCGATCAGCAGGCACACCGAGCCGGCCACACCCGGCAGTACTGCGCCGGGATTGTACCCCTCGAGCAGCAGTCCCCAGATGCCGATGAGCATCAGTCCGTACGCGACCGTGGGGTTGGTGATGACCGCCAGCAGCCGGGTGCGCCAGTCGGGTTTCATGCGCAGCACCGCAAGCCCGCGGGTCGCAAGCTTCATGGCGCGATCGCCGATGTGCACCTCGCGCCCGTCGATGCGCGTCAGCAGCTCCGGCAGGTCACGGGCGATGATATCGATGACCTTCTGTTGCAGCGCAGCCGTGGCCGAGAGGCTGGCGGCGCCGCGCACCGCCTGCTCGGCCCAGTCGGCGTTGCGGCCACGCTCCTCGGCCAGGCCGCGGATGTAGGCCACGGCGTCGTTGACGACTTTGCGCTCCATGGCGCTGCCCGGCAGGTTGGGCGGCGCCGCGCCGCCGGCGGGAGCGGGGGTCTTGGCATTTCCGTCCTGCGGCGGGTTGGTCCCCGGGGTGGGTACCGGCGGGGACGGCTGCTCGGGCTCACCGCCGATGGAAACCGGTGTGGCGGCCCCCAGGTTGGTGGCCGGCGCCATCGCCGCAACGTGGCTCGCGTACAGAATGTAGGTCCCGGCGCTCGCCGCGCGCGCTCCGGAGGGAGTGACGTAACTCACCACCGGGAGCGGGGAGGCCAGGATCGCGCGGATGATGTCGCGCATCGCGCTGTCCAGTCCCCCGGGGGTGTCCAGTTCCAGCACCACCACGCGGCTGCCGTTCTCGTGCGCCGCCTCGATGCCGTGCACCACGTAGCGCGAGGTTGCAGGTCCGATCGGTCCGTTGATTTCCAGCACCGCGGCCGTGCCGGCGTCCGAGTCGGCGCCGGGAGGCGCGGCCGCGGCGACCGCGGGTGCGGTGCGCAGGGTGAGTGTCGCCAGCAGCGCCAGTGCGGCGCGCCAGGGGTGCGCAGTGCTGCACACCAGGCTCTCCATCACGATCACCCGCGCACCGGCCGCCGGCCGCGCGAGCCGTGCTGTGGCGGCAGTCCGGTGTGCTGGGTGCGAAACGGCCGCAGCGGCGCGCCGCGCCGGCCGGCCTGCGCGTCAGCGGGGCCGATCGGTTGATACGCCGGCACCAGCTGCTGGCGGCCGTTGCCGATGAGATCGGCGCGTCCCATGCGCCGCAACGCCTCGCGCAGCAGCGGCCAGTTGCTGGCGTCGTGATAGCGCAGGAACGCCTTGTGGAGCCGGCGCACTTTCAGACCCTTCGGTATCAGCACCTCCTCGCTGCTGCGCGTGATGCGTCGCAGCGGGTTCTTGCCGGAGTGATACATGGCGGTTGCCGTCGCCATGGGTGTGGGCAGGAACGCCTGCACCTGGTCGGCGCGCAAGCCGTTCTTCTTCAGCCACAGTGCGAGCTCGAGCATGTCCGCATCGCTGGTGCCCGGATGGGCCGCTATGAAATAAGGAATCAGGTACTGCTCCTTGCCGGCCTGCCTCGAGTAGCGGTCGAACAGCTCCTTGAAGCGGTCGTAAGCGGCAACCCCGGGCTTCATCATCTTCGACAGCGGCCCCTCGGCGAGCGCCTCGGGCGCGATCTTCAGGTACCCGCCGGTGTGGTGCTGGGCGAGCTCCTTCACGTACTCGGGAGACTCGATCGCCAGGTCATAGCGCACGCCCGAGGCGATCAGCACCTTCCTGATGCCCGGCAGAGCGCGCGCGCGGCGGTAGAGGCGGATGAGCGGCGCGTGATCGGTGTCGAGATTGGGGCAGATGCCCGGGTACACGCACGACGGCCGGCGGCAGGCGCTCTCGATCTCGCGGCTCTTGCAGGCGAGCCGGTACATGTTGGCGGTGGGTCCGCCGAGATCGGAAATGACGCCGGTGAAGCCCGGCACCTTGTCACGCACCGCCTCGATCTCGCGCAGCACGGAATCTTCCGAGCGACTCTGGATGATGCGGCCCTCGTGCTCGGTGATGGAGCAGAAGGTGCAGCCGCCGAAGCAGCCGCGCTGGATGGCGACCGAGAAGCGGATCATCTTGTACGCGGGAATGCTCGCCTTGCCGTAGCTCGGGTGCGGTGCGCGGCCGTAGGGGCGCTCGTACACCCAGTCCATCTCGGCGGTGGTGAGCGGAATGGGCGGCGGGTTCAGCCACACCTCGGTGTTGCCGTGGCGCTGCACCAGCGCGCGCGCGTTACCCGGATTGGACTCCAGGTGCAGGATGCGCGAGGCGTGCGCATACAACACCGGATCCGCGGCGACCGCCTCCCAGGCGGGCATGCGGATCACGCTGCGCTCGCGATCGGCGTTCTTCACGCGCCGCACGAAGCGCACGATCTTCTCGCCCCCGGGTGCGGCTGGCGCGTCCCGGCACGGCGCACTCGGCGGCGCCCCCGGCGCCGCAGGTGCGCTCGCCGCCATGGCATAAGGGTCCAGCGGAGCATTCAGCGGCCCGGGCGCATCCAGGTGAGTGGAATCGATCTCGATCCAGTCCGCCGGTATGCCGCGGCGCGCGAACACCGTGCCGCGCACGTCGGTGATGTCGTGAATCGACTCACCGCCCGCGAGGCGGTGGGCGAGCTCGCAGATCTGCCGCTCGCCGTTGCCGTACACCAGCAGGTCCGCCTTGGCATCCAGCAGCACCGAGCGGCGCACCTTCTCCGACCAGTAATCGAAGTGCGCGATGCGGCGGAGCGATGCCTCGATGCCGCCGATGACGATCGGCACCTCGCCGAACGCCTCGCGCGCGCGCTGCGCGTACACGATCACCGAGCGGTCCGGCCGCTTGCCCGCGACACCCCCCGGGGTATACGCGTCGTCGCTGCGCACCCGGCGATCGGCGGTGTAGCGGTTGACCATCGAATCCATGTTGCCGGCGGTGATGCCGAAGAACAGGTTCGGCGGGCCGAGGGCGGCGAAGGCATCCGCGCTGTGCCAGTCGGGCTGCGCGATGATGCCGACCCGGAAGCCCTGCGCTTCCAGCACCCGCCCGATGATGGCCATGCCGAAGCTCGGGTGATCGACGTAGGCATCCCCGCTCACGATGATGACGTCGCAGCTGTCCCAGCCGAGGATGTCCATCTCGGCGCGCGACATGGGCAGGAACGGCGCGGTGCCGAAGCGCTCGGCCCAGTGCCGGCGGTAGCCGGTGATGGCACGTGCGGTTTGCATGCAACCGCTGATTAGAACAGAAAGGCGCGTTGCCGGTCATTTCCCTGGCGATGCGCGCGGCCCGCCCCGGGCACGGCCCCGGACGCAGCCCGGGGCACGGCCTGGGGCAGCGCCCCGGACGCAGCCTCGGGCGTGACGGTCCGCCGCCACAGCCGGCTTGATGGTACCTTGGTAACTTGGTACCATGGGGATCATGAAAGAGATCACCCGCACCCAGACCGGAGTGCGCCTCGAGAGCCGCCTGCTGAAGGTGCTCAAGGCGCTCGCGACCGAGCTCGACCTGTCGCTCGGTGATCTGCTCGAGGGCATCGTCCTGCACGCCTTCGAGGGCAAGGCGCCCTTCTCGGGCGCGACACTCAGGAAGGTGAAGGCGCTGAAGGCGGTCTACGGCCTGGAGCTCACCGCCCGGGACTCTCACCAGCTGCGCGAGGCCGGCGCGGATGCACCCTGACTGCCCCGAGCTCGAGCGCTTCGTGCGCGGCGAGATCGAGCCGGGCGCGTTTGCGCACCGCGAGCACGTGCGCATGGCGTTCGAGATGCTGCGGCGGCATGACTTCGCGGAGACCGCCTGGCTTTACTCGCGGGCGCTACGCGCCATGACGGCGAAGGCCGGCAAGCCGCAGGCCTTCCATCAGACCACGACCATCGCGTTCCTGTCCTTGATCGCCGAGCGCATGGAGCGCGGCGGCGCGCCGGACTTCGCCGCGTTCGTGCGGGCTCATCCCGAGATGCTCGACAAGACCGCCCTCTCGCGCTGGTATCGCCCCGATCAGCTCGCCACCGAGCTCGCCCGCCGGATCTTCGTGCTGCCCGAGCCCGCGCCATGAGCGCGGCGCGGATCCTGGCCGCCTATCGGGTGACGTTCAGCACGCTGATCGCGGTGGCGAGCCTCCAGACCCTCGCGGCCCGCCCCGCGCATCACGTCGTGCTGCTCGCCTCGGTCGAGATCGCAGGGGCGCTGCTGCTCGTGTGGCGCAGAACGGAGTGGATGGGTGCATCGGTGCTGCTCCTGGTGCTCGCCGGGGCACAGATGACCTCGGCTATCGAGGGAGAGTACCCGACCCGCTTCCTGCAGTACGCCGCGAGCACGCTGCTCATCGTCCTCCTCGATCGCACGCTGTCACAGGCGGACACAGCAGCATCATTCTAAAAATCGATAGGACCCAAGACATCAGCCGCACCGGCCCTGGGGCAAGATTTAAGACCATTCCTTTACTCCCCGAAACCTGCGTTCAGGCTCGCGTCCGGTCCTGACCCAGACCGGACAGATGGCGGTCTCGTAAGCGGTCACTCATTATGTATGCACCGGCCATTCATTCGACGTCGGAGTCCCGCTCGGTTCGATTAGCCGGCAGCGTTATCCATCACTGCACTACTAGCAGGAATTTCGTTGACGGCGCAGTGTCTGCGCCGCCGCGGCGGCGCGATGAGAGGCGGCGCAGCGGGGCGGATGCCGTTCCAACAGCACCTCGAAGCGTTTCACCTTGACAGCCGGCCCCATCAATGTCAGAGTGACTGACATGACGACAGTAGCGCTGTCATCTGCATACGAGAGCCCGCTTCGCGAAGAGCAGAAGGAGGCTACGCGCCAACGTATCCTGAACGCCGCGGGGAAGTTGATGGAAGACCGCGGTCTTCAGCAGTTCTCCTATGCGGCGCTCGCGGAGCAAGCGGGCGTGACAGAGCGAACGGTCTACCGGCACTTTCCTAGCAAAGACGCACTGCTGCAGGGCCTGTGGGAGTGGTATGCCCAGCGCACCCGCTTCGGTGCCATCCCGCAAACCGAACGGGATCTTCTGGCGCAACCGTTGCGCACCTTTCCCGCTTTCGAAAAGGACGAGGAGCTCTGTCGCGCCTTGTGGCTCAGCCCGCAGGGACGCGACTTCCGCCTCAGCAACGTCGAGGAGCGCAAGGCGGGTATCAAGGCGGCAGTTGCCGAGGCAACACGCGGCCTTCCTCCGCGGGAGGCGAAGTGGATTGCCGCCGTCGTTCATCTCCTCGTCTCAGGTACCGCTTTGTGGACGATGAAAGACTACTGGGGACTGTCGGGCGAAGAGGCTGGCAAAGCTTCTGCAATGGCGATGGGCATGATGCTGAATGCCGCTCGTGAAAAGGTCTTGCGAAATTCGAAGTCACAAAAGGCCTGACGGCAATGTCTCTACAACACAGCGCAGCTATTGAGGCCTCGCCGAATTCTGCGATCGGTGTGCCAGAAACGGAACTTCGCTCGCGCGCCAGTTCCGTTGGCCTTGGCATGCGGCGCGAGCGGCGGTTCTTCAGCGGCATGGCGATTGCGCTCACCCTCACGGTATTCACTGGCTTTGCGCGTTCCTATTACTTGAACGGCGCGTTTGATTCGCCGTTCGCGCTCACTCCGCTGCTGCGCTGGCACGGAATTGCCTTCACGGGGTGGATGGTTCTGTTGGTGACGCAGACGTCGCTCGTGGCGGCGCACCGCACCGATTTACACCGACGTTTGGGCGTCGTCGGCGCGGGGTTAGCCGTGGTACTGATGTTGCTTGGTCCCGTAGTGGCCATCACGCGCACGGCAGACGGGCTCCAGGCGGATCACGGTGTTCCGCCATTAGTATTTCTCGCCGTGCCTCTCGTCGGGATGGTGGTCTTCGGCCTGTTAATTGCCGCGGCATTGTATTGGCGTCGCCGCAGTCCCCTTCACAAACGGCTCGTGCTGATCGCGACGCTCGAACTCGTCACGGCGGCCGTCTCACGCCTTCCGGTGATCTCCTCGCTCGGCCCGGTCGCCTTTTTTGGTGCAACTGACCTCTTCCTGGTTGCAATGGCGGCCTACGACCTTGTCACGCTCAAACGCGTTCAGCCCGCCACGCTCTGGGGCGGGCTGTTCTTCATCGCCTCGCAGCCGCTCCGCCTGGTGATCGGCGGCTCAGCCCAATGGCTCGAATTTGCCGGCTGGCTCACTGGTTGAACCGCTAGTCAGGAGTAACCGCAGTGACTCCTTCCTTTTCCGTAGTCCGCGCAGCTGAAGGCGAAACACTCAACGTCCTCGGAGTCGCTGTGCGCTTTCTGTGCCGTGCCGGGGACACCCATCACGCTTGGTCGCTCATGGAAAACGTCATTCCCACGAATGCCGGTCCGCCGCCCCATCAGCATCCATGGGACGAGGCGTATTTCGTGATCGCGGGCGAAGTGGAATTCCAGATCGGGGAGCGCCGGGAACGGGTCCGCGCCGGCGACTTCATCTACGCACCGGGCGGGGCCATGCACGCTTTCCATGGCGTCTCACAAGTGGCTGCGCGCATGCTGATCTTCGACGTACCGGCACACGCAGAAGCATTCTTCAGGGAGCTCCACCGCGAGGTAACTGAAGTGCCCCGTGACTTGGCAAAGTTGCCGGCGATCGGCGCTCGGCACGGACTGCTTTTTGCATCGCGGTCGGAATGAGACACCCATAACTCTCGCGCAGTGCGCTCCCGCTTGCGGGGCAAAATCAATAGATGCCAAGTCCCGCGTCCTTCCATGACTCCAGAGACCACCGTAAGTGACTCCTTTGCAGAGAAGTGGAGGATGGTCGTGAGTGGCGCGTGATGGCCGAGAGGCGACTATCAACGCCATCAACGTGCGTCGTGGCCTTAGCTTGCTAAAGCGTCACGAATCCGCTGTCCGTGACATGACGGACGTGGCTCCTCAGTACAGCAGCACCTGCTGGCGCTCGGCGCGCCACGCGGCTTCGTCGCTGTCCGCCAGCGCGTCCAGGTCCGCAGGGGTGGCGGCCGGGTCATCCACCCAGCGTCGCAGCAGCTCGCCCCCGTTGATCACGTCGATGGCGAGGCGCCCGTGCTCGTACTCGTAGGGAAAATCCCGCCACAGTGGATAGTCGGATCGCAGGCTGCGCAGCGCCTTGAAGGCGAGCGCGAACAGCCGCCACGGCCGGAACGCCTCGTGATCGTAGCAGGCCGCGTCCTCGACGTGCACCTGGAATCCCGCGCACAGCTTGCCGGCGTGCTTGTGGAAAGTGGGCTCGAACCAACAGGGGCGCAGCCGGCAGCCGCGCAGCCACGCCGGCGCCAGCAAGCGCATCTGCGCCAGCAGCGCCGCGACGTCGAGATCGGGTGCGCCGAGCAGCTCCAGCGGCCGGGTGGTGCCGCGCCCTTCCGACAGCGTCGTGCCTTCCACCATCACCGCGCCGGCATAACAGCGCGCCATCCACAGATTCGGAGCGTTGGGACTCGGATTCACCCAGGTGCGCTCGCGCAGCGGCCAGCCGTAGCCGGGGGCGGCCTGCGGCTGCCAGCCCTGCATCTGCACCACCTGACAGTCGACGTCCAGGCGCAGCGTCGCGACGAACCAGCGTGCCAGCTCCCCCATGGTGAGCCCATGGCGCATGGGCAGTGCGCCGGCACCCACGAAGCTCTCCTGGCCCGGGCGCAGCCTCAGACCTTCCACCGGCCGGCCGGCCGGATTGGGCCGATCGAGCACCCACACCGCCTTGCGCTTGCTGGCGGCCTCCTCCAGCACGTAGCGCAGCGTGGTGATGAAGGTGTAGATGCGGCAGCCGAGGTCCTGCAGATCGACCAGCAGCACATCGAAGCTGTCCATCATGGCCGCGGTCGGACGGCGCACCGCGCCGTACAGGCTGAAGACCGGGATGTGGTGCACCGGGTCGAGGTAGTCCGGCGATTCGATCATGTTGTCCTGCTTGTCGCCGCGCAGGCCGTGCTGCGGGCCGAGCGCCGCGCTCAGGCGCACGCCGCTCAGGGCCGCCAGGGCATCCAGCGAATGCGTCAGGTCGCGCGTCACCGAGGCGGGATGCGCCAGCAGCGCCACGCGCCGCCCGGCGAGCGGCTTGCGCAGGGCGGGCTCCTCGATGAGGCGCTCGATGCCAAGCTTCATGGGGCACGCAGGTCGATGGTGAAGCCGTCCGGGTGGTGGAAATCGGGCTTGCCCGGCGGATGGTCCAGCGCCCAGTAGGATAGCCCGCCCCGATAGTCTTCGACGACCGCGGCCAGCGCGAGGTGCAGCACGGGCGCGCCGCGCAGCGCCGTGAGTCCGCCGAGATGCACGGTCGCCGTCAGCTCGAACTGATTGGAGGAACGGCGCGCCTGCAGGCCCGGGGCCTGCGTGAGGTTCGCCGGCGCCATGCCGTTGCGGTAGTCCGTGAACTCATACGCCGCCCAGTCGAGCGTCGGAGAGAAGTTGAATTCGTAGTAGGCCGCGGCACCCTGGGCGGCGATGAATGCCTCGAAACAGGTGTGCTGCCACAAGCCATGGGCGCGGTGACCGGCGCCTGCGCCGGACACACGCACGCGTGCGATATCCCCGTGCAGCGAGTAGTTGCACACCAGCGTGGCCGCCGCCAGGCGCACCTCGACTGCGATGCCGGACACCGGCTGGCGCGCCGTGTCAGGATGGGCAACCAGCACCGTCCAATGCGCATCGGCGGGCCTCATGGCGGGCGCTGATCAGGCCTGCAGCCACGCGAGCAGCGCCTGCGTCACTTCGCGCGGCCGCTCGAGGGTGGACATGTGCCCGCAGTCCGGCACGCTCACGAGTCGCGCTCCGGCGATGCCGTGCGCCATCTCGGCGGCGTGCTCGGGAGGGGTCAGCTCGTCGCCCTCGCCGACCAGCACCAGGGTCGGTGCGCGGATACGGGCGAGCATCGGTCGCGAGTCGCTGCGCTCCATGGTGGCCTTCTGCTGGCGGATGAAGCCTTCCGCACCCACCTCCTGCGCCATCGCAGCCATGACCTGCCGCAAGGCGGCATCGTCGCGGCGCGCGTGATGGAGCAGGCGCGGCAAGGCGGCGTCCAGCACCTCGGCAAGCCGCCCCGCCGCGGCGAGCGCCATCTGCGCGCGGCGCGCGGCGCTCTGCTCGGGCGTATCCGGACGGGCGGTGGTATCGAGCAGCGCCAGTTTCACCACCCGCGCGGGCGCCTGGCGCAGGATCTCGAAGGCGACGTAGCCGCCCATCGACAGGCCCGCGAGCGCGAAGCGTGGCGGCGCGTCGGCGAGAATGCGGCGCGCGATCCCCGCCATGCTGTCATCGCGGGTGTGGTCCGCGACCGTCACCGGACCGAAGCGCCACAGCGCCGGAATCTGCTCTGCATACAGGCGCGCCGAGTCGAGCAGGCCCGGGATCAACACGATGGCAAGAGGCTCGGTCACGGGCAGAAGCGTAGCATGCAGCCATGAGAGGCCGCATCGCGCCCGCGCTGCTCGTCCTGGGCCCACTGCTCGCGGTCGCGGCGCCGCCGCCCAACCCCACCTCGCTCGACGCCGGCGCGGCCGCGCGCTTCGCGGCGCTGGCGCTCAGGTGCCTGCACCAGGAGTATCCCAACCACATCTCGCACACGCTCGGCTCCGCCGCCGACGCGCGTCCGCCGCGCGAGCTGACGCCGGCCTTCTACGGCTGCTACGACTGGCACTCGGCCGTGCACGGCCATTGGCTGCTGGTGCGGCTGCTGCGGCTGTTCCCCGACGCGCCGTTCGCCTCTCGGGCGCGCGCCGAAGTCTCACGCAGCCTCACCGTGCCCAACATCTCCGCCGAAGTCGCCTACCTGCGCGGCGACGGCCGCGCGTCCTTCGAGCGCCCCTACGGGCTCGCCTGGCTGCTGCAGCTGGCGGCGGAGCTGCGCGGCTGGGATGACCCGGATGCGCAGCGCTGGTCCGCGGCTTTGCAGCCGCTCGAGTCGGAAGCGGCGGCGCGGCTCAAGAGCTGGCTGCCGAAGCTTCACTACCCGATCCGCATCGGTGAGCACGACCAGACCGCTTTTTCGTTCGGGCTCGTCTGGGACTGGGCTGGCGCGGCCGGGGACGATGAGATGCGCGCGCTGCTGCGGCGTGCGGCGCAGCGCTTTTATCTGCGCGACCGCAACTGCCCGCTCGCCTACGAGCCCTCGGGCGAGGATTTCCTGTCGCCGTGCCTGGCGGAGGCAGACTTCATGCGCCGCGCGCTCGGACCGCGCGCGTTCGCCCGCTGGTTGTCGGGATTTCTTGCGGGCCTGCCGGCCGGCGCCGTAGCGGCCGGCCGGGCGCCGTGGCTGTCGCCGGCCGTGGTCACCGATCGCGCCGATCCCAAGCTCGCGCACCTCGATGGACTCAACCTGAGCCGCGCCTGGATGCTTCAGGGCATCGCCCATGGTCTGCCGCCGCATGACGGGCGTATTGCGGCGCTGCTCGCCGCCGCCGCGCGCCACCGCGACGCGGCGCTGCCCGCCGTCACCGGCGAGCACTACGAGGGCGGCCATTGGCTGGGCACGTTTGCGGTGTATCTGACCAGCGCCGCGGATCTGCGCCGTTGAGCGCCTCGGCCCGCGCAGCGCGCGGTGCGTGCTCAGCCGAGCGCCTGGCGCAGCTCCGCGATCAGGTCCTGCACATCCTCCACGCCCACCGACAGGCGGATGAGGCCGTCGCTGATCCCGAGGGACTCGCGCGCCGCCGCGGGGAGTGACGAGTGCGTCATGATCCCGGGATGCTCGATGAGGCTCTCCACGCCGCCCAGACTCTCCGCCAGCGCGAACAGACGGCAGCGCTCGAGCGCGCGGCGCGCGCTCTCGAGGCCGCCGCGCAGTACCGCGGTGACGATACCGCCGAAACCACCCGCCATCTGAGCCCTGGCAAGCGCGTGCTGCGGGTGACTCGCCAGCCCCGGGTAGTACACGCGCTCGACCCGGGGATGCCGTTCCAGGAACTGCGCGACGGCGAGCGCATTGGCGCAGTGCCGCTCCATGCGCAGTGCCAGGGTCTTGATGCCCCGCAGGGTGAGGAACGCGTCGAAGGGCCCGGGCACGGCGCCCACCGCGTTCTGCAGATAGCCGATGCGCTCGGCGAGCTGCGCGTCCGCCCGCACGATCGCAGCTCCCCCGATGGCGTCGGAGTGTCCATTGAGATACTTGGTGGTCGAGTGCACGACGATATCGAAGCCATGCTCGAGCGGGCGCTGAATGAAAGGCGTCGCGAAAGTGTTGTCGCAGACCGCCAGCAGGTGGTGCCGGCGCGCGAGCGCTGCCACGGCGCTCAGGTCGACCAGCTTCAGCAGCGGGTTGGTCGGGCTCTCCACCCACACCAGTCGCGTGTCGGGACGGATGGCGCCGGCGAGCGCCGTGGGGTCCGACAGATCGACGAACGAGACGCGGTGTCCGGCCGAGCGCTTGCGCACGTTCTCCAGCAGGCGGTAGCTGCCGCCGTACAGATCGTGCATGGCGACGATGTGCGAGCCGGCATCCAGCAGCTCGAGCACCGTGGCGATCGCGGCCATGCCGGAGGCGAAGGCGAAGCCGGCCGCGCCCCCTTCCAGGCTCGCCAGCGCCGCCTGCAGCGCGTCGCGCGTCGGGTTGCGGGTGCGCGAGTAATCGTAGCCCTGGTGCACCCCGGGGCTCGACTGCACGTAGGTGGAGGTCGCGTAGATCGGGGGCATGATCGCCCCGGTGAGCGGATCCGGGCGCTGGCCGCCGTGGATGACGCGCGTCGCGAAGCGCTGCGCGGGAGTCTCGTCACTCATGCGATCGTCACCTCTGGCGCTCTCACAGCCTGCGACGCAGCCAATTGAGCAGATCGATGCGCGTGATGAGCCCCTGAAACTCGTGGTGGTGCATGACGATGGCCACCATGCCGCGCTTGAAGATCTCCATGAGCTGCGACACCGGGGCATCCACCGGCACGGTCACCAGGTGACTCGCCATGGCCTGGGTCACCGGCTCGTTGAAGTGCTCGGGGTTCGCGACCACTTCCAGCAGAATGTCCTCCTCGTCCACGATGCCGACGATGCGCCCCTCGTGCATCACCGGAACCTGCGAGACGTCATACAGCTTCATGCGCCGGTAGGCCGCCATCACGGTTTCCGTGGAGTTCACGGTCACCGCGGCGTGCTCGGAGTGCCGCCGCGCGATCAGATCGCGCAGGTCGCCGAGGTGCTCGCGCTCGAGGAAACCCTGATCCAGCATCCAGTAATCGTTGTAGACCTTGGACAGGTACTTGTTGCCGCTGTCGCACACGAAGGTCACGACGCGCTGCGGTCGCGGCTGCTCGCGGCAGTAGCGCAGCGCCGCAGCGAGCAGCGTGCCGGTGGAGGTGCCGGCGATGATGCCCTCGCGCGCGAGCAGTTCCCGGCAGGTGCGGAAGGCTTCCGCGTCCGGGATGCTGTAGGTGCCGCTGACACGCGAGAAGTCCGCCACCGGCGGAACCGAGTCGCCGCCGATGCCCTCGACCAGCCACGGAGTCATCTTCGCGGGGAGCTTGCCGGTGGTGGCGAAGCTCGCCAGCCCCGAGCCCACCGGGTCGGCCAGCACCAGCCGCACCTGCGGCGCTGTGCGCGCGAAGAAATGCGTCAGCCCCGCGAGCGTGCCGCCGGTGCCGGCACCGCAGACGACGGCGTGCAACTCATGCCCCGTCTGTTCCCAGATCTCCGGTGCGGTCGTCTCCTCGTGCGCCTGCGCGTTGGCCGGGTTGCCGAACTGGTTGACGAAATGGCTGCCGGGGATCTCGCGCGCCAGGCGTTCGGCGACGTCGCGGTAATACTCGGGATGGCCCTTGCTGACGTCCGAGCGGGTCATCACCACGTCCGCCCCCATCGCCTTCAGGTGAAAGATCTTCTCCTGGCTCATCTTGTCGGGGATGACCAGCAGCAGCCGATAGCCCTTCTGTGCCGCGACCAGCGCCAACCCCAGGCCGGTGTTGCCGGCCGTGGCCTCGATCAGCGTGCCACCGGGCTCGAGGGTGCCGGCGCGCTCGGCGGCCTGAATGAGATACAGGCCGACGCGATCCTTGATCGAGCCGCCCGGATTCTGGTTCTCGAGCTTCAGGAACAGCTGGCACGGCCCGGTATCCACACGGCGCACCGCCATCAGCGGCGTGTTGCCGATCATCTCCAGTACACTGCCGTGAGCGGGATTCGACATGCGCGAGCCTTGCGAGGGCGGATCGCGATTGTACGCCATGGGGGCTGCGCCCCAGCGCTCGCTCAGGCGACGCCGCTGATGAGTCCGGAGCCCACCCAATCGCGCAGCAACGCGGCCGCGTGCGCCGGCGCCTGCGCCTCGCCGAGCTCCTCGCACAACAGCTCGCACAGCTCGCCGAACGGCCAGCCATTGCGCGCGGCATCCAGCAGCGCACTTTCCGTGTGTGTCAGCGAGCGGAAGTAACTCGTGAGCTCGTGGCGCCACAGCAGCCACGGCAGCGGCGCCGCATTCAGGCTCGCCTGCGGTCGCTCGCGGTCCTCGGTCAGCGCCTGCCAGATCTGTGGCACGTTCCAGCTCAAGGCCAGCCGTCGCACGCTCGGGTGCCAGGTGAAGCGCAGCCGCGCCCATTGCTGCGGCGCGACCCCTGCCAGCGCCTCATGCGTGAGGGGCGTCGCATCGGGCGCGTCGAACACGCCCGTCATGGTCCATTCCCAGCGTGCCAGCTCGGCGAGCACCGGGGCCGCCGCGTAGTCCTCGTGAGCGGCGAGGAACTGCGGCAGCGCATCGCCGTAGTAGCGGATGGAGAAGTACGGGGAATCATGGGTGCGCACGTACGCGGCGGCGAGGGTGTGAAAATCCGCCTCGCCGAGCAGCTTCGCCAGCGCCGGAAAGTTGCTCTGCAGGGCCTCGGCGAGGCGGCTGCGGTAGGCGCCGGCGTAAATGCCGAGGCGCGTGGCCACCGGCACGCGCGCCGTGCCGAGGACGTGGGCCCCGACGGCCTCACTCTCGCGCAGCAGGTAGTCCTGAAAATCCGCCTGGACGTGCGCGAGGCCGCTCACGAGCCCGCCGCCACGGCGCGCCGCGGGCGCTGTCGTGCGCTGGCCTCGGCCGCCGAGCCGCCGCCGTCCGCCGCGCCTTCCTGCGCCAGGGTACGTGCGCACAGCGCACGCGCCTGCGCGAGCTCGGCACACAACTCGGCGAGCGGCGGGATGTGATCGTCGCGCTCGATCATGGTGGAGACGGGGCCGAAGCGCCTGACGGCGGCCGCGTACAGTTCCCACACCGGATCGGGTACCGGGGAATCGTGGGTGTCGACCAGGTAGTCGCCGTGATTCTCGTGCCCGGCCAGATGCATCTGCTGCACGCGCTCCGGCGGAATCGCCTGCAGGTATTCGAGCGCATCGAACTCGTGGTTCACCGCGCTCACATAGATGTTGTTGACGTCGAGCAGGATCAGACAGTCGGCGCGGGCTGCGACCTCGCGCAGGAATTCCCACTCCGTCAGGCTCGAATCGCGGAACGCGACGTAGCTCGAGACGTTCTCCAGCAGGATGCGGCGCCCGAGCAGCTCCTGCACGGCGCGCACCCGCTCCACCACGTGCGCCAGCGCCTCCTCGGTGTACGGCAGCGGCAGCAGGTCATGCGTGTTGCGTCCCGCCACCCCGGTCCAGCACAGGTGATCCGAGACCCACGCGGGCTCCACGCGTGCGGCGAGCGCCTTCACCTGCCGCAGGTACTCGCGATCCAGGGGCGCGGTGCTGCCGATCGACATGGAGACACCGTGCATCGCCAGCGGGTAGCGCTCGCGGATGCGCGTCAGGTAATGCAGCGGCTTGCCCCCCGGCACCAGGTAGTTCTCGGTGAGTACCTCGAACCAGTCGACCGGCGGGGGATCGGCGAGGATCGCCTCGTAGTGATCGACCCGCAGGCCAAGACCGAACCCGAGCGCGGGGGGCTTCAGCATGGGCACAATGGAGAGTGGGCCGGGCGGTCAGCGCGCCCGGCCCACTACGACTCATTTCGCCTTGGCTTTCGCCGCGTCGCACTCGGCCTTGGTCATTTCCAGATACCCCTTACCCTTGCAGGAGTTCTGGCCCTTGCAGGCGTTGTTGGCGCTCTTGCACGCGGAGTGTCCCTTGCAGGAATTGACGCCTTCGCACTTCATTTTCCCCTCGGCGGCGCTGGCAGTGCTCACCGGCACGGCCGAGAACATCACCGCGGCAGCCGCGGCCAGGGCGACACTGGACAGGATTCTGGAATTCATTCGGCGTTCTCCTAAGAGGATGGGGGGGCGGCGCCGATTGTAGCGCCGGCGCCAGGATAGTCGCGAGTAGCAGGGGCGCAGAGGTAAGTGCCTCCACCTGCACGCAATTCCACCCGGACGCTGCAGCTACGCGGCCGTACAGTAGACCGGGGAATGTGACACGGGATTGCAGGCTTGCAGGCTCAGGTCCGGGCGCAACCCTCACACGCGGCTCCAAGCGGCGCGAGCGCTCTGATCCGCCCGCGCGGGATACATTACAATCTGCGAAGCCCGCGCCTGCCTGCCACAGGTGCGTACCCCTCACCACACCCGACAGTGACGGAATGACCGACGCCTGCGGTGACGCCATCCTCGTGCGTGGCGCGCGCCAGAACAACCTCAAGAGCCTCGATCTCGACCTGCCGCTCAACGAGCTGATCGTCGTCACCGGCGTGTCGGGCTCGGGCAAGTCGTCGCTGGTGTTCGACACCCTGTACGCGGAAGGCCAGCGGCGTTACGTCGAGACCTTCTCCCCCTACGCCCGGCAGTTCCTCGACCGCATGGACAAGCCGCAGGTCGAGTCGATCTCGGGAATTCCGCCCGCCATCGCCATCGACCAGACGAACCCGGTGCGCACCTCGCGCTCGACCGTCGGCACGATGACCGAGCTCAACGATCACTTGAAGCTGCTGTTCGCGCGCGCCGCGGCGTTGTTCTGCCGGCGCTGCGGTGAGCTCGTGCGGCGCGACACCGCGGACAGCATCTACGCCGACCTGTGCTCGCGCGCGCGGCAGGCCGGCGATCCGCGACTGCTGCTGAGCTTTCCGGTACCGGTGCCGGCGAACTTCACCGCCGACGAAGTGCGTGAGTTGCTGGCCAGACAGGGCTATACCCGCTTCCTGGGCGGCACCGTTCCCGCGCCGCCACCCGCAGCGGCGCCGACAGCGGGGGCCACCGCGCGGCGTGGCCGCAAGCGCGGCCAGGGCGCGGGGAACACGCCGTCCATCACGCTGGAGGTGGTGCAGGACCGGCTGCGGGCCGGCAGCGCCGAGCGCGGCCGGGTGCTCGAGTCGCTCGAGGCCGCGCTGCGCGTCGGCCGCGGACGCGTCAACGTGCATTTGGTGGATGAGAGCGATCCGCCGCAGTCTGTGGACACCTGGCGCTACTCGAGCGAGTTGCACTGCGCACACTGCGACCTGGCGTACCACACGCCCACCCCCAGCCAGTTCTCGTTCAACTCGCCGCTGGGCGCGTGCGAGACCTGCCGTGGCTTCGGGCGCACCATCGGCATCGACTATGGGCTGGTCATTCCCGACGAGACCCGCTCGCTGCGCGGCGGCGCCATCAAGCCCTGGCAGACCAAGTCCTACAGCGAATGCCAGCAGGACCTGGAGAAATTCGCGAAGCAACGGGGCATTCCCCTCGACACGCCGTGGCGCGAGCTTCCCGCCGAGGCGCGCCGCTGGGTGATCGAGGGCGAGGGCGCCTGGACCAGGAAGGTCTGGTACGGGGTGAAACGCTTCTTCGCCTGGCTGGAGACACGCGCCTACAAGATGCACGTGCGGGTGTTGCTGTCGCGCTATCGCGCCTACACGCCCTGTGCCGCCTGCGACGGGGCGCGCCTGAAGAGCGAAGCTCTGCTGTGGCGCCTCGGCACGCGCGAGCTGGCTGACGCGGCACTCGGCCCCGCGGGGCTCTTTCGCCCGTGCGCAGTGCAGTGGACCGCTGGCACCACGGCCGGGTTGCCGGGGCTGTCGATCCATGACCTGATGCTGCTGCCGATCGAGCGCGGCCGCGAGTTCTTCGACAGGCTCACCCTGCCGCAGCCGCTCGATGAGGCCACGGAGCTGTTGCTGGGGGAGATCCGCGGGCGCTTCCGCTACCTGGTGGACGTGGGGCTCGGCTACCTCACGCTCGATCGTCAGTCGCGCACGCTCTCGGGCGGGGAGGTGCAGCGGATCAACCTCACCACCGCGCTCGGCACCTCCCTCGTCAACACGCTGTTCGTGCTCGACGAGCCCTCCATCGGCCTGCACGCGCGCGACATGCGGCGCGTGATCGGCGTCATGAAGCGCCTGCGGGACGCCGGCAATTCGCTGCTCGTGGTCGAGCACGATCCACAGATCATGCTGGAGGCCGACCGCATACTGGACCTGGGGCCCGGGGCCGGCGAGCGCGGCGGCGAGATCGTCTTCTACGGCAGTCCCGCTGAGATCCGCTCCAGCGCCGGCTCGCTCACCGGCCAGTACCTCGGCGGTCGCAGGACGGTCGCTCCGGTGAGCGAGCCGCCAGCCGAGGGCGCATCTGCCGCGCACGGCGTGGTGGCCGTGGCCACTGCCAACCGCTGGCTCGAGCTGCGGGGCGTGGCCGAGCACAACCTGAAGAACCTCGATGTGCGCATTCCGCTCAAGCGCCTGGTGTGCGTGACCGGCGTGTCGGGATCGGGCAAGTCGACGCTGGTCGAGGACGTGTTGTATCCGGCGCTTCTGAAGTATCACGGCAAGCCGACCGAGGCACCCGGTGAGTTCGCAGGCCTCACCGGGGCTGAGTTGATCGATGACGTCGTGATGGTCGACCAGAATCCCATCGGCCGCACCACGCGCTCCAATCCGGCCAGCTATGTCGGCGCCTTCGATGCGATCCGGGCACTGTTTGCCACCGAGCCGGCGGCGCAGGAGCGCAAGTACGGTGCCGGAACCTTCAGCTTCAACTCCGGCAACGGCCGCTGCCCGGCCTGCAACGGCAACGGCTTCGAGCATGTCGAGATGCAGTTTCTCTCCGATGTCTACCTGCGCTGCCCCGACTGCAACGGCCGCCGCTATCGCGATGAAGTCCTCGAGATCCGGCGCGAGGGTGCCGACGGCCGCCGCTGCAGCATCGCGGAGGTGCTGGATCTCACGGTGACGCAGGCGCGGGCATTCTTCGCCGACACCCCCGAGGTGGCCTCGCGCCTCACGCCGCTCGCCGACGTCGGCCTCGAGTACCTGAAGCTCGGCCAGCCGGTACCCACGCTCTCGGGCGGCGAGGCGCAGCGACTGAAGCTCGCCGGGCACCTGGCGCGGGCGGCTGCCGTGCCCTCGAGCACCACTCACCGTGGCAAGCTGTTCCTGTTCGATGAGCCGACCACCGGGTTGCACTTCGAGGACGTGGCGAAGCTGCTGAAGGCGTTCCGCAAACTGCTCATCGCCGGTCATTCGCTGCTGGTGATCGAGCACAACCTGGATGTGATCCGCGCCGCCGACTGGATCATCGATCTCGGCCCCGAGGGCGGCGAGCGCGGCGGCGAGATCATCTGCGCCGGCACCGCCGCGCAGCTACGCGCGCACCCGCGCTCTTTCACCGGCGAGGCGCTGCGCGCCTACGCACAGGCGCTGTCGGTGGCGGCGCAGGCCAGCGCCGCGCCCGCAGTTGCCGAGCCGCGCCCGCACTACCGCGGCGGTAACGGCCGCGACCGCCACGTGGTCATTCACAAGGCGCGCGAGCACAACCTCAAGAACATCGACGTCGAGATCCCGCGCGACCGCTTCACCGTGATCACCGGCGTGTCCGGCTCGGGCAAGTCGACGCTCGCCTTCGACATTCTCTTCAACGAGGGCCAGCGCCGCTATCTGGAATCGCTGAACGCCTACGCGCGCCAGTTCGTGCAGCCCGCGGCGCGCCCGGACGTGGACGCGATCTTCGGCATCCCGCCCACGGTCGCCATCGAGCAGCGCACCAGCCGCGGCGGCCGCAAGAGCACCGTGGCGACGCTCACCGAGATCTATCACTTCCTGCGGCTGCTGTACGTGAAGCTCGGCACGCAGTACTGCCCGGACTGCGATCGGCCGATCGAGCCGCAGAGCGCCGCCTCGATCGGCGCGCGCCTGGTACGCGATTACCGCGGCAAGCGCATCACGCTGCTGGCGCCGCTCATCGTGGCGCGCAAGGGCTACTACACCGATCTGGCCAAGTGGGCAGCCAGGAAGGGCTTCAAGACACTGCGTGTCGATGGCCAGGCGCTGCCGACGGCGCCGTGGCCGCGCCTGTCGCGCTTCCGCGAGCACACCATCGAGTTGCCGGTTGCGCAAATCGACGTCGCCGTGCGCAGCGAGGCCGCCCTGCGCGCAGCTCTGGCCCGCGCGCTCGATTTCGGCAAGGGGCTGGTGCACGTGCTGGGACCGCAGTCCGCCCGGGCGACGGTGTTCTCCACCAGGCGCGCCTGTCCGTCCTGCGGCCGCAGTTTCGCCGAGCTCGACCCGCGCCTGTTCTCCTTCAATTCCCGACACGGCTGGTGCGAGAGCTGTTACGGGACCGGCGTCGAGATGCCAGGCTTCGATGAGCAGCAAAGCGGCGAGGAGCTGTGGTGGAACGAGTGGTACGCGCGCGAGCCTCAGGCCTGCGGCGCGTGCCGCGGGCAGCGGCTGAACCCGACGGCCCTCAACGTGCGCTTCCGCGAGCACTCGATCGCCGCGCTGGCGGGTGAATCGGTCAGCGCCAGCGGCGAATTCTTCGCCAGGCTCAGGCTCGGCCCGCGTGAGCGGCAGATTGCGCGCGACCTGCTGGCGGAAATCCGCGCGCGCCTGAAATTCCTCGAGCGGGTCGGACTGGGGTACCTGCAGCTCGATCGCGGCGCGCCCACGCTCTCGGGGGGCGAAGCGCAGCGCATCCGCCTCGCCGCACAGCTGGGCTCGAACCTGCAGGGCGTGTGCTACGTGCTCGATGAGCCCACCATCGGGCTGCATCCGCGCGACAACCGCATCCTGCTTGGCTGCCTGGCCGAGCTCGCCGGGCACCGCAACACGCTGGTGGTCGTGGAGCACGACGAGGAGACCATCCGCCGCGCCGATCACGTGCTGGACCTGGGTCCCCAGGCCGGCCTGCGCGGCGGGGAGCTGGTGGGTGCCGGGACGGTGCCGGAGCTCATGCGCAACCCGCGTTCGACCACCGGGCGCTTCCTGCGCGAGCCGCTGCTGCATCCGGCGCGCCCGCAGCGCGTGGTGAACGCCGCCACACCCCTGCTGACACTGCAGCGCGTGGCGCTGCACAACATCACCGGGAGCGACGTGCGCATCCCGCTCGGGCGCCTGGTCGTGATCACCGGCGTGTCCGGTTCGGGCAAATCGACCGTGGCGCGCGACGTGTTGTATGCGAATCTGAAGCGGCTGCTCGGGCAGAACGCGCCCGGGAGCCGCGCCCGCAGGCGCGCCGCCGGCGTGAAGCTCATCGGCTGCGCGGCGGTGCAGGGGCTGGAGCTGCTCGATCGCGTACTGGAAGTGGACCAGACGCCGATCGGCAAGACCCCGCGCTCCTGCCCCGCGACCTACATCGGCTTCTGGGACGACATCCGCCGCGTGTATGCCGGTACCACCGAGGCGCGCATGCGCGGCTACAGCGCCAGCCGCTTCTCATTCAACACCGCCGGCGGCCGCTGCGAGGCGTGCGCAGGGCAGGGCATGCAGACCATCGAGATGAGCTTCCTGCCCGACGTCAAGGTGCTGTGTGACGTCTGCGGCGGGCGGCGCTTCAACTCCGAGACGCTCGCCGTGTCGTGGCGGGAGGCCAGCATCGGGGATGTGCTGGCGATGAGCGTCGAGGATGCGGTCGGGTTTTTCGCGGCCCATCCGCGCGTGCATCATGCACTGAAGCTCCTGCAGGACGTGGGCCTCGGCTACCTCACGCTCGGACAGCCCAGCCCCACGCTGTCGGGCGGCGAAGCCCAGCGCATCAAGCTGGTCGCCGAGCTCTCGAAGGTGCGCGACGAGCCCGCCCACGGCCCGCGGCAGAAGCCGAAGCACACGCTGTATGTGCTGGATGAGCCCACCGTGGGTCTGCACATGGCCGACGTGGAGAAGCTGCTGCAGGTGCTGCACCGGCTGGTTGCCGCCGGCAACACCGCGGTCGTGGTCGAGCACAACCTCGACGTCATGGCCGAGGCGGACTGGATCCTCGACCTGGGGCCCGAGGCCGGTGATGGCGGCGGGCGCATCGTCGCCCAGGGTGCGCCGGCGCAGATCGCGCGCCGCAGCAAGCACTCCCACACCGGCCGGGTGCTCGAGGACTTCCTGCGCCAGCGCACCCGGCCGCAAGCGCCGCAGCGCTGATATGGCCTGCGCCGCGCTAGGAGGCCCCTGCGCCGCGCTAGGAGGCCCCTGCGCCGCGCTTCGGGCTCACGACTTCGATCGTCAGGTGCGACAGGCAGGAGAAGCCGCGCAGCGCTGAGCGGTAGAAATGCACATCCCGCGCCTCGCGCGGCACGATCGAAACGATGGCGCCAAAATGGCCCGGACCGAGCCGCCACAGGTGCAGGTCCGCCACCCGGTCGCCGTCCTGCTCCAGACGCCGCCGCATACGCGCGGCGAGCGCCGTATCGGGGGTCATGTCGAGGAGGATGCAGCTGGTGTCGCGCACCAGGGCATAGGCCCATAGCACGATGACACCCCCGCCCACGATTCCCATCATGGGGTCCATCCACATCCAACCCAGGAAGCGGGCCGCCGTGAGCCCGAGGATGGCGAGAACCGACACGGCGGCGTCGGCCGCCACGTGGATGAATGCCGCGCGCAGGTTGTGATCCCGGTGTGCGCCGTGCGCGACGCGCTCTTGGGGCTCCTCGCAGTCCAGCCGCTGGCCGCCGGCCTGCCCGGCGTGAGCAGGCGAGTGCCCGTGCGCCTCTCCGCCGCTCAGCAGCCAGGCGCTCACGATGTTCACCAGCAGGCCGAGAAAAGCGAGCGGAATCGCCTCGCGGAACTCGATGTGGACCGGCGCCAGGAAGCGCCGCACGGCTTCGTAACCGATGAGCAGCGCCATGAGCGCCAGCACGACGGCGCTGGTGAAGCCGGCCAGATCACCCAGCTTGCCGGTGCCGAAGCTGAAGCGCGTATCGCGCGCGTGCTTGCGGGCGAAGGTGTAGGCCCACGCGGCAATCAGCATGGCAATCGCGTGGGTCGACATGTGCAGGCCGTCCGCGACCAGGGCGAGCGAGCCGAAGGCGATGCCCCCGCCGATCTCCAGCACCATCATCGCCGAGCACAGAGCGATGACCGCCCAGGCCTTGCGCTCGTTGCTCGCATGGCCGGCGCCGAGGAACACGTGCGAGTGCTCCTCCTGCAGCCCTGCGGCCTCTGCAGTCACGCTGGCGGTCTCACTCGCTGGCGGTCTCACTTGAACTGTGCGCGACGTCGATGAGCTCGTCGGTGGCCGCGGCGCGCGGCCGGCGCGCCACGAGGTGCTCGCGGATGTGATCCTTGACGACTTCCGCCAGCAGGCTGTTCACGGCGCCGCGGCACGCGGCCAGCAGCTGCATTGTATGATATCCAGGCCCATGGCTCATGATCTGGTCTGCTGGAAATGCGGGGCGCCGCTCGCCGAGCTCACCCTGCCGCTGCGACGGCTCGAGGAGTGCCCGCAGTGCCACGCCGAGCTGCACGTGTGCCGCATGTGCATCGAGTACGACACGCGCGTCGCCAAGCACTGCCGCGAGCCGACCGCGGAGGAAGTGAACGACAAGACGCACGCGAACTTCTGTGATCACTTCAAGCCGCGCGCCGCGGCGTTCACGCCGCCCAACACCGCAGAGGTGGACAAGGCGCGCACTGAGCTGGAAAAACTGTTCGGCAAGGGTTGAGGGAGTCACCATGGTCGAGCGATCGCCCCGCGGGCAGTATTTGCCGTTCGTCGCGGCCGTGCTGGCCGGCGCCGCCCTGCCCGCCTGGGCGGCAGGCGCCGCACCGGCCAGGGCGCTAGCCTCCGCGCAGCTGCACGCCTGGGAGGCGGGCGACGACCCGGGGGCCCTCGAGGCGTGGGTGCACGAGCGCCTGCGCCGCGCCGACGCCGATATCGGGCGCCTGCTGGCCGTGAAGAGTGCGCGCACCGTGGGCAATACCCTGCGTCCGTACGATGATGCGGCGAACGAGCTCATGCTCTCGGTCGCACAGTCCAGCGTGTTGTATGGTGTGGGTGCCACCAAGGAGCTGCGCGACAAGGCGCAGGCGCTCACCCAGACCGCGAATGCCGCCTATACGGCGCTCAGCCTGAACCAGCCGGTCTACCGGGCGCTCGCCGCGGTGCCCGCGCCGGCGGACGCGCGCACCCGGCACTATCTGGAGCACACCCTGCTCGAGTACCGCCTCGCCGGCGTGGACAAGGACGACGCCACGCGGGCGAAGATCAAGGCGCTGCAGGACAAGATCACCGAGCTCGGCCTGGCATTCGAGCGCGCGGTGCACGACGACGTGCGCACGACCGTGGCCGACAAGGGGCAGCTCGACGGACTGGCGCCGGACTACCTCGCCACGCACCCCGCCGATGCCGAGGGGCACGTCAGGATAACGACCGACCCGCCGGATGGCTGGCCCGCGCAGAGGTTCTCCAGCAGCGCGGAGTTGCGCGGCAGGCTGTACCTCGCGGCCCAGCAGGTCGGTTACCCGGCCAACGGCGAGACGCTGCGCGCGCTGCTCGCGCGGCGCGAGGAGCTGGCGCGCCTGCTGGGCTATCCGACCTGGGCCGCCTTCGCCATGGCCGACCAGATGATCGGCTCGCCGGCCAGGCTGGCCGAATACCTCGGCAACATCGATGCGGCCTCGCGCGAGCCGGGTGCGCGCGAGGATGCGGCGCTGCTGGCATTCGCCCGGGAGCGCGAGCCGTCGCTGCAGAAGATCTCGGCTGCGGATGCGCGTTACTGGCAGGAGCAGTACCGGCGTGCCAGGTTCAGCTTCGACTCGCAGAGCGTGCGGCCCTACTTCCCCTACGCTCAGGTCGAGCGCGGCGTGATCGCCACCGCCGCGACGCTGTTTCATGTCGACATCAAACCGGTGGCCGCAGTGCGCACCTGGCATCCGTCGGTCACCACCTACGACGTCTTCGACGGCCAGGTGAGGCTCGGCCGCATCTACCTGGACATGCATCCGCGCGCAGGCAAGGACAAGTGGTTCTCCACCCAGCCGCTCACCTACGGTATCCACGGCCGACAGCTGCCCGAGGGTGTACTGGTGTGCAACTTCGCGGGCGGCACGCCCGGTGACCCGGGCCTGATGCAGTACGGCGACGTGGTGGTGTTCCTGCACGAGTTCGGCCATCTCATGCATCACCTCATCGGCAGCCAGAACGCGTTCGTCGGCGAGGGCGGCTTCCTGGTGGAGGGCGATTTCATCGAGGCGCCCTCGCAGATGCTGGAAGAGTTCTTCCATGATTACGGCGTGCTGACCTCCTTCGCCCGCCATTACCAGACCGGGGAGGTGCTGCCCCGGGATCTGTTCACGCGCATGACCCGCGCCGACGCCTACGGGCGCGCCAGCGGCCAGCAGCGCCAGCTCATGTACACGGCGGTGTCACTGGACTTCCATGCGCTGCCGCCGGCGACGCTGGACTTCGACGCGGTCTACCGGCGCGATTTCGAGCGCTTCAACACCAACGCGTTCGTGCCGGGCGATCACTTCTGGGCGAGCTTCACGCACCTGAACGGCTACAGCTCGAACTACTACACCTACGTGCTCGACAAGGTGATCGCGCTGGACTTCTTCGCGCAGTTCGATCCGCAGAACCTGTTGCACGGTCCGGCGGGCATGCGCTATCGGCAGGCGGTGCTGGAGCCCGGCTCCACCAGGCCCGCCGCGCAGCTGGTGCGCGACTTCCTCGGCCGCGAGCCCAACCTGGACGCGTACCGGCGCTGGATGCTGGCGCAGTTCGACGCCGGGACTAGAGCTTCTTCACCCGCTCGCTGAGGCGCTCGAGGAGGCGCGTGAACGGCGAATTCTTCTGCACTTCGACGCGCAGGTGACGCACCCCCGAGTCGTTGAGGGTCTCGCCGGTGCCGTTATCGATCGTGAGCTGACTCGCGCCGAGAATCTCCAGCGTCTCCTCCAGAGTGTGCGGGCCACGGCGCTCGCGCGCACCCACCTTGGCGCGGGTGCGGCCCTTGGTGGGCTGGCGCACGGTGCGGCCCGCCGCCACCTTCGACGTCGCCTTGGCTGAGGGCGCAACCCCCGGGTTGCCTGCCGCCTGCTGCCTGCCGTGCAGCAGCGCCGCCACCGCAATGTTCGCCCTGTCGTCGTCGATGAGCTTGAACTCGTCCGCGGCACGCGAGCGGGTTGCGACCGGAGCCGCCCGCGTCGCGGCCTTCACGTCCTGATCCGTCGCGCGCGTCTTCTCCTGGGGGCTCACCGGCACCACGGCGACCGAGGCGAATTCCGAGCGCACGTAGTGGGCGACCTGCTTGGCGGAGATGGCGTCGCTGAAGAAGCCGAGACGCAGCCCATACCACTTGCGCCCGTCGCGGCTGCCCTCGACGGTATACAGGGTGTAGGCGCTGAAGATGGCCAGCGCAGGCACCTTGTCGAGCTCGGCTGGCTGCACCGACCATTGCAACTGCACCGCAAAGGACACCGGCGCGTTGTTGGCGACGGCCTCCCTGAGCGACCGGCGCGTCCCGGTATCGTCGGGCTTGAGCATCGGAATGCTGCCATGCGGGGCCTCGGCGGACGGCGGCTCGCGGCCCTCGGGGCGGCGAGTCTCGAGCATCCTCAACACCTGCGTGTCGGAGAGCGGGCTCTCGGGCGGGGTCGCGCGCGGCGGCGGCGGCGCATGCATCAGGCGCGTCTCGCCGGTGGCGCTGGCATCGCCGAGCGCCGCGAGCACCTCGCGCACGTTCGAGTCTGCAAACACCGGTCTGACGCTCCGGCCCGGGGAGCGCGCGGCGGAACTCGCTGCGGCCGGGGGTGTGCGCGCCGGAGCAGGCGGGGTGCTGCGGCGCACGGCGGGCCGGGCGACAGGCGCAGCCACCACCGGCGCCGCGGCGGCGCGCCGCGCCGCAGGCGGCGCAGCGTGAACGACGGGCACGCGAAGGGGGTTCGGCGCGCCGGGCAACGCAGCCGCGGCAGCCGGGGCGCGCGAGGGCGCGGGCGCGACCCGCGGCTGAGGTCCCGCGGCATGCCGGGCCTGGGCGGCGGCCGCAGCCGAGGCTCGCTCGCGCAGCTTGCGGCCCGGGGCCTCACCGGCCCAGGCGCCCGGGTAGATCTCGCGCACGACGCCCAGCCACTCCTCGGCCTCGGCCAGCGTGGCGAAATAGCCCATGTGCAGACGGAAGCGCTCCCGCCCTTCCTCGAAGCGCCGGCTGACGAAGAACGTGAAGCGCTTGAGCTCCGGCAGATCCGTCTGCGCCAGCGCCATCGGCGTCGTCGACGAGCAGAGGTTGAGAACGAACGGCGCGGCGCTGGCCGCCGGTGCCTCGGTATGCCTGGCTTCGGCGCCGGCACGCACCGAAGAAAAGTTCGACGTGGCTATCATAGACTTCCCCGAAAACCCAAACACTCAACGCACACGGTCTTCGGGGACTGCGCTGATTCGCGCGACGGTAGGAGTGCGAGCGCTCGCGCCTGGCGCGCGAATCGTGGCGGCCCCGCCGTCATAGGAACGTCCCTTAGACCGGTAGCTTTGCGTCCCCGTCTTTCGACGGGTTTGCCGTTGTCACTGAGGCGCCAGTGTCAAAGCGTCGCCGATTGCAGTCAAGTGCCGATAATGTGCCGCGCCTCTCACGTCGGGCTTATACCTATGGCGCGTCGCTTTATGTCTCACAGCGGTGAGGGCATGTCTCACCGCGGCGAGGGCGATGTCTCACCGCGGCGAGGGCGATGTCTCATCGCAGCGAGGGCGATGTCTCACCGCGGCGAGGGTGGCGTGCCACGGTCCCAGAAGCGGCCCGCGCCCACCAGACGCCGCGCGTAGAAGCCGCCGCCGCGCAGGTCGCCGTATCTCACGGTCAGGCCCGCGCGCGGCGCGTGGATGAAGCGGCCGCCGCCGGCATAGACGCCGACGTGATCGATGCCGCGCTGGCGGATGCGGAAAAATACCAGGTCCCCGGGCGCGAGCTCGGCGAGCGGCACCGGGTGCGCCGCGCGCTGCTGCTCGGCGGCGGTGCGCGGAATGGCCACGCCGACGCGCTCGTGCACGTACCGCGCCAGCCCGCTGCAGTCGAAGCCGGCCGCGTCGGCGCCGCCGAACCGGTAGCGGGTCCCGACCAGCGCTGCCGCCGCCTGCGCGATCGCTGCCCCCTGTTGCGGGGACGCGGGCGGGGTCGCCGGAAGGCTGCTGCACGCGGCGGCGAGCAGCGCGACGGCGATGGCGAGCGCGGCGCGCAAGCTAAGTGCGGGCGGGCGCCTTGGGCTGCGCCGGCGCGCGCGTGCGCGAAGCCGCCAGGCGCGCCAGCGTCCCGATACCCTCGTAGGTGTAGCGCTGCACGCCGCGTCGACCGCTGCGAATTGCGCCGAGCATGGCCTCGCCCACGGTACGCGCCGGGATGGCACGGTAGGGAATGTACCGGCCGCGCAGCAGTGGATTCACCAGCGGCATGAAGGCGTGTGCCGCGAGCTCCAGCGGGCGCGTCTCGCCGCGCCAGCCGAGCAGCAGTGAGGGCTGCAGGATATCCAGCGATTCGAAGCCCGTTTCCACCAGCCCCTGCTCCATCTCGCCCTTGGTGCGCAGGTAGAAGTTGCGCGCACCGGGGTCCGCGCCCACGCTCGATATGATGACAAAGCGCCGGGCATTCGCCGCCCTGGCGGCGCGCGCAAACGCCAGCACGCACTCGATGTCGACCGCGCGAAAGCGCTCCTGCGAGCCGGCCTGGCGCAGGGTCGCGCCAAGACAGCACAATGCAACCTCGCAGCTGGCGCCCTTGAGCTGCGCCTCGAGGTGCTCGAATTGCACGATGCGATTGGCGAGTCGCGGATGCTCACGCCCGAGCGGTCGCCGTGAAACGGCCAGCACGCGCCTGATGTCCGGCGCCTCGAGGAGCGCTGTGAGCGCGTAGCCCCCGGCAAGCCCGCTCGCTCCGGCCAGCAGCGCGAGCTGCCCTTCTGCGCCTGCCATCGGTGCACCCCTCATCGCAACCGCGGATGTTGTTTTCCGACAGCTTAGAAGCGCACGCTTCCCGCGGCAAGGCGCGCGCGCTGTTGCGCCACTGCAGCGCCCCGGCGCTGCGCCGGCGGCGCACCGGGCCGCATCGCGGTGCTACCATTTCTCACAGCGCGTTGTGCGCTGACCATGGGCGCGCCCGGTGAGACCCTTGAAGCGGCTGATGCTGGCGGCGGCGGTGCTGGCGGCGGCGGTGCTGGCGCCGGCCGTGGCGCTCGCCGTGACCGATGCCGAGCGGGTGGCGGTATACCGGGACTTCCGTGCGGCGTTCGATGCACGCCGCTACCCGGACGCGCTGCCGCTGGCCGAGAAGCTGGTGGCGCTCACTCAGGAGCAGTACGGCGCCAAGGATCGCGAGCTGGTCAATCCGCTGGCCAATCTCGGCACCACCCGGTACCGCATGGGCGACTACAAGGGTGCCGAGGAGGTCTACCTGCGCAGCGTGAAAATCGCCGCCGACACCGGCGGCAACGGCGACCGGCTGCTGTTGCGCCCGCTGCAGGGGCTCGGTGCAACTTATTACGCCACCCGGCAGTATGAGGATGCGAGCGTCACGCTGCAGCGCGCGCTCGATCTGAGCCGCAATCTCGACGGCCTGCTGAACCCCGGGCAGCTGCCGATCCTCGATCCGCTGATCGGCAGCCTGGTGAGTCTCGAGCGCCATGGCGAGGCAGTACGCGGTGCGGGTCGCCCAGAGCGCCTGGGGCAGCACCGATCGGCGCGTCATCCGCCCGGTGGATCGCTATGCGCACTGGCTCGAGCATATGGGCCGCTACCCTTCCGCGCGCGCCGCGTACGCCCGTGAGCTCACCATCGCCGAGGGTGCCGGCAGTCGCGCCGCACGCCTGGTGATCGACCCGCTGCTGGGGATCGCGCGCAGCTACCGGCTCGAGGCCACGAACGGCAGCGACGAGGAAACCGCCCAGTACGTGGACCCGTTCGCGCAGTCGAGCCTCAGCGGGTTGCCCGAGCATGCCGGGCGCGGACTGAACCCCGACGGCGAGAAGGCGCTGCTGCTCGCGCTGCAGACCATCGACAAGATGCAGCCGGTCGATCATGAGCTGCGCGGCACGTCCCTGATGGAGCTGGGCGACTGGTATCTGTGCGCCGATCAGGCCGACAGGAGCCTGGCGCGCTACCGCGAGGCCTGGAAGGAATTCCAGCAGGCCGGCTCGACCGCACCGCTCGATGCGCCGAGGCAACTGGCCTACCGGACGCCGGCCTCGTCGGCGGCACGCTCACCGCTCGCCGAGCGCGACAACACCGACGAGCATTCGGTGCAGGCGACCTTCACCGTGAAGCGCGACGGGCACACCGCCAACGTGAGCACGAGCGGCAGCGATGCCACGGCCGCGCAGCAGAAGATCGTGTTGGCCGCGGTGAGGCGCGCCCGTTACGCGCCGCGCCTGCTGAACGGCGAGCCGGTGGATACCGAAGGCGTCACGCTGGTCGAGAAGCTCCTGTCGAAGCGGCCGCGCCAGCCCTGACTACCGCCCGGCGCCGGGCGCCTTCGGGGCGTCGGCCGCAGGTGCCGGTGGCGCGGGCGTCGCGGGCACGGCGCCGGGCGATGGCGGCTGGGCCGGTGTCGGCGCCGCCCCCGCATCCGTGTCCGCACCGCCTTCCTCGATCGGCACCGCCTCGATCAGCACATTGGCGGCGGTGCCGACGCCCGACTGCACCGTGAGCGGCTCGTCGTGCGCCAGCTGCTGCGCGAGGGCCTGCTGCGGAAACTGCACCAGGAATTTCGCCGCCGCATCACGCATGGCCGCGAGCGTGGCGCGCTCGAGCGGCTTGCCGCTCGAGAGGCCCTTGGCGAGCTCGCTGCCATAACCGGTGAGGGACAGGGTGTCGACCTTCTCCCCCTGTGGTGTGTAGACATTGATGCGGTAGCGGATGGTGGCGGCGTCGTAGCGTCCGCCGGTGTCGCGGTCGATCACGAAGGAATACTGGTCGATCAGCGGCTCGAACACCGCCCTGAGCCCCGTGGCGGCGCGCGCCGCCTCCAGATCCTTGAATTCCCGCACCTCGCGGAACGAGTCCTTGAAGATGTCGCGCAGCAGGTGCACGTGCCCCGGGCCCAGCGCAATGTGCCACTCGACACCCCAGCGTGTCTCCTTGTGCACGTAATTGCGCAGCTCCTCCGGAAGGACGAGCCCGACGGTACTGGGCAAGGGCTGCAGCAGCGGCCGGGGCAGGACCGCATCGGGTTTGATCGCGACGCCGCCACAGGCGGCCAGCGCGCCGAGCGCGAGCGCGGCGGCCGCGAGACGCGCGCGACCTAATGCTTCATGCCGACGAACGTGCCGCCGTTCTGCTCGCATATCAATCTCATTAGGGCGGAAAAGCGGATATTTGTAAACGGCGGCATGTCCGCCGCTTCGGGAAAGCCGATGGCGTGGACGCGCATCGGCCGGCGTCCATCGGGCCCGGGCTTGTTGAGAGCGCCGATCGAGTCGAGCGCCTCCTGGATGGAATCGCCGGTGAACTCATCGCCGAGCACGAAGACGGCGATCCGCTTGTCGGGCGCCCAGTAGCGTCGCACCGCTTCCTCCATGCCGGGAACGGGATCGGACTGACTGAAGGCGCGCCACTTCCTGGCGCGCTCGCGGATGTCCTGGCGCTGCTCGGGCGTGTCGGAGAGCCAGCGGCCGCGGGTCCCCTCGTACATGTAGGTTCCCTGGTCGTTCATGACCTGCAGGCCCTGCACGTGCGGGTACAGGCTGAGGAGCTCCTCCACGACGCCGAGGTTCACCTCCCAGTGATTGCTGGTCATGCTGGAGGACGTGTCGATGATGAAGATGACGTATTCGCTGTCGAGCGGAATGCCGCCGATGTCCGCCGTGCGCGGGCTCTGAGCGCGCTGCGCGGTCAGGCGCTGCATCTCCTCGGTGAGGGCCTCCTGCCCGGCCACGAGCTGGCGCTCGATGATGTTGGTCACCGCGGCATCCTCGCGGCTGCCGGCGTAGCGGCCCCGGATGCGGCTGAGATCGCCGGCGAGGCTCGAGAGCTTGCCGCGCTCGCGCTCGAGGGTCTCGCGACTCCCCACGAGCTCGCGGTTGAGCTCATCGGTCTGCCCGCGGATGATGTTCAACTGCTCCTCGAGGAGTCGCACCTCGCCGCCCAGGTGCTTGCGGCTCTCCTCGAGCGCCGCGGGCTTCCCGACCTCGGTCAGCACCAGCAAGAGGATCATGGCGCCGAAGCCGCAGCAGATCGTGTCCAGGAACGAGAGGGTGAATACCTCGAAGCTGCGGCGCCGGTGCATTACGGCCAGTCCTTCGACGGCATGAGCAGCGTACCGTCGGTGACGCGCGAGAGGTGCCAGAAGCGGTGCGCGGCCTGCAGGTCCCCCTGCATGGGCAGCAGCACGCTGTCGATCGGCACGTGCTCGGGGAGCTGCGACAGCGCCTCGTCGAACAGGCGCATCCGCTCGGCGGAGTTCACGTAGCGGCGCAGTCCCCGGGTCTTGCCCTGCGTCGGCAGGCCGTCGGTGATCAGCACGATCTGGTCGGGCTGCGGGCTCAAGGCGCGCGCGGCGGCAAAGGCGTTATAGAGACTGGTGCCGTCGGCCGGGACGAGCGTCTCGAGCGCCTGCATACCGCGCGCGCGGGCCGCCGTGTCCGAGCCCGCGAGCCACCCGCCCGGCACGAGCGGCTGCGCCTGAGTGTTGAAAGTCAGGACCTGGTAGCCGCTCGCGGCGGGTATCTGCGACATGAGCCAGTCGACGATCGCCACCGCGCGGCGCCACTTGGCGGCGGCGCGCTTGTGCGCGTCGTCCTGGTTGCGCAGCCGGAGGATCGCGACCAGATCCTCGTGCAGCATGCTGGCGGAGACGTCGAGCAGGATCAGGATGTGCCTGCCCCGCAGGATGAGACCGTTGATGTAGCGGCGCTCGACGGCCGTTCGCCCGCTCACCTGCTGGCCGAGCGGCGCGCGCTCGAGACTGCCGGCCTCGAGCCGGCGGTTGCCCTCCTCCAGCGAGCGGATGTCGGCCTTGAGCTTCTCGATGTGCTCGCGGCGCGCCACGGTCTGCGCGTCATAGCTCGAGAGCTGCTCGCGGCGGCTGGCGAGATCGGTCACGATGCGGTTGGTCTCGCGCGTGGCGCCCGCGATCTCGTTGCGCGTGCGGGTGAGCGTGTCGCGCAGCACGGCGAGGTTGCGGTCGCCTTGCTGCACCTCCTCCTTCAGACGATCGACCTCGGAGCTGAGGATGTCGTGGTCCTTGAGGCGCACCGCGCCGGCTTGCGCGCTGAGAATGGTGTAGAAGAGGATCACCGCGCCGAATCCGCAGCAGATCGTGTCCAGGAACGAGAGCGTGAAGACCTCGAAGCTGCGGCGTCGGGCCACGGTAGAACTCTTTCTGCGGCAGCTTCAGCCGCGCGAGCCGGGGGGCGTGTCGGCGACGGCGATGAGTGTCAGAGCGACGCCCGGGTCGCCGATGCGCACCTCGTCCCCGGCGCGCACGCGCACGCGCTCCGCGACCCGCTCGCCATTCACGAAGCTGCCGAAGCGGCTGTGATCGAGCAGCAGCAGCTGCGCCCCATCGCGCAGGAACGTGCAGTGGCGGCGCGACACGCCCGCCAGCCCCTCCGCCAGGGTGATCGCGTGCCCCGCGCCCGGAGCGCGGCCCACCACCAGCGGCTTCTCGCCGAGCGCGAACGTGCGGCCGGCGAACAGCACGTGCGACGGCGCGAGCCACGGCGCGTCCGCCTGCGCGCTCTCGCGCTCGACCAGCGCCGCCAGCGCGGGCTCGGCACCCGAGGGCAAGCGGCGCAGCAATCGCACCGGCTCGGTGGCGCCGCGCGGGGTCAGATCGAGCAGCGAGGTCGCGGCTGCCGCGAAGCCGGCCGGCAGGCCCACGAGCTCGCAGCCGGCAAATTGCGCCAGCGCCTCGCGCACGCCCGGAAGCCCCGCCACCACGCGCGGCACGAGCAGCGTGAGCGCGCCGCCCGCCGGCCGCAGCTCGTGCAGCAGACGGGCGATCTCGCGCCACACCGGCTGCGCCGCGTGCGCCAGCTGGTCGCGGGTGACCGGCACTTCGACGCGCTCGCCAGCGGTGGTCAGCGCGGCGGTAGCAACGCCCTGCGCCATGGCATCGCGCGCCAGACGGGGAAGCGCTTCGAACAGCTGCTGCTCGGTGGCGGCGTCGTGCAACGCGTCGAAGCGCGTCTGCCTGACCATGGCCGTGTTGATGAGATCGAGCCATCCCTGATAAAGCAGCCACAGTCCGCCGCGCGCGCTCACCAGCGAGCGCCGGCGGCAGGTCGGACCGCCGTCGCGCTCGATGAGGGTTGCGGCCACGTGGTGCAGGCCGAGCTCGACGACGATCGCGGCTCCCGTGCCGCCGAGCGCCGCGGCCGACACCACCGCCGCGTCGACGAAGCCGTCGACCGACAGACCCAGCTGGCGGGCGACGCCCAACAGCGCCCCCAGGCCGAAGCGCTCCGCGCCCGCGGGCGCGGCGATCCAGATGCGCTCCCCGGACGCGGGCGGGTGAGCGGTGAGGCGCCGCGCCAGCTCCGCCGCGACCAGCGACAGCGCGCGCGCCGCGGGTTGCGCCTCGCGCAGCACACTGCCGAGGTGACGCGTGGAAGTGGTCGTCGGGTGTTGACGCACCAGGTGCCAGGCGTCGGCGCCGACTGTCTGCGCCGCGGAGCCCTCGGACACCGCCGACGGGGAACTCGCGAGCACCACCCCGGCGCGCGCCACAGCGAACGCGCGATCATCGGGCTCGATGGCAAACGGCTTCATCGGCTTTGCGGCGTTGCAGATTTTGCGGCGTTTCAGATGTCGATCGGGAAGCTCACGTTGTTGTCGGCCGACTGGCGCTTGTCGGGCGCCACCGTCGCATCATGGATCGCGCTTGCAGGACTGGGCGCCGCAGGGGCTGGTGCCGCCGTCCCGAGGCCCGGCGGTGTGCGCGGCCCGGTCATGACCGATTGCGCGGCGGCGCGCAGGGTCGCCACCCCCACGGCGGCGCACAGCGCGGCGAGCAGAGCCAGGATCCAGTTCTTCACGGTGCATCCTCCGCATAGCGTGCGACCCGGAACCCCAGCGTGGGCGCCGGACCCTCCGCGGTGTCGCGCCACGCCAGCCGCAGCTCGGAGATGCTCGCGGTTTTCCAGTTCGCCCCGCGCACGACGTGCAGCGTACCCTGCTCGGGGCCCAGCGGGTCGGTCACCGCAGCCGCGTCCACGAAGGACTCGTAGTAGTCGTTCACCCACTGTGACACGTTGCCCGACACGTCGTGCAGCCCGAGGGCCGTCGGGCGGAACTTCCCGACCGGGGCGAGAACCGGGTAATCGTCGCGATACCCGGGGAGAGTCGCCGGCAGCGAGCTGCCCGTCTCGCTGCCCGCCAGGTTGCCGACCTGCGGCGGGACCGGCGGCGAATCGCCCCAGACGAAGCGCTGCGACTGCCCGGCAGCGCCGTAGCGCGCGGCATACTCCCACTCGGCCTCGGTCGGCAGCCGGTAGCCCCGGGTGACCGGCCGCGTCAGCACGAAGCCGTTGCCGCTGCGCGCGTACGCCGGCGGCCATCCGTCCTGCTGCGAGAGCCAGTTGCAGAACTCCGCGGCGTCATCCCAGCTCACCTGAGTGACCGGCTGGCTGTCCAGATCGAGCGACTGGCGGTCGATGTAGCCCGAGGCATGCGTGGCGCGGAATCTGCGGAACTCGCCGTTGGTAACCGCCTGCACCCCGAGGTAGAACGGTCGCTGCAACGTGACGCGGCGCAGGCCCTCGTTCGGCCGCCGGCCCGGCTCGCGCCGTTCGCTGCCCATCTGGAACGTGCCGGGGGGCACGAGGCGCAGCAGGTAGCCGGTCTGACTTCTGATGAGCGGCGCGCTCTCCAGGAGCGCCTGCCCGCGATCCGAGGGCGTGAGGTGATACAACACCGTGCGCTCGAGCTCGGGTGCGGGCGTGACGATGCCCTCGAAGGAGACGAATCCCGCCTTGCGCACCTCGATGCGGTGCTCGACGGCCGGCAGGCTCAGCGACTGTGGAGTCTGCCCGCGAGGTGCCCCGTCGATGAGCAGCTCGGCGTCCGCGGGCTCGCCGGCCACTTTCACCCGCGCGAATACGGGGGTGAGCCGCGCGTCCGCGCTCAGGCTGCGACCCGCCGTGGCGAACACCTCCTGCGTCCAGGTCGCGTAGCCGGGAAGACTCACGAGCACCGGATACGGGATACCGGCCGGCAGTTCCACCGCGAGCGGCGTTCGGCCGCGATGGGTTCCGGCGATCGTGACCTCCGCGCCCGCAGGCGCCGAGCGCACACTGAGGTGCGCGTCCGGCTGACCGAGGGTCACCGGTCCGACGGCGAGCCGCTGGCCACCCCTGAGCACGACGCTGCTCTCCCAGCTCTTCCAGCCCCCCGCCGCGATGCGGATGCGCCGCACCCCTGAGGGCGCGGCAATGCTCACCGGCGCCACGCCGCTGTCCACGCCATCCACGCTGACGTGCGCACCTTGCGGAACGGCCGTCACCGTGAGAGTCCCCCACGCACTCTGCAGGCGCACGCGCAGCTCCTGGCGCACGCCCGCTCCCTGGATGGTGAGCGTCGTCGCGTAGTCGACGTAACGCGGCGCGCGCAGGCTGACGGTGCGCTCCCCCGCGGGCACGGCGAGGATTCCGGGCGCAAGACCCGCAGCGACGCCGTCGATACTCACCGCCGCCACCACGCCCGCGGTGTCGATCTGCAGTTGCCCGGGGAGTCTGGCGAGCACCAGATGCACCGCGCCCGCAGCGCCGGGCTGCACGAGCACTGCAGCCTCGGCCGGCATGAAGCCATCGCGCTCCGCGCGCACGATCCTGCGGCCCGGGAGAACCAGCAGCCGCCGACCCAGGTGCAGCGACAGCGCCCCGGGCGTGCGTACCCGTGCGTCCTGCGGGCGTACATCCAGGGCCACGGACCCGACGCGGCCAGCCAGCAGGACGAGCGCGGCGGCAGCCCCCGCCGCCGCGGCAAGCCACCAGGCGCGCCGCGCGCTCGCGGGTGAGGCCGCCGCCTTGCCGGGGTGCGCGACCGCCAGGGCGGCCGGCACCTGGATCTCGAGCTCCTCATCCCCCCCGCCCTCGGGGGGCGCCACGGCGGCGAGCGCGGCCGCGGGCGCGATGGTGACGTTGCCGGCGAGATGCTCCACCACCAGGCGCAGCAGGGTGCGCGACGCGTCACCGACCCGCACCTGCGCGTCGCCGATGCTGAGCACATCGTCGCGGCGCAGATCGCGCTCGCCGGGGAGCGGGCGGCCGTTGAAGCGCACCACCGCCCCCGGCGCGGGCTGCACCAGCCACAGCCCCTTCAGGCGCCTGACCGACAACGCCGCTCCGGCCTCCACACCCGGGACCACGACGTCCGATCCCGTGCCGCCGATCGAGAGCGTTTCCCCGAGCACACGCTCGCCGGCGGGCTCGCGCACACGCACCTGCCCCCACGCTCCCGGCTGCATCGACACGCCGTCGTTCATGACTCTAGATGGGCTCGGAGCAGCTGACGTTCACCGTCTGAGTCTGCTGCCCAGGGTTGACGGTGATGTCGCGGCGCACGTCGCGGTAACCGTCGCGCGTACCGATCACGGTGTAGTGGCCGGGCTTGAGCTCGATGTCGCGCCTGGCGAAGGCGCCGAACGCGCCGACGCTGGGTATCGCCACCTGCGTGCGGCTGTCGGATATCAGGGACAGATGTACCGGCTGGTCGAACTCCGGCAGCAGCGCAGACAGGCGCGCAATCTGCGCGCGCAGCGTCGGACCCGGCGACGGCTGCTCCTGCGCCGACTGCAGCCGCGCGACCGCCTCGATGCGAACCTGGGGCGACGCCAGCCGCTCGGGGCGATCGATCAGCGCCTGCAGAGAATCCCCGAGCTGCAGGCGCGCGGCGGCCCGGGCCTTGCCTTCCTGCGCAAAGACGAGCGAGCGATCCTGACGCAACGCCGAGGTGTAGAGCTGCAACGCCTCGTGCCAACGTTCCTGCGCCTCGAGACCCTCGCCGCGCGCGCGGAGCGCGGCGAAGCCGCGCTCGCCGGTGGCCGCATTGACCCGCCGCAGGCCCTCCAGGGCCTCGACCCCGTTGGGACGCAGGCTCCGCGCCCGTGTGAAAGCCGCGCGCGCCTCCTCGAGGCGGCCGGCGCCCAGTGCCGCGAAACCCTCGCCGGCCGCCCGGGCGTAACTGTCATCGCCCAGGGCGGCGCTCGCCCGGGCGAGCCCCATGCGGGCCTGCGCATTCTTCGGGTCGAGTGTGAGCACCTGGGTGTAGTCCTGCGCCGCGCGCGCGTACTGTCGCGCGGCCTGCGCATTCTCGGCGTCCGCGAGCAGCGGCAGAACGCCCGACAGACCTCGGGCGCGGCTCTGCCCGAGCGCCGCGCGCTCGTCCTGCGGATCGATGCGCGCCGCCAGATCGAAGGCCTGGGCGGCGAGCTCCTGCTGGCCGGCGCTGAGCGCGCGATCACCCGCGGCGAGCTGGGCGGCGAGCGCCGCCGGCGCCGCACGCCCGACCGCCTCGAGCAGCCGCGAGGCTTGCGCGAGGCGTTGCTGCGCGAGCGCCAGGCTCCCGGCGTCGTACGCGCCAACCGACTCGGCAGCGCGTGTCTTGGCCGCGGCGAAGTCAGCGCCGCCCCAGACACCCGCGCCGCGCGTCTCGAGCACGGCGAGGCGGCGGTCGAACTGCGTCCGCTCCATCGCGAACCTCGCGCTCGCGTCGGGGTTCGCCGCAGGCGCCGCGCTGCTGCCGGGGGCCGGGACGTTGTCGCGGGCGCCGTTGAACGGCGCCGGGGCCGCCGCCGAGGGGAGCCTGGCGTAACGCGGCAGCCAGAAGAACGCGGCGAATGCCGCAACGGTGAGCCCGGCGAGAGCGAGCAGTACCCGCGGCGCATGGCCGGACATGGGCTCGAGCCGCGACCGCTGCGGGATGGCCGACTGCCGCAACTCCTCCCACAGCGCCTGTCCGTCGACCACGCCGGGCGCCAGGGCGCCCGAGGGCGGATTCGGCGACACGGACGGCAGCCCCGGCGGCGGCCGATCCGGCGGACCCGTCGGGTTGGCGAGCGGCGCCTCGCGCGGCGGCTCGGCGGTCTCGAAGTCGAACGTAAGGGTGTCGTTGAGCGCCACATCGAGCTCATCGATGATTTCGCGCATCGAGGCTGGCCGCTCGCTGGCATCCTTGGCGAGCATGCGCTCGAGCAGCGCGCCGAGCTGCGCCGGCATCCGCTGCGCGGGCTCGAGCGGCGGCACCGGCTCGCGCTGCACGCGCTGGGCGTCGAAATGCGGATAATGCGGCGGGTAGCGCGACAACAGCTCGTACGCGAGCGCGCCCAGCCCGTACACGTCGTCGGCCGGCACGGGTGGCTCGCCGCGCAGCTGCTGGGGGCTTGCGCTGAAGGGCGACAGCGCGCGCGGCGGCTCGCTGCCCGGCTCCAGCATCCGGGCGGAGGCGCCGAAGTCCGCCAGCTTCACGCGCCCGTGCGCGTCGAACAGTACGTTACCGGGTTTGAGGTCGCGGTGGATCACGCCACGCTCGTGCGCGTGCTCGAGCGCCTGCGCGATCTCCAGCAGCACCGGGACGATGGCGAGGTAGCCGCTGCCCCGCAGCCGGCGCAGATCGCCTCCGCAGGCCAGCTCCATGGGCAGCAGCAGCGCACCGTCCTCGCGCTCCGGGGGAAACACCTTGAGGACCCCGGGATGATCCAGGCGGCTGGCGCTCTGGTACTCGTGCAGCAGCGCGGCCCACGCCGTGGCGCTGCGCCCGGGCGCCGGGTGCAGGATCTTCAGCGCAATGTCGAGCCCGCGCTGCGAATCATGCGCGCGCCACACCTCGCCCTGACCGCCGCTGCCCAGCCGTTCGTGCAGAGTGTAGCGGGCCTTGAGTGCGCCTCCGGGATTCGCGGTCAGCGCATCGCTCATGGCCCGTCTCAGTGTGCCGCATCCACCGCGACCGGTTCCGAGGGCACGGGAGCGGCCTCGGTTTGCACCTGCACCGGAGTGCCGTTCTCCTCCAGGTACAGAGCGTGCAGCATCGTGCGCCACTGTCGGTATTGTTCCTCGGCGGTCCCGGTGAGCCTGAGCGTGCGGCCCTCGACGTCGATGACCTGCGGCGCGACCTCGGACTGAAACGTCTCCGACATTTCCTTGAGCGCCTGGGCGTGCACTTTCGCGTCCGCGTACTTCTTCAGTCCCGACAGAAAGGCCGCCGTGCCGCCGATGGCGCCGCCGTAACGCGCCGCGGACTGAACGCGCTGGCAGTTGTAGTCGTAGGGGCTGCACTGATTGGGCACCAGCACGCTCGCCAGCACCGCCGCCGCACCGAGGTAGGTGCGGGTGCGCGCCTGGTTGAGCGCACGCTGCTCCTTCTCGATCTCCTCGAAGCTGGCGCGCCGCCACTGGCCATAAGAGAGGCTCATCTGGTCGCTGAAATTCGCGTAGTAGCCGTTGACGGTGTCGATCACGGTGGCGTCGCGCTGGCGGATGCGCTCGACGCGCGTGGCGATCGGATCGTCGGTGGCCGGCAGGCGCGCCACTCTCACCAGGCCCTTGGGGTCCTTCGCGAGGTAGCCGCTCATCGCCGCCGGCGCCAGATCACCCGCGAACGCCAGCTGCGTCACGCGGCGGATGTCGCGCCGCTCGCCGGCCGGCAGCGCATCGCGCGCCGCCACCATGTCGTTGGCGATGGCCGAATACAGGTTCTGGAACGGGTCGCGTGCCTTCAGGGCGGCGTCGGTCTTGTACGAGCCGGTATCCGGCGGGCTCTGGTAGTGGCGCGCGTCGATCCAGACACGCCCGGTGGAATCCTTCACCGTGATCTCGAGCGCCAGCTTCGCGCCGGTAGACTCGAGGATCCGGCCCGACACGAGCACGTCGATGAACTGCGCGCTCTCGGGAGCAACGCGCACCGCTCCCCACTGTCCCGAGGACTCGAGCGTGCCGCGCAACTGCGTGGCCATGTAGCGCGACTCGGCCTTGCGGATATCGGGGTTGATGCGCTGCTTGTCGAGCGCCTTGGCGTCCAGGTTGGGCGGGATGCCCGCGTCGAGCGGGTGCACGACGACGTCGAGCAGCTCATCCTGCGGGATCTGCCGGTCCGCCTGGACGAGGTTGAGCTTGGGCAGGGGCTTGGATTCCTGCATGACGCAGCCGCCCGCCGCGAGCAGCGCCGCGCAGCCCAGCACGGCGAGCGCTCGCCCCATCCCCCACCGCTGCGTGTCCGTCGTGCGCATCGTCACTTCCCCTGCGCATTCTTCTTGTAGTCGATGTATTCCTGCCAGAGCTTCTCCTTCAGCTCCGGATCGGTCTCCTGCTGCGCCGCCTGCCGCAGCCGGCGCGCGACCACATCGTCGTCGCTGCCGTCGGGAATCTCACGCGCGCTCGCGCCGTTGCCGGCGTTGTCGTCGGGTTTCTTGCCGGCCTTCTCGGACTTCAGGTCACCCGAAGGATCGCGGGGCTTGTGCCTACCCGGGTGCCGGCCCGGTGCCGAGCTGTCTGTGTCCTCCGGCGGCGCCTCGGTGGCGGCAGTGCCCGCGGAGTCACCGCTCTTGTCCGCGCCTCGTCCCTCGGCGGCAGCGCTGCCCGCAGCGGCCGCCCGGCGCGCGTCGCGCTCCTGCGCGACGCGTTGCTGCTCGGTGCGCAGCTCGGCATCGAAGGAGCCGAGCGAATCATCGAGCCGCTTGTCGATCGCCGCCCGGCGTTCTTCCGAAGTCTGTCCCGGCCCGCTGGCGCCCGCGGCGCTGGCCTCGCCCGGCCCGCCGCCTGCAGGCGCGGGCCCGCCGGACGCCGGATCGGCGGCGGCGCCAGTGCGCGCCGTGGCCGGCTGCGCTTGAGCCGGAGGCGCGGCGCCCGCGCCGCCCTCCTGGCCGCGCGTCGCCGACGGCACCGAGGGCGAGGAGGCACAGCCCGCGCCGATCAGCAGCGCGCTGACCAGCAGGAAGCAATTCAGTGGGGTACGCACGCGCCTCACTCACTTCGAGGACGCCGGTCGGTACTTGGCGCCGCCCTCGAGGGCGTCGTCTGCGCCGCTGAAGAAGGTGCGCAGCTGGCCGGCCATGCGATCGCAGGCCACGCCCTGCACGCGCGCGATGAAGGGCAGTGGGACCACCGCCCCCACAATGGCGGAAGTCCCGGTCACGTCGGTGCCGACGCTGCCGGCGGTCTTCGCCTGCTTGATATCCCAGATCGTCGCCTCGTAGTTGGTTTCCTTCTCCCACCAGCCGAAGCCGATGCAACCCGCCGCGCCCGGCGCTGCGCCGCAGGCGATGCTGCCGCCGCCGTCGGTCTTGCGTGTGCCGCCGTCAAGCCAGACGATGTAACGCACGTGCGACTGCGCCACCTTCTCGGCGAGTCCCGGTCGTGTCAGCAGCTGCTCGACGGCCTCGGGGCGCGAGGGCGCCGTGCCCGGCTCGAACCACGGGAAGGTCGAATCGAGAAACTCCTGGTGGCCGCGGACGGCGATGGCGCTGTCGCCATGGCCCGCGAGACCGCCGCCCACGCAATCCATGAAACCTTCCTCGGCGGCGGCGCCCTCGACCTGGGGCTTGGGGAGGATGACCACCGCTTCGCTCTTCTCGATCCGGGTGTGCAGCTCGCGCGACTCGTCCACGCGCGATTGCATGCAACCGGGCAGGGCGAGCGCCGCCAGGAGGGCGCTGTACGACATGACGTAGCGGCTGTTCATGGTCGACTCCCCGTCCTATGCGCGAGCCGAAATTACACGCGAAACTGCTGTGCGCAGTATGCCACCGCTCGAGGTGTCTGACCGCGCGCCCTGGGAGGCGGTTCCCGGGGGGAACGCCCTACAGGCCCAGCCGCAACTGCGAGCCGGCGGGAGCCGGGGGACAGAACAGCGTGGTGTTCAGCGCGGCGCGCGCGGCCGGATCGAGGTGCAGGCGGCCGCAGGCGAGGCGGAAGCGGTTCCTGAGCAACAGCGCATAGGGGCCGGTGCCGCGCATGCGCGAGCCGAAATTCGCATCGTTGGCGCGCCCTGCGCGCATGGCGCGAATCAGCGACATCACATGCTGCGCCCGCTCCGGGTAGTGCTGCGCCAGCCACTCGCTGAACAGGTCCTTGATTTCATACGGCAGACGCAGCAGCACGTACCCCGCCCAGCGCACCCCGGCTGCGGCCGCCGCCGCCAGGATCGCTTCCAGCTCGTGGTCCGTGAGGGCGGGAATCACCGGTGCGACGAGCACGCCGCTGGGAACCCCGGCAGCGCTGAGCGCCGCGAGCGTGCGCAGGCGCGCCTGCGGGGAGGCGGCGCGCGGTTCGAGTCTGCGCTTGAGCTCGGCGTCGAGTGTCGTGACGCTGACCGCGACGCTCGCCAGGCCCTGGCGCGCCAGGCCGCTCAGCAGGTCGAGGTCGCGCAGCACGAGTGCGCTCTTGGTGACGACCGTGACCGGGTGCCGGGTGCGCGCCAGCACTTCGAGGATCGAGCGCGTGACCTGCATGCGCCGCTCCACCGGCTGGTAGGGGTCGGTGTTCGCGCCCAGCATGATGGGCTTGCAGACATAATCTGGCCGGGCGAGCTCGGCCTCGAGCAGTTTCGCGGCGTCGGCCTTGTAGAAGAGGCGCGTCTCGAAGTCGAGGCCGGGCGAGAGCCCCATGTAGGCGTGGCTCGGGCGGGCGTAGCAGTTGTGAGCGACTATACCGTTGCAGATGTAATCCTCGGTCTCGGTCGTGATGTCGTAGAGTCGCATGGTCTTGAGCGGCTCGATGCCGATCACGTTCAGGCGCGCGTCGCTCTTGACGGCCTGGCCCTCGATGTCGAGCTTGCGCGAAATGGCCGGGCAGACGGTGTGGAAGAAGCGCAGATGCTCGCGCAGTCCGCCCTTCAGTCTCACGACGTCCATGGGTTTGCGGTCTTCGTGGTGGATGTGCTCAATTACGGAGCTGAAATTGAAGTCAAACAAACACCGCCGAATCCAGGAGACGATTTCGGGATCGGTGTTGGGAATGCGAAGGACCGTCTGGCTGAAGCTCCCTTCGGCGTCGAATATCCCGGCGAGGAAGCCTCCCGACCACGCTCTCGTCGGTGAAGTCGGCCACGCGATCAGCTCTCGAATCGATTGAACGCTCATGGAAGATCCAGCGCGGATCGCGTGCATGGCTCGCCGGTTGCCGGCGGCCGCCTGAAACAGAAACCCGCAGGTGCGGATCTCAAAGTTGATGAGATAGTTGCGAGCCCTGACGAGGGCCTCAAGGTCGCAGAGCGCGAGACGAAACTGGTGCGATGTATCAGTGCGTCCCTCGTTGCGTTGGTAGGTGTATGTCTTCAGATGAGCATCGCCGCGAATCAGGCCGCAGAGATACCCGCGACGATAATCCGCGTTCTGAAGTGCCCGCTCGGCGAAAGCCCCCGTTCCCATGAGTTTGTTGAACCTTGTGAGATGTGGCCTGCGTGCTCTGCCCTGCTCAGAGCCGGTCACGTACTTCCAACCTCGCTCCGTGAGAAAACGGTGATCCCCGCTGGTCACGAGCGTGGTGCCATCCTCCAGCGTTATTCGGAATGCGGGCTTGATGGTGCTCCAGTGCGCGAGCACCCGGGATTTTGCGAATCGCCGATAGTGACCGACGCGCCGCGTGCCGTAGAGCTCGTGCCCGACCTTCAACTGGTACAGAGGCCGCGTGCTTCCATCAGCCATCAGGACAGCTGTGTCTCCAGCTACACAGTATGAGCACGCATGCTCGCATCCTCGATACGGATTGATCGAGCGCTCGAAAGGAATGTCGGGCGAGTCGTTGTGGCTGATGACGGTGCGCGCCCGCTCGGGCTCGAGCGTTGTCGCGATGCTCTCGGGTGCCTCCTCGAGGTACCAGCCGTCATCCACCGCCTCGAGCTTCTGCAGATCGAAGCGCCCGGGCGGATTAGAGAGCGCTCCCCTGCCGCTAAATGAGTGCCGGCCCGTAATCGTGCGGCGCATTGCGATACTGTATATATATACAGATCGCCAGTAAAGCCGCGTGCGGCAGTCAAAAACGCTGCAACGACGGGCACTTAGCGCCCGCGCCGCGCTCAAGCTCGCCCGCGTCAGCTCACCAGCCGCAGTGAAACCGGATAGCGGTACGCCGCGCCCTCGCTCGCCTTGATGGCGGCGATGAGTGTCATCACCAGCCAGGCGATGAACAGGGCGCTCCCCAGCAGGAAGCCGACGAACACCAGCATCAGCAGCGTGCACACCAGCGCCGCGAGCGTCACCGAGATGTTGAAGTTGAGCGCTTCCTTGGCGTGCGCGGCGACGAAGACCGACTGATCAGACCGGGCGATCGAGACCAGCAGCGGCCCCAACACGTTGCCGACCAGCGGAATGACGAGTCCCACCAGCGCCGACAGGTGCGCGAGCATGCCCCAGGTGCGCTCGTTCTCCGTGGGTGCCGCCCCGGGCACGGGAGGATCTGTCGGCTCGTTCATGCGGCGCGGCCCTGCTCAGCCCGTTAGCCAGACAGCATTCCGCCCTGGCGGGGCGTGATCCTACACCGGAACCGCGCTCAGCCGCCGCCGGCCTAAATCACTTTCCCCGTGTCTGATAACGGGCCGTCAGGCCGTAATGCCGGCCGTCCTGCGCAAAGTACGCGGCCGTCTGGTAATTGCGGTCGAACAGGTTGGCTGCCCGCGCCTCGAGCGACCAGCCGTTGCCGAGCGCCCACTGGGTGAGGAGGTCGACGGTCAGGTATCCGCCCATGGGCAGAGTGTTCGCCAGGTCGTCGTAGCGGCGTCCCTCCCAGCGGCCCACCACTCCGATCGAGCCGTTGGCGCCCTCAAGAACCGGCGCTCTCAGGAAACGGCGCACGCTGAGCGCGGCGCTTTGCCTGGCGCGGCGGTTGAGCAGCTTGTCGTAATCGGGTCCCGGGGAAAGATTCAGGGGCTCCATTGCGGTGAGCTGCCCGCCGATGCGCCAATCGCGGTTGTGCCAGTCCCCCTGCAGCTCCACGCCGCGGACGCGGGCCCGGTCGATGTTTACCGCCTGGAAAGTACCGGGATCGACGCCGATCTCGTCGTTGAGGTCGGTCTGGTATGCGTGCAGCGACCAGCGCAGCGCGTCGCGCTCGCCGTCGATGCCCGCTTCGAGCGACCGCGAGGTCTCGGGTCGCAGCTGCGGGCTGCCGAAGCCGGGGAAGTACAGCTGGTTGAAGGTCGGCGCGCGAAAGGCCGTCCCCCAGGTCAGGGTGAGGCGCTGCGCCTCGCCCAGCTTGCGTGTCAGTCCCAGGTTGCCGGTGCCATGGTTGCCGAATTGCCCGTTGTCCTCGAGGCGCGCGCCGGCGAGTGCGGACCAGGGACCGAGCTCGCCGCGCAGCTCGCCGAACCCGCCGCGGCTGGTGCGAGCGGTGATCGGGTACCGGGTGTCGCTGTCGACCTCGACCCGCTCGTAGTCGATGCCGCCGAGCAGGCGCAGCGCCTTGCCCGGTTTACCGTCGATCTGCAGGCTCGCGCTGTTGCGGGTGGTGTCGAACACGCCCGCCGGGGTGAGATTGAGAAAGTCCCGCTCCTCATCGAGGTCGCGTGCGGCAAGCGCCCGCAGGTGCCAGGTGCCGGGGAGCGCCTGGTCGAGGTGCAGCGTCGTGACTTTCTCGCTGAACTCCAGGTTGTTGTCGAAATCTCCATCGAAGGCCGTCCAGCCGTTGGCGACGAGCCCGTCGACCTGCGCGGTCAGCTGATCGGTCACCTTGAGCCCCGCGCTCAGGGAGCCGGAGTGGTTGTGGAAACCGTTGGCCGCCGGGTTCGGATGATCCTGGAAGCAGCCGGCGCCGGCCGTCAGCGCGCCCGGCAGGCAGGTGGCGATGCCGTCGGTGGTGAGCGTGTCGCCGCCGAGACTCAGCCAGGCGCGCTCGCCGCGCGCGGTGAGATTGCCGCTGAACTCGTGGGTGTCGTGACTGGCATCCATGACGCCGCCGCCGAAGCTCAGGCCCGGCTCGGTGGCGTGGCGCGTGAATATCTGGATGACGCCGCCGACGGCGTCGGAACCGTACAGTGTGGAGCGCGGGCCGCGCACCACTTCGATGTGATCGATCTGCTCGAGCGGCACGAGCTCGACCGGCGGCGTGCCGAGCGTCGCCGAGCCGACGCGCACCCCGTCGATCAGCAGCAGCGTGTGATCGGAGTCGGCGCCGCGGATGAAGACCGCGCTCGCCTGCCCGAGCCCGCCGGTGTTGTCGATGTTGATGCCGGCCAGATCGGCGAGCAGATCCGGCAGCGACTGCACCTGGCGCGCTTCGATGTCGGAGCGCGTGAGCACCGTGGTCGACCAGAACGAGTCGGCGAGCGGCTCCGGGACGCGCGACGCGGTGACGATGACCTGCGACAGCTCCTGCTCGTCGCTCAGCGCAGGGGTTGCAAGACCAACACAAACCAGGACAGCCGCGTACGACAGCGCGCGGCGCGCGGTGAGACCTGTTGTCATGGGCAAAGCTCCTGAGGTTGCACACACCCGTGCGGATGGGTCGTGGCTTCAGAAGCTGGCAAGCGCGCGGCAAGCGAGGCGTACCGCCGGACCAGCATCGCCCGCCGCGACGCCCATCGGTTCACGCAAGGCCGGTCTCCGGGCTTTCGAGCAGGAGCTCGCCGGCTCCGGCGGATCGCCTTCCCGTGCCCCTCAGGGGGCGCAGTGGCTCATGTGATCCGCTTGATCTCGATTACCGTTGCGGGGGCAGCGCCGGCTTTGGACGAATCCGCACCGGACTTCCCGTTTTAACCGTTGCTGCGCACGCGGTCACAGCCTGCGTCCCGCATGCGTTGCAACGGACACCTCACGCGGCAGGAAGCGTGCCTGCCGGGCCTATCCGGCGTCAAGGGCAACACACGCGCCGCGCGCGTGGCATGATCGCCGGACACGATGGAAGACCTCGTATCCGCCCCATGGCTGCGCCGACTGATCATCGCAGGGCTGCTCGCGGCGTGCGTGCTGCTCGGCTTTCGCGTCATGGACCCGTTCATCGTCCCGCTGGTGTGGGCAGGAATTCTGGCGTTCGTCAGCTGGCCCGCGTACCGGTGGCTGCGCGACAAGTGCCGCGGACACACCACGGTCGCCGCGCTGTTGATGACGGGCGCGGTGACCGCGGCGGTCATCGCACCGCTGGCGTGGCTCGCCGTGGTGCTGCGCGTCGAGCTCGTCCACACCTGGCGCGAGACTCAGACGCTGCTCGCCGGCGGGGTGCAGCTGCCCCCTGCGGTGCTGAAGCTGCCGTGGATCGGGGAGCAGCTGCGCGATCTGACCACGCGCGCCGCCCAGGACCCGCAGGTGCTCGGTGAGGCGCTGCGCAAGGTCACCGATCGCTCCTTCAATCAGATCGCGCACGTGATCGGCGGGATCGGCCGCGAGGCGGTGAAGCTGCTGCTGGCGGTGGTGAGCCTGTTCTTCGTCTACCGCGACGGGGAGCGACTCGCGACCCAGCTCACCCGCGGCCTCGAGCAGGTGCTCGGTCCGCGCGTGCACAAGTACCTGCAGGCCATCGGGCAGACCGTCAAGGCCGTGGTTTACGGCCTGGTGCTGGCAGCCCTGGTGCAGGGCGTGCTGGTGGGACTGGGCTACTGGTTCGCCGGCACGGGGGCACCGGTATTTCTGGCGGCGCTCACCACCGTCTCCGGGCTGATCCCGTTCGCCGCGCCGACGATCTGGGGCTGCGTCGTGGCCTGGCTGCTGTTGAAGGGCAACACCGTGGCGGGTGTCGGGCTTCTGATCTGGGGGAGTATCGTGATGAGCTGGACGGACCACATCGTGCGCCCGTTCCTCATCAGCCGCGAGGCGGAGATCCACTTCCTGGTGGTCATGTTCGGCGTGCTGGGGGGACTGGCCGCATTCGGGCTGGTGGGCCTGTTCGTCGGTCCGGTCATACTCGCGGTGCTGCTGGCGATCTGGCGCGAGTGGCTGCTGGAGAGCGCCGCGGCGGCCCCGCGAGCCTGACCTCACGCGGCGCTGCAGGCTCAGGCGCCGAGGAACATCCGGTAGGACGGGTTGCCGGTCTCCTCCACGTAGGCGTAGTGCAGCTCGTTCAGGTGCTGCAGGAAGTCCGGCCGCTCGGCGGGCGGCACCTGGATGCCGGCCAGCACCCGACCGTAGTCCGAGCCGTGGTTGCGATAGTGAAACAGGCTGATGTTCCAGCGTGAGCCGATCGCCTGCAGGAACTTCAGCAGTGCGCCGGGGCGCTCCGGGAATTCGAAGCGGTACAGCAGCTCATCGCGTATGCCGCGCGCGTGCCCGCCGACCATATAGCGCACGTGCAGCTTCGCCATCTCGTCATCGGTCATGTCGGTGACCGCGAAGTCCGCGGCGCGCAGGCTGTGCACCACCGCGTCCTTCTCCGTGCGCCCCTGGCTGAGCGCGAGACCCACGAAAATCTGCGCGCCGTCCGCGGCGGCGTAGCGGTAGTTGAACTCCGTGACGCTGCGCCGCCCGAGCACCTCGCAGAAATGCAGGAAGCTCCCCGGCCGCTCGGGAATCACCACCGCCAGCAGCGCCTCGCGCTCGCCGCCCAGATCGGCACGCTCGGCGACGTGCCGCAGCCGGTCGAAATTCATGTTCGCGCCGCTGTTGATCGCCACCAGGCGCTTGCCGCGCCAGCCTTCGCGTGCCACGTACTTCTTGAGCCCGGCGACCGCCAGGGCGCCGGCCGGCTCGACGATCGAGCGCGTGTCCTCGAACACGTCCTGGATCGCGGCACAGATCTCGTCGGTGCCGAGCAGCACGATCTCATCCACGTGGCCGCGGCACAGCGCAAAGGTCTCCTCGCCGACGCGTCGCACCGCCACGCCGTCGGCGAAAATTCCCACCCGCTCGAGGGTGATGCGCCGGCCCGCCTTGAGCGAGTCGTGCATGCCGGCGGCGTCCTGCGGTTCGACGCCGATCACTTTCACGCCGGGGTACAGGTACTTGACGTACACCGCGATACCGGCGAGCAGCCCGCCGCCGCCGACCGGCACGAAGATCGCATCCAGATCGCCGCCGCTCTGGCGCAGGATTTCCACCGCGATGGTTCCCTGCCCGGCGATGACGTCCGGATCGTCGAAGGGGTGTACGAACACCAGCTCGCGCTCGCGCGCGAGCTGCAGCGCCTGCTCGAACGCGCTGTCGTAGTCATCGCCGTGCATCAGCACCTCGGCGCCCAGATCGATCACCGCCTGCACCTTGATGTGCGGGGTGGTGTGCGGCATGACGATCACCGCCGCAATGCCGCGCCGGCGGGCGGCGAGCGCGACCCCCTGCGCGTGATTGCCGGCCGAGGCGCACACCACGCCGCGCCGCGCACTCGCTTCGGACAGGTGGGCGATGCGGTTGTACGCGCCGCGCAGCTTGAAGGAGAACACCGGCTGCAGGTCCTCGCGCTTCAGCAGCACCCGGTTGCCGAGCCGCCGCGACAGGCGCGCCGCCTCCTCCAGCGGGGATTCGATGGCGACGTCGTAGACGCGCGCCTTGAGGATTCTCTCGATGTAGGGACTCGCCACCTGACAGTCTCGCGGTCGCCGGCGGGAACGCGCTCAAGCTTAGCGGTGGTGGGGACGGCTGTCAGGTTTTGTCGCCGCTCCTGTGCACGGCGAAGCGGTAGTGCACCTGCCCAAAGACCACCGTGTCACCGTCCTTGAGCGTGTTGCGGGTGATGCGCCGGCCATTGACGTACACCCCGTTGGTGCTGTTGAGGTCCTCGATGATGCTGTGCACCGGGCCCACCAGAATGACGGCGTGGTGGCGGCTGACGGACCTGGAGTCGATCTGCAGATCGTTGTCGGGAGTACGTCCGATACTGGTTCTGCGGCCCAGAACGTGGACCACCTCCCGCCCCTCCTCGGTGTGGCGGGTCAGCACGCGCACCGCGCCCGCGGATACCGGCTGCGGAGCGGCGGGGGCGTCGGCGGCCTGGGCGGCATCGCCCCCCTGGTTGGCGGCGGTGTCGGGTGCTGTGGGGCGCGCCTCCGCGACGGCGGTGCGAAACTGAAGATTGGCCTTCTCGAGCTCCTCGATGCGGGCGTTGCGCACGCGCGCCTCAGACTCGAGACGATGGACGGTATCCTCGGCGGCCCGCAGGTCCCCCTCGAGCTCGCGGGCGCGCGCCGCGCTGGTGCTGGCTTCCATCTGCAGCACGCGCACGGCCTCCAGCTGTTCTGCGACACTGTCATCCAGTCCACGGGGGGGCGCCTCGGCGGTGCCGCGGCCGGCGGCGTGCGCGTGGCGCGCGGCGGCCAGCTCGTCCTCGAGCTGCCGGGCACGCTGCCGCTCGGCGATCAGCGTCGCTTCCAGCTCCGCATTGCGGCTGCGCAGCTGCTCGAGCGCGGCCCCGTGCTCGGCGGCCTGCGCGTTGGTGGCCAGGGTAGCGGCGCGCGCCGACTCGACCGCCGCGGTCAGGTCCGCGTGCTGCGCCTGGAGCCGGGCCAGCTCCGCGTGCTGTAGTGAGTCGCTGCTGCCGTGCTGCTCGCCGCGTGCCCGCGGCGTCGCGACACTTCCCTGCAGGCCCTGCGTCTCGTGTCGTGTCTCGCGCAACTGCGTGTCGCGTCGTGCCACCGTCGCACCGAACGAGCTCACCTGCTGCTCGAGCTGCGTGATGCGCGCCGTGCGCCGCGCGAGCTCGGCTTGCAGTTCGCGCGCCTGTGCGTCGCGGCCGGCGAGCTCACGCCCTGCGCGCGCCAGGTCGCGCTCGCGCTCCTCGACCTGGCGCTGCAGCTCGGTCGCCAGCCCTTCGAGGATCAGCCGGCGGCCCTCGGCGCTCTGCAGCGACTCGAGGTAACCGAGGGCCCGCTCGCGCTCGCGCTGCAGGTCGCTCAAGGTGCCCGCGGCGCGGGTACGATCCTGCTCCGCCAGCCGGCGCTGCTCGAGCTCCAGGCTGCGCTGCGTGCGCGTGGTGCTTTCCTGTTCCCCGAGCTGGCGCTGCAGCTGCTCGGCGCGCGCACTCTCAGTGCTCAGCACAGCGCGCGACTGCGCCACCTGCTCCTCGGATTGCACGCGCGCACGCGTCAGCTCATCCAGCTGAAACGCCAGTTCGGCACGCACCTGCCCGAGCTCGGTGTTCAGTTGCGCGGTGCGCTGCTCGGCGGCCGCGCGCGCCGCATACGCCGCGTCGCGGGCGCGTTCGGCCTGCGTCAGGCGCGCGCTCTTGGCGGCGAGCAGCTCCTGCGCCTCGTGCAGCTTGGCCGACAGTGCCTGCTGAGCGAGCTCCGCTTGCCGAGCCTGCGCCGCGCCCGCGGCCGGCGGCGCTTCGGTCAGGCGCGCAGCCGGCGGTGGGGCCTGCGCCGCGCGCGTAGCCGGCGGTGAGGCTTCGGTCGCGCGCGTGGCCGGCGGTGGAGCTGGCGCCGCACGCGTAGCCGGCGCCGAGGGTTCGGTCAGGCGCGCGGGCGGCGCGGGCGCGATCCACGTGTCGGTCTGCGACATCCGATGCTCGCCCGGATGCGCGTGAGCCGTGGAGTCGGGCGCCGGCAGCTCGGCGGTGTGCTCCGCATCGGACTCGGTGTGGGGTGAGACGGGGGGTGACGGCATGGGTGCGTTCAGCAAGTGTGTGAGACGAATCCCGAAAATCCGCAATCAGCCGCGCAGAAACTCCCGCACCGCGTCCGCTACGCGCGCCGCGCAGGACGCAAACAGCTCCGCCCCCGGTACTTCCAGCTCGAGCAGGCGTGCGCCCGGCAGCGCTTCCCGCACGCGCCCGGTCGCCTCCCACAGCTCATCGCGCGGCCGCAGCACCAGCAGGCGCTGCGTGAGCCGGGCCAGGCGCTCGCGCAGAGGATACTGCGCCGCCGCCTGTGTAGCCCAGCGCTCCCAGTCGGGCGGCCGCAGCGTCGCCTCGGCGCCGGCCGCAGGCGCCGCCCCCCTCCCCCCCGCCTGTCGCTCAGCTTCCGTCAGCAGGGGCGCGGAAGCCATGACCACCCGACCGATCTGCGCCGGGCGCGTGACGGCAAGCTCGGTGGCGATGAGTGCCCCGGCGCGCTGGCCCAGCAGGTCGACGTGGCGCAGGTGCATGCTGTCGAGAAAGTCTCCGATCGCGCCCGCGTAGTCTGCGATCCCGGGGCCGGGCGCCGGGGGGTCGGACTCCCCGAACCCGGGCAGGTCCGGCGCGTACGCCGAGCGGTCGGCGCCGGCCAGGGCCAGAAAGCGTGCAAACACGCGGCCCGACCCTGGCCAGTCGTGCAGGCACAGCAGCGGTGCGGCTTCCTCGAAACCGCCTCCCGGCGGAATCGAGTTGTGCACGTGCAATTGCCCGTAGCGGCACTCGAAGTAGCTGCGCCGTACTCGTGCCGCGGCTGCAATCGGGCGGCGGGTGGGGGTTTCCCTAAGCATGCGCTACATAGTGCCACGACCGCAGCGGCCCTTGCGCCGGCGGTCCGGGCGCGTAAATTCGAGAAACCTCCGATGGACCTGGCGGTCGACACGCATATGGGACGCTTGACAGTACTGCTCGCCCTGGTGGGTTGCCTGGGCGGTTGTGGACTCGCCGGCAGCGGCGCGGCAGCGACAGCGGGAGCTGCATCCGAGGCGCGGCAGGCAGCTGAGGCGCAGCAGACCGAAGCGCGCGTGAAGCAGCAGATCGATGCCAGTTACCAGAAGGCCGCCGAGCAGCGGCGCGCCGCCGAAGCGGACGGACAATAGGATGTTCACGCACAACCTCCAGATCAGGGTCAGGCGGCCGCCTTCGCAGCCGAGCGACCTGGAGCTGATCGAGGCACCCGGGCCGACCCTCACCAACGGCGCGTTCCTCGCCCGCACACTGTGGCTGGCGCTCGACCCGTTCGTGTGCGCGCCCGACGCCGCGGCGCACGACGCGGTGAAACCCGGGGATCTGGTACCGGCGCACGGCGTGTGCGAGGTGATCGAGTCGCGCCACGAGGTGTTCGGCGTCGGGAGCCTGGTGGTGCTCGAGTGCGGCCTGCAGCAGCTGTGTGTCTCGGACGGCCGGCATGCCCGCCTGCTGCATTCCGGGCAGACACCCGCCTCGAGTGCGCTGGGGGTGCTGGGAGCCCCGGGCATGGCCGCCTACTTCGGCCTGCTGGACCTCGCGCAGCTGCGCCCGGGAGAGACCGTGCTGGTGTCCGCCGCAGCCGATGCGGCCGGCGCCATGGCCGGACAGATCGCGATGTTGAAGGGCGCGCGGGCCATCGGCATCGCAAGCAACCGGGAAAGATGCGACTGGGTGACGCGCCACGCCCGGCTGTCGGCCTGCATCAACCACGCGGCGGAGAACGTGAGCGCGCGGCTGAAAGCTCTCGCCCCTCGCGGCGTGGATGTTTACTTCGACAATACCGGCGGGGAGCTGCTCGACACCATCGTCGCCGGGCGGCACCTGGCAGCGGGCGGGCGCATCGTGCAGAACACGGTGAAGGCCGAGGATCCGGAGGCGATCCTCGCCCGCGGGGGCTATCTGCCCGGCAACGCGCAGGTGCGGGCGCTGCGTGTCAGGGCGTGCGACTACGAGCATCGGCGCGGCGAATTTCTGCGCGACGCGATTGCCTGGTACGGGGCGGGCCGCATTGCCGCCAAGGAGCACGTCGTCGAGGGACTCGCCAATGCACCGGCGCACCTGCTGCTCGCGATGCAGCACGGGAATTTCGGCCGGCCCCTGGTGAGGGTCTGAGGACGCCACGGCGGGCCATCGCGCGCTCGCGGCAACGCGTTGCGCCCGCAACGCGTTGGCCGGGACGCTCCGGCGCGGCGTGCTAGCCGCGCCGGCTCCGCGCGCGCTTTTTCGGCGCCGCCCTTCTCGCGCTCCGGCGCGCTGACTTCCTCGCGACCTTCCTGCCGCCGCTCTTGCGCTTCGCGGCCCGCGGCTTGCGGGCCACCTTCTTCCTGGCCTTTTTTACCGCCTTCTTCTTCGCCGCCTTCTTCGCCGGTTTCCTGACCGCGGCCGGCGGCAGCGCGGCGGGGGCCGCCTTCATCGGCGCGGCGGCCGGCTGGGGCGCGGCGGAGGCCGCCCTCATCGGCGCGGCGGTCGGCTGGGGCGCCAGGGCGGGTTTGGGCGCAGTCGCCGGCCTGGGGGCGGCGGACGCGGCCGTCGCCGGGCGCGGCTGAGTTGCGGGCCGCGGCGCTTCCTGGACGGCGAAGGCACCGCCCTGCGGGTCCATCATCAGCGCGATCCAGCTGCCGCCCGGAACCTCGATCGGCCCGTGCATCAGCCGTCCCCCGGTTGCCTTGGCGGCGGTGACCGCCCGGTTGGAATCGGCCACGTGCACATAGCTCAGCCACGACGGCGGGATGGAAGGACCCTGCACATTGCACATGCCGCCCGCCTGGTTGCCGGCGTGCTCGAAGATCTGGTACGTGCCCATGGCGCCCATGTCGTGTGCGCGTCCCTTGCGCCAGCCGAACAGCTCGCCGTAGAAGCGCGCCGCGCCCGCTACATCCGTCGTCGCCAGCTCATGCCACGAAAATCCGCCCTGCAGGGGTTCCGGGCCCGGCGGCGGCCCGCTGCCCGGGGTGAACAGCGCAAACGTCGCGCCCTGCGGGTCCGACAGCACCGCGAAGCGGCCCACGTTGGGGATGTCCGCGGGGGCCTTCAGCACCCTGGCACCGAGGCTCTGGGCCTGGAGGCAGGAGGCGTCCACACTGGGCGTACCCACGTAGATCAGCCAGTGAGGGGGCGGGCCGCCCGCTTCCTGCGGCAGCGCCGTCAGGCCGCCGATCTGGGTCTGTCCGGCCATCCATAACGTGTAGCCGGGCATGCTGGAAGGCTGGGTGCGCCACGGGACGACCCTGGGGTAGAAGGCGGCGGCGCCCGCCGTATCAGTCGTCAGCAACTCGTGCCAGATGAATCGTCCACGGACATCGGCGGTGCTCATGGTGAGTCTTCCTCTTGTTTGCGAGCGACATCTTCCACAGCCGGCGATCGGCGCGACATTCTGCCTTGCCACGCGCGCCACTTCCATGACTGTTGCGATGACACGGTTCCTGTGCGGGTCCGCGCGTGCCAGATCAGATACAGACCGCTGGCGATCACCAGCCCCCCGCCCAGGCACACCCGCATCGAGGGCAGCACGTGCCACACCACCCGGTCGATGGCAATGCCCCACAGGAGCGAGGTGTATTCGAACGGCGCCACCACCGAGGCCGGCGCGGACCGGAAGGCCGCCGTGAGCAGGTACGACCCCAGCGCGCCGAGTCCGCCGAGCCCGACGAGCCAGCGCCAGTGCACGCGCTCGAGCGGCACCCAGTCGGGCGCGGCGATCAGGGCGGCAAATGCGGTCATCAGGCCCACCGTCCAGACCACCACGCTCGCGGTGCTGTCGCTGCGTGTCAGCACCCGCACCGCGATGATGCTCAGGGCATAAGCGCTGGCCGCGATCAGCGCCGCCAGCGCTCCCCAGGTGACGAAGCCCGCGGCGCTCGGCCGCAGCATGGTGAGCACTCCGGCGAGGCCCAGCAGAATGGCGCCCCAGTTGCGGGCATCGACGCGCTCCTTGAGCAGCGGTACCGAGAGGGCGGTCACGATGAGCGGGGCCGAGAGGAACACCGCATAGGCATTGGCGAGCGACAGCACCCGCACGGCATACACGAAGCCGCCCAAGGACACGACCCCGAGCAGGCCGCGCAGCAGATGCATCGGGAAGCGCCGCATCCGCAGCTCGCGCCACCGGCCCGTGACCAGCAGCGGCAGCAGCATGAACGGCAGCGAGGCCGCGCCGCGCAGCACCGTCACTTCCATGGGCGGGTAGTGCGCCGACAGCAGCTTCAGCAGCGCATCCATGCCCGAGAACACGGCGACGGCCGCGATCATGAGGGCGATCGCGCGCAGCCTCGCCTCACGCACGGGTCAGCTCGCCGGGCCCGTCTCGGCGCGCTTGCCCGAGGCCTTGATGGGACGATAGTGCGTGCCCAGCAGCCCCGCCGGCAGCGGGAACGCACTCGAGAGCGATACCAGCAATGAGGAGGCGTACGGCACGGACTGAACGAGCAGCACCACGATCCACGCGAGCCGGTCGGGACCTGCGAGTGCGACCCGGTCGAGGCCGGCAGCCTGGGGTGCATGCGCCACACCCCACGCCGACAGCAGCAGGCCGAGCATCATCAGCGCCTCCTCGCGTGCGGCGAGGAGCGCCGCGGCGAGTCCCGAGGAGCGTCCCTGCTTCGGAGTGCGGAAGAAGGGCTCGCTGTTCGTGACCAGGCCCTTCACCGCCGCCTTGCCGATGGTGTGGGTGAGCGCCAGCCCGGCGATCGCCGCGGCGAGCGTCTGGCGCACGTTGGCGCCGACGCGCACCTGATACAGATGCGCCAGCTTCGCGAGCTTGAAGGTGAACAGCGACAGCGGCAGGACCGAATACATCACCAGCGGCGGCTCGATGTGCTTCGGCGCCCACACCATGGCGACCGACCAGCCGAGCGCCGCCAGGTTGAACAGCAGGTTGCAGCCGTCGGCCACCCACGGCAGCCAGCCGGCGATGAAGTGATAGCGCTGCCCCGTGGACAGCGGGCCGCCTTCCATGAACAGCGTGCGCGCGTGTGCCTTGAGGATCTGCATGGCACCGTAGGCCCAGCGGAAGCGCTGCTTCTTGAAATCGATGAAGGTGTCGGGCATCAGGCCGCGGCCGTAGCTCGCGGGTACGAAGGTGGCATCGAAGCCGCCCTCGAAGATGCGCAGGCCGAGCTCCGCATCCTCGGTGATGCACCACTGCGCCCAGCCGCCACAACTGACCAGCTGCGCGCGCCGCACCATGGTCATGGTGCCGTGCTGGATGATGGCGTTGCGCTCGTTGCGCGTGATCATGCCGATGTGGAAGAAGCCGCGGTACTCGGCGTAGCACATGGCCTTGAAGGCGCTCTCGCCCCCGTCGCGGTAGTCCTGCGGCGCCTGCACGACGGCGATGCGCGCATCCTGGAAACCGGGCGTCAGATCGCGCAGCCAGCGCGCATCGACCACGTAGTCGGCGTCGATGACCGCGACGATCTCGGCGTCCGGCGCGGTGCGCGCGAGCGCGTAGTTGAGCGCTCCGGCCTTGAAGCCCGCGAGCGGTGCGACGTGGAAGAAGCGGAAGCGCGCGCCGAGCTGCGCGCAGTGCGCCTCGACCGGCCGCCAGACATGCTCGTCGCGGGTGTTGTTGTCGATGACCAGCACTTCGAAGTCCGGGTAGTCGAGCCGCGCGAGCGCATCGAGCGTCTCGATGAGCATCGCCGGCGGCTCGTCGTAGGCCGGCACGTGGATCGACACCTTCGGCGGCCGCGCGCCGTGGCAGAGCAGCGGCGCGCCGAGCCGCCGCCGGTACTCGACCCAGTGAGCTTCGGCCCACTCGTGCGCCTCGGCCAGCAGCACCAGCATGACCCCCAGCATCCCCAGCAGCAGCAGCACGCCGGCGATGACGCTCGCGACGGTCATGTACTGCTGCGTGAAGTCGTAGATCACCCACACCGCGATGGTGGCGGCGGCGTACACCACGACCGCGAGGAAACTGCGGCCGCGGTTGCGCAGCGCCTCGCTGTTCAGATACAGCAGTCCCAGCACCAGCAGCGCCACCGCGACCGACACCGCGGCGAGAATGTGCCACTCGGGCACGCGCACGATCGGCGCGCTGAAGGCGAACTTCGGCTGCCGGTTCACGTCGTACACCCCCCAGTAGGAGCCGACCGCGCCTTCCAGGTAGGCCTTCCAGGGCTGATCGAAGGCCTCCATCACGTAATAAACGAGCTGCTCCTGTTCGGCGCGACGCAGGAAGCGGCGCAGGAACAGCGCCTCGTTGGAATCCGAGGCGACCGCCGACTCGCGGGTACGGCCGCGGCTCGGCCAGCCGATCTCCGCCACCACGACCGGCTTGTGCGGGAACAGCTGCTGCAGGCGCTTGACCTGCGCCAGCGAGTAGCTGACGGCGGCATCCACCGGCACGCCTTCCCAGTACGGCAACAGGTGCACGCCGATGAAGTCGACGTGCTGCGCCAGCTCCGGGTGCTCGATCCACCCGTGCCAGGTCTCGGCGGTGCCCACCGGTTGCTCGATGGCCGCGCGCGCGCGATCCAGATAGGCCTCGAGCTGCTCGATCGGCAGGTCGCCGCGGAAGAGCACCTCGTTGCCGATGATGACCCGCACCACGTTGATGTGGGTGCTGGCGAGCGCCACGGCGGTGCGCAGCTGCAGCTCGTTGTTGTCGCGGTGAGCGTCGATCCAGGCGCCGAGGGCGACGTTCAGGTCGTGGCGCTCGGCGAGCTCGGGAATGTCGGCGAGGGTCTTCTCGACACTGTAGGTACGCACCGCGTTGACCTTGCCCTCGAGCAGCGCGAGGTCCGAGTCGATCTCCGCATCCGTGGGCATCTGCAGCTGAGTCGGGTCCTCGTCGGCGCGGAACGGCGAAAACGCGAAGCCCTGGATGCGCGCCGGCCAGGGGGGCTCGAGCGTCGGGCGGTTGAGCCAGGCCCAGACCGCGAACGTCAGCGTGGCGAACACCGACGCGATCAGCAGACTCGGGAGCATTTTCATGCGCGCTGGAGGCGCCTACCAGCTGCCGGTGTTGGGCATCGACTTCCAGGGCTCCGCGGGCGCGAGCGAGGCACCCTGCTGCAGCAGCTCGATGGAAATGTCGTCCGGCGAGCGCACGAAAGCCATGTGCCCGTCGCGCGGGGGCCGCAGGATGGTCACGCCGTGATCGCGCAGGCGCTGGCAGGTGGCGTAGATGTTCTCAACGGCGTAGGCGAGGTGCCCGAAGTTACGCCCGCCGCCGTAGCTCTCCGGGTCCCAGTTGTAAGTGAGCTCCACCTGCGCCGACTCGTCGCCGGGCGCCGCCAGGAACACCAGCGTGTAGCGTCCGGCTGGGTAGTCCTTGCGCGACAGCTCCTGCAGCCCGAGCGCGTCGCGGTAGAACTTCAGCGATGCGTCGATATCGGTGACGCGCACCATGGTGTGCAGGTACTTCATGTGAGCCTCGGATGGGCGGGTGGGAAGCCTATCTCCAGAGCCGCTGCCGTCAACCGCCGACATACGCAACGGCAGGCGTCGGACACGCGCCGATGCGGCGCGGCTCGCGGTAAGCGCTGTCGTGCAGGTAGCATTCGTCGAACACCGAGCAATAGCAGACGCGGACACCGATCTTGTCGTTCTTGCGTGCGGCGTCCAGGCGCGCCCAGCGCGGGTCCCCCGGGGCGTCCGGCCAGGCGAATAGAGCCAGGTCCTTGCCCGCCTGAAGCATGAACCCGCGCAGGTCCCCGGAGGACCAGTGGCTGGTGTTCGGCAACGAGCTCTCGGGCTCCTGCGTGCAGCAGATGGCGAGCAGCGCGCGCACCGTGGCCGCCGGCCGGCCGGCGAAGCTCAGCTCAACGGAGCGCAGCCGCGCCGGACCGATCCCGGTGTTCAGCAGCGACAGGTACAGCGCGTGCCGCACCCCGCGTCCGTCCTGGAAGTCGAACTGGTTACCGACGGAGATATCGACGTTCGGATAGCTGTTGGCCGCGACCAGCCTCTCCATCGTGCGGGCGTTGTGAAGGGTGAGCCACAGCGAGCTCAGACTCACGAAAAACGCCGACACCGCGAGGCTGATGTCGAGCCAGGAATGGCCGGTGCGGTGCGGCAGGTGGGCGTGTTGGTGGCCATGCTCTTCCATCTTCAGAACATCTCCGAGGGGTCCGGAGTCTTGATGTCGACCTTGTGGCGCGAGGGAATGAATTCGCCGGTGATCATCTCCTCATAGCTCTGCCCCGGCCCCACCATCGGGTACACACCGGCGTCCGGGTCGATCATCACTTCCAGGAACGCGGGGCCCTCGAACGCCACGAACTCCGCGATGACGCGCGGCACGTCCTGCTTGCGCTCCAGGCGCACCGCGTGACGAAAGCCGTCCGCCTGCGCCGCCTTGACGAAGTCCTTCTTGTGCAGCGAGCGGTCGCTCGCCGACAGACGACCCTTGAAGAACAGTTTCTGCCACTGCTTGACCATGCCGTCGCCGAAGTTGTTGAGCACCACCACCTTCAGCGGCAGGTCGTAGGTGGTCACGGTCTCCAGCTCCCCGATGTTCATGCGGATGCTGGAATCCCCGTCGATGTCGATCACCAGGCGCCCGGGCTGGGCGATCTGCGCCCCGATGGCCGCCGGCAGCCCGAAACCCATGGTGCCCATGCTGCCGGAGGTGAGCCACAGCCGCGGTGCGGTGAAATCGCAGTACTGTGCCGCCCACATCTGGTGCTGGCCGACGCCGGTGGTGATGATGGCCTCCCCGCGCGCGCGGCGGTTGAGCTCCTCGATGACGTAGTAGGGCTGGATCAGGGGACTCGCGCGGTCGTAGTTCATGGCGTAGACGCGCTTCAGCTCCGCGACCTCGGCCCGCCAGGGGCCGAAGTCGGCCTGAAACTGCCGCTGCCGCCCGTGCGCGGTCAGTGCCCGCAGCGCCCCCGCGACCAGCCCCACGTAGCTCCAGTGCACGCGCTTGACCTTGTTCACCTCGGCGCGATCGACGTCCAGGTGCGCGATGTGCCGCGCGTTGCGGGCGAACTTCGCGGGCACGCCCGCCACCCGGTCATCGAAGCGCGCGCCGACCGCGATGAGAAAATCGCAATCATCGACGGCGTAGTTGGCGAACGCGGCGCCGTGCATGCCGAGCATGCGCAGGCAGAGCGCGTGCGTGGTGTCGAGCGCACCGATCCCCATGAGCGTGGTCACCACCGGCACGCCGAAGGTGCTGGCGAACTCGGTGAGCGCGCCGGCGGCGTTGCCGTTGATCACGCCGCCGCCGGCGTAGATGAGCGGCCGGCGCGACTCTCCCAGCATGGCGAAGAAGCGCTCGGCCGAGGGCGTGTCGAGCACCGCCTGGCTGAGCTCGTGCATGCGCCGGCGGTAGCCGGGAATCGGCAGCAGGCCCTCGCCGTGGAAAACGCCCTCCCAGTTCTGGACGTCCTTGGGGATATCCACGACCACCGGCCCGGGCCGGCCCGTGCGGGCGATCTCGAACGCCGTGCGTACCGTGGCCTCGAGCTTGAGTGGGTCGGTGACCAGGAAAATATGCTTCGCGACCGCTCCCATCATCGAGGGGACCGGCGCCTCCTGGAACGCGTCGGTGCCGATGGAGGGAGTGGCGACTTGCCCACAAATCACGACAATCGGTATCGAGTCCGCCATACAATCGCGCACTGGCGTAACAGTGTTCGTCGCACCCGGGCCCGAGGTGACCAGACACACCCCCACCCGGCCCGAGGCGCGGGCGTAGCCGGCCGCCATGAAACCCGCCCCCTGCTCGTTGGCCGGGACGATGAGCGGGATCTGCGGCTCGCCGAGGCGTGCGCACTGCTGGTTGTAGAGAAACACGGCGTCGTAGGTGGGCAGGATCGCCCCGCCGCTGTAGCCGAATATGGCCGTGACGCCTTCGTCCGCGAGCACCTGCATGATCATGCGGGCGCCGCTCATGCTCTGGCCGGCCAGCGGATTTCCCAGCGGGCGTGGCTGGATCACCGTGTCGCTCATGGACGCGCTCTTTGGAACCCGTGCTGCAGGGGACGTGGGGGGAACAAATCAGCCTAACAGCTTGCTTCCGTGGTGCAAACTCGCGCCGATCCTTTATTCTGGCGCATGCGCCACATCATCGCGATCCTGCTGCAAAACGAAGCCGGCGCCCTCACGCGCGTCGCCGGGCTGTTCTCCACGCGCGGCTACAACATCGAATCACTGTCGGTGGCGCCGACCGACGACCCCACGGTATCGCGCCTGACGCTGGTCACCACGGGGTCCGATCAGGTCATCCAGCAGATCGCCAGCCAGCTCAACAAGCTGGTGGACGTCGTCAACGTGCTCGATATGACGCGCGGGGAGCATCTGGAGCGCGAGCTGGTGCTGCTCAAACTGAGGCTCGAGCCCGCCCACACCGATGCGGTGCGCGGGCAGGTGGTGCGCAGCGGCGGTCGGGTGCTGGATCCGGCGGTGGAGGGCTTCATCGTCGAGCTGACGGCGAGCGAGGCGGAGGTCAACAGCTTCGTCGCCGATCTCGGCCGCCGGGCGCAGCTGCTGGAGGTGGTGCGCAGCGGCGCGCTCGGCATCAGCCGCAGCGCCCGGCCGCTGCGGGCGCGGCCGGCGCCGGCGGGCGCCTAGGGCACCAGCACCGTCGAGCCGGTGGTGCGGCGGCCTTCCAGATCGCGATGCGCCTCGGCGGCCTGCGCCAGCGGGTATCTCTGGCCGATGAGCACGCGCACCTTGCGCGCGCGCACCGCCGCGAACAGCTCGCGCGCCCCCGCCGCCAGCTCTTCGCGCGAGGCGATGTAATTGAAAAGCGTGGGACGCGTCAGGAACAGCGAGCCGCGCTTGGTGAGCTCGAGCGGGCTGATGGCCGGGGGCGGGCCGGAGGCGTTGCCGAAGGTGACCATCATCCCGAAGCGCCGCAGGCAGTCGAGCGAGTCCATGAAGGTGTCCTTGCCGACGGCGTCGTAGACCACGGGCACGCCCGCGCCGCGGGTCAGGGCCTTGACGCCGGCCACGAGCTCATCGCGCCCGGAGATCAGCACGTGCCGGCAGCCGTGCTTTTTGGCGAGCTCGGCTTTCGCATCGCTGCCGACCACACCGATGACCTTCGCACCCAGCGCGTGCGCCCACTGGCACAGAATGAGCCCGACGCCACCGGCGGCGGCGTGCACCAGGATGGTGTCGCCGCGCGCGACCTTGTAGGTGCGCCGGATGAGAAAGTGCGCCGTCAGCCCCTTCAGCATCAGCGCGGCGGCCTCTTCGTCGGAGATGCCGCGCGGCACCTTCACCACCCGCTCCACGGGCACATTGCGCAGCTCGCTGTAGGCTCCAGGGAGCGAATGCACGTAGGCGACGCGCTCGCCGACGCGCAGGCCCCGCACCCCGCGCCCCAGCGCCGTGATGACCCCCGCCGCCTCGCGCCCGAGGCCGCTGGGCAGGCTCACCGGGTAAAGCCCGGTGCGGTCATACACGTCGACGTAGTTGACGCCGATCGCTGTGTGGCGCACCTGCACTTCGTGAGGGGCGGGTTTGCCGGGCTCGAGCTCCTCGCAACGCAGGACTTCAGGTCCGCCGTGCGCGTGGAAGCGGATCGTCGTGGGCATGGGGTGAAGCATAGCCCGCGCGCGGCGCGAGCCCCAAGCCTGTGGCATGCGCCTGGCAGCACGTCCTTGCGCCAATAAGGAGGCGAATCCGTGAGTTTCGCAGCCTTCAGCTCATCGTGAGCCGAAGCATAGAGTCGCAGGCGGGGTCAGTCGGGAGTATCCTCACGGCCGTGCAAGCCGCCTCGCTCGAGATTCTGGAGAAGGCCGACGTGCCGCCCGCGCAGGCGCGGGCCATCGTCCAGGCGATGGAGATCCAGATTGCAGGAGCCAGGGACACCCTGGCCACGAAGCACGACCTGCTCGTATTGCGCAACGAGCTCAGCGAGAAGATCGGCGATCTGCGAACGGAAATGCACGGCCTCGCCAGCAGCAACGTACGGCAGAGGTACGCGGCGATGCTGGGCCAGACGGCCGTGCTGCTCGGAATCGCTTACTTCTTCGTCGCGCACCTGCCGCGCTGAAGCCGCTACAAGGCGGCGTCGTCGGTCTCGCCGGTGCGGATGCGGATCACCCGCTCGATGTCGGTGATGAAGATCTTGCCGTCGCCCACCTTGCCGGTCTTGGCGGCCTTGATGATTGCCTCGATGACCTGGTCGACCAGATCGCCGCGTACCGCGACCTCGATGCGGGTCTTGGGAACGAAGTCGACCACGTACTCGGCGCCGCGATACAACTCGGTGTGTCCCCGCTGCCGGCCGAAGCCCTTCACTTCCGTGACCGTCATGCCCGACACGCCGATATCGGACAGCGCGGCGCGCACGTCGTCGAGCTTGAAAGGCTTGATGATCGCTGTGACCAGTTTCATAGAGTCTCCGTGGCGCGGGTGTTCGGCGCGAGGGGATATTGCAGCTTTCATGCCATGCGCTGGGAGGAAACTAAACCGCGGAAGCTGCGCTTCGCGCCGGGGCGCCGGCGCGGCGCATTGCACTGTACTGGAGCGCGCAAATTGCCGGGCCGCCCCGCCGTGGTGCGGCCGGGCGATCAGGGCATGGGCTATTCTTCGGGCGCATGTACGAACACATCGTGATCGCGGGAGCCGGCCAGGCCGCCGTGCAGGCCGTCGATACACTACGCCGCAGGGGCTTTACGGGGAAGCTCAGCATGGTGGGCGATGAGCCGTGGCTGCCTTACCAGCGGCCGCCGCTGTCGAAGAAGTACCTGGCCGGCGCGCTCGAGCGCGAGCGGCTGATCATCCGTCCGGCGCAATTCTTCGCCGCGCACCAGGTGGACACGCAGCTCGGGCGGCGGGTGAGCGAGATCCTGCGGCGCGAGCAGCGCGTGCGGCTCGACGACAACACGCTGTTGGCGTACGACGCGCTGCTGCTGGCGACCGGCAGCCGGCCGCGCAGCCTCGCCGCGCCCGGCACCGAGCTGGCCGGGGTGCATGTCCTGCGCACCCTTGCCGATGCGGACCGCATCCGCGCCGAGTGCGCCCCGGGAGGGCGCATGGTGATCATCGGTGGCGGCTACATCGGGCTGGAGGTCGCCGCCACCGCACGCGGGCTCGGGCTGGAGGTGACGGTACTGGAAATGGCGCAGCGGGTCATGAGCCGCGTGACCTGCGCACAGCTGTCGGCGTTCTACGAGAGCGAGCACGCGCGCCAGGGGGTGCGCATCCTGTGCAACGCCCGCGTCCGCGCGCTCGCCGCCGACCCCCGTAGCGGGCGCGTGCGCGCGGTGCTCACCGAGGAGGGGGGCGAGCATCCGGCCGACATCGTCATCGTCGCGGTCGGGGTGGCGCCGGCGGACGAGCTCGCCAGGGCCGCAGGAATCCAATGCGAGAACGGCATCGTGACGGACGTGCACTGCCGCACCTCGCAAGAGGCGATCTACGCCGCGGGGGACTGCGCGAGCCACCTCAACCGCCAGTACGGGCGGCACCTGCGCCTGGAATCCGTCGACAACGCCTTCGAGCAGGGCAGCACCGTCGCGCTCAACCTGCTCGGCACGGCGACTGCGCACGACAAGGTGCCGTGGTTCTGGTCGGACCAGTTCGATCTCAAGCTCGTCATCGTCGGCGTCTCCCACGGCTACGACACCGTGATCCTGCGCGGCGCGCCGGCCTCGCGCAGCTTCAGCGCCTGCTACCTGCGCGGCGGCGAGCTCATCGCCATCGACACCGTCAACCAGCCCAAGGACCAGATGGCCGCGCGCAAGCTCATTGCCGCGCACGTCCGGCCCAACCCCGACAAGCTCGCCGATCCGGCGATCGCCCTGAAGGATGCGCTGTGAGCGAAGCGATGTCCGGACAGGAAGTCAGAACGCCCAGCTGACCCCGAGCGATAGCAGACGCGGGTTGCCGCCGGCCGCATTGAAGCCCTCGTACTCACCGCGCACCGCGAAGGCGCCCAGCTTGCACTGGACGCCGGCGCCTGCGGCAAAGCTGGTGTTCGTGCGGCTGATGGGCAGAAACAGCGGAGCCAACAGGCAGGAGGGACAGACAAGGTCGAGGCCAGCCTTGCTCTGCAGCCGCGCGACACCGCCTTTGACGAAGACCTCCACCACCGGCAGCGGAAGGTAGAACATCGCGAATGCCGTCGCGCCTTTCATGGCGACGTTCGGTACATAACTGCCGCCGAGGCGACTGGGATGACCGAAGTCGACATACGCGAGTTCGGCACCTGCGACCGGGATCGGACGCACACCCAGAATGACCTTGAACGCTGCATGGTCTTCCCTGAACTGACTGGCGTCCGGGAGGGTTGCCTCGACGCGCGCCTGACCGAAGGTACCCCCCACGTAGAGCCCGAAGGGGGTAGCGGCCTGCCCTGTGGGCGCCGCAAGCGACAGAACGAAGGCGGCGACACTGGCCGCCCACCCGGATCGCCGCGTGCGACCGACCCTGTTGTCGTGCATCAGGGCACTCCACTTGCCCGCCGTCGGCACGGCCGGAAACACACAACGCACGCGAGCGCGGTGCGTTGACCGGCGCCTCAGTGCAGGACGATCAGCAGATCCTTGGCCTCCACCGCCTGCCCGGGCCGGGCGAGCACCTCGGCGACCTGGCCGTCGCGCTCGGCGCGCACCGCAGTCTCCATTTTCATCGCTTCGAGCGTCAGCAGCAGATCCCCGCGCGCAACGCTCGCGCCCGCGGCCGCCGTGACGGTGACCACCACCCCGGGCATCGGCGCCCCCACGTGCCTCACGTTGCCGGGCTCGACCTTGCGCGGCGCGGGCCGGCGCGCGACCTGGCTGCGATCGGGCACGCGCACCGAGCGCGGCTGCCCGTTCAGCTCGAAGAACACCGTGCGCGTGCCGTCCTCGTGCGGCTCGCTGCACGCGATGTAACGCACGATGAGGGTCTTGCCGCGCTCGAGATCGACGCTGATCTCCTGCCCGGGCTCCATGCCGTAGAAGAACACCGGCGTCGGCAGGATCCCCGCGTCCCCGTACAGCAGCCGCTCCTGCGCGTACTCCAGCCACACGCGCGGGTACATCAGATAGGAGGCGAGATCCTCGTCCGTGACCGGCCGTGGCAGGCGCTCCTGAATGCGGGCGCGTTCGGCGGCGAGGTCCACCGGCGGCAGCGTCGCGCCGGGGCGTGCGGTGAGCGGCGCCGTGCCCTTGAGCACCTTGCGCTGCAACGCCGGCGGAAAGCCCCCGTGGGGCTGGCCCAGCGCGCCGCGGAAGAATTCCACCACCGACTCGGGGAACGCCACTTGCGTGTCCGGATCGAGCACCTGCTCGCGGCTGATGCCGCTCGTCACCATGAGCAGCGCCAGGTCGCCGACCACCTTGGAAGTCGGGGTGACCTTCACGATATCGCCCAGCAGGGCGTTGACCTCCGCGTAAGCCGCCGCCACCTCCGGCCAGCGCGCCTCGTCGATGCCGAGCGCGCGCGCCTGCTCGCGCAGGTTGGTGTACTGCCCGCCGGGCATGCCGTGCACGTACACCTCGGAGGCGCCGGCGCGGATGTCGCTCTCGAAGGCCGCGTACTGCCGCCGCACCTGCTCCCAGTACGAGGAGATCATCCGCAGCCGCTGCGGATCGACGAGCGGATCGCGCGGCCCGTGGCGCAGGGCCTCGATGAGCGAGCCGAGGTTGGGCTGCGAGGTCAATCCGCTCATGGCGTCGATGGCCCCGTCGACGGCATCCGCCCCGGCGTCGATCGCCGCGAGCACGCTGGCGGCGGCGATGCCGCTGGTGTCGTGCGTGTGGAAGTGCACCGGCAGCCCGACCTCCTCCTTCAGGGCCTTGACCAGCGCGTACGCGGCGCGCGGCCGCACCAGGCCCGCCATGTCCTTGATGCCGAGCACATGGGTGCCGGCGGCCTTGAGCTCGCGCGCCAGCTTCAGGTAGTAGTCGAGGGTGTACTTCTTCTCGTGCGGATCGCTCAGATTCCCGCTGTAGCAGATCGAGGCCTCGCAGAGCTTACCGGCTTCCAGCACCGCATCGATCGCGACCCGCATGTTCTCCACCCAGTTGAGCGAGTCGAAGATACGGAACAGGTCGATGCCGCGCTCGGCGGCGCGCGCCACGAAGAAGCGCACCACGTTGTCGGGATAGTTGGCATAGCCCACCGCGTTGGCCGAGCGCAGCAGCATCTGCAGCAGCAGGTTCGGCAGCCGCTCGCGCAGCAGCGTGAGGCGCTGCCAGGGATCCTCGCGCAGGAAACGCAGCGCGACGTCGAACGTCGCCCCACCCCAGCACTCGAGCGAGAACAACTCGGGCAGGAGGCTCGCGTAGTACGGCGCGATCGCCGTCATGTCGAGCGTGCGCAGGCGCGTCGCCAGCAGCGACTGGTGCGCATCGCGCATGGTGGTGTCGGTGAGCAGCACGCGCTGCTCGGCGAGCATCCAGGCGGCAAAACGCTCCGGCCCGAGCTCATCGAGCCTTTGCTTCGTGCCCGGCGCGGGCGCGGGCAGCGGGCCCGGCGGCAGCCTGGCGGCGGTGAGCGGCCGCGGGCGGGGGCGGCCGCGGGTCTCGTCGTTGCCGTTGACGATGAGGGCGCCGAGGTAGCTGAGCAGGCGCGTGGCGCGATCGCGCTTGCGCGGCCCGCGGAACAGCTCCGGGGTGTCGTCGATGAAGCGCGTGGTGTACTCGCCGCGCGCGAAGCGGGCATGCGTGATGAGCTGGTCGAGGAAGCGCAGGTTGGTGACCACGCCGCGCACGCGAAACTCCGCCAACGCCCGGTGCATGCGTGCGATGGTCTCCTCGGGCGTCGGCGACCAGGCGGTCACCTTGACCAGCAGCGAATCGTAGGAGCGCGTGATGATCGCGCCGCTGTAGGCGGTGCCGGCATCGAGCCGGATGCCGAAGCCGGCGGGGCTGCGGTAGGCGGTGATCTTGCCGTAGTCGGGGACGAAGTCGTTTTCCGGATCCTCGGTGGTGATGCGGCACTGCAGGGCGTGGGCGCCGATGCGGATGTCGGGCTGAGCCGGCACGCCGCTTGCCGGCTCACCGATGCGCGCGCCGTCGGCGATGCGGATCTGCGCCTTCACCAGGTCGATGCCGGTCGCGCACTCGGTGACCGTGTGCTCGACCTGGACGCGCGGATTCACTTCGATGAAATAGCAGCGGCCGCTGTCGGCATCCTGCAGGAACTCGACCGTGCCGGCGTTGCGGTAGTGCGCGGCGCGGCCGATGGCGAGCGCCGCGGCGCTGAGCTCCTCGCGCTGCGCGGGTGTGAGGAACACCGCCGGCGCGCGCTCCACCACCTTCTGGTTGCGCCGCTGCACCGTGCAGTCGCGCTCGAACAGGTGCACCAGGGCGCCGTGATGGTCGCCGAGCAGCTGCACCTCCACGTGCCGCGCACGCTCGAGGAGCTTCTCCAGGTAGACCTCGTCGTTGCCGAAGGCGGCCAGGGCTTCGCGCCGCGCGAGCGGCAGCAGCTCCTGAAGCTGCGCCTCGCTCGTCACCACGCGCACGCCGCGCCCGCCGCCTCCCCAGCTGGCTTTGAGCATCAGCGGGTAGCCGAGGGCGCGCGCCAGCTGCGCGCTCTCCCCGAGGCTCGCCGGCAGCGGGCCCGTGGCCGGCATCACCGGCACACCCGCCGCGGCGGCCAGCTCGCGCGCCCTGACCTTGTTGCCGAGCAGCCGCAGGGTCTCGGTCTGCGGGCCGATGAACACGATGCCCGCCGCGCGTGTCGCGCGCGCGAATTCGGGGTTCTCGGACAGGAAACCGTAGCCGGGATGAATCGCATCCACGCGCGCCTCGCGCGCGATGGCGAGGATGCCGGCGATGTCGAGGTAGGCCTCGACCGGCCCGCGCCCGGCGCCGACGAGGTACGCCTCGTCCGCCTTGGTCCGGTGCAGCGAGAAGCGGTCCTCCTGCGAATAGATCGCCACCGTTCGCAGGCCGAGCTCGCTCGCCGCCCGCATGACGCGGATGGCGATCTCGCCGCGGTTGGCGACCAGGAGGCTGCGGATCCCCTGCGAGGTGGCGGGTTTCACCTTAAGATCCGCCGTTGCGGTGTTTGGGAGCCCGCGGGCACGCGTGCGTGCCGGCGGGAGACCGCTTTCGATCATAACGTTGAGAGGAAACGATGTCGCGCCCGAGACTGCTCGCGCTCCTGTGTTTGGGCCTCATCGCGCCGGCTCACGCCAGCGAGCCGCGCCCGCTGGCGATCGCCATCCACGGCGGCGCGGGTGTGATCGACCCGGCGAAGATGACCCCGGCGCACGCGGCTTCCTACCGCGCGGGGCTGGCGGCGGCGCTCGATGCGGGCTACGCGATCCTCGAGCGCGGCGGCTCGAGCCTGGATGCGGTGACGGCCGCGGTGCGCACCATGGAGGACGACCCGCAGTTCAACGCCGGCCGCGGCGCGGTCCTGAACCACGACGGCGATGCGGAGCTCGACGCCGCCATCATGGACGGACACGGGCCGCGCGCCGGGGCGGTGGCGGGCGTGCGCCACGTGAAGAACCCCATCGAGCTCGCGCGCCTGGTGATGGAGAAGAGCCCGCACGTGCTGCTGGTGGCCGAGGGCGCGGAGGAGTTCGCGCTCGAGCAGGGCGCGGTGCTCGTGCCGCGCGAGTATTTCCGCACCGCGGCGCGCATACGCGAGCTGGAGGAGGCGCGGCGTCGGGCCGGCGAGCTCAAGGCGGCCGCGCCCGGGCCCACCGGCACCGTGGGGGCGGTGGCCCTCGACCGGGCGGGCCATCTCGCCGCCGCCACCTCCACCGGCGGGCTCACCGACAAGCACCGCGGGCGGGTCGGCGACTCGCCCATCGTCGGTGCCGGCACCTACGCCGACGATGACTCCTGCGCGGTCTCCGGCACCGGACAGGGCGAGTTCTTCATCCGTCAGGTGGTCGCCTACGACATCTGCGCGCTGGTGAAATACCGGCGCCTGACGCTGGCGCAGGCGGTGCGCGAGCTCATCCACGAGAAGCTGCGCCGCACCGGCGGCGAGGGGGGCGTGATCGCCGTGGACCGATACGGGAACATCGCCATGGATTTCAACAGCGTCGGCATGTTCCGCGGCGCGCGCGACTCGCGCGGCCGGCGCGACATCGCCATGTATCGCGATGCGCAGTAAGAGCCCGCAGGAGCCGCACAGGTTCGCGATCGCCATCCATGGCGGCGCAGGGGCGGTGCCGCGTGCGATGCTGCCGAAGCTGCGCGAGCAGCGCTACCGCGCGGGCCTGGAGGCGGCGCTCGACGGCGGCTTTGCGCTGCTCGAGCGCGGCGGCAGCGCTCTGGATGCCGTCACCACCGCGGTGCGCGTGCTCGAGGACGACCCCTGCTTCAACGCCGGGCACGGCGCCGCCCTCACCCGCGAGGGCGCGGCCGAGCTCGACGCCGCGATCATGGACGGCAGGCAGCTGCGCGCCGGCGCGGTCGCCTCCGTGCGGCACGTGCGAAATCCGATCGAGCTCGCGCGCCGGGTGATGGAGAAGTCGCGGCACGTGCTGCTGGTGGGCTCGGGCGCCGAGGAGTTCGCCCTGGAGGAGGGTCTGGCGCTGGTTCCCAACCACTACTTCCGCATCGCGGAGCGCCAGGAGCAGCTCGAGTCCGAGCAGCGCGGCGAGCGCGTCTCGGACCTGGTCCCCGCCGCGCAGGGCACGGTGGGGGCGGTGGCGCTCGACGGCGACGGGAATCTCGCCGCCGCCACCTCCACCGGCGGGATGACCAACAAGCGCCCGGGGCGCGTCGGGGACTCCCCGATCATCGGCGCCGGCACCTACGCCAAGAACCGCGTGTGCGCGGTCTCGGCGACCGGGCACGGCGAGTATTTCATCCGCGCGGTGGCCGCCCATCACGTGTGCGCCGCGGTCGAGTACCGGGCCTTGAGCCTCGAGCAGGCGGTGCGCGAGATGCTGCACGGGATACTCCCCGCACTCGGCGGGGACGGCGGCCTCATCGCGGTCGGTGGCGACGGGCAGATCGTCATGGACTTCAGCACCGAAGGCATGTTCCGCGGCGCGCGCGACTCGGCCGGCCGGCGCGAGATCGCGATCTACTGAAAGAGATCCTCACGCCAGCGCATCGGCGGTCGACACGATGCGCGCGAAGCGCCCGTCGAGCACCAGCTCGGTGCGCTCGAGGATTTCCTGCGCCGACACCTCGCGCCCGGAGCGCGTCTGCATCGGGAAGGTGAGCGTCGCATCGCTCACGTAGCGCACGCTGAACCCCAGGTCCGAGGCGTGGCGGGTCGTGGTCTCGCAGCACTGCTCGGTGCGGATCCCGCTGATCAGCAGCTCCCCGATGCCGCGCTCGCGCAACCACGCCTCGAGCGTCGCGCCGTCCTCGGTCCTGCCGAACATCGCCGAATGCACCTGCTTGTAGAACACCGCATCGGCGCGCAGCGACAGCTCGGGCATCGCGCGCACGCAGCCCGAGGCCGCCGAGAACGGATTGCCGGGATCATCGCCCGGCTCCTCGTGGAACACCTGCAGCAGCGCAATGCCGCGCGCGGCGCAGCGATCGATGAGGGACTGCACGTTGCGCAGGAACCGCGGCAGCTCCTCGTCCCGGAAGTAGGGCCGCCGGCGGAAGGATTCCTGCACGTCGATGACGATCAGAGCCTGCTTCATGGCCTGCGAGCCTCCGTAGATAAAGGCGCCTACCCCGGGGCGGGGACTTGGGCCTACACTAGCGCACGAAGCGCGTCGCTTCGCAAAAACAGCGATTCCTTGGGAGGAGTGCATGCTGCCGCACCAGAGGCTAAAGAACGTCGTTCTGCCATGGCTCGCGCTGTCGAGCCTGGGCGCCACGCTCACCGCGTGGGCCGCCGATCAGCCGCCACCGCAGATTCCAACCTGCGACAAGAGGATCGGCACGCTCGCGGTCACCGAGCCGGAGAACAAGTGGTGGCTCGCGTACAACCTCGAGTCCCCCGAAGCGCTCATCAAGGTGTTCGTGTCCCAGTCCAAATGCTTCACGCTGCTCGATCGCGGCAAGGGCCTCGCGGCTGCGCAGCAGGAGCGGGCGCTGGCCGGCAGCGGCGAGATGCGCGGCGGCTCCAACGTCGGCAAGGGGCAGATGAAGGCGGCCGACTACGTGCTGGTGCCGGATGTGGTCACCAAGAACAGCAACTCCGGCGGCCGCAACCTCGGCGGGCTGGTCGGGGGGCTGCTCGGCGGGGTGGCGGGCGCCGTGGTCGGCGGCATCAGTCTCAAGAGCAAGACCGCGGATGTCGTGCTGACCTTGACCGACGTGCGCTCCACCGAGCAGCTCGCCATGCAGCAGGGACATTCGAAGAAGACCGACCTCGGCTGGGGCGCCGGCGGCGGCGCCTTCTTCGGCGGCTTCGCGGCGGCCGGCGCGAGCAGTTACGCGAACACCGAGATCGGCCAGGTCGTCACCATGGCCTACCTCGACGCGTTCACCAAGCTCGTCAATGAAGTCAAGGGCATGACTCTCAACGCCAAGGCCGACAACGCCACGCAGTCGGTGACCATGGCCAAGCCGGGCAAGATGTACGAGGCGGCCAATATCAAGTCGAAGAAGGTGCGCGATCTCGACCCGGGGATGACGCTCTATCCGAGCGGCGAGAAGGACGGCCTGTGGTGGAAGGTGAGTGACGAGCTCGGCAACGAGGGCTGGGTGCCCTCCACGCTGTTCCAGCTCGCGAAATAGGCCGCGCCGGGTGCGCGGCTCACGGCGCGAGCGCGCCGGCATCGGAGCGCTCGGGCAGCGAGGCGCGGGCGTCCGCCGCGAGCAGCGTGAGCCCGTGCAAGCGCGCCCGCTCGAGCACCGGCGCCTCGCCGGAGGCCGCCGCCAGCAGCAGCTCGCGCCACACCTGCACACGCGCCGGCCAGCGCGGCCGCAGCCAGTGCGGGTGAGTCTGCGCCAGTGAGTGGATCTGGCGCAGGCTCAGGTGTGCGATGAGCGCGGCGCACGGCGCGCTCATACCGAGCAGCAGCCGCGCCGCGGCGCCGTGCGCACGCGCCAGGTGCCAGGCGTAGGTGAACACCAGCCTCGCAACCTCGGTCGCCCCGGCCACGGTAAAGAATGTGCCGTAGGCGGCCTCCCCGGCATCGCCCACGCCCAGCGGCGCCGGCTGCCGCCAGCGCTGCGGGTCGGCGAAGCCCGCGTCCACCAGCAGGTAGGGACAGGCGGCGGCGCGCCGCCGCGCCGCGGCATCCAGCAGGCGCCACAGCTCCCCGACCTGCCGCAACAGCACGCTCGGCTGGGCGCAGCGCACCGCGGCCTGCTCCGCGAACAATCCCAGGCACAGCTCGTTGAGCTCGACCAGCGACTCGAGCGTCTCGGGGTGCAGCCAGCGCTCCGCCAGACCCCAGCCTTCGCCGCAGGTCCCGTCGTGCGTCTCGCACTGCAACAGCATGGCGCGCCCCTCCAGTCACGAGGCGCTATCGTAACGGGGCCGGGCCGCGAAGCCATCCGTGGAATTTGGTATTTTTTTACCAAATTTGCGGGTTGAGTTTTGCCGCATCTTTCCCACAATGTAGCGACCCCACGGCCGCCGGACGACTCCCATGCGCATCTGCGACGATCGCTACCGGCGCGAGCGAGCGCGCATGGAGCTGGCGCTGCGCTTCCTGCGGCACGAGGCGCGCACCCAGACCATCCGCGCCTGGACCGGCCTGTCGGACGACCGCATCCGCAAGCTGTACCGTTCCTACATGAGCCAGGCGCGCCGCTACCTGCCGCGTCATCGCGGCAAGTCCCCGCACCAGGTCGCCTATTTCACCCGCTCGCTGCGCCTGCAGCAGGAGACCGCGGTGCTGGCGAGCGTGCTGTCGCTGCTGGACGTCGTGCCGGCGGCGCCTGCCGCGGGTGCGCCCGGCGCACTGCCGGGGCTCACGCGCGGGGAGCTGTTGTGCCAGGCGTTCGAGGCCTACCGGCTGCTGCTGCCCGCGGCGCAGATCTCGTTCGAGCACACCGTGTTTCTCGCCACCGCACTCGCGCGCGGCGACCAGCTGCGCTTCGGTTGCTGCAGCGACTGCGGGGGCCTGCTGGTGACCGAGCGTTTTCCGCTGCGCGAGCGGCGCTGCCATCATTGCGCGAGCCCGATGCACTCCTGCTGAACCACCCGGGAAAAACGCGCCTGCCTCGACGCATGAGCGCGCGCCCCCCGGCAGGACGCGCAATTTCCCGCACGTCCCGGATAGAATCCGCCGCCACTGCCCATGCGGCGAGCTTCGTTCATGCATCACGATCGCGCCAACTTCTTCTCCGGTCCCTATCTCGAGCGGCGTGCGGAGGCACGCGAGGACCCGGACTGGATCGCATCCGCGCGCGCCGATCCGGCGACCCTCTACCTGGTCGGCCACGGCACCGCGCACCTGCTGCATGCGGACAGCCCGCCGCGCATCGCCTTCCTCGCGCACGGCGCGCCGCTGGTGCGCGCCGCGGACGAGGCGAGCCTGGTGCTGCTGGGGTGGTTTCGCGACAGGCGCTGCGTGCTGCTGGATCTGCCTCCCGGACAGGCGGTCGGGGCGCCGGCGGGCACGGCGTTCGAAGAGCTGCGGCCGCTCGCGCCGCTCCTGGCCGCGGACGAAGCGGGCCTGCTCGCCTATGCGCGAGCCATGGCGATCTGGCGCGCGCGTCACCGCCACTGCGGAGTGTGCGGCGCACGCACGATCGCGACCCGCGCCGGCCACATTCTGGTGTGCTCGAACGCGGCGTGCGCGCAGGAGCTGTTTCCGCGCATCGATCCGGCCATCATCGTGCTGGTGAGCGACGGCGAGCGGGCGCTGCTCGGACGCCAGTCGAGCTGGCCGCTGCGGCGCTATTCCACCATCGCCGGCTTCGTCGAGCCCGGCGAGAGCCTGGAGGACGCGGTCGAGCGCGAGGTGGCGGAGGAGACCGGCGTCGTCGTGACCGGCCTGCGCTACGACTCCTCGCAGCCGTGGCCGTTTCCCTCCTCGCTGATGATCGGCTTTCAGGCCTCGGCAGCCGCCGGCAGCAGCGTACGGGTGAGCGGCGAGCTGGAGGAGGCGCGCTGGTTCACGCGCGCGCAGATCGATGCGGGCGAGGCGCTGGCGCCGCCCTCGCAGTCCATTTCCTGGCGCCTGATCGAGACCTGGCTGAAGGGACGCGGCTAGCCATGTGTCTGCTGGTGCTCGCATGGCAGGCCCATCCCCGCTACCGCCTGGTGGTGGCCGCCAACCGTGACGAGTATCACGAGCGAGCGGCCGCGGCGCTGGCGAAGTGGCCGCCGCCGGCGGCTCTCATCGCCGGGCGCGACCTGCGTGCGCAGGGCGCCTGGCTCGGCGTGGACCGTGAGCGGCGCTTCGGCGTGGTCACCAACTTTCGCGAGCTGCAGCCACCGCGGCCCGGGGCGCCGTCGCGCGGGGAGCTGATCCCGCGCTACCTGAATGCGCCGGCGCTTGCGGTGAGCGCGCAGCAGTTCTTCGCCGCCCTCGAAGGTGAGGCGCAGCGCTACTCCGGATTCAACCTGCTGCTCAGCGACCGTGATTCGCTCTGGTACGGCTCAAACCGCGCCAGCCCGTTCGCGCGCGCGCTGACCCCGGGCATCTACGGTCTGTCGAACGAGCTTCTCGACACACCGTGGCCGAAACTGCAGCGGGTGCGGCGCGGCTTCGAGGCGTGGCTCACCCGGCCGCAGTCCGGATCGCCCGCCGCGCTGTTCGAGCTCCTCGAGGACCGCACGCAGGCGGCGGAGGACGGCGCGCTGCCGCGCAGCGGCAGCGGGCTGCCGCCGGAGTGGGACCGGATCCTGTCCGCGCCGTTCGTAGTGCACCCGCAGTACGGCACCCGCTGCTCGAGCGTCGTGCTGCTCGAGCCCGGCGGCCGGCTGTACTTCGCCGAGCGGCGCTTCGACCCGCGCGGCGAACCGGCCGGCGTAACTGAATTCGAGCTGAACCCGGGGGAGTGGCCGTGAGGCACGGAACCGGCGCCACAGGCGCGCGCTCTCACTACCAGCGGCGAGCGGCAGCGCTCGCGAGGCTCTAGAATTCCGTTGAGATGACGCAGCGCAATCCCCTGCCGCAGGCTCGTCGACGGCACAGGCGGGCCCCGGCGGTTGCCCTGTGTCTGCTCGCCTGCCCGCTCGCGCACGCCGCCGGGGTGAAAGTGGAGATCCGCGGCGTCGACGAGGAGCTGCGCGCCAACGTGCTCGTCTACCTGAGTTTCGAGCGCTACAAGAAGGGCGGCGCGGAGCTCAACGCCGACACGATCGAGCGGCTGCACAACCGCGTGGAGCGCGAGGTGCAGTCGGCCCTCCGACCCTTCGGCTACTACGAGCCGCAGGTCGACTCCAGCGTCAGCGACCTGGGCCACGGCGAGTGGCGCGTCATCATCAACATCAACCCGGGCAAGCCCGTGCTGGTCGCGCACATCGACGTGCGCGTCGACGGCTCGGGGGAAAACGATCCGCTGTTCCAGCGCATCCTGCGGCACCTGCCGCTGCACGATGGCGAGCGCCTCAAGCACGCCGCCTACGAGAGCATCAAGACCGACCTGCAGCGCACCGCGGCCACCTACGGCTACCTCGATGCGCGCCTCATCCGCAACGAGCTGGTCGTCGACCCGCCCAACCGCAGGGCGAACATCGCGCTCGAGCTCGATACCGGTGAGCGCTATCACTTCGGCGCCACCAGCATAAGCCAGGGCGTGGTCCGCGAGGCGCTGGTACGCCGTTACCTGCGCTACCAGAAGGGCGACCCCTTCGATCTCACGCAGGTGCTGCGCACCCAGTTCGCCCTCGACGACTCGCAGTACTTCTCCAACCTCGAGGTGCTGCCCGGGGACCCCGATCGCAGCACGTACATCGTGCCGGTGAGCATCCACGCCGACCCGAGCCGGCGACATCGCTACTCCTTCGGCGCCGGCTATGCCACCGACACCGGCCCGCGCGGCACGCTCGGCTTCGAGGACCGGCGCATCAACTCGCTCGGCCACAGCTTCAGCGTCGAGGTGCAGGCGGCGCAGGTGACGCGCTACAGCCTGCAGAGCCGCTACAACGTGCCGATCGGCGACCCGGCGGTCGAGAAACTCACCCTGGCGGGCACGGTCGAGCAGCGCCAGCTCGCGGATGTGACCACACATAGCTTCTCGCTGGGTCCGAGCATCACCGAGGTCACGGGCAGCTGGCAGCACGTGTGGCTGGTGACCGCAATGCGTACCACCAGCGACCTGCCGCTCGGAGCGGAGTTGTTCCCGGGTGCGCATACCGATCGCCTGCTGGTGCCGGGAGTCGACCTCGCTTCGGTCCCCAAGGGGTATCTGGGCGAGGCGCTGTTCGAGCATCCGTTCTTCGCCGAGCTGCGCGGCTCGCACAGCTCACTCGGCTCCGATTCCAACTTCATCCAGCTGCACCTGCAGGCCGAGCGGGTGTTCCGGCTCGGCAGGAAATGGCATCTGCTGCTGCGCGATGAGGTGGGCGCGAGCCTGGTGTCGCGCTTCAGCCAGCTGCCGACCGTGTTCCGCTTCTTCGCCGGCGGCGACAACAGCGTGCGCGGCTTCGCCTACAATGATCTGTCGCCGACCGAGGCGGTGTGCACCCAGGACCCGACCAGCAAGCAGTTCCTGCGCAATCCCGACGGCAGCTGCCAGCGGATCGACCAGTACATCAAGGTCGGCGGCAAGGACGTGATCACCGGCACCGTGGAAGTGATCCGCGATCTGCCGAACAATTTCGGCATCGCCGCCTTCTTCGACTATGGCAACGCCTTCAACAGCTTCGCCCAGCTCGCCCACCAGTGTTCGCCGGCGGCCGCTCAGCAGCAGCAGTGTACCTCGCTGCAGTATTCGGTCGGCGTCGGCCTGCGGGTGCGCCTGCCGGTCTTGACGCTCGGGGTGGACATCGCCGAGCCCCTGACGAGCAGCCTGCGCTGGGACGCCACCGCGCAAGTGTTCAGGTCCGTGCACCCCGGCCCGCGCCTGCACGTCAACTTCTCGCCCAAGCTGTAGCGATGCTCAGCCTGCGCCGCCTGTTGCTGATCCTCGCCTGCGCGGCAGTCGTCCTGGCCATCGTGGCGCCGGCGGCGCTCGTCTGGTCGGCGCTCTACACCACCAGCGGCCTGCAGTTCGTCATCGGGCACATCCCGCACCGCATGGGCGGCGTGCAGCTCGACATCGTCGGCGTCAGCGGCACGGTGGCCGAGGGCGTGCGCGTCGAGCGCGTCGAGATCGATCACGACCTGGTGCACCTGAAGTTCGAAGGCATCGAGGGTCAGGTGGCGCTCATGCCGCTCGTACTGCAGACCATCCGCGTGCGTCACGGCACGGTGAGGAGCGCCCTCATTCAGGTGAAGCGCCGCACTCATCCCTCGCTCCCCGGTCCACTGGTCTTCATGCCGCGCTGGCTCATCGTCAGCGCCGAGCAGGGGCGGGTGGCGAGTGCGACGCTCACCGTCTACAACGGCTTTCGTCTGCAGGCCACCGGCATCGAGAGCGCCGCGGTCCTGCGTCACCGCGTCATCCGCTTCTTCCAGGCCGACGGGATGCTGGGAGAGGAGGCGCGCGTCAGCGGCATCGGCGAGCTGCGCGCCACCGATGCGCTCGGCATGGAGGTCAAAGGCAGCGTGCGCTGGAGCCCGGCCGGGCAGCCCGCCTGGGTGGTCGCCGGCAGCGCCCGGGGGGATCTCAACCTCCTCAGCATCGTCGCACATATCGAGAATCCGTTCCGCGCCGACGTCACCGGGCAGTTGCACGACCTGACCAGCCAGTGGCACTGGGCGGCCGATGCCGTGGTGCGGGATTTCGATTTGCGCGCCTGGGGCGTGCGCAGTCCGCTCGGCGGCATCACCGCTCACCTCGCCGCCTCCGGCGACGACGCGGGCTTCAGCGCGCACGGACCCGTCAATCCCGTCGGACTGCGCGCCGGGGTGTTCGAGGCGCAGTTCTCCGGCAGCTACGCCGATCGCGTGCTGAGCGCCAGGCACGTGGAGCTGCGCCACCCGGGCTCCGGCGCCGTGCTGCGCGGCGCCGGCACCATCGGCATCGACGGGCCGCGACTCGACCTCAGCGGCGAGGTGAGCGGGCTGCGCTGGCCGCTCGTGGGCCGTGACCCGGCGCTGCGCAGCGCGTCCGGCTCCTTCACCCTCGAGGGCGTGCTGCCGTATCGGGTGCGGGCGAGCGGCAGTGCGCAGCTCGCCGGGCTGGCGGCGATGCCGGCGCAGGTCAGCGGCACACTCGGCCGGGACGGCTTCGCGTTCGACAGCGCGCAGATCGAGCTGTTAGGCGGTCACGCGAGCGTGAGCGGGGAGGTGGTGTGGTCGCCGCTGCAGAGCTGGTCGGTCCTGGGTCACCTGAGCGGCATCAACCCGGGCGCGCTGCGCGCGGACCTGCCCGGCAGCGTCAGCTTCATGCTCGGGGCATCGGGGCGCGGCTTCGACACCCGGGGCGATCTCAGCGCCTCGTTCAGCGCCTTGAGCGGCAAGCTGCGCGGCGTGGCGGCGAGCGGCTCCGGCACCGTGACACGCTCGGGAAATACCTGGGGCTTCAGTGCGGTGCGCGTCGGGTTGGGAACCACGCGCCTCGCGCTCGATGGGCACATCAACGAGCGCCTGGATGTGCGCTTTGCCGTCTCCGCGGAGGATCTGAGCCTGCTGGCGCCCGGCACCCGCGGTGAGCTCAAGGCCTCCGGGACCGTAGCCGGCACGCTCGCCGATCCGGTGATCGTCGCCACGGCGCACGGCCGGGACCTCGATTACCAGGGCATCCAGCTCGGCAGCGTCGACGCGGAGGTGAACTTCGATCCCGGCGCATCCGGGCAGGAGTCGAAAATCGACGCGCGCCTGCGCAAGCTGAGCTATCAGGACCGTGCGCTCGAGAGCGTCACGCTCACTCTCAGCGGTCCGCCGGCCGCCTACCAGGTGCAGCTCGCGGTCGCGGCCACCGGTCTCACCGCGAGCGCCGCGGCGCGCGGAGCCTACGCGCACGGAACCTTCACCGGTGCGCTCAACGCCCTCACCATCAACGGCAGCGAGTCGCTGCACCTGTCGCTCGAGCGTCCGGTGGGACTCACGGCGGCGCCCGATCACGTGCGCCTGGAATGGCTGTGCCTGGTGGGCACACCGGGCAGCATGTGCGCGGACGGCGAATGGAGCGCGGCGGCGTGGTTCACGACCGTCATGACCAACCAGTTGCCGCTCAACACGCTCACCGCCGGCATGACCCCGGCCGTGGAATATCTCGGCCGCGTCAACGCACTCGCGCGCCTGTCGGGCGGCGCGGGCACGCCGCTCATGGGAACCCTGCGGGCCGAGCTGACCGATGCCGAGCTCGCTCACAAGCTCGCGAGCCACAAGATCGAGCACACCCGCATCGGCTCGGGCACGGTGACGCTGAGCGCCACCGCGGCGCTCGTCAGTGCCCAGGCCGATCTCGGCGACGGCGAGGTCGGCACCCTCCACGGCCGGTTCGAGGCGCAACGCACCACGGCGCGGGGAACATCACCGGTCGAAACGCAAGCTCGGGGAACAGCGCCAGGAGCAACGCAGGCGCGGGGAACAGCGCAAGTAGCAACGCTCGCGCGTTGGCAGGACATGCCGCTCAGCGGCGAACTGCACGCGCAGACGGCCGAGCTCGGCCTCCTGTCGCTGTACGAGCCGGACATCGACCGCGCCGCCGGCCACTTGAACGCGGACATCCGGCTCGCCGGCACCGCCGGGATGCCGCAGCTCTCCGGGGCGCTCAAGGTGAGCGACGGCGAGATCGATGTCTACCAGGTGAACCTCGCCCTGCGCCAGCTGCAGCTGGATGCGCGCCTGAGCGAGACCGGACTGGATTTCAACGGCGGGGCGCACGCCGGCGCGGGCAGCGTCACGGCCAGCG
>VBMV01000101.1 GCA_005878835.1 Gammaproteobacteria bacterium | reverse complement strand
CTCGGCAGCGCCGATTACACCGGCTGCGGCATCGACACCGGGCACATCGGCATGTACGTGAGCCGCAAGGCGGCGCACGAGATCCCGGCACGCATCATTTCCTGGCTGCAGGAGCGTCACTAGCGAGGCGCGGCACCGCTCCAACCGCGCCCCTCAGTAGCCGCGCTCGATGTCCACCCCCGACAGCATCGGCTCGCCGGCGACGTAGCGGCGCAGATTCTCGACGAGCACCGCGTTGCGCTGCACCTCCGCGACCGCGGTCTCGGCCGAGACGTGCGGCGTGATGATGACGTTCGGCAGGTGCCAGAGCGGACTCTGCGGCGGCAGGGGCTCGGGGTCCACTACGTCGAGGCCGGCGCCGGCGAGCTTGCCGCTCTCGAGCGCCGCGATCAGATCGGCGGTCACGGTGCTGCGTCCGCGCCCGACGCTGATGAAATACGCGCTGGGCCTCAGGGTGGCAAAGAACTCCTTGTTGAAGATCCCGGTCGTCTGCGGCGTGAGCGGCGTGCAGTTGACGACGAAGTCGGCATCCTTCGCGAGTTTCAGCAACTCATCGGGCAGTCCGACGTAGCTCACGTAGTCAGGCCCCGTGCGGCCGCTGGCGCGGGTCGCGGTCACGCGCATGCCGAGGGCGTGCGCGCGGCGGGCCACCTCCGTGCCGATGCCGCCGAGTCCCGCCACCAGCACGGTCTTGCCCTCGAGATCGGCGAGCTGCAGTCCCTGCGGACCGTCGTCGTTTGCCCAATGACCCTGCTGCTGCTGTTTGAGGAAGTAGTCGAGGTGGCGGCTCAATACGAGCATCATCCCCAGGACGTGCTCGGCCATGCTCGGGCCCATGGTGCGCTGCAGGTTGGTGAGGAGAATGTGACGCTCGCGCATCACGGGCTGCTGCACGCAGCGCTCGACGCCGGCGGCCGGCCACTGGATCCACTGCAGCTGCTTCGCCTGCGCCAGCACCTGCGCCGAGCACACACCGATGGTGGCGTCCGCGGCGGCGATCTCGCGCGGCGTCGCCGCAGCGCCTCGGCGGCCATGCAGCGCTACCTCGGCAGCGCCGATTACACCGACTGCGGCATCGACACCGGGCACATCGGCATGTACGTGAGCCGCAAGGCGGCGCACGAGATCCCGGCACGCATCATTTCCTGGCTGCAGGAGCGCCACTAGCGACGCGCGGCACCGCTCCAACCGCGGCCTCAGGCTCAAGGTGGTGACTGCCGCCACCAGCACGCGGGGCCTGATCGGCATGAGGAGCTCTCCTGCGAAGGGACGCGGCAATCTACGCCATGCCGCCGCTCACCGAGATGACCTGTGCGGTCACGTAGGAGGCATCCTCCGAGACCAGGAACGACACGACGCCGGCGATCTCCTCGGGGGCCCCCAAGCGGTTCATGGGCACCAGCCGCTCGATGGCCCGGGCGTCGAACAGCCCGGCCGTCATCGGCGTCTCGACGATGCCGGGGGCCACGGCGTTCACCGTGACGCCGCGGGTCGCGACTTCGAGCGCGAGCGCCTTGGTGGCCGAGTTGAGGGCGCCCTTGGCGGCGGCGTAGTTGACCTGGCCCCGGTTGCCGATCAGCGCGGCGATGGATGACACGTTCACGATCCGGCCCCAGCGGGTGCGGATCATGGGCAGCAGCAGCGGCTGCGTGGCGTTGAAGAAGCCGTTGACCGACACGTCGATCACCCGGTGCCATGCTTCCGGGCTCATGCCCGGCAACACCGCGTCGTCGTGCACGCCCGCGTTGTTGACCAGGATCTGGATGGGACCTGCTTCCAGCACCGCCTCGAGCGCCGCCCGCGTGGCGGCGGTATCGGTGATGTCGAAGTTGATGGCGCCGGCGTGACCACCGGCCGCGACGATGTCCCGCACCAGCGCCTCGGCCACCGCCGCGCCGCGATGCGAATGCACGTACACGTGGTGGCCATCACGCGCCAGGCGGCGGCACAGCGCGCCACCGATGCCACCACTGCCGCCCGTCACCAGGGCGCGTCGCGCAGCGGCGCTCATGCGTGGGTGCCGGCGTCGAATACGATGCTGGCGCGCCCGCTCACGAGCGGCTGCTGCGCGCTGCACACCGAGAACTCATACAGCACCGTGCGTCCATCGCCGGTGACGCGCTCGGCGGCGGCGATGAGATCGGCCTGCAGATCGTCCAGGCGCGCCACGTGCAGCGCGACGTTGCGCACGCTCGCCAGGTAGCCGACGGTCGAGCCGATGCTGCCGCGCACGCTGCTGGAAACGGTGCTGACGAGCGGCGCGCTGGCGGCCACCAGTGCGCCATGCACCGCCATGGCCTGCGCGGCGTACTCGATGCCGCAGGCGGCGCCCAGGCGCCCGTGCAGGCGCAGCGGATTGTCGGGGCTGCGGTGCGTCGCGCTGCGGCAGCGAATGCGCGTGGCGTCCCAGGACAGCACTTCATCGAGCAGGCACATGCGGCCCTTGTGGGGGATGTGCTGCTCGATCCACAGTCGGTCTAAGGGCATGCGCTCAACTCCACCGCCAGGCCCTGGCCGCCGAGGTAGTCGAGCACCACGCGGCCGGTGCTGCGCCGCGCCAGCTGTGCGAGCAGCGGCAGGCTGCGGGCGGCGGGAATCGATCGGCGCAAGCTGTCGAGCGCGCCGTCAGCCATGCCATCCGGCGCGGGGGCGCCGAGCGTGGCGGTGAGGCGCGCCTGCGACGCCGCGCTCACCGCCGGCGCCAGCACCAGCGCCACGCCGAACGCGTCCGGGATGGGGCGGTGGCGGTGCAGAGGTTCGGGGTAACCCGCATCGTAGGCGACGAGTAGTACCGCGGTTCGCTCAACAGCCACCTGAGTCAGGGCCTCCAGCAGTCCCGCTGCAAAGCTCGCATCATAGGCGCACAGCGCACTGGACGCGGCAGTGGCCTGGGTCGCAATGCTCCAGTAGCCGGCGGCGGCGTTGTGCACGCAGTTATGAAAGCGGGTGGGCGACAGCTGCCGCTCGGCGGAAGCCAGCACCTGGCAGATCTCGTGACAGTTCTGACCGTCGCCGCCGGAGGAGGTGAACACCGCCGCCAGAGCCGCCGGGGCCGCGCCGGCGCGGGCGGTGGCTTCCAGCCCGACCGCCAGCGCCAGCCGCACGACGGTGCCGGTGCGCCGGCGCTCGGCGCTCGGCAGGCACTCGGGCGCGGGCAGCACCGTCGGCGCGCGCGCCCAGGGTGTCTGCCCGGTGAGCACTCGCGCCCCGGCCGGCCAGTCACCGATGCCCGGTCCGAGGAGCCCGATGCCGTCGACGTACGCCGCGAGTGCCGCCATCGCGCTCACCCGGCGCGGCCGAAGATCAGGCTGCAGTTGGAGCCGCCGAAGCCGAAGGAGTTGCTCATGACGCGCGACAGGCGCGTGACACGGTTATCGCGCAGGTAGTGCACGCCGAGCGCCGGGTCGACCTCGGTGGTGTTGACGCCCGCCGGCATCACTCCGTGCCGCAGCGCGAGCGCGCAGATCACGGCCTCGAGCGCGCCGGCAGCGCCGAGCGTGTGGCCCGTTGCGCCCTTGGTCGAGCTGCCGGGGGTCTCATTGCCGAGCACGCCCGTCACGGCGCGGGCTTCGGCGTCATCGTTGCTCGGGGTGCCGGTACCGTGAAAGTTGATGTATTCGATATCCTGCGGGGCGAGGGCGGCGGCCTGCAGCGCCTGCAGCATGGCGGCGCGTGCGCCACGGCCTTGCGGATGCGGGGCGGACATGTGGTGCGCGTCGCTCGATTCGCCGACCCCGAGCAGCAGCACCGCATTCGCGTCCAGGCTCGCCCCGGGACGCTCGAGCAGCGCGAACGCCGCGGCTTCACCGATGGAAATACCGTCGCGCGCGACGTCGAAGGGCCGGCACGGCGTGCGCGACACCAGCTGCAGGGAGTGAAAGCCATAGAGCGTGGTGAGGCACAGCGAGTCCACCCCGCCGACGAGCGCGGCGTCGATCAGCCCCGCCTCGATGGCGCGCCGCGCCGAGGCGAACACCTTGGCGCTCGAGGAGCACGCGCACGAGATCACCACGGCCGGGCCCGACAGCTGCAGGGCCTGCTGCGCGAACGCCGCGAGCGAGAACGTGTTGTGCGCGCCGCGGTAGCGAAAGTGCGCCGGCAGCGCACCGCTCACCGGGTCGCGCTCGCGGTAGGCGAGCTCGGTCTCGAGGATCCCTGAGGTGCTGGTGCCGAGAAACACCCCGACGCGCTCACGCCCGTAGCGCCCGGCGGCGCGCTGCACCGCCTCGGCAAGACCGTCCTGGGCGAGGCCGAGGTGGGCCAGGCGATTGTTGCGGCACTCGAACTCGCGCAGCGTCGCAGGCAGCGGGGCCTCATCGACGCCCGCAACCTCGCCCACCCAGGTGTCGAGCCTCACCGTCTCGAAGGCGCACGGGGCGAGCCCGGTGCGCCGCTCGCGCAGCGTGGCGAGCGTGGCGGCGACACCGCGACCGATGCAGCTCGTGGCCGTGAAGCTCGTGAGCGCGAGCGGATCCATGCGCGCCAGTCTACGTCAGTGTCTCCCGGCACGATCCGCGGCCGCGCGCAGCGTGACGGGGGTGAGCCGCGCGGCGGTGACCGCCGCCAGCAGGGGCGGCAGCACCTCCAGGATCACCGCGCCCCCGGCGGCGGTGCGCGCGGCGTGTCCATCGTGCAGCAGCAGGATGTCGCCGTCTGCGAGGTGGCGTGTGAGTTTGCCGAGCACGCGAGGCGCACTGCCGTTCACGGTGTCAAAGCCGCGCCGGGTCCAGCTCACCAGGCGCAGACCGGCGCGCGCCAGCACCGGCTCGAGGAAGGGGTTGCGCAAGCCCGCGGGCGCGCGGAAGAACTGCGCGACTTCGCCGGTCGCCGCCGCGATGGCCTGCTGCGCGCAGCCGATCTCCCGCGCCAGCGCGCGGGGCCCGAGGAGCGAGAAGCGTTGCAGATGGCGCTGGCTGTGATTCTCGATGCCGTGGCCGCACCGCACGATCTCGCGGGCCAGGCCCGGGTGTCGGGCCACCCGCTCGCCGATGCAGAAGAAGGTGGCTCTGGCGCCGTGCCGCTCGAGGAGCGCGAGCACGTGCGGGGTGACCTCGGGGTCGGGGCCATCGTCGATGGTGATGGCGATCGCCCCCGCGCCACCGGCAGCGGCCGGCAGCCGGGTCCAGTTCGGGCCGAGCAGGCAGCTCCTCGGCCACAGTCCTGCGGCGGTGAGCAGCAGATGATCGGCCACCACGGCGCACAGGCTCCAGCGCCACCAGTGCGGCCGCACGAGCGTCACGGCCGCGGCGGCGGCGTGCCACGCCACGGAGCCGCGGATCAACCCCGAGGTCCCGCTACGATGTTGGCTCGAAGGCTCGGCCATGGGTGCCGGTGGTACATCAACAGCGGCTCGGGCGCTACCGTGCGAGCCAGCGCCTAGCCGGGCTGCCTTCCGGGGCGACCCGCCAGCGCAGGGTGGGGCCTCAAGCGCGCGTCCAGAAATCGTTCCCACAGCGTGCGCCAGGTGGGCCAGTCATGCCCGCCGGGCACCGTGTCGACGGCTTCGGGGGCGAGCGCGGCCGCCATCAAGCGTTGACGCGCCGCGAAGCGATCGTCCCGCCCGAGGCCGAGATGCACGGTGAGGGAAGCGGCGCCGTGGGTCCTGATGAAGCGCCAGAGGTGGCGCTCGTCTTCATCGTCCGCGAGCTCGCCGGGACTCCAGCGGTGCACGCCGCCGGCACGCTCGATCTCGCCGGTGATGATGTGGCTGCCGAGGTAGGGGGCGAGCACGCACACGCCCGCGAGCTCCCGTGCATGTCGTGCCGCATACGACAGGGCAATGTAGCCGCCGAGTGAGATCCCGCCGACCCAGACCGCGCAGCCCGCCCGCTGCGCCGGCCGGACGATGTCCTCGTGCAAACTATCGAGCACGCTGCGATCCACGACCTGCGGCAGCTCGGGCGCGGCGAACACCAGATCGACGGCCAGGGCGCGCGCGCGCACCGCCTCGACGAAGCCCTCGCGCACGAAGTCCTCGGGGCGCGAGTACGCGGCCGGCAGCATCACCACGCGGATGGGTGCCGCCTGGCCGATGTGGGCTGCTTGCAGGATCGTGCGCATCCGTCAGCGCGGCATCAGCCGGGCGCCCGCGCCGGGGCGCATGGCCGATCCGGCCAACATTCCCGAGAACAGCAGCGCGAGCAGCGCCCCCGGGGCCACCGTGGAGCCGAGATGCGCGAGCACCGGCACGCGCGAGACGGCCAGCACTCCGAATGTCACGACGGTGGCCAGGTTCGCGACCAGCAGTGAGGCGAGGGTGCGCGGCACCGACCCGGTGTGCGGTTGTGCGCGGGTGCGGTCGAAGAACAACGCGTAGTTGGAGCCGACCGCCACGGTGAGGAGCAGGCCCACGACGTGCAGGATGGTGAGCTGCCGCCCCGCCGCCGCCAGCAGCCCCACGACGGCGAGGACCGACAGGGCAAGCGGCAGCACCACCCGCAGCATCCGCGCGAGGCTGCGCAGCGCGATCACGAGCAGCAGCACGATGGCGGCGAATCCGGCGAGTGCCAGTCGCAGCGCTGCCGAGAGGTAGCCCGTGTAGAGCCGGTCGGCTTCCCCCTTCAGATCGAGCACCGCGGCGTGCGCGGCGGGGTCGGCCGCGACCGCAGCGCGCAACTGCGCAACGGCCGCGCTCGACAGATCCCCTGAAGTCGCCGACACCGGCAGCAGTGCCGACCAGCCGCCGGACCCCTGTACCAGCAGCGCATCCACCGCGGCGCCGAGCGATGTGCCGGCCAGGTCGGCCGGGGTCACGGGTGGAGCGTGACGCGCTGCCTCGACGTCGTCGATGAACGGCTCGAGCACCGCGGCCCTCACCGGCAGGCCGGAGAGCGCCGTCGTCAGCCGCGCGCGCAGCTCGAGGGCGGCGGGAAGAGCGTCGCGGCGCGCGCGCTGGGTCGCGAGCGGCGGCAGGAAGCGTGCCGGGGACTCGAAGCCACCGATCACGCCTGACTCGACGAGCGGGGCGAGGCGCTCGCTCAGGGTCTGCGCGGCCGCGAGCGCGGCTTCGCGGTCGGGGCCGGATGCGATCGCCAGGAAACGCACGTCCGGGACGCCGGCGTCGGCACGCAACCGCTCATCGAGCGCCTGGTCCGCGAGCGACACCGGGTTCAGCGAAGCCAGCTCGCGGCTCCAGAGCGCGCCACGATGCGCGTACAGCACTGTGGCGCTGAGCACCGGCACCAGCACCAACGCTGCGCGTGCGCTTGCGGCGCGCTCGAGAAAGCGCGCCAGTGCCGCGCCTGCTGCCGTGAGGTCGCGGATCGGGTGCACGCGCTGCCTCCAGGCGGGCAGGACGAAGCGCGTGACGAGCGCCGCCGCGATGAGTCCGGCGATGGAATAAAGCCCGAGCTGCGCGAGGCCGGGGAAGGCCGACGGCAGCAGCGCCGCGAATCCACAGATGGAGGTCAGGACCCCCAGGCGGATGGTGGGCCACACCAGGTGGCGAAAGTCGGCTGCAGCCTGGATGAACAGGTAGATGGAGTAGTCCACCGCCTCACCGATCAGCGTGATGCCGAACCCGAGCGTGATGCCATGCACGGCGCCGAAGCCGGCCGCGACGCAGGCGACACCCGCGAGCGCGCCCGAGGCCACCGGCACGAGGGTGAGAAGCAGCGCGGGCAGGGAGCGATACACCGCGAGCAGCAGCACCACGATGAGCGCGGCGCTGATCGAGGAGAGCCGTACGACCTCGCTCTTGATGATGGCGCGCGAGGCGACCGCGAACACCGGCGGTCCGCTCATCAGCAGCCTCAGCGCGCCGCCCTGGCCTACAGGGAGCGCGGCCGGCACGGCCGCAAACGCGCGCCGGATGGCTTCGCATGCCGCCTGCTGCGCATCCGTATCCGATCCCGCCGCCCGTGTCTGCACGAGCAGCAGCGCGCGCGTGCCGTCGGGCGAGCTCCACACGCCCTCGGTGGTATGCGGAGCCTGCCCGGGTCCGAGGGAGTCGATGATCCCGAGCAGCTCGCCGGTCGGATCGCGCGCGAACAAGGGCTTGACGAGGAGCCCCTCGGGCGAGGCCAGCCTGTCGAGGGAGTCGCTGATCGCGGCGCGCAGTCCCTGTGCCGTGAAGCGCTGCCGGGTGACGTCTGCGCTCAGCAGGTAACGATGGCGAAACAGAAACTCCCGATCGCGCTCGAGCCGCGCGGCATCCCCGTTGTTGACGGCGACGAAGGCAGGATCGGACGCAAGAAGCCTCGCGAGCCGTGTCGACCCGCGCGCTCGCGTGCGTGCATCCGCACCCTGGAGCGCCACGATGATGAGGTGCGCCGCCGGGCCCTCGCGCAGTTGCTCGATGAGGAGGCGCTGCTGCGGGCTGGGAGTGCGCGGCAGAAACGCCGACAGGTCTGCGACGTAGGTCGCGCGCGCAACGACTACCACAGCGACGAGCACCAGCAGCACCCAGATCAGGGTGGCGGCACCGGCCGCGCGCCTCATGGCGGGATTTCGGGACCGATGGTGAGGACGGAGCGGTCGCCGTCGCTGTGTCGAATCTCTACCGTGCGGATCGCCTCTCGAGCGCCTTCGATGCGAATCTCCTTCACGGCGCGCTCGAGGGTCGAATCCGCGGGCGTGAGCCGCAGCGTCCAGTGAGCGAGATCCCCGGTGAACCCGACGCGAAAGAGGCGCTCGAGGGCGGCGCGATCGCCACGAACGGTGCGACCTGCGGGTACTCGCGCAGCGGGAGAGTGGTGCTGCGAGAGCCGCGGCGCGCGGTGAGAACGCCGTGATCGAGGACGAGCGTCTCGACCCTGGGGGCGAGGGTGCGCTCTTCGAGGTGATCCGGCGCCTCGTACACGAGCTCGCCCGAGGACTCGAGCGGACGCTCGAGCATCGCGATCTGGTGGAGTTCCTCGAACCTGACGTGGCCGTGGCGGCGCGTGGCGAGCAGCCGCATGAGCTCATCGAATGCGGCCGCCTGGTCGGATTGAGCGTCGCAGGCGGGTGGGGCGCGAGGCGCGGCGGGGGCCGTGGAAGCGCAGGCGCACACCCACGCCAGTGCGAGCGCCGCACGGCCCGCGTGGATCTCATGGGTGGTCACGGGGCACCCCTATCACGCCGCGCGCAGAGGCGGTCTCGCCGCCATCGGCGCCGTGCCAGAAGTCGTAGAAGTTGAACCAGTTGTACGGATCGCTGCGGCAGTGCGCCTCCAGCAGCGCCACGTAGCGCGCGACCGCATCACGCACCGCCGCCTCGCGGCCCGCCGGTTCGGGCCGTGAGAAATCGGCGATCTGCCGGAACACCACGTGGTAGTGATTGCCGCCGCGATACAGGCCCGTCATGAAAATCACCGGGCGCCTCAAGGCGGCCGCGGCGCGCATGGGGCCCGAGGGAAACAGCGCCGCACGTCCGAGGAAGCTCACGAGCTGCGCCGGGGCAGCCGCGATGGTGCGGTCGGCGAGCATGCCGACGAACTTGCCCGCATCCAGGCAGTCGCGGATGCGCAGCATCGCCCCGAGCTGCCCGAGCGCGATGATCTCCGGCGCGCTCACCCGGTTGCCGGCTCTGAAGAACGCGGCGACCCGGCTGGCGTTGTGCTCGTACATCGCCATCGCCACGCGCAGACCCGGCTGGCGCCGCCCCACCGCGCTCATGATCTCGAAGCTCCCCAGGTGCGCGCCGAGCAGAAACGCCCCGCTGCCGCGCGCCACCGTGTCGCGCATCAGTTCCTCACCCTCGATCGAGATCGCGAACAGGCCGTAGCGCTCGCGCATCAGATAGAGGCGATCGAGAATGGTCGAGGCAAAGGCAAACACCTGCCGGTAGCGATCCCGGGCGCCGGGCTCGCGCCCGAGCGCCCGGCGCAGATACTGGCGCGAGCTGCGGCGCGCGCCGGGCGCGAACGCGAAGAAGTAGGCCGCGATGAGATGCAGCAGACAGCGCGCCACGGGGCGGCCGAGCCGCAGTGACAGGAAGATCATGATCCGCAGCAGGGTCGCGCTGCCGCGCTCGGGTGCGTCCGCCCATTGCGCGGCGCTCACCCGCGGGCCGGCCGGGACGGCAGCGCCCCGGGCGTCATGCGGCCCGGTGGGCGCGATCGCGGGCACGAGCACCCCGTGCGCGACCGCCTGTCCGGCGCTCGCGATGCGGAACGCGATCGAGCCATTCGGCAGGGGCTCGTGCTCGAGCGTCAGCGTCTCCCCCGGGCGCACCGGCTTCACGAACTTGGCCGCGCCGATGCGCCAGCGCATGCCGGCGCACGAGCGCTCCTGCTCCACCGCGCGCAGCATCTCATCGAGCAGCAGCACGCCGGGCAGAATCGGCGCGCCGGGAAAGTGTCCGGCGAGCGCCGGGTGCTCCGCGGCGATGGTGACGGTGACGGCGCTCACGCGATCCCGCCTGACTGCAGGTGCGCCGCGGCGAGGGACCTCAGGGCCTCCTGCGGAAGCTTGCCGGTGCTGGTGCGCGGCAGGCGCGCCACCAACAGCAGCGGGCGCGGCAGGAAAGCCGGATCGATCCGCCGGCGCAGCTCCTGCACCACCCGGGCCGCATCCAGCTGCGGGGCGACCACGCAGGCGGCCACGCGGGCGACGCCGGCGTGCGAGGCGCGCGAGTCATCGAAGTGGAAGAAGGCGCCGTCGAGGACACCGGGGATGCAATTCAGCTGCTGATTCAGGTACGCGAGCGAGCTGCGCTTGCCGGCTATGTTGACCAGATCCGCCACCCGCCCGTGCAGCAGGAAGGTCTCCTCGCCCGTCATCTCCAGCACGTCGCACAGGCGCGTCGGCTGCTCGATGTGACCGCCCTGCGCCCAGGTCTCCCCGTCCCTCACCGACAGCGTGACCCCCGGCCACAGCCGCCACTCGGGGGTGTGCGTCGGGCGGCGCGCACTGATCTGGCCGGTCTCGGTGGAGCCGTAGATCTCCAGCAGCCGGGTGTTGAAACGCTGCTCCACCTCGGCGGCGAGCTGTGGGGTGAGAGGCGCGGTGGACGACACGATCAGATCCGCCGGCGGCAGCGCGGTCCCGGACTCCAGCAGCGCGCGCAGGTGAATCGGGGTCGAGACGAGGATCCGCGGGCGCGGCACGGCGCAGAGCACGGCGGCGATATCGGCGGGGTAGAAAGGACGCTCGGCGCACAGCGCGTGCCCGCACCCCAGCGCCAGCAGCACGCTCGATTCGAAGCCGTACATATGCTGCGGCGGTACCGTGGCGACGATGGCGCAGGTGCTGCCGGACAGTCCCAGCCGATTGGCCTCCTCGCGCACGCAGGCGATGAGCCGGCCCCAGCTCTTGCGGTGCGGGACCGGCGTGCCCGTGGAGCCGGAGGTGAACACGCAGGCGGCGAGCTGCGCAGTGTCGATCGCGGGCACGGGCGCCGGGCTCGCGCTGCCCGCGGCGGCGGCGCCGGGGAACGGGACGCGCGGCAGGTCGATGTCGCAATCGACTTCGTCGGTGAGGCAGATCACATCCGGGGCGAAGGCGGTGAGCTGGCGGATGACCTCGGGGGTGTGCGTCGAGGGCAGCAGGCTCAGCTTGCCGGACACGAGACTCGCGGCGAGACCCACCGTGAAGTGATAGCGGTCCGCGCACGCGTTGAGCACGTGGGCGCCGGCGCCCAGGAGCTGTGCCACCCGGGTGAGGTCGGCGAGGAACTGCGTTGCGAGAATCGGCACCCCGGCGCGGTAGGCGATGACCGCGTCGGCGGAGGTATGCGCTATCAGCGGCAGGGGTGCGATGTCTACTTAGTCCTGTGCGCGGTGATGTAGTCGGCGAGCCGGCGCAGCGAGCCGAAGATGCGCTCGTTCTCCTCGCTGTCGGCACGCAGCTGCACGCCGTACTGCTTGGACACGACCAGCGCGATTTCCAGGATGTCGATCGAGTCCAGACCCAGGCCCTCACCGTAGAGGGGCGCGTCTGCATCGATGTCGGCGGGGGCGAGGTCCAGGTTCAGGGCCGCGACGATGAGGCCGGCGACCTCGTGCACGAGTGCGGCGGCGCTGGCCGGGGCGGTGGGCTGCCGCAGGGGCGACACTTTCTCTGACATGAGACCTTGACGGAGCTTGGGCGTTGGCAGCCGCCATTATACAAGGCGCCGCGCGATGAGGAGCGGCAGGCGGATCAGGAAGCCGGGCAGGAGCCGCAGGTACATGGACGTCAGCAGCACGTTGTCGCGCCAGTAGTTAAAGTGTGAGACGCCACCCTCCGCGGCGGTGAAGTAGCGCACCGGGGCGGGCAGGTTGAGGGCGGGAACGCCGCGCCAGCTCAGGCGCACCACCGCCTCGGGGTCGAAATCAAAGCGCCGCATCCAGCGGCTCCTGCGCATCGAGTCGAGGAGCGGCGCGATGGGATAGACACGAAAGCCGAACAGCGTGTCGTGGATTCCGGCCCACAGCGTCTCGAGATTGGTGGACCAGTTGGCGATCCTGCGTCCGCGCCGGCGGATACGCGGCACGCTGGCATCGAATACCGGCTCGCCCAGAATCATGGCCTGCGGTGCGGCCAGGGAGGCGGCCATGAAGGCAGCGATGCACTGCGCCGGGTGCTGGCCGTCGGAATCCATGGCGAGCGCGTGAGTGAAGCCGGCGCGCTGTGCCTCGATGAGGCCATCGAGCAGCGCCGCCCCCTTGCCGCCGTTGCTGGCGCGTACCAACACGCGCAGCTGTGGATCGCTGCCCGCCAGCTGTGCGAACGCCTCGCCCGAGCCGTCCGTGCTGCCATCGACGATCACCCACACCGGAGCCCACTGCGCCCGTGCGGCGCGCACCGTCTCGACACCCTTGCGGCCCGGGTTGTAGCTCGGGATCAATACGAGGTGCGTGTGGGAGGCAGTCAATCTTCGCTGTCCACGAGCCGTGAAGAGCGCCGGATGATCCAGGCAACACCGAAGCCGCCCGACCAGTAGCGGTCGCGCCTGATGAGCGGGCTGTCGGCAAAGCTCGCGCCGGCGAGTGTGTCGTGGCGCAGGTACGCGCCGAGCCAACAGGAGGGGTAGCGTCGCGTCAGCGCGGCGATGAACTGGGTTCCCGCGTAACCGCCGTGCGCCTGGAACGCCGGCCGGTCGGCCGTCGCGTACTGCGGCGCGACGCTGTAGAAGTAATCGTCATAGCGGCGATTGGCGAACAGCGGGCCGGCGAGCAGTCCCAGCTTCCAGCCATCCGCTCCGCGCCGCTGCGCGATGTCGAGATTGACGTGCGGCGCGAGGAACAGGCCGACCATGCGCGCAGAGGCCTCGACCGTGAACGCGGCGCGGGCCGGCAGGCGCACGTCGAGCGTGACCAGCGCAGTGGCGCTCTTCCACAGGTGCACATCCAGGGACGGCCCGACCTCGAGCGTCGGGCGCAGGTCCGGCATGCCGTGCCTCGATGAGTCGCTGCGCACCGGGGTGGTGCCGTTGACACTCAGGTTGAGCGCGACCCGGTCCTGGTCGAGGAGCCTGCCCCGCAGGCCGCGGTGATCGGATCTGAGAAACTTTCCGCGGTATACCAGATACGGCACCGGCACCGGGTACACGTGCACCGTAGCCGCGCCGCGGTAATCGTTGAATACCAGCGCGCCCGCCCCGAGGCCAAATTCCCACAACGGCCTGGGCTCGGCGCGCGCGGCAGCGCAGGCCGCCGCGGCCAGCGCCGCAGCCGTCAGCAGCACCAGCGGCGCGACTTTCCGGGTGCGCATGTCAAACTCGGCGCGCGTGCAGCTTCACGTGCAGCTTCAGGCATCGGTGTGCAGGGGACACATTCCGGTCGCTTCGATCTCGACCAGCAGATCCTGGCGGCAAATGTCCGCCTGCAGGTAGATGACCTTGGCGCCGGCGCCGAGTGCGGCAGCCAGCTCCGCCTTGATGACCGGCAGGTCCGCGGGCCGGCGCACGTACACCTTGCAGGCGAGCCCACCGAGCCCGAAGCGCGCGCTGCGCGCCACGCGGTTGGCTTCCGCGAGCAGCGCCTCGATGTTGGCCAGGGTCTCGCGCGTCTGGGCGGCGGTGTCGCCGACGTGGAGCGATCTGTGACCGACGATACTCGCGGTGCCGGAGATGAACAGAGCGAGCCCCCCGCTCTGGCGCAGCAGTGTCGCGCGCGAGAACACCGGGCTGTGACTGCCGTACTGCCGCGGGTAATGGTAGGCGCTCAGCTGGCGGGGATTCTCGAGGAAAGTGGGCGCGGTGCGAGCAGCCAGGAAGTACACCACCAGGGGACTGTCGCTGGCGGCGCCGAGCGCGGAGGCCGCCGGCACGCTGCCGGTGAGCGCGCGGCCGCACTCGCGCAGCACCTGCTGACGCGCGGTGTTGAATTGCCAGTAGCGCTCGGAGCCATGGGAATCGCGGTTGATGTCTGGCAGGTAGTTCCACACCCGCAGCAGGTGCGGGTAGTTCTGCGCATCGAGCGTCGCGCAGATCTGCCGATAGGCCTGCGTCGTGGCTTCGTGCAGGGCGCTGTGCAGCGGGGCGCCGGCCGCCGGCGTGGGGCATTCGGTCGCTTCGGTGAGGGCGATGCAGCCAAACAGCATGTCGGCGGTGCTGCGGAAGCGCACCCGCTCGCGCCGGCCGGAGGTGGCCGGCGTGTCGCAGCGCCACACTTCGCAGACATGTCCCGTGCCGGGCAGCACCGGGGTGCTGACCTGCGCGACGGGGATTTCCGCCGCCGCGGACGGCGAGTCCGCGGCGCCGTTGAAAGTGGCGACACCCAGCACGTCGCCCCACCGTGCCGCCTGGTATTCGGCCGGTGAGACGTAGTCCAGTTGCAGGCCCGGTGACGCGCGCATCGGCCGCACGATCGAAGCGCTTAGTTCTTCGGCTGCGGCTCGTCGGACTTGCGCGTCACGGTCGTCTTGACCTTCTCGGCGCTGTCCTTGACCGTCCTGCCGACGGCCTTGGCGCTGTGCCCGACCGCGTGACCGGCCTTCTTCGAGTCATCGCGGATCGTGTCCCGGGCCTTGCGGGTCTTCTCGGCAACCGAGTGCCCGACGGTGCGGGCGCTGTGCGCCACCGCATGCCCGACTGTCTTGGCGTCTTCCTTGATGACCGTCTTGGTGTCGGAGGCTGGCGCGCTCTGGGCGTGCGACGCGGCGGCCCAGGCCAGTGCGAGCGTGGCGGCCAGAGCCGCCTGGAGGAAGTTTGCTTTCATGACAAAGTATCGTACGACAGTCGCGCGGTGTTTTGCACGGCGCGGCTCCTCGGGAGTGCACAGCGCCGGCCGGCGCGCGGGTAAAACGGTGCCAATCGTCACCTCGTTCGGGCACACTCCGCCGGATGCGCATCGAGCGGCTGCCGATCTCGGTTCTGCGGACCCGCTACGTGCCCGGCGGCTGGGACCTGCTCGCCCTGGTGCTGGTGTTTGCCTTCTTCGTGTATGTCGCGCAGGCGGCGCACGGACTCGCCGGCTCGCTCGCGCGACTGCAGGCGACGCCGATCTCGCTCTCGCCCGCGGCGCTCGTCGGCTACGCCGCGCGCACCGCGCTGCGCATGCTGATCGCGATGCTGGCCTCGCTCGTGTTCACCTTCAGCTACGCGACGCTCGCCGCCAGGAGCCGGCGGGCCGAAGTGATCCTGGTGCCGCTGCTGGACTTCCTGCAGTCGGTGCCGATCCTGGGCTTCTCGATCACCATCCTGTTCTTCCTGCAGCTCACGCCCGGGCGTGTGGCGGGCGCGGAAATGGCCGCCATTTTCCTGATTTTCACCAGCCAGGCGTGGAACATGGCGTTCAGCTTCTATCACTCGCTGCGCAGCATTCCGGACGAGCTGGTGGAGGTGGCGCGCAATTTCCAGTTGAGCCCCTGGATGCGCTTCTGGCGCCTGGAGGTGCCGTTCGGCATGCCGGCGCTCATCTGGAACATGATGATGTCCATGTCCGGGGGCTGGTTCTTCGTCGTGGCCGCCGAGGCCATCAGCGTCGGCAACACCACGGTGACCCTGCCGGGCGTCGGCTCCTACATCGCGCTCGCCATCGAGCAGAAGAACCTCGCCGCCATCGGCTGGGCGATTGCCGCGATGTTCGTGGTCATTCTGATATTCGACCAGCTGCTGTTCCGTCCGCTGACCGCGAGCGCCGACTGGTTTCGCCTCGAGCAGGAGACCGGGCTCACGCCCAGCCGCTCGTGGGCGCTCACCATGATGCGCCGCTCGCGCTTTCTCGGCCTCATCGCCCGCGCGTTTGCCGCCGTGCTGCGTGCCGGCATGAAGCCGCGCGCGCCGGCGGCGGCGCCCCGGCCACGCCCGGGCGGCCCCCGAGGTGCGCGCTGGATCGACTACGCCTGGTACGCGCTGCTCGGGCTCATAGGACTGGCGGCGCTGTGGAAGACCACGCGGTTCGTTCTCGGGGAGGTGCATGCGGCCGAGATCGGCCGGGTCATCCTGCTGGGGCTTCTCACGCTGCTGCGCGTGGCGGTGCTGATCGCGCTCGCCAGCCTCATCTGGGTGCCGATCGGCGTGTGGGTCGGGCTGCGCCCCCGCGTCGCCAGCATCGTGCAACCGATCGCGCAGTTCCTGGCCGCCTTCCCGGCGAACCTGCTGTTTCCCATCGTGGTGTCCGGCATCGTGCTGCTCAAGCTGAACCCGGACATCTGGCTGAGCCCGCTCATGATCCTGGGCACTCAGTGGTACATTCTCTTCAACGTGATCGTGGGCGCCTCGGCGCTCTCCCCGGACCTGCGCTACGCCGGGGAAAACCTCGGGGTGCGCGGCTGGCTGTGGTGGCGCCGGGTCGGCTTGCCGGCGGTGTTCCCCTTCTACCTCACCGGCGCCATCACCGCCTCGGGCGGCTCGTGGAATGCGAGCATCGTGGCGGAAGTGGTGAGCTGGGGCAGGGAGAAGCTCACGGCGCACGGGCTCGGCGCCTATATCGCGGAGGCCACCAGCGCTGCGGACTTTCAGCGCACCGTGCTCGGCATCATGGTGTTGAGCCTGTTCGTCGTCACGCTGAACCGGCTGTTCTGGCGGCCGCTGTATGCGCGCGCCGAGCGCAAGTTCCGCATCAGCTGAAGGGTCTTCGGGCGAGGAGAACACCGTGAACGTGACCGCCCCGGCGCTCAATCTCGCGCCACTGCTCGACGTGCAGGGTTGCTGCAAGTCCTTCCGCAAGCCCGACGGGGACGAGCTCCTGGTGCTCGAGAACGTCAATCTCACGCTGCGCCCGGGCGAGATCGTGGGGCTGCTGGGGCGCTCCGGTTCCGGCAAGTCGACGCTGCTGCGCGCGATCGCCGGACTCGACGAGCCCTCCGCGGGCGTGGTGAATTATCTCGGCCATGCGGTGACCGGCCCGGCCGCGGGCATCGCCATGGTGTTCCAGAGCTTCGCGCTGTTCCCGTGGCTGACGGTGCTGGAGAACGTGCAGCTCGGCCTGGAGGCTCTCGGCATGCCGGAGCCGGAGATGCGCCGGCGCTCGCTGCAGGCGATCGACCTCATAGGCCTCGACGGCTTCGAGTCCGCCTATCCGCGCGAGCTCTCCGGCGGCATGCGCCAGCGGGTGGGCTTCGCGCGTGCGCTGGTGGTGCATCCCAACATCCTGCTCATGGACGAACCGTTTTCCGCTCTCGATGTGCTGACCGCCGAGACCCTGCGCAACGACTTCCTCAACCTGTGGGGCGAGGGGCAGTTGCCGATCAGGTCGGTGCTGCTGGTGACGCACAACATCGAGGAGGCGGTGGAGATGTGCGATCGGCTGCTGATCTTCTCCACCAAGCCGGGGCGCGTGGTGGGCGAGATTCCCGTCGATCTGCCCCAGCCGCGCCATGCGCTCGACCCGCGCTTTCGCGCGCTCGTGGACCGGGTGTACGTGGAGATGACCGCCAAGCCGCGCGGCGAGCGCGTCGGTCCGAGGACCGAGCGCTTTCCCGGCACCGGCATCGGCACGACGCTCACGCACGTGTCCTCCAACGTTCTGGCGGGTCTGATGCAGGCGGTGAGCGAGCCGCCGTACGACGGACAGGCGGATCTGCCGGCGATCGCGCAGGCGCTGCACATGGAGGTCGACGACCTGTTCCCGGCGGCGGAGGCGCTGCAGCTGCTGCGCCTTGCGGAAGTCGAGGGCGGCGACATCCGCCTCACGGAAGCCGGGCTGCAGTTCGCCCGCGACGACACCGACGATCGCAAGAAGCTCTTCGCCCGCCACCTCATTACCTACGTGCCGCTCGCCGCGCACGTGCGCCGGGTGCTGGACGAGCGCGCCAGTCACTCGGCGCCCAAGAGCCGTTTCTTCGATGAGCTCGAGGACTACATGGCGGAGGAGGCGGCCGAGCAGACCCTGCGCACCATCATCAGCTGGGGCCGCTACGGGGAAGTCTTCGCCTACGACGACCACCGCCAGGCATTCAGCCTGGAGAACCCGGCGTAGGTTCGGGTCGCTCCGCGGGCCCCGCAGCCGGCGGCGCTCGGCTATCGCAGGCTGTCGGCGCTCCAGCCCCCGCCCAACGCCCTGAGCAGGTTCACACTGGCGGCGAGGGAGCGGTTGGTGATGTCGCGCCAGGCGCGCTCCGCGCTCAGAGAAGAGTTCTGCGCGGACACCACGTTGAGGTAATCCACCGTGCCCGCCTTGTACTGGTTCTGTGCGATCGTGAGCGTCTCGGCGGCCGCATCCGCGGCGGCGCGCTCGGCGACCGATTCCCTGGCGAGCACCGCCAGCGTCGCGAGATTGTCTTCCACGTCCTGGAAGGCGCTCAGGACCGTCTGCCGGTAGGTGGCCACGCTCTGATCGTAGTTCGCGATCGCGGCCCGCACCTGGTAGTGACGGGCGCCGAAATCGATCAGGGTGCCGGCGAGGTCCGGCCCCAGCGACCAGAAGCGGTTCGGCAGCTCGAACAGCCTCGAGAAGCCGTCGCTTGCGTAACCCCCGGAGGCGGCGAGCGAGAGCGTCGGAAACCATGCCGCGCGCGCCACGCCGATCTGGGCGTTGGCGGCGGCGGCGCGGCGCTCGGCGGCGGCGATGTCAGGGCGGCGCTCGAGCAGCTGCGAGGGCAGCGTCAGCGGGATCGCAGGGATCGCCGGCGTCTCATCCTTGCGCGCGATCGACAGCGCCGCCGGAGGCTTGCCGATGAGCACCGCGATGGCGTGCTCGAGGGTCGCACGGGTGATGCCGAGGTCGAGCCACTGGGCGCGCGCGTTCTCGAGCTGCGTCTGCGCCTGGGTCACGTCCGAGCGCTGCGCGACGCCTGCCTGGTAGCGATTCTGCGTGACCTCGAGCGCCTTCTGGTAACCGTCCATCGAGCGCTCCAGCAGTGCGAGATCCAGGTCCGTCACGCGCAGCTGGAAGTAAGCCTGGGCGAGCGTCGCCTGCTCCGAGAGCAGCATGGCGGCCAGATCGCCCGCGCTCGCCTGCGCCGAGGCGCGGTTGGATTCGACGGTGCGGCGGACGCGCCCCCACACATCGATCTCCCAGTTGGTGGCGAGGCTCACGCGATCCTGGGTGGTGGTGCTCTTGCCCGCCGCCGCCGCGCTGGCGGAAGCGGTGCCGCTGCCACCGCCGCCGCTCTGGCTGCGCGTGGAGGAGACATCGGCGGTGATCGTGGGAAAGTAGCCCGAGCGCGCGGTGCCGAGCAGCGCCAGCGCCTGGTCGTATTTGGCCGCTGCGAGCAACACGTTCTGATTGGACACCTGCACCTGGCGCATGAGGGCGTCGAGGTCCGGATCGCCGTAGAGGTCCCACCAGTTGCCGCGCGGCTTCGTGTCCTGTGGCTCGGCCGGCTTCCAGTCCCTGGCCTCCTTGTAGCTTGCCGGCACCTCGATGCTCGGGCGCTGGTAGACCGGGCCGACCGGCAGGTACTGGCAGCCGGCCACGGCGGCCAGAGCGAGGAGCAGGAGGCGCCGCGCCGCGCGCCGACGGGCAGCGCCCCGACGGGCCGCGCCGCTCACGAGGCCCCCTGTTCAGCGCCGCGCACCCTGGCCGGGCCGCGCGGGGGCGCGGACTCGAGCGGGTTCGAGAAGCGCTGCAGGCGCGCTTTCGCCCACAGCCGGAAGCGGTCGAGGTACAGGTACATGACGGGAGTCGTATACAGAGTCAACAGCTGGCTGAGGAACAGCCCACCGACGACCGCAATGCCGAGTGGGCGGCGCAGCTCCGCCCCATCGCCATTGCCGATCGCGAGCGGCAGCGCGCCGAACATCGCCGCCATGGTGGTCATGAGAATCGGGCGCAGGCGCAGCAGGCAGGCCTGGTAGATGGCCTCGCGCGCGCTGCACTGGCGTTCGCGTTCGATCTGCAGCGCGAAGTCGATCATCATGATGGCATTCTTCTTGACGATGCCGATGAGCAGGATCACGCCGATGAGCGCGATGATGGTGAAGTCCTGGCCGGTGGCGAGCAACGCCAGCAGTGCTCCGACGCCCGCGGAGGGGAGCGTGGACAGGATGGTCAGCGGGTGCACCAGACTCTCGTAGAGGATGCCCAGCACCAGGTACACCGCGACGAGCGCCGACAGGATGAGCAGCGGCTGATTGCCGAGCGCATCCTGGAACGCCTTGGCGGTGCCCTGGAAGCTGCCGCGCACCGTGATGGGCGCGCCGAGTTTCGCGAAACCGTCCTCGATGGCCTGGGTGGCCTGTGACAGCGACACCCCCAGCGGCAGGTTGAAGGAGACGGTCGAGGCGGCGGACAGGCCCTGGTGGTTCACCGCGAGCGGGGTGGAGGTCGCCTCGTAATGCGAGAAATCGCTCAACGGCACACGCTGGCCGCTCGTGCCGGTCCCCGCAGTGCTCGACGTGGCCGCGCCGGTCGTCGCAGCCTTGGCAGCACCGCTCCCCGCGGTGCCGGTCGCCGCGGTGCTCGTCGCCGCGGTGCTCGTCGCCGCGGTGCCCGTCGCCGCGGTGCTCGTCACGTACACGGTGCGCAGCGTGTCCGGGCTCTGCCAGTACTCCGGCGCCGCTTCCATGACCACGTGGTACTGGTTCAGCGGATGGTAGATGGTCGATACCTGGCGCTGGCCGAAGAGGTCGTTCAGCGTGCCGTCGATCTCGGCCTGGTTCAGGCCCAGGCGCGCGACCGCGTCGTGGTCGATCACGAGGCTCGTCTGCAGTCCCTTGTCCTGTGCATCGGTGTTGACGTCGGCGAGCTCGGGGAGGGCGCTCATCATGAGCCGCACCCGCGGCTCCCAGGCGCGCAGGTCGGTGATGGTGTCCGCCTGCAGGGTGTACTGGTACTGGGCGCCGGAGGAGCGGCCCCCGACGCGGATGTCCTGCCACGGCTGCAGGTACAGGTTTGCGCCCGGCTCGTGCCCGAGCTTGCCGCGCAGGCGCGCGATCACCGCGTCCGCGGTCACCTGGCGCTGCGCACGCGGCTTGAGGGAGATGAACATGTTGGCGCCGTTGCGCTTGCCGCCGCCGGTGAATCCGACGACGGTGCTCACGGCCGGATCGTGCAGCACGACGTCGACGAAATAGCGCAGCTTCTCGCGCATCGCCTGGAAGGAGATGGCCTGATCGGCCTGGATCTGGCCGCCCATGAGACCGGTGTCCTGCTGCGGGAAAAAACCCTTCGGCACGCGGATGTAGAGATAGATGTTCAGGGCCACGGTCATCGCCAGGATCAGCATCACGGCGGGGCCGTTGGCGAGGGCCCACTCGAGGGACCTGCGGTAGCCGTCCTGCAGGGCGTTGAAGGCGCGCTCGCTGAACTGGTACAAGCGGCCGCGCTTGCGAGCTGCGTCGTGTTCCTCGGTCACGCGCGCACACATCATCGGCGTCGTGGTGAGTGACACCAGCAGCGACACCAGGATCGCCGCCGAGAGTGTGATCGCGAATTCGCGGAACAGCCGTCCCACCACCCCGCCCATCAGCAGGATCGGGATGAACACCGCGATCAGCGACAGGCTCATCGACAGCACCGTGAAACCCACCTCGCGCGCGCCCTGCAGCGCCGCCTGCAGACGCGGCACCCCGGCTTCCATGTGACGCGACACGTTCTCCAGCACCACCACCGCGTCGTCTACCACGAAACCGGTCGCGATGGTGAGCGCCATGAGCGAGAGGTTGTCGAGAGTGAAGCCGGCGAGATACATGACCCCGAAGGTGCCGATCAGGGACACCGGCACCGCGACCAGTGGCACCATGGCGGCGCGCGCGCTGCGCAGGAACATGAACACCGACAGCACCACGAGCGCGACCGAGATCGCCAGCGCCCGCTCGACGTCGTGGAGCGAGGCACGGATCGTCGGGGTGCGGTCCATGTACACGTTGAGGGCGATGCTCGCCGGGATGGTGGCGCGCAGGTGTGGCAGCAGCGCGCGCACGCGATCCACGGTGGCGATGATGTTGGCGCCGGGCTGGCGGAACAGGATCAGCATGACGGCCGGGTCGCCGTTGGCGAGTCCGTCGTTGCGCAGGTCCTGCACCGAGTCGCTCACCTGCGCGATGTCGCCGAGGCGCACGGCCGCGCCGTTGTGATAGCCGACGATGAGCGGGATGTACTCGCCCGCGGTCATCGCCTGGTCGTTGGCGAGGATCTGCCAGCGCCGCGCGCCGCTCTCGAGCGCGCCCTTGGGACGGTTGGCGTTGGTGGTGGCGAGCGCCACACGCACCGCCTCGGGGTTGATGCCGTAGCCGTTCATCGCGGGGAGGTTGAGCTCCACGCGCACCGCCGGCAGCGAGCTGCCGCCCACCGTGACATCCCCGATGCCGTTCACCTGCAGCAGCTTCTGCGCCAGTATGGTGGAGGCCGCGTCGTACATCTGGCCGCGGGTGAGCGCCTTGGAGGTGAGCCCGAGGATCATGATGGGCGCGTCCGCGGGGTTCACCTTGCGGTAGGTGGGATTGCTCGGGAGCCCCGTCGGCAGCAGCGCGCGCGCGGCGTTCAGCGCCGCCTGTACGTCGCGCGCGGCACCGTCGATGTCGCGGCTGAGGTCAAATTGCAGCGTGACGTGGGTCGAGCCGAGCGAGCTCGAGGAAGTCATCTCGGTGACCGCGGCGATGCGCCCGAGCGAGCGTTCGAGCGGTGCTGCCACGGTGGCGGCCATGGTCTCGGGGCTGGCGCCCGGCAGCCCCGCATTCACCGAGATGGTGGGGAAATCCACCTGCGGGAGCGGCGCCACCGGCAGGTGCACGAACGCCGCGGCGCCGGCCAGCACCACGCCGAGGGTGAGGAGGGTCGTGGCGACCGGGCGCTCGATGAAGGGCCGCGAGAGACTCATGCCGGGTGCGCGTGGGTCTCTGGGCTCACGTGCCCCAAGCTCGCCGGCGCGGTGGCAGCGGGCGGCGCCGCGCCGCGCCCCCGCGCGCGCCAGCTCGCGAGCCGCACTGCCAGGCGATCGAAGTACAGGTAGATCACCGGCGTGGTGAACAGCGTGAGCACCTGGCTCATCGCCAGTCCCCCGACCATGGCGATGCCGAGCGGGCGGCGCAGCTCCGAGCCCATGCCGGAGGCGAGCATCAGCGGCAGCGCCCCCAGCATGGCCGCCATGGTGGTCATGAGGATCGGCCGCAGCCGCAGGAGCGCTGCCTGGTAGATCGCCTCGCGCGGCGGCTTGCCCTCGCCGCGCTCGGCCTGCAGCGCGAAGTCGATCATCATGATCGCGTTCTTCTTCACGATGCCGATCAGGAGAATGATGCCGATGATGGCCACGACCGAGAGGTCTTCGCCGGCGATCATGAGCGCCAGCAGCGCGCCGACGCCGGCGGAGGGGAGCGTGGAGAGAATGGTCACCGGGTGGATGTAGCTCTCGTACAGCACTCCGAGCACGATGTACACGGTCACGATCGCGGCGAGGATCAGCCACAGCGTGCTGCCGAGCGTGCCCTGGAACGCGAGCGCCGCGCCCTGAAAGCTCATCTGCACGCTCGCCGGGATCTGCAGCTGCTGCTGCGCCGCCTTGATGGCGCTGACGGCCTCGCCGAGCGAGGCGCCGGGGGCGAGATTGAAGGAGACGGTGGCGGCCGGGAACTGCCCGAGGTGATTGATCGCGAGCGGCGCGGTCCCCTCACGGATGCGCGCGACACTCGCGAGCGGGATCTCGTTGCCGTTCACGGCGGCGACGTACAGGCCCGCCAGGGGTCCCGGGCCCTGCGGGTCCCCGGGCTTGAGCTCGAGCACCACGCGATAGATGTTGGATTGCGTGAAGATCGTCGACACCAGGCGTTGGCCGAAGGCGTCGTACAGCGCATTGTCGATCGCCGCCGGAGTCACGCCGAGGCGTCCGGCGGCATCGCGGTCGATTTCCACGTAGGTCTGCAGGCCCTCGTCCTGCAGGTCACTCGCCACGTCCGCGAGCTGCGGCAGAGTCTTGAGGCGCGCCACCAGCTTCTTGACCCACACCGCGAGCTCATTCATGTCGGGGTCTTCGGCCGACAGCGCGTAGAGGGTGCGGCTGACGCGCGCATCGATGGTCAGATCCTGCACCGGCTGCATGTACACGGTGATGCCGTCCACGCCCGCAAGGGGCGGCTGCAGGCGGCGGATCACCCCGGCGGCGTCGAGGCTGCGCGCGCTCTTCGGCACCATGTTGATGAGGAGCCGGCCGCTGTTGAGCGTGGTGTTGACGCCGTCCACGCCGATGAACGAGGAGACGCTCTCGACCGCCGGGTCCTGCAGCAGCACCCGGGCGAGCGCCTCCTGCCGCTGCGCCATGGCCGCGAAGGACACCGACTGCGGCGCTTCCGTAATGCCCTGGATGAGGCCGGTATCCTGGGGCGGGAAGAAGCCCTTGGGCGTGAGGACATACAGGACCACGGTGAGGATCAGGGTGCCGATGGCGACGAGCAGCGTCATGCGCTGGCGGTCGAGCACCCACCTCAGCGATCGCCCGTAATGCTCCGCGAGGCTCTCGAAGGCGGCCCCGGCGATGCGCAGCACACGGCTCTCCTTCTCCGGGCGCGGCGGCTCGAGCAGACGCGCGCACATCATGGGCGTGAAGGTGAGCGAGACGACCGCCGAGATGAGGATCGCCACGGCGAGGGTGATGGCGAACTCGCGGAACAGCCGCCCGATGACGTCCCCCATGAACAAGAGCGGAATCAGCACCGCGATGAGGGACACCGTGAGGCTGATGATGGTGAAGCCGATCTGCTGCGAGCCCTTGAACGCCGCCTGCAAACGCGCGCTGCCTCGCTCCACGTGCCGTGAGATGTTCTCGATCATCACGATCGCATCGTCCACGACGAAACCGGTCGCGATGGTGAGCGCCATCAGGGTGAGGTTGTTGATGGAGAAGCCCACCAGGTACATGACGCCGAAGGTGCCCACCAGCGACAGCGGCACCGCGATGCTCGGGATGAGGGTGGCGGAGGCGCTGCGCAGGAAGAGGAAAATGACCAGCACCACCAGCACCACCGCCAGCAGCAGCTCGAACTGCACGTCCGCGATCGAGGCGCGGATGCTGACGGTGCGGTCGGTCAGCACCGCGACGTTGATCGAGGCGGGCAGGCTCGCCTGCAGCTGCGGCAGCATCGCGGTGATGCGATCCACGGTCTGGATGACGTTGGCGCCCGGCTGGCGCTGGATGTTGACGATGATCGCGGGGGCGGGCTGCGGCTGTCGCCGGTCGGCGGCCCACGCCGCGAGCTTGACGTTCTCCGCCGTCTCGACCACGGCGGCAATGTCCGACACCCGCAGCGGCGCCCCGTTCCTGTACATGAGCACGATGTTGCGATAGTCGTCCGCGGATCTGAGCTGGTCGTTGGCGTCGATGGTGGAGGCGCGTAGCGGGCCGTCGAAGCTGCCCTTGGCCTGGTTGACGTTGGCGTTGCCGATCGCAGTGCGCACGTCCTCGAGCGAGAGCCCGTGCGCGGCGAGCGCCACCGGGTCCACCTGGATGCGGATGGCGGGCCGCTGGCCCCCGCCCAGGCTCACCAGGCCCACGCCCGGGGCTTCGGAGAGCTTGGCGGCGAGGCGCGTGTCGACCAGGTCCTCGACCTTGGTGAGCGGCAGGGTCTCCGAGCTGACCGCGAGGCTGAGGATGGGCGCGTCCGCGGGGTTGACCTTGCTGTACACGGGCGGCATCGGCAGGTCGGTCGGCAGGAAGGAGCTCGCGGCGTTGATCGCGGCCTGCACTTCCTGCTCGGCCGTGTCGAGCGAGAGGGCGAGTGCGAACTGCAGCGTGATCACCGAGGCGCCGCCGGAGCTCGCCGAGGTCATCTGCGACAGGCCCGGCATCTGACCGAACTGGCGCTCGAGCGGCGCGGTGATCGCCGAGGTGGTCACGTCGGGGCTCGCGCCCGGATACAGCGTCGTGACCTGGATGGTCGGGTAGTCGACTTGCGGCAGCGCGGAGACCGACAGGGCGCGGTAGCCGACCGCGCCCGCCAGCAGAATCGACACCATGAGCAGCCACGTCGCGACGGGGCGCTCGATGAAGATCGCCGACGGATTCACGACGTCATCCGCTTGGGGCGCGGCGTCACTGGCGCGCTGGCCGCGGCGGTGCGGCGCCGGTGCGGGTGCTGTGCGGGTGGGGGCGGCGGTGCGCCGGGGGCGGTGGCGCCACGGATGTTGTCGGCGATCAACGCGACCTGAGCGCCGTCGCGCAGCTTGTCGAGTCCGTCGATGACCACTTTCTCTCCGGGTTGCACGCCATCCTGCACCGAGACCAGCTCCCCGCTGGCGGGTCCGAGGCTCAGTTTGCGCAGGCTGACCGTGTTGTCGGCATTGACCACATAGACAAAGGTGCCGGGCGCACCGCGCTGCACCGAGGCGGCGGGCACCAGGGTGGCGCCGGAGAGGGTGTCCATCTTGAGCCTCGCGGTCACGAACTGATCCGGAAACAGGGCGTCGTTGGAGTTGTCGAACTGCGCCTTGATCCTGATGGTCCCGGTGCTGGTGTCGATCTGGTTGTCGACGGCGGCGAGCTTGCCGGAGGCCAGTACCTTGCCGTCGCGGTCGAGCGCCTGGACGGTGAGCGCATCGCCGCGGCTCCAGTGCGGATAGATCTGCGCGAGATGCGCGGAGGGCACCGCGAACACCACGTAGATCGGGTGCGTCTGGGTGAGCACCACCAGCCCGTTGGTATCGGAGGCATGAACCATGTTGCCGGGATCGACCTGGCGCAGCCCCACGCGCCCGGCAAACGGCGCGGTGATGCGGGTGAAGGTCAGCTGCAGCCGTGCGGTCTCGACCGCCGCCTTGTCGGCCCGCGCCGCGCCCTCGAGTTGCTGCACGGTGAAGCGCTGCGCATCGACCGTCTGGCGGGCGATGGAATCCTTCGCCAGGAGCCCCGTGTAGCGCTCGAGGTCGACGCGCGCACCCGCGAGCTGCGCCTGATCCTTCGCGAGCTGCCCCTCGGCCTGGTTGAGCGCCGCCTGGAACGTGCTCGGGTCGATCTGGGCGAGCAGGTCTCCCGCCTTCACGAGCTGCCCTTCGTGAAAGGGCACCTTGAGGAGCGGCCCGTCGACCCGGCTGTGGATGGTCGCGGTGTTGAGCGCGCTCACGGTGCCGAGCGCATCGACCGTGACCTCCACCGTGCCGGTGGTCGCGGCCACGGCCCGCACCGGGACCGGCCCGCCGCTGAATGCGCCCCGGCCCGCGCCGCCGGGCCCGCCCGCGGACTGACTGCCGGGCTTCATAGCCCAGGCGATCACGGCCGCCAGCACCGCCGCGGTCACGGCCGCGAAGATGAGGCGCCTGCGGCGCGCCTCGCGCGCCTGCCCTGGGGCGGTGATGTCATGCGGGACCGGATCGGGGGTCATCGGCGCCTCTCATCTGACTGCCCGCACGATGGCGCAACTGCACCTTCTGCCGCAAGCGCGGCCCGCGAGGCAAAAATTGCGGCGGCGCGCAGGAGCACCGCGCCACCCCCCAGGAGAACGACACGTTGGCACAGGTGTTGGCTCGGTGGTGTAAGCAACCGGTAAAGAAATGCAAAGAAATCTGTGTTTCCGTGCAGCCGGGGCCGGGAAACCCGCGGAGCGTGTATCGTCGCGGTCATGAATCCGGCGGACGCCCCGGGCGAGTCAAAGCCGACACTCCTCATCGTCGATGACGATCAGGAGCTGTGCGCGATGCTGGCGGAGTACCTCGCCCCGGAGGGGTTCCTCACCCTCACCGCGGGCACCGGGCCCGCGGGACTGGAGCAGCTCGGGCGCGCGGCGGTGGACCTCGTGGTGCTGGATGTGATGCTGCCGGAGCTGTCGGGCTTCGAAGTGCTGCGCCGCATCCGCGCCGTCAGCCGTGTGCCGGTCATCATGCTCACCGCCCGGGGCGAGGAGGTCGATCGCGTGGTGGGACTGGAGATGGGGGCCGACGACTACCTCGCCAAACCCTTCAGCCCGCGCGAGCTGGTGGCGCGCATCCGGGCGGTGTTGCGGCGCATGCCGGGGGAGGGCCAGAGCGCGAGCGGACTCATCCTGTGGGGGCCGCTGCGCCTCGACCTGCGCGCGCGCCGCGCCGACATCGCTGATCGCGACCTGGAGCTCACGTCCGCGGAGCTGCGGATTCTGGAGCTGCTGGTGCGCGCGGATACGCGCACCGTGACGCGCGATGAGCTCATGACCCAGGCACTCGGGCGCCGGCTGCTGCCGACCGATCGCAGCCTCGACACGCACGTGAGCAACCTGCGCCGCAAGCTCATGAAGCACACCGACCGCCTCACGCTGCAGAGCGTGCGCGGCTCGGGCTACGCGCTCACCCTCGCGCCCGCGCGCGCACCGGCGTCGCAGGGTTAGGCGCATGCATTCGCTCTACTGGCGGATCTTTCTCGCCTTCTGGGTGGCGCTGGCCCTGATCCTGGTGGGCACGGTCACGGTCGCGGTCAACGCCACCGCACACCGCACCGACCGTCCGTCGGTACAGCGCGGCCAGCTGTACGCGCAGGCGGCGCGCGCCTTCGAGTCCGGCGGGCCCGCAGCGCTGCGCAGCTGGCTGCAATCGTTGCCCGCGGAACCCTTGGGCCGCACTTTCGTGGTAGAGCCCGCAGGCCGGGAGCTCCTCGGGCGGCCGCTGCCGCCTTTCCTGAGAGGCTCGAGCGCTACGGCTGCGGCCCCCGGCGGCGGCACGCAGGCAGGCAGCTCCGCGGGCGCCATTGCACCCAGGGGCGGGGCGCTGGTGCTGGTGGCCCCAGGCGGCAGCACCTATCACGTGGTCATCGGCCCGGTGCACGACAGACCGCGCCTGTTCGGCGAGCTGGAGCTGCCGGGTGTGCCGCTGACGCTGCTGGCGATCGCCCTCGTGGTGAGCGGGGCGGTGTGTTACGTCCTCGCCCGCTACCTCGCCGCTCCCGTCGACCGGCTGCGGCTCGCGACCCGCCGGCTCGCCGCGGGCGATCTCAACGTGCGGGTGCTGCCGGCGCTCAAGGGGCGACAGAATGATCTCGGGCTCCTCGCGGCCGACCTCGACACCATGGCGGAGCGGCTGCGTCTGCTCCTCGAGGCGAAACAGCAGCTGCTGCGCGACGTCTCGCACGAGCTGCGCTCGCCGCTGGCGCGGCTGCAACTCGCGCTGTCGCTCGCGCGGCGCGAGGAGGGTGCCGTGGAGCGCAATCTCGAGCGCATCGAGTGCGAGGCGGCGCGTCTCGAAGCTCTCATCGCACGCACGCTGAAGCTCGTGAGCCTGGAGCGCCCCGTGCACGCGCTCGAGCGCTCGAGCGTCGACGTCGGCGAGCTGCTGCGCGCCATCGTCGCGGACGTGGCCATCGAGGCGGATGCGCAAGGGTGTCTCGTGCAGGTGCGGGCGCAGGGTCCGCTGCCGGTCTGGGGTGATCCGGAGCTGCTGCGCAGCGCCTTCGAGAACGTGATCCGCAATGCGGTGCGTTACAGTCCGGCGGATGCCGTGGTCGGGATCGCGGCTGATCGCGTGGCGGGCGAAGGGCAGCAGGGGGGCCTGGTCGAGGTCGTCATCCGCGATCAGGGCCCCGGCGTGCCGGAGCAGGAGCTGGGACGCATCTTCGAGCCGTTCTACCGGGTGGATGCGGCGCGCGGACACGGCCGCGCGGGCGGCGAGGGCCTGGGGCTCGCGATCGCCTCGCGCGCGGTCGCGCTGCACGGCGGGCACATCGCGGCGCGCAACGCGGAGGGCGGCGGGCTCTCGGTGACGATCACCCTGCCAGCGATGGGCCGCGCACGCTCGGCGGGACTGACGGCGGCGGCGACGGCTTAGGGGGACGCGAGCGCGGGAGTTTGCGGCTCGGGCACAGGCGTCGCATCCCCGCTGGGGTCGCCGGTGTCAGCAGTCGTGTCGTCATCCTGGTTGGGAGGGGGGTTGACGAGGTTGGCGCCGGCGTCGATTGACCCGGTGCCGCGAGCCGGCTGAGCCGGCACCGGCGGGCTCAGGCAGAGGACCGCTATCGCGAGGCAGGCCGCGAAAGCGATCAAGCCGAGCTTCTTGTTGTTCATCGTGCCACCGTGCCAAGGCTCAGGATGCTGCGCTGCAAGCAGCGTGCCGCTGCCGGTCGCACGATGGTTTGCCAACGACTTGCACGGCGCACGTGACTTAATGAGCCGCGGTGCGCGCTCGAGGATGTAAATTCCGGCGACTCTTCGGCGCCGCTGCGATCGGTCAGCGCGCTCCCCAACGGGGGAGCCGTCGCGCTGCCGGCGCATCACGGGTGCCAGTTGCCGCAGTCGTGAACGGCATCACGCTGTGCCGTCGCTGGTTCTTGTCACTATCGCAGTGCGGGAAGTGCGTATGTCTCGCAGTGCGCCGGCGCGGCATCCTCCCTCGGCGATCCGTGCCGCGTGATGCGGTCAAATAACATAACCAAGGCGCGTACCGCGTCTGATAGCGCTTATGAGCTCGGATTTCGTCTCGATACTGGTTGCCACCCGTTGGGGGTCGCTCGGCCTGATGGTCATCGTGCTGCTCATGATGACCTATATCCTTTGTCTGCGTGCGGTACTGCTCATGAGGGAGCGCCGCTACGCCAGGCTGTCCGCGCGGTGGACTCCGATACTGCTCGAGGGCGGTGCGAGGAATCCCAGGCCCCTGCCGACCGTTCCTCCCGGCGAACGCTTCCTGCTGCTGATACTGTGGAACACGCTGCGCGAGCGGAACGAGCAGGATGCGGGAATCTGCCACTGGATGGGCCGCGTCGCCGCCGTCACGAAAATCGACTGCCTGGCCCGCCGGCTCCTGCGCCGCCGCAGCGTGCGCAGGAAGCTCTTGGGCCTAGTGACGCTCGGCCAGCTGCGCGACAGGCTCGAGTGGCCCCGCTTGTGCCAGATCGCCCAATCCGGGCACCCGTTGCTATCGCTGGCCGCGACGCAGGCGATCGCGCGCATCGATCCGGCGGCAGCCACCGAGACGGTCGTGTCACTCGCCGTCAGACACCTCAACTGGCCGGCGGCCAAGGTCGCGGGCATCCTCGAGGAGATCGGTCCGGAGCGCGTGTCCGGGCCCTTCGCGCGCGCCCTTCTGCAGGCTCCCGAGTCGCGCCGGCCCGGGCTCATTCCTTTCCTTGCGGTATGTGACTACTCCACCGCGCTGCCGACCGTGCGGCAGATCCTGCGCGAGCCTCACGTCGATGAAGTCATCGCCCCCTGCCTGCACGTGATCGGCAGGTTCGGCGACCGTCAGGATCTGCCGCTGCTGTACCGCTACCTGACCCATCCGCGCTGGCACGTGCGCGCGGTCGCTGCCGGTTGTGTGGGGAAGATGGGCCGAGGAGCGGATCGGGAGAAGCTGGCGCCGTTGCTCGCCGACCGAGAGTGGTGGGTGCGCTACCGCGCTGCGCAGGCCATCGTCGGCCTCTCGCCGCGGAACGATCAGCGCCTGCGCGACATCCACAGCACCCTCAGCGATCGCTACGCCAGAGACATCCTGAGCCAGGCCATCGCCGAAGGGGCGCCTCCCGGGCAGCCCGGCACGGACCTGTCGCCGACGGACCTGTCTCCGACGGGCCGGATGCGGATCGGAGCCGGCCGATGATGTCGTTCTTTCTCGCTGCCCAGTGGTTCTTTCTGCTGTACTTCCTGGCGCTGAATGCCGTGTACGCCATGTTGATCGTCCGCGCGCTCGGCGGCGTCGCACGCTACATGCAGAGCCGCGACGTGGCCGGGCTCCCGCACCTGCTCGGCGGCTTCGCACCGCCCGTCAGCATCGTGATTCCCGCGCGCAACGAGGAGGCCAACATCCTGCGAACGCTGCACTCGCTGCAGCAACATTACCCGGAGTACGAGATCGTCGTGGTGAACGACGGCTCGACCGACCGCACTCTGGAAGTGCTCACCACCGCCTACTCCCTCAAGCCCTTTCCCGAGGCCTACCGCGCACGCCTCAAGACCCGGCCGGTGCGCGCTGTCTATCAGTCCACGGTCGATCCACGCCTGCGGGTCATCGACAAGGAACAGGGCGGGCGGGGCGATGCCGTCAACGCCGGGGTCAACATCG